>NZ_JBHURF010000001.1:0-617522 GCF_042674125.1 Rhodococcus sp. NPDC056960 | reverse complement strand
AGCAGACGATCCTTCGGGATCCGACACGTCCCGGGCAAAGCCTGGTGGTTCGGACACGCCGGCACTTGTGCCTCTCCGTGCACGGGCGTTCCATCGCATTGTTGCCGCCAGGTCGGGCGACAGGTTGGGGAGCACGGCGACCGGAAACGACACACCGGCAATGATTCCGGCGAGCCCGGCCGGGACGCCGAGGACCGCCTCCACGGAATCGGTTCGTGTGCGCGCTCCCGAATCGGGAGCGACCATCATGGGTCTATTCGTCGAGCCACAGCCGTCGCCGGCACACCCGCAGCATCGCCGACGCCTCGGACCGGGTGAGGGTGTCGGGCGGATCGGTCTCGAGAAGATCCCCGAGACGCCGGAAGAACGCGGTCGCAGGAAGACCGAACTCGGTTTCGATATCGTCGGCGGGCCCGCCTCCGTGGCGGTACCAGCGGCGCTCGAAGTCCACCAAGTCCGCCGTGTCCATCTCGGGCATCGGTATCACCTTCCCCGTTCGGGCCGGTAGGCCAGATTGCACTCCTCGTCGGTGCGGCCCCGCAAACGACCAGAGCGTCCCCATTCTGCCGGTGCCGGTGCCGGTGCCGGTTCCGCGGAACCGGCACTGCCGCTGCAAGGCTGATTCCGGGGAAGGGCGTTGTGTGCGGTTCCCCTCGGGATGACGGTACGGCGATCGGCCGGTTCGGCTGTAGGGTCCGAAGACCTCACCCGATAGCCGTCCGGTGGCCGACGGCGCAGTCCGCTCACGCGGCGGTCCCGTCGGCCACCGCGGCCGGGAAGGCGCGCGCCACCCGCCGGCCCGACCGGGCGGGAAGTGGCCGGTGGATGACGTTGGTGATGAGTTCACCGAAGGCGCGCGGGTCATCCATCAGCCAGGCATGGCCACCGGGCACGGTGATCGTGTACGGATCCCCCAGTGCGGCCCTCAGTGACAACGCCGTCGATTCGGGAATGATCGTGTCCCGGCTGCTCCACACCACGAAGATCGGGAGGCGACGTTCGGCGAGGGCCGCGAGTTCCGGGGCGAGGTTCGCCGTCCGAGCCAGGTGGGCGACCTCCCACACCGCGGCCGGGTTGCGCAGCACGTTGGGCACCGCGTCGCGCAGCACGACCGGCAGGACGCGCGTGAGTTGACGGCCGGGGAGCAGATCGGCCGGCAGATGCAGCCCCCAGTCCCACAACGGACGATCCCGCAGCGCCCGCACCACCCCACGGCCGTCGGTCCACGCGGAGCCGCCGATGGAGTTCACCAGCACCAGACGTTCGGCCAGATCGGGCGATCGGTGGGCGGTGGTGATCGCGACACCGCCACCGAACGAATGCCCGACGACGGTCACCGGCCGGGACAAGCCGATCGTGTCGGCGAAGTGGCCCACCCAGTGGCCGTACCCGGCGAGGGTTCGCTGCTCGAGCGGGAGGCGGGCGGTACCGCCGAACCCGGGAAGAGCCGGGGCATACACCCGCACACCCATTCCGATCAGCTGTTCGAGTGGGCGGGTATAGGCCTGTCCGCTCAGGCCCCAGCCGTGCAGGAACAACACCCGCGGCCCGAAACCGCCGACCGCGTACCGGGCGGCGCGGCCGTCGACCACCACCGAACGCCACCGCAGACCCGTGCACGGCTGCTGCGACGAATCGATCGCGTCCATACCTTCCAGCACACCTCGACCACCCCCGGCCGCCGAGAGTCCCGGGACCTTAAGAATATGGACGAAGGTCACCACATTCGGAGGGCCATGTCGATGGCCGTTCGGACGGTAGACCGGTCCGGTCACTGTGCGGGGGACGGTTCAGATGACCGCCTGTGGGATGGACGACCAGGACCGGGCATTCGGCGTGTTCGGCGCAGTAGGCACTGACCGATCCGAGGAGACGGGATCACCCGGGCGGCGAAGGCGTCGTTGATTTCGACCAGGTCAATGTCGCCGATACCGAGTCCGGCGCGGGCAAGCGCTTGGCGTGACGCCTCGACCGGTCCGAGGCGATGATCTTTCGCCAACGCGGCAGTGCCCATCTGGGCGGTGACGTCGGGCCGGATGTCTTTCATGAGCCCTTGGGCACTCTTCCGACCGGCGAGCGTGCGGTGGCGACGATGACAGCTTCGGGCATGGGTTGTTCCTCGAAGTGGTGATTGCGGTGGGTGGAAGAAGGTGGAGGCAAAGGTTTTCGCGGTCAGCCGCCGCAGCCGGAGATCCCGCCGTCGAGCGGAATGATGGTGCCGGTCAGATACGAGCCGGCCCGGGAGGCCAGGAAGCGGACCGTGCCGATCATGTCATCGGTTTGTCCGTAGCGACCCAGCGGGACGCGGTCGAGGAGTTTCGCCTCGACCTGTGGATCCGCCGCGACGTGTCCGAGCATGTCCGTCAAGATCGGACCGGGGGCGATCGCGTTGACGGTGATGCCGTCGGATGCCAGTTGCTTGGCTAAATGGCGGGTGACCATGTGCAGCCCGGCTTTGCTCGCACTGTAGGAGTAGTTCTCCCAACTCGGTGTAGCCAAGGCATCCACGCTGCCGATGTTGATGACACGAGCGGGCCGGTCGGGATGCGCCGCACTGCGCAGAAGCGGAAGCGTTCCCGTGATGAGGTAGAACGGGGCGACGAGGTTGGTGTTGAGCACCTTCGTCCAACCGATGAGGGGAAACTCGTCAAGTGGCGCACCCCAGGTGGCCCCCGCATTGTTTACCAGGATGTCGATGCTTGCCAGGTGCTCGCCGAGCCAGTCGACCAGACCGGTCACCCCGTCGGCCTTCGACAGGTCGCTGGCGACGGGGGTACAGCGTCCTGCCGTTCCCGCAGCGTCTGCCTCGGCATTGATGGCTTCGGCCGTCGCGCGGCATTGTTCTTCCTTCCGGCTGGTGATGACAACGTGGGCGCCGCCCAGTACCAGGCCGCGGGCGATCATGGCGCCGATCCCTCGGGAGCCACCGGTGACGACGGCGGTCCTCCCGGCGACGGAGAAGAGGGTGTCGAGTGCCGGTCGCACTTCGGAGGTGGTTGCACTATTCATGCCATCAACGCTAGGACCGGGTTGGTGTTATCTCTTGGGGGGCAGCGCACTCCGCTTGCAGCGCGCGCAGCAGACACGCGCAGACCCGCGCGGGGGCCCGGCCGTCAAGCCTGAGCCGACCCACGGGTCTGCTGATTCAGTCGTTATCGGATGCCGCAGAACGGG
The DNA here is from genome assembly GCF_042674125.1 of Rhodococcus sp. NPDC056960. NCBI lineage: Bacteria > Bacillati > Actinomycetota > Actinomycetes > Mycobacteriales > Nocardiaceae > Rhodococcus > Rhodococcus sp. NPDC056960. The sequence continues at coordinate 614,348 of NZ_JBHURF010000001.1, read as the reverse complement.
TGTCGGACGGCCGCTCACCGAAGGCCCGCCGGTACGCATTACTGAAGGTGCTGAGGTCGCCGAATCCTGAGGAGTATGCCACCTGCGTCACGCTCTGGTGGCTCCAGCCGCGGTCCTGAAGACGTAACCGGGCCAACGCCAGACGCTCCTCTCGGATGAGGTCCGACGGTGTGGTCCCGATCCGCTGCAACTGGGCCTGAACGTGCCGGAGCGACCAGCCGAGGCGCGTCGCGACGACGGCTCCGGTGAGGTTCGGGTCGTGGGCGTTCCCTCGAACAAAGCGTCGGATGGCGGTGACCAACCCTTCCTGAACGTCGACGGAGGGGGCGGCCGTGTCTGCGTTGCAGGCGAGCGCCAGGAGATCGACGATTCGGTCGGCGATCGCGTCGAACTGACTGCCGGTGAGCGCATGCCGCTCCCGGCGCAGACTACTGACCACGTCGACGACGATGCGTCCGAGTCCAGATGTTGCATCCAGGACGGTGCCTGCGTGCGGCAATGTCGGCACCCGCGCCTCGATCCGGTCGCCGGGAATCACGAAGGCGACAGAGGAGAAGCCATCACCGTGGCGCAGATCTGTCACCGTGTCCAGCGATGTGAGAGCCATGACCGCCGGTGTGATCGTGGCTTCGTGACGATCCTGCTGGAGGATCAATTCGCCCCGGACCGGCAAGAGCAGTTCGTAGGCGCCATGTGGATGTCGGCGGATGTCGGCTGCCGTGCGGGAAAGGACTTCCGCCTCCCCCCACCAGCGAACCAGCTGGTACGTGTCCGAATGTTGATGCTCGAGAATTCCCTGGTAGTTGCTCTCGAGGGAGAAGTCCATCGGACAGTGGATCGACGAGACCTGATCGCGCCACCAATCACCGCGCTCACGCTGGTCGTGCTCGTTGCTGCGCAACGTATCGACGGAATACAAGGCCACAACACCTTCTCACACCGGTATGCCGACACTGCGACTCGTGCCACAGACGACGCTAGCGCGGGCCGGCACCCACGCCAACCGCGTGGTCATCGCAGTGCTCGCTTGAGGAGCTTTCCTGTCGCGTTCATCGGCAAGGTGTCCCGGAACTCCACCAGGCGCGGGTACTTGTAAGCGGCCAACCGTTCCCGTGACCATCCGATCAGGTCTTCCTCCTTCAACTCCGATCCGGGCTCGCGGATGACGAAGGCTTTCACTTCCTCACCGATTCGCTCGTCGGGGATTCCGATGACGGCCACGAGACTGACCTCCGGGTGGGCGATGATCACCTCCTCGAGTTCGCGCGGATAGACGTTGAAGCCTCCCCTCACGATCAGGTCCTTGGCGCGATCGACGATGAAGAAGTAGCCGTCGTCGTCTCTCGTTGCGATATCGCCGGTGCGGAACCAGCCGTCGCGGATCACATCTTTGGTCGCCTCGGGTCGCCCCAGGTATCCCTTCATCACGTTGTATCCGCGTACGGCGAGTTCGCCTGGCTCACCGACGGGGACCTCGTCCCAGTGAACGTCGATGAGCTTCACCTCTACTCCCCAGATCGGTTTGCCGATCGATCCCGACCGGTTCGGTTGATCGAGCGGGTTGAACGTGACGGTGGGACTGGTTTCGGAGAGTCCGTAGCCTTCCCGGATCCCCACACCGAAGACATCCCTGAACCGCTCCAGCACGTCGACGGGCAGGGCAGCTGCGCCGGACAGCGCGATGCGCAGGAGCCCGGCAAGGTCAACGGCTATGCCGTCAGCGGACTTGTTGAGCAGAGCCCAGTACATCGTCGGGACACCGGCGAAGACCGTCACCCGGTGCCGCGTCATCAACGCCAGAGCCTCAGCCGCGTCGAATCGTGGCAGCAGGACCAGGGTGGCACCCACTGCGAAACCGGCGTTCAGCTGCACGGTCTGTGCGAACGAGTGGAAGAGCGGAAGAGCGACCAGATGTACGTCGTCGGCCCGGGCGTCGAGCAGTTGGTTGTGCCCGATGGCGTTGAGGACCATGTTGGCGTGGGTGAGCTCCGCACCCTTCGGCTTGCCGGTCGTCCCGCTCGTGTACAAGACCACCGCCGTGTCCGTCGCCTCGGTTTCCTGCAGGACGTCATCCGCGGGGTGTTCGGCCAAGACCTCCGCCAAGGTGGTTCCCACGCCCGGCTCATCGAGCAACGCGGAGCCGAGGGTGACCAGATGTTCGCAGGAAGCGACGTCCAGGAATCCGCGCCACGCCTCGTCGAGCCCCGGCACAGCACAGAAGTACGCCGCCGCACCCGAGTCACGGAGGTGGTAGGCAACCTCCTCCCGCTTGAGCATCGTGTTGAGCGGCACGACGGCTCCACCGGCCTTGAGGATGCCGAAGTAGACGATCGGAAACTCGACGACATTCGCGATCGTCAGGGCGACGCGGTCGCCTGGACGCAACTGCCGTGAGAGAAGAAAACGGGCAACACTGTTCGCAGCCGCATCGATCTCACCGAAGGTGAGGGTTCGGTCCCCTTCGATGACAGCGGTTCTGCCGGGGGTGCGTCGAGCAGTGTCGGCAAGCATGGTGGCCAGGTTGAGCATGATCCTGCTTTCAGATGATGACGTGTGAATGTGGATTGCCGACTCAGGACCAATCCCAGTCGTATTCAGCTCCCACCCGCCTCGCCAACGGCCTGAACATGCGCTCTTCGTACGTCGTCATCGTGTCGAGGCCTGGAATGGGCGCGAGGTTCAGGATCTCGGCAAGCCGCTCGAAGTCGAGTTCCGGTTTCGGTAGACCCGCAGCAAGCGCGAACCTCTGGAGCTGGTTGGTGAAGCTCTCACTGCACGGCGGCTTCCCGAAGTTCACCGGATGCTTCATCGCCTCATCGAGGGTGACGAACTCCACGCCACGCTCGAGGAATGCCTCGAGGATCGGAGCGAGGGTGTCCCGAGAGATCGTGGTGCCGTGTACGAGCCAGATGAGAGGCGCATCGGCACCGAACAGGGTCCGCGCGGTGTCCGCGTGCTTGTAGAGCATGTCCACCGCGGTCGACACGTGCAGATCGCGTACCTGCTCTTGCATGTCCTTGTCGCCGAGCGTCATCGCACGGAAGTACGGCATGATGAACGCGAAATCACTGAACCAGCTGGTGATCGGGGCAGTGCGGTAGCCGAGATCTGCAATGTACTTCTCGACCTCCCCTCGACGTCGCTCGGATCCTGATGACATGTCCATGGGGTACCGGAAGTATTTCGACGGTGCGGCCTCGATCAGATGCCCGATGTACTTCTCGGCCGTCTCGAAATCGCATCGGAATGCCGCGTCGGGCATCCAGCGCAGCGGGGCATGCTGGTGAGTGTGGTTGCCCAGATGATGGCCCGCTTCGGCCCACGACTCAAAGGCCTCCATCTGCTCCGGCTCGTTCTCCAGCCGGTACGTGTGCGAGAAGCCGTAGGTTCCCTGAAGTCCGTAGTCGTTCAGCGTCTTTGCGACAGACCGCGTGATGTCGGTGGGAGTCGTGTCCTCCGGCATGGGAACGCCGTCCCACAGGACGAAGTCATCGATCGTGACCGCAATCTTCAGCGGTCGGACGGCGCGTGTGTCATTCATTGCGTTGACTCCGGATTCTTTCAGGAGGGCTCTCGGCGCGAGCCCAGCTCCCACCGACACTATGAAGTGACGGGCATCACGTCTTGGCTGTGTGCGCGCGCATGCTTTCGTCAGGCGCATCGTGTCCGGCATTGAGATGTGCGCTGTGCGTGCTCTTCGAATCCCGTGCGCGTAGGGCCAAGTTTCGCCGTGTCATGACTCCTACCGTCGTGGGTGACGAAGGAGTAGCACACCGTGAATTCATCACCACAGATCGTCCTGGCGCAGCGTCCCCACGGGCACGTGAGCGTGGAGAACTTCCGCGTGGAGGACGTCGCCCTGCCCGAACTCGAGGCCGGCGATATCGCACTCGAGACCCTCTTTATCTCGATCGATCCGGCCATCAGGGGCTGGCTCGACGACCGACCGAGTTACCTTCCACCAGTGAAAATCGGAGAACCGGTCCGCGCTGTCGGTCTGGCACGCGTGACCGCCTCACGCAACAGCAACTTCTCCGTCGGCGACATCGTTCGTGGCTTCGTCGGCTGGCGACGGCGCCAGATCGTCAGCCCGCCCGGTACCGACTGGGACCGCATCGCCTCACGCGAGGACGTTCCCTTGGAGCACTACCTTGGCGTCCTCGGAATGACGGGCCTGACCGCGTGGGCCGGAGTGTGCGACATCCTGCGTCCGGAACCAGGGCACACCGTCTTGGTCTCCGGTGCCTCCGGCGCAGTCGGAAGCGTTGCCGTCCAGCTCGCGAAGCAGGCGGGCGCACGCGTTGTCGGCATCGCAGGAGGCGCCGAGAAGTGCTCGATGGTGGCCCGACTGGGCGCCGACGCCGTCGTCGACCGAAAGTCCCCCGAGTGGAAGGAGCAGCTGGAGGCGGCAACACCGGACGGCATCGACCGCCTCTTCGAAAACTCGGGAGGCCCGATGTTCGAAGCATCGATCGCCCGGCTGAACAACCACGCACACATCGCATTGTGCGGCCTGATCGACGGTTACAATTTGACCGAAAGACCATCCGGACCAAGCAATTTCGGGCTGCTTCTCACCAAGCGTGTCCACACGCAAGGATTCGTCGTGCTCGACTACATGGACCGCGCAGCAGACGTTGAAGCTACGCTCGGCGAACTCGTCAGTTCAGGACAGCTGGAAGCCGTGCAATCCGTACTGCCCGGATTCGAACAGCTACCGGCCGCCTTCATCGACTCATTCTCCAACGGCAAACCAGGCAAGCTCATCATCGATCTCACCGCATAGCCAGCCTCTCAAAGCCGCCTCCGCCGGAGGTCGTATCCCGGCCCACGCTCACCTTGCGCCTCTTCCAGGGCCAGGGCGATCTCCGCCGCAGCGCTCACCGGTCGGGCATGGAGGCCCCGCGCCTATGCTCTCCGGACGTACCCCCCAGTGAATGACGAAGGACGATCGATGCCCGACAAGTGGATGCGGGCGTGAAGGCGACCTGAGTTTCGCGCACGCAAGTCCGCTGCCCGCGAGGCGCTCAGCGTTCGCAGGCCGTGCCGCGCCCGATCTACGAGGAGGGCCTCCGCGTCAGGAGGAGCCGAAGCCGGGCGGCGGCGACATCTGGAATTGTCCCGGCGCACTATTTTGCTCGTTGCGTCGATCCCGTTGCGACTGACCGTTGTTGTTGCAGTTGTCCATCTGCTGCTGAATTTGGTCCGGCGGTAGCAGCCAGCTGTTGTTGGGATCGCATGGGTCCTGCCCCGGAGGGGCCGGTGCGGCGACGGTCGCCACCGCGGGTACGGCGATGGAGGCCACCGCGGGTGCGGCGGCGAGTCCTGCCGGCAACATGAAGATCGATCCGGCCACCACCAGCCTGACCGTAAGGCTCTTCGTGCGTGCATTCGTGGTTGTGTTCATTGTCAGCTCCTCGGCATGAATTAAAGCCGTCGGCTACGGCACCGCGCGAATGATGCTGTTCGCGCGTTGATCGTGAGCCAGCATCCTGCCGTGTCGCGCTGCTGTTGTGCGTGACCGCCTCGGTGCGCCCCGGATCCCGCCCAGCGTGGCGCTCCAAGGCAGCCCGATTACGAGTCCCTTCCCATCATATGCCCATCCGTCATATGACGTCCGCAACCGAGGGACCGCTGCGGGTGCCGGCAAGCCGGAGCGGACACCGACCAACCATGGTGATCGCAAACCAGAGCGCCCGCCGGTGAATGCGGCAAAGGCCACTCGCACCTTCAGGCCGCCCGGCGCCCTGAACCCTCCGCGACGCCGGTGCCGGACCTGATCCGGATCCCCGTGTCCGCCTGCGGCGGATAGACCCCGGGCGGGCGCAGCAACTTATGACTCCTCCTGAAGATCTACACACCTACCGCAGAAGCTGTTCAGTACCCGAGACTATCGGAGCCTCACCACCCACCGCCGCGCAGAATCACGTCCTCGACACCGTTGGCCGTCACCTCGGTGGTGGCGCTCTCACGCCGGATTCATCGACTGTGGCCGGCTCCGCGTCGCCGACCGACATCAAGACCTCGCGCTCGCTGCACAGGACATCGCCGTTGTGTCCTCGGGGAGCGCTGGGTCCTCCCCTTCCTCCGCACCTACGGCGCAGACACCGACCGTGCGTCCCACCGCTATTACCGCCTCTTAGACGAGTTCTTCTGAACCATTTGGCTTCCCCTCGAGCTGTGAAGGATTCCCGCAGCGGCGGCCGGTCGGTCTGCGGTGATCCTCTCGCGCCACGAATGCCCGACAGCCCGCCATCTCGGTGCCCGCACCCCAACATGGCAACTGGACTGCCTTCGCGGCGATCCGTTCGGAACTTGTGTACGCATCCCCGCCGCCGGTCGTCTGCGCGTCGCGGCCTACATCGACACCCGCACCCCGAAACTCAATCAAGGCCTTGTTCGACGACATCGCCGCCTGGCAAGACCAATGCGGACTCCTGGGAGCGGCTCGACGGCAGAAGCGCATCACGCATCGCCGCCTACACGCCGATCGACATCGACGACCCGGCGACCGCGAGAACGGCCGCCAGCGGGGCGTCGAGACCCTGGTCGCGATGTTCAACACCCTCAACACTCCCCTGCGCGCCGCCGCGGAGGCACGGCGCGCGACCTTCACCGACTCCGAACCGGCCCCAATCGAAGGTGCGTTATCGAGGGCTCCGGATAGGTATGAGGTTGAGCCACGCGCGATGTCAAACCGCTGGACCGCGTCGTTCGGCCGTGCCCCTGCCTGCCCGGGGAAGGCTAGCCCAGAGTGCTCGCTCGCGATCGGGGCGGGCCCAGTCGTCCGTCCTACTACTCTGCAGCACCGCCGAGAAGCGCTGCATTTGCAGGTCGGCCTGATGCGATGGGGTCAGAGGCGCAACCACAGCAGGTCCATCGTCCAATCCCACGGCACCGCCACCGCTATCCGCGGAGCCACGAGCGTCGCCGACGCCGGCCATCAGCGGGTCAAGTTTGACCACGCAGGTGTCGAGAGCCTGGACGATTTCGTCACCCCGGGGAGATTTTCAGAGGCGCTGCGCTGGCCTTGGGCCAGGTCGTAGTGTTGCGGGCGCCGCCCGTCGAGGAATAGACGGCGACGTTCGCGATCACCCAGCCTCGGAGCGGTTCTTCATCTTGCCGGTCGTGTCAACGGTGGTGCCGCAGAGGAACGTGTATGAGCCGGAGTCAATCACCGTGCCGTTGATGAGCGAAAGGCGGGACGCGGAGAACCCTGACTCGACGCGGGGCCACGAGTGATTCGTTCGCAGGGGCGCAGCGCGGATCGGAAGCCGGAACAGCGGGCCGCGGCGACGGCGACGGCGCCGGGGCATGCCGTCGTCGTCGGTGCCGGCCGCGGCCGGTGGAGTGGTCGACGAGAGCGCCGCCGACGTCGTTGTCGGCCGCATCGGGGACCTGGGTCGTCGTGACAGTCGTTGCCGCCGCAGCCGCCGGCTTGTCGTCCGTCTTATCACTACCACCGAACACCGAACCGAGAATCCCCATGACTACCAGCACCGCGACCAGAATCAACAGGACCCTCCCCACCCCGCCCTTCTTCCGCGGAGTGGGCTCGTCGGTATCCGGTCGAGGAGGGCCGGGTTTTCCAGCACGGCGCGCAGCAGGCGGTGAATCGTCGGTTGGGAGATTCCGATGTGCTCATGGTTCAACAGCCGGCCGCAGGCGATCCGCTGGACATCCTCCGGAAGCATCATCGACAAACCGACGACAACGACCAGGACGAGCCGACACCCCACACCGAGACCACGAGCCACCACGTCAGCTCCGGTACCGCCACACCACTGCGACGGAACTACGCGGCCGTCGAACCGTTCCGCTCGAGCTTCTCCGCGATCCACACCCTGATCAGCGACTGCCGGGTCACCCCCAGACGAGTCGCCTCATCGAGCTGATCCCCTCTTGCCCTTCTCGCGGTCCTCTTACGCGCCCGACTTCTTGTTACGCAACAACACCAACGGCAGCACCAGAGTTGCAACCGCGGTCACCAGCCACACCACCAGGGTCGCCAGAATCCACGTGCGCCACCCGTCGATACTCAAACCGCCGACAAGCGATGCGATCACCAAAGCCACCAATGTCGACACGAGCCCGACGCCTCCGAGAAACGCCGAAGCGTTCCGCGCCACCACCTTCCCAATGAACGGAGACAGGACACTTTGCGCCACCGCAAACACCACCACCACGGTGACAAATCCCGACGCGGAAATCGTGACCCCCGGCAGGAGCCACTGCGCCACCAGCAGACCGATCGCCGCCGACCCCAAAAAGACCACGACCCGAAGAAGGAAACGAATCATTCGAACAGCCCTCTCTCCCAGGACGATCGGCTCGAATCAAAGATCGCGACCACTTTCGCCCGGACCGACCACATGCCCATCTCGACCCTCCCCCGGACGGCCCCGTCCACACCCTCGACTTCACCGCAGCCTCCAGTTCCGACGGTACGCCGACCGCACCACGATCGCCGTCCTGTGCCGCCCGGTGACCAGGCCGGACGGCGCATGATCGTGTACGCGAACACCCCGCATCGCCGGGACCGATCCGCACCCCACACGAGGGCTGACGCCCCCGACGAACGCCGGCACCTCCGCCTCGGTGACCGGCGACTTTCCGGCCACCACGAAGAACACCTTCAGTCGTACGCGGTGGCCAGCACAGCGTTCGGCCGGGATCGGGCCGCGACCATGCCGAGGTAGTCGTCGAGCATCCGATGCCCGAACCGTGGGACCAGGCAGCGGCCGAGATGCGCGACGCCGGCGCCGAGCCCTCGGCGGCGATGTCCCACCTCCGCGGGCTCGGACCAGTCGACCGCGGGGTCCGCTCCGTTACCGGCACTTCTTCTCGGCGGCCGCGGTCGCCGGGTGCACGGCGATCAACCCGAGCCCGGCCCGCCGGCGACACAGCGCCGCCAGCTCGCCGTAAGCGGCCTCGCCGATCAGTTCGGTCAGCTCGGGCGCATACGACTCCCACACCGCCCTCGTCCCCACATGCGCGTCCGGCGAGCCGGAGCAGTACCAGTCCAGATCCGCGCCGCCCTCACCCCAACCACGGCGGTCGTACTCGGTGATCGTCGTCCTCAGGATCTGCTCGCCGTCCGGTCGCTCCACCCACTCCTGCGTGCGCCGGATCGGCAGCTGCCAGCACACGTCCGGCTTCACCTCGAGCGGTTCGATGCCACGCCGCAGGGCCATCGAATGCAACGCGCATCCGATGCCCGCCTCGAACCCGGGCCGGTTGAGGAAGATGCAGGCACCCCGGTAGCGGCGAGTCCGCAGCGCCGGCTCCTCCTCGAGCTCGTCCTCCTCGAGGTACCCCTTCTTCCCGAGCCCCTGCGTCATGAACTGCCAGTCCCCACGGGTGAGCAGCTTCACCGACGCATTCAACCTCACGAGGTCCTCCTCGTCGGTGAGGAAGGCACCGTGCGAGCAGCAGCCGTCGTCGGGCCGGCCGTCGATGATGCCCTGGCACGCCGGCGTACCGAACACACAGGTCCAATGCGAGAGAAGCCACGTCATGTCCGCGGCGATGAGGTGCTCGGAGTTGTCGGGATCGCCGAACTCGACCCATTCCCGAGCGAAGTCGAGGGGAACCTCCGGGTTGGGCGTCATCTTGTGCCCGCGCCCCGCACTACCGGCCGTCACAAGCCCCGACGGTAGCCGACCCGCATAACAGACAAGACCTGAACAGATCCCCGTACGGGAGCAAACGATGTTCGGCCCGAATCTCATCGATACTCTCGGGATACCATCGCCTCGATACGAGGTCGATCAACCGGCATTCCGACCGGCGCCGGCCGCGCCGGGCAGGGAGTGACCGGATGACAGCGACAGACGGTGACCCCGGACCTCGCTCAGGCCCGCGTGTTCCTCGAGCACCCGGAGGCGGAAGCCGAGTCCCCCTTCCCAATTCCCCGAGAGTGTGGAGCGTCTCGCCCACCAGGCGAGAGGGCGAGGTGATCTGGCCGAACGCTTTCGGGCAGAGTTGACGTCGCCGCGTGGTCAGTTGTAGAGGTGCACGACCTCATCGAGCGGCTCGTGTTCCGATTTCCGCAGATGCTGCCGACCTCCCGGGAACCACGCCACCGCCCGATGACCGCCGGAACGATCATCGCCAGCGCATACGAGCGGTCCAGGGAGGAGAGGCCGGCAACGAGCACGATGCCCGCAACGGCGGTACCCAGGGACGAGCCCAGGTTGGACACGCACCGCGACAGACCGGAAATTTCGCCCCGCTGTTCCTCCGGGAAGGCGGACAGGACCACGTTGACCGACGGCGTGAGCATCGCGCCAGGCCGAAACCACGATGTGGGGCGGGCCCGTGCTGAGACGGGCGAGCGGGACGTCCGTGAAACCCAGATGTCAGGAATGGTTGGGCACAGCAGTTGAGCCGCAGGCCCTGCGGGTCTGCGGCCACCTCCGATCAGGAATCAGGACCGGCGCGGTCTGCTGCGCGTCAGCCGGCGGCACCCTGTCCGACGGCCTGCATCGCTTCGTGCTCGTGCAGAGCCTTCTCGGCTTCGTGGTGAGCCGGTTGGAGGTCGAAGATCACTTCTTTCACGGTGCCGGTGAAGGCGTACGGTGCCTGCTCTTCGTAGTCGCGGTCGACGACCAGGCCGTTGTCACGGCCGATGTCCATGCCCGCGTAGGAAGAGAAGGCCACCGGCACCGTCTTGGGCATGTCGCCTTCACCGATCAGTTCCTTGCCGGCCCACAAGGTGACGTGCCCGCCGGTGCCGGGCTTCGGTTCGGCGGCGTCGAATTGCATCTTCACCGTGACGTCCCCGGTCGGGATCGGCCGGTCGGACACCTGTTTGTAGGTCTCCACGCCGAGGAAGGAGTAGGTGTGGTGCAGTTTGCGGCCGCCGTCGACCCACAGTCCGAACCCGCCGATGAAGTCGGCGTTGGCGACGATCACCCCCTCCGCCCCGTCCTCGGGCACCTGCAGGTGTGCCTCGATGGCGTAGGAGCGGCCCAGGATGCGGGGAATCATGCCGCGCTGGATGTTCTGGACGCCGCCTTTGAAGGTGAAGCGGGTGGTCGTCGGCATCGGCGGGAGCAGGCCGAAGAAGATCGACATTCCGCCGAGCAGTGGCAGGGCCCGGTTGCGTTCGGCCTCGCTCCACCACAGCTCCTTGAGTTCCTCGAGCTTGTCGGGGTGCTCGGCCGCGAGGTTGTTCGCCTGGGAGAAGTCGTCGGGCAGGTAGTACAGCTCCCAGACGTCGCCGTCCGGGTTGTAGACCCCGGGCGCGAACCGTTTGATGGTTTCGGGTGAGAAGTCCCAGGGCGCCTTGTCCAATCGGGTGCATGCCCACCACCCGTCCCGGTAGATGGCGCGGGACCCGAACATCTCGAAGTACTGCACGGTGTGCTGCTCGGCGGCATCGGTGTCGTCGAAGGTGTAGAGGAAGCTGGTCCCGTCCATCGGTTCCTGGTCGATGCCGTCCACCGTGGTCGGGTCGGGGAGACCGATCGCCTCGAGCACGGTCGGGGCGATGTCGATGCAGTGGGTGAACTGCCTACGCATCCGGGTGTCGGGGCTGATCCGGCTCGGCCAGGAGACGACCATCGGGTCGCGGTCGCCGCCGAGGTGGCTGGCCATCTGTTTGCCCCACTGGAACGGGGTGTTGTTGGCGTGTGCCCAGGCCGCCGCGAAGTGCGGTGCGGTGTGGTCCCCGCCGAGTGCCTCGATCCCGCCGTAGTCATCGATCAGCTGCAGCTGCTGTTCGGCGTCGAGGACCACCCCGTTGAGGAAGGTCATCTCGTTGAACGAGCCGGTGACGGTGCCTTCCATGCTGGCGCCGTTGTCTCCCCAGATGTAGAGAATGAGGGTGTTGTCCAGGTCGCCGAGGTCCTCGACCGCGTCGAGGAGCCGGCCGACGTTCCAGTCCGCGTTCTCCGAGAAGCCGGCGAACACCTCCATCTGCCGGGCATAGAGCTTCTTCTGGGCGTCCGACAGCGAGTCCCAGGCGGGGAACAGGTCGGGGCGCTCGGTCAGTTCGGTGTCGGCCGGGACGATGCCGAGTTCTTTCTGACGTTCGAGGGTTCGTTCGCGGTAGATGTCCCAGCCGTCGTCGAATTTTCCCTTGTACTTGTCCGCCCACTCCTTGGCGACGTGGTGCGGGGCGTGGCTGCAGCCGGTGGAGTAGTACATCATCCACGGCTTCAGCGGGTCTTGCGCCCGGACGGCGTGCAGCCACTCGACGGCCTTGTCGGTGAGGTCGTCGGGGAAGTAGTAGCCTTTGCCGTCCGTGCCCTCGGGGACGCCGAGCACGGAGTTGTCCTGGGTGATGATCGGATCGTACTGTCCGGCGGCGCCGCTGAGGAATCCCCAATAGTGGTCGAAGCCCCATCCCTGGGGCCAGTGGTCGAACGGTCCCGCGGCGCCCTGCACGTTGTCGGGTGTGAGGTGCCATTTGCCGAATCCGCCGGTGACGTAGCCGTTCTCACTGAGGATGCGGGGCAGTGCCGTGCAGCTGCGCGGGCGGGCGGCGGTGTAGCCCGGAAACGGGCCCGGGTACTCCGCGATCGACCCGAATCCCACCCGGTGATGGTTGCGCCCGGTGAGCAGCGCTGCCCGGGTCGGGGAGCACACCGCGGTCACATGAAAACGGTTGTAGGTCAGACCGTTCTGCTGCACCCGGGTCAGGGTCGGGGTGCGGATGGCGCCGCCGAAGGTGTCGGGGCCGCCGAACCCGGCGTCGTCGATCAGCACGATCAGGACGTTCGGGGCACCGTCGGGTGCCTTCGGTCCGGGCACGATGGTCCAGTCCGGCACCGAGTCCTGCACCGTGCGGCCGATCGTTCCGCCGAAGTTGCGGTCCGGGATCGGCAGCCGGGTGCGGTCCGGATTGAACTTGCCCATCGCCTCCGCAAGCGCCGATTCCAGGCCCTCGAGGCTCGGCCCGTCCATCTCGGCGACCGACTTCATCGGTGCACCGGCCAGCGTTTGCTCCACCCGCAGCCGGCTGGTGGGCGACAGGACCGCGATCACCACGCCGGTGCCGGCAGCGAGGGCGTGTCCGATCTTGTCCTCCAGGCCGCTCTTGACGCGGTGGGAGGCGAACTTGCCGGCCAGCGCGCCCGCGCCGGCGCCGACCGCGGTCGCGGCCAGCAGCGGCGGTGCGAACAGACCGACCGCGAGGCCGACTCCGGCGCCCCATCCGGCGCCTTTTCGGCCCGCGTGGTCACCGGTGCCGACCAGGGTGGGATTTCCGTCGGCATCCTTGGCCACCAACACGGCGCCTCGCAGCTTGACCTGCTTGTTTCTCACCTGGACGGTGAGGGAGTCGAAGTCCTGATGGGCGCGATCGAGGTCCTGATAACCGGCCACGAGGACCAGCGCAGTGTCATCACTCATGAGAGGCTCTCCGTTTGAGGTGGGCCACCCTCTGAGGTGGTGGTGGCCCTCTATCCGATGCTCGTCCCGCGGCGGACGCCGCGACAAGGAGGCCAAAGTCCCCACTTCGGGCCTGATTCCTGCGGCGGGGTCGTGGAGTCGACAGCGCTGGGTACGGACGAGATTCCGGAACGCCGGGCCCGGCCAGGCCCCTCTGGATCCGCTGTTCGTGGGCGGAGCCGAGTGCGCGCGGATCGGCGATGGCTGCGGCGACCATGATGCCGCGAACGGTGTTCTCGTCGACGAATGCCTGCACGGCCAGTCAGCTCAGGACTGCCCACACCACCGGGCCGCATGCCTGCCTGACCAGGGCTGCCGTGATGGGCGCGGGCGACGGAGGTGAGTCAGCTGCGGATCTGCTGGTCGCTCTTCCCTGTCGGTAGGAGTGACGACGACCCCGTGGCGAAGTGCCGCCTCGGCCGTCGAACAACTCGGTGCGGACGTCATACCCACCGGCCCCGGGCGAGAGTGAGCGCTCTGCCCATTGCTACTCAGGGCAGGATGAAGTGGTGGCTGAGGCGATCCAGCTGTGGATCCTCGACGCGGCGGCCTGGTGCCTGGCAAGGGCGGAGAATGGCCTGCCCGGGTACGGCCGCTGATGACAAAACCGTCGAGGTCCGGTAGAAACGCGAAACCCGGCTCACCTACCGTCCGGAAGGCTGCCGGGTTCACTTCACCAGGACTACTGTCCCGGGCACCACCATGATGCCATGGAAGCGAACGCCGTCCGCGTACAGAACCCGTCGGCTTGACGTGCCGAGTCGGGGTGCGGTTTGGGTTGGGCTCGGAGACCGCACACTCCGCCTCACCCCGGGGACCACCGGGGCGACCCCGGCGCCGTCCCTGCATGCCCGGCGAGGGGGTATGACCACGCCGACGCGTCGCTGCCGCTCGATGAGGTGGTTACCATCCGCCTCGCCCCGCCCCCCAGCTGCACGCCCTCGCATCATTTGCGCAGCAGCTTGCTGCGTAAACGCCCACTCCACCAGGAGCTCTGTGCGCCCTCCGGCTAGTTGTCCGCATCCGTTGAGTTCTGGCCCAGCAGCCGTCTCGGAATTCCTACTCGATCGCGGTGCTCGATCACGGTTCCCGCACGGGATAACAGTGAATGTTATTGCGCCGGGCAATATCTCGATACTACCAAACGCCTTGGCGGCGGCTGTCGGGTGCTGACGATGTCCATCCGAGCTCCACGCGGGGAGGTCCGCGTTGCGGTCCGGGCCGAAGGCCATCGCCAAGTCCGCGGGACCCACCATGATGCCGTCGATTCCGGCGCTGCCCACCGGTGCTGCGGCGAGCTGTCCGGTGGCGGCGTGCGCGGTCCCGGAGTCGATCAGATCCGCCATCGGGGCGAGTGTCCGTGCGATGGACGATGCCGTTACGGCAACGGCAACGGCGCCGACATCGACGTTCCGCTCGGCGAGCAGCTGCGAGAGCGGTACCCACATTCCAGACAGAGCAACGACTCCTCACCCACTTACCCGCACGAACCACAGACGGTGTCAGGCGGGAAGCTCATCGGTATACCGGGGGCAGTACACCGCCACCGAACCACCGATGAGGTAGCCGACGTCGTAGGCGGACAGGGACGAGTTCTCCAACCCTTCCGCCGCAACCCCGTCGAAGCTGGCACCATCACCGAATTCACCGCAAATATGTTGCGCGAGTTCAATTCCTGCCTCGGGACTGGTGAAGGTAATCCCTTCCTCGGCCATACCGTCGAGGAACGTCACGTCCTGGGAGGACACCGACGCGGCGGATTGAGCGTTGGCGACCGTGACAGCACCGAGGGCACTCACCCCGATCATGGTGGCCAGGGTAAGGGTGCGGGCGACGGTGGTGATGCGGGAGATGAACATGAGATGCGTTCCTTGCCTCGTCGGGAAACTGACAAGGGCAAGCCTGGAAGACCGGCCTTACCGAATCCTTGCCGAATTCTTGAACGCCGGGGCAAAGCATCCCGGGCCACGGAACGGGGAAATCCCCAATCACGTGCAGTTCGCGGCGGTGAGCTCCGCGCTGCCCGATCTATACCATTGCCTTCTTCCTGCCGACGATGACGAAAACGGCCGCGTAAAGGTCGGGATCCTGCACGAAAAGAAATACGCGCCATCGATGTCTTCATGGCCGCCCGGCCTCTAGATAGGAAGACGTTCAGAGTTGCTTAAGCGCTGAGCGACATCCTGGGTGCGCAGGCGTTGTCAGGTAAGGCCTGATTCGGCCATCTCATCGACCGCTGCGGATCGATCCTCCACATGAATCGAAAGGGGTGAATGAAATGCTTCGATACCTCGCACGCCGACTCGCACACAATCAGAAGCGTGGTGGGAAAGTTCATACGCTGGCGTAGCGGACTCCCCGACTTCGAAAGCTGGAGCCCCGCTTTGAAACCGGGAAACCAGGAATCTCGCTTGTCCGCGTGGACGAACAGATAGACGCACTCTACGAGAGTGATGCTGATTCGGGCACAGGGTTCTCACAATCAAGGATGGGTCAGCACACCGCCGAACAGCTAAGTCACCGTCATACCATTTAATTGCCTCGTTACCGGAAGGCTCGGCCAATGACCGAACAACCACCCGTTACGCCCGGCGGTTATCCGCCACCCCCACCCCGCAGGAGTTCTCAACCACCTTCGTGGAGTGGTGCCGGATATCCGCTCCCGGGCCGATCCGTCGGCGTCCTGGGAGCGGAAGCCTACACCTCGTGGAGTAGGCGGGTCGGCGCCTTCATCGTCGACCAACTTCTGTACGTGATCCTCGCAGTTGGCCTCGGTGCCGTTGGCGGGGTGATCGTCTCCATGGCGGATGGCACGTCCTGCACAACCGGCCGAACGACCGACGCCGCGTCGTGCGGCTCGTCGGTCTTGGAAGGCATCGCTTCGTCGATCGTCACTGTCGTGGTACTGACGTATTGGCTCTGGAATTGGGGCTATCGCCAAGGCAGGACCGGCTCGAGCATCGGCAAGTCGGTGCTGAAGTTCAAGGTGGTCAGTGAACGAACGGGCAGGCCGATCGGCTTCGGGATGTCGATCGTGCGGCAGTTCGCCCACTTTCTGGATGCGATTTTTTACATCGGCTTTTTGCTGCCGTTGTTTACTGCCAAGCGGCAGACGATCGCCGACATGCTCGTGAAGACGGTCTGCTTGCCGGTCGAACCGCCGTGGTCCTCCACGCCGCAACCACCGTGGGCCTACGGCACTCAACCGCCGCCTCCGTACGGCACGCCAACGGCTTACGGAACTCCGCAACCCTACGGAACGCCGCCACCGGCGTATGCCGCCCCGCCCAACAATGCTCCAGGCTCGGGCTACGGCCCGCTGCCGCATGCCGGCCACAGCACCGCCCGGCGCCGCGGGACCGTCATCGCCGCAGCGGTCATCGCATTTGTGATGGCTGCTCTGAACATGATCGCCAGCCTGGTTTCGCTCTATACGAGCAGTCACTACTATCCCAGGACAGGTGCAGTCGCAGCAGCCTTATACATGTCCCCCGTCGGTC
Source organism: Rhodococcus sp. NPDC056960 (assembly GCF_042674125.1). Taxonomy (NCBI): domain Bacteria; kingdom Bacillati; phylum Actinomycetota; class Actinomycetes; order Mycobacteriales; family Nocardiaceae; genus Rhodococcus; species Rhodococcus sp. NPDC056960. The sequence continues at coordinate 597,450 of NZ_JBHURF010000001.1, read as the reverse complement.
TCGTGTTTGCCGGGTTATTCATATGGGGTGGAGCCGCCGCATTGAAGGGCCGCACCACCAGAATCCTATTCTGGACTTCATTAGTAGCGGTGGTTCTCTATCTCACCAATATTGGAGTGAGTACGAGCGGGTACGGCCGCTTTCTCGGAGTCCTGTGCTTAGGGCTTGTGGTGGTAGTGGTAGCCCTTGTCTTGCATTCGTCGAACAAGGACTTTCTCCGTGCGCGAGGCGGTCCGACAATCTAGCCGCCGTGGTGTCGGCGTCAGCCGGCACCGGACGGGCGTCGGCCGCCTCCCGCGACCGACAACTCGGCCCGGGCGAGCCCGACGCGGCCGGCCACGGTCAACAGTCCGGTGATCGGCGGGCAGCCCTGATGGAACAGCTGCGCGTGGATGCGCTGCTGCCAGGCCGGCGCTCGTCCATCAACGCGCAGCACAACCGGCCCAACGTCCGGGCTTCGAGGACCTGCTCGGGCCGAATCCACGACCGCGGAACCGGTCCTCCAGGAGCAGCGTGCGCAGCAGCCGGTCGTCAGCGCGGTCGGTATTCGCGCGTTTTCGGGCCACGCAGCCCCGCGGTCTCGGCCGGGTCGGCCAGCTGTGCTGTCGCCCCCGGCGGCGGTCAGCTCGTCCACCACGTACCGCCACCCGGTGTAGCCCTCCACCGCGGTCTCGGCGTCCCCGCCGGGGCAGTGCTCGGCCAGCCAGACTCGCAGCGTGTGCCGCGTCGCCGGACGGATCAGCCCCCACCGCACCCGACCGGTGCGGTGTCTACATAGTCGAAGGTGATTTGCTGCCGGTCCACGTCGAACCCTCGTACGACAGTCACTGGAACCTCCTCGAGCTCCCGAAAACGCTGACGCCACTATCGTGCGTCTGAGCTGAGGGGGTCCTCGTCACATGTCATCTTTCGGTTGACCGGCGCTGACATGAAGTGCCGACCGACCGTCCTACGGTTCAACCACCTCGAACGACCATTCGGTGCTGCCGATGCGGATCACGTCGCCGTGGCTGAGAACGACGGAATCGATGATGCGCTCACCGTTGATCAGCGTTCCGTTCGACGACTGCAGGTCCCGGATTTCGCATCGCGGCCCGGCGGCCACGACGATAGCGTGGTATCGGCTCACATTTTGGTGTCTGAGTACGAGATCGTTGGTGTTCTTCCGTCCGATCCGTAAACCACCCGGGGGGATCGGGACCGCCGTGCCGGCGCGGTCGCGGAGCTGACCGGTGGCCACTCGCTGTTGTTGTTCGATCAAGGTCAACGTCATGGCGCCGGTCGCCACGGTCAGCGGTTCCTGATCCAGGATTCGTTTCTCGAGGTCTTGTAGTGGTCCGGACGGGTCGATGCCCAGTTCGTCGGCGAGGGTTGTGCGTAGCCGTCGGCATGCGTCCAAGGCGTCGGACTGCCGGCCGGCCAGGTAGAGGGCCGTGATCAGTTGGGCCCATAGTGGCTCGCGAAGTGGATGCTCATTCGTCAGGCCGATCAGAGAGGAGATCACTGTTTCGGCACGACCGCAGGCAATTTCGGCTTGGGTGCGCGCCGATGCGGTCGCCAACAGTTCCTCTTCGAGAGTAGCGGCGAACGCATCGGCGAAGCTGTGCCCGCGTAGATCGTCGAGGACCGGCCCTTTCCACTCGTCCAGGGCCTGGGACAGCGCGGTGCTCGCCTCCTCGAATCGTCCGGCCTCGGCGAGCCGGCCACCGGTGGACGACAGTTCCCGGAACCGGGCCAGGTCGTAGTCGCCGTCCGCCACTGACAGTCGGTATCCCGGTGTCGCGGTGGCTAATACAGCCTTGGGGTTCACGTCGGCGCCGCCGAGGGCTTTGCGCAATTTGGACACGATCACATGCAGACTGGCCCGGTAGTCCGGGGGCGGATCGTCGTCCCACGCCGCTGCGGCGAGAGTCTCGGCCGCGACTACACGACCGCGCCGAATGAGTAGCATCGCGAGAACGGCGCGCGGTTTGCTGCCGCCGAGGGACTGCGACACTCCATCAATGGTCAAATCCACTGCGCCCAGGACGTTGAAATCGAGCCGGTCCCTTATGGCCTCGACGTTCTCTTCCACACCAATCACCGAGTCTTTTCGCTCCGGGCTGCCGCGCGACGTTGTTGGGTTGGCATCAATTATGCCGTCCCCGGTGCCGTGTCTACCAGGGCCGGCTTCATGAGGGCGTCAGCAACGATCGCGGGATGCGGGGATAGGGATTTGGTCAGGATCGGATAAGCGGCCGACCCCACACTTCTTCACACCCCTGTAAGACCACGAGAGAAGGTCCACCGTCGTGTTTACCCGCAAGATCGCCACCGCCACCCGTACCTCGCTGACCGCCGCTGTCGTCGGATTGGCTGCTCTCGGCCTCGTCGGAACTGCGAACGCCGTGAGCCCTGCCGCGGTCTCTACAGTGTCGGCCTCGGTGGTGGTCGGCGATCCGGTGGGAGCGGCCGCATACTGGCAACGTCAGCACGGTGACGACTGCGCGGAGATGGCGGTAGCCGACGTCGTCGGCGAAGTCACCGGCCGCACCCCCTCCGAGGCCGAAATCGTCGGGGTCGCGCAAAGGACCCCCAGCACCGTCTATCCAGGCCCGATCTACACCGGCGACGCGGTCGGCGGACCCGCGGACGCCTATATCACCACCGGCGGGACGGCTTCCGAGGACATTCCCGTGTTGCTGGCGCACTACGACATCGCCGCCGTCACCGACTACGCCGAAAGCGCGACGACCGGCATCGATGAACTCGTAGCAGACCTCGTGACCGGTCAGAAAGTCATCGTCGGGGTGAACGCGGAAACCATCTGGAACGAACGCGGCGACCACACTACCGCCGATCACGCCGTCGTCGTCACCGGCATCGACCTCATCGCCGGGGTGGTCTACCTCAACGACAGTGGCATCGACACCGGCCGCGCCGAGATGATCAGCCTCGACGTGTTCCTCGCATCCTGGAGCACCAGCAACTACGAGATGATCACCACTCTCTAGGTGGTGGCTCGATGCCTGCCGGGCGCAGCGGATCGTCGACTCCGCGACCGGGCATCCGCACGCCCTGCAGGTCGCCCACGGCTGCGCCTCCCGACTACCACGATCGCTCACCATTCCGTATCATGAGAGTGCCATATGTTACGGCAATCTTGTTGTCAGGCAGTCGAGTGATGTGATGGCTGCACGGTAACCGCTCGTGCCAAGGTTCCCAACCGGCCCGCGCCAACCTCGGACCCTCGGCGTGATACCCATCGATTCGAAATCGAAGGAAGGATCCGGGAGAAACGCCGACGACGGTTGGCACGGAGGTCCGAAGTAGAGGCCCGGTAATGCAGGGCTGTCTGCGGCGCACTCGGACCTCACACCGAACACCGCGTGCTCCCGGAGTTGCCTTATGCACCCCGACGACTCCCCACCAGACGGGCCACCCGCACTGGAAGTTCAGGCCGACGGACACCGTTGGCGGGCCTCACCGGGCCACGACTTCACCATCGGCCGATCCGAGACCGCCGACGCGCAGTTGGCCAATCCGCGCATCTCCCGGTCGCATGCCACCCTGACCACGACACCGAACGGCTGGACCTTGAGCAATCACAGCCGAAACGGCATCTTTCTGGACGGGCATCGGGTCGATCAGGTATCCGTCCACGGCCCCACAACGGTCGTGCTCGGAAACCCCTCCCACGGCGTGACCCTGCACCTTCGTCCCTTACCTGCGACACCACCACCGGAAACTGCGCACACACAGTCCCCGGGTGGGCCTGCACCGCGGCCACCCACCGCCGTGCATCGCATCGAGCAACCTCGAATCAGGATCGGCCGCACCGTCGACAACGACGTGATCCTCGACGACCTGCTGGTCTCCCGCCACCACGCGGAGCTGCGACACTCGGGCGGGAGGTGGGAAATCGTCGACCTCGACAGCGCCAATGGAACTTACGTCAACGGAACTCGGGTGCCGCACGCGCCCATCGGTTCACCGGATGTGATCGGCGTCGGTCATCAACTGCTGCGCCTGAACGGCAATCGACTCGAGGAATACGTTGACACCGGTGACGTTTCCTTCGAGGCCACCGGCCTGGAGTCGGTTACTGCGAACGGGCGTATCTTGCTGACGGACGTAGGGTTCACGTTGGGACAGCGCAGCCTGCTTGCGGTGGTGGGTCCGACCGGGGCCGGCAAATCCACACTCCTCAATGCTCTCACCGGATTCCGGCCGGCCACCAGTGGAACCGTGCGATATGCCGGTCGCGATCTGTACGCGAACTACCCGGAACTGCGACACCGCATCGGTTTCGTTCCGCAAGACGACATTCTGCACACCCAGCTCACGGTGCGCCGCGCACTGAACTACGCGGCGCGGCTGCGGTTCCCGCAGGACGTGTCCGCCGCGGCCCGGCAGCAGCGCATCGACGAGGTGCTCGACGAACTCGGCCTGACCAGCCAGGCGGATCAGCGCATCACCAGCCTCTCGGGTGGACAACGCAAACGCACCAGCGTTGCGTTGGAATTGCTCACCAAACCATCACTGCTGTTCCTCGACGAACCGACCTCCGGACTCGATCCCGGGTACGACAAGTCGGTAATGCAGACGCTGCGTGCCTTGGCCGACGAGGGTCGATCGGTGGTCGTCGTGACGCACAATGTCTCCCAACTCGACCTGTGTGATCGGCTCCTCGTCCTCGCCCCCGGTGGCCGGCTCGCCTTCTTCGGGCCGCCCGGGGAAGCGCTCACCTACTTCCGCTGCGAGGACTTCCCCGACCTCTTCACCTTGCTCGAGCACGACACCGTCACCGATTGGGCCGCCCGTTTCCGGGAGTCGCCTCTGTACCCGGCGTACATCGGCCCGCACCAGACGGATTCCCCATCCGCACCTCCCCCGCACCGGTCACCACCGGAGGACCCGGCCGCTCAACAATCCGCGCTCACCCAATTCGCGATCCTGTGCCGTCGCTACCTGGCCGTCATCGCCGCCGACCGCCAATACACGGTGTTCCTGGTGGCTCTGCCGCTGCTGCTCAGCCTGTTCACACACGCGGTTCCCGGCACGGCCGGGCTCTCGCTCACCCAGGCAGCGGCCCAACACTCGAATGAGCCGGGCCAGCTACTCGTCTTGCTGATCATCGGCGGCGCGTTGATGGGCTGCGCAGCATCGGTCCGCGAGATCGTCAAGGAACAGGCCATCTACCGGCGGGAACACGCAATCGGTCTGTCCCGCAACGCCTATCTAGCCTCCAAGCTCGCGGTGCTCTCCGTGATCACCGGCCTGCAAGGACTGGTTCTCGGGATCCTGGGAACCGTCGGGCGGCCGGGTCCGGACGACGCCTCCCTGCTGGGATCCGGTGAAGCCGAGATCGCCGTCGCGGTGATCGCGGTGACCGTCACGTCGATGATCATCGGGTTGCTCATCTCGGCCTTGATCGACAACGCCGACCGGGGCATGCCTCTGTTGGTGCTCGTGGTCATGGCTCAACTCATCCTCTGCGGCGGCCTGTTCCCGCTGCACGGGCGTGTTCCCCTCGAACAACTGTCCTGGCTCTCACCGTCGCGGTGGACTTACGCGATGGCCGCCTCCACCGTCGACCTGGCGGCAACGCCCGGATCCCCCGGAGCAGACGACCCGCTGTGGCGCCACACGCCCGGGACCTGGCTGGCCGATCTCGCGGTCTGCGGCGTCCTCGCCCTCACCATGAGCGTGGTGCTCGCCCTGCTGCTCGGCCGAGTGGATTCCCGCCGTCGGGTCGCCCGATGACACGGTCGAGTGCAGATGCTACGTCGTGCGAACGCATCGGTCGCGGCTGTCCTATTCGAATGCTCCCTGATTCGTCCACCACTGGTACACCGGTGTCATGCTGTTGGCGTCCTCAGCGAAGATCGTTCCCATCGCCAGATCGGTTTCATTCGTCCAGACGATAGCGGGCACCGGAGGAGTGTCGGAGGACATGAAACACGCCATCTGGCCGACATCCTGGGGTTGACCGTGCGATTGGTAGGGGCCGGGGCCATTGCCGTTCGGGCAGGAAATGACTTTGGTTTCAGACGTTCCACTAACGACGTTGTCATAATGCCCCTGCAGAGTCGCCACATCGGGAAACAGGAAGAAGCGCGCAGACGGCGCACCGGTGGCTTGATTCGGCTGGCAGGAGAGGGAGGCCAGTTCATCGGCAGTCGGCTGCTCCGATTGGCAATTGAATTCGCCGTAACCGGTCGGCATGACCGTCATCAGCCGCTGATCGGCAGCGGTGAATTGTCCGGTCTGCTCCGGGACCGTCGGGGGGGCTGACGCCGGTGCGGGAACCGGTGCGGGTGACGAAGGGGCGGGCGGTGGCTTCGCGAGCCACAACGCGACGCCGGCCGCGGCCGCGACAACGACGAGCGCGGCAACGGTGAAGACAATCCACAACCGTTTGGACGAACCCGGTGGTGGAGGCTTCCCCTGTTCTGTTCCACCCCACCCTGGAGGTGGACCCACGTGAGTGTTGTCCCACCCCTGGGGACCGACGGCCGCGCCGTGTCCGGTGCCCTGTGGATACGAGTCGATCCGGGTCGCGGCGTTCGAATCCGGTCCACCGTAGTCCTGCGGTGGTGTGCCGTACGGCGGTGCCGGAGTGTGGGTGCCGTATGGCGGCGGTCCCGGAGTGCGAGTGCCGTACGGGGGCGGTATCGGAGTATCGACGTAGGTCGGTGGCGCGGGAGCCTGTCGCGGCGGAGTGCCTCCGGGCGGCGGCGTCTGCGATACGGGTGGGGGCGTCGGCACCCGTCCGGCGCCGCCCTCGGGGCCGGGCTCGTTCACCGTCGCCTGTGTCCTCTCGATGAGGGTGGCGGCCTCGTCCTGATCGCCGGCACTCAGGGCGTCATGTGCTGCGAGCGCGAGATCGCCGGCGGTGGCGTAGCGGTCCTGCGGGTCCTTCGCCATGCCGCGGGCGATGACGGCATCGAAACCCGCCGGCACGCCGGGGCGCGCCACGCTCGGGCGGGGCGGTGGCTCGAACAGGTGTGAGGTGATCTTCACCCGGATGCTGTCCGCCGGATACGGCCGCGCGCCGGTCAGGCATTCGTGCAGCACGCACGCCAGCGAGTAGATGTCGGCGCGATAGGTGACGTCGCTGCCGTCGCCCTCGAACCGTTCGGGGGCCATGTAGTCGTAGGTGCCGACAGCAGTTCCCAGCGTGGTCAGTTTCTCGTCGCTGGCAGTGTTCGCGATCCCGAAGTCGACGAGGTAGGCGAAGTCGTCGCGAGTGACGAGGATGTTCTCGGGTTTCACATCGCGATGGACGAGCTTGTCCGCGTGGGCCGCGTCGAGGGCGGAGGCGATCTGGTTGATGATGGCGACCGCCCGCGGTGGGGCCAACGGCCCGTAGCGGGTCAACAGCGAGCGGAGGTCGGTGCCCTGCACCAGGCGCATGTCGATATACAGCACCCCATTGATTTCGCCGTAGTCGTGGATCGGCACGACATGCGGTTCCTGCAGGCGGGCGGCGGCGTGCGATTCGCGGCGAAGACGTTCTCGGAAGACCGGATCCTCGGCCATGGCGTCGGGGAGGAGTTTGAGCGCAATGGTGCGGTCCTTGTCGAGGTCGTATGCCTCGTAGACCTCGCCCATACCGCCTTTGCCGAGAAGTCTCTTGAGATGGTAGTGCCCGAACTGGGTACCGATCCGTGATCCCTGCGAGGTGCTGCTCATCGTTGCACTCCCTTTGCTCGACGCGATGTTCGCAGGCGGCCTCTCGCCGGCGAACATCGTGATCGATAAGGGAACGGGGAGTGTGGGTCGAGCGGTGGCGTCTGTCGCCTGGGCGACCGTGCACGCGATCAGCGCAGGACGGGTGTTGCGGCGGGCATGACCACGACGTTCAGATGAAGCTCCCGCCCAGATTCCCCTCCGTCGCTAGATCGCTTCACGCGTGAGGCCAACAAAGTCGTTGCGCTACCACCCGATGCTAATAGCTCGGCATCCGAGACACAAGGAATCCTGAAGGCACGGGGACCTGGACGAACCCGGGTAGTCTGGCAACCATGGAACGCGACATTCGCTTGGCGCTGGCCGTCCGCGACTTGGTCCTGGCGGTGGAGCGGTATCGCGGTCGCACGGCACGCGGTCACCTTCGCATCGGCGTGACCGAGACCGTGGCCCTCGGCCATCTCTATGTCAACGGGCCCATGACCGCGAGCGAACTCGCCGCCGAGCTGACGATCACCAGCGCCTCCGCTACCGAACTCGTCGATCGGATCGAGCAGGCCGGGTACGCCCGACGGGTTCCGCATCCGACCGACCGCCGCAAGCGGCTCATTTCGTTGAGCGACGACGGCAGCGATGAATTCAGCCGCATCTATGGGGAACTCGGCGGGATGCTCGGCGAGGTTTACCACACGATGGCCCCCGCCGATCAGCGCACGATCGATCACTTCATCACCGAGGCCAGCGCTGCCATCAACAGCCGGGTCCGCCCGAACTCGAAACCACTGGCCTCTCGACCGCAGAACGGAAAGACCACCGCGTAGAGCACGCCGAGGCTTGCCGGGTGCCGAGTGGACCAATGGTGTTACGCCAACTCGAGCACACGATCGTTACCGAGGTCGGACAGGTAGACGTGACCCGCGTCGTCCGCCGCGATTCCGGCGGGTTGATCGAGGCCCGTGAACGGCAAGATTGCGGGGGCTGACGAACCTGCCGCCAGCTCGACCACGTCGTTGGAGTCCAGGGTGGTCAGGAGCACATCGCCGCCATCGGTGACCGCCACCGCATTCGGCGCACCGAGGTCCGTGAACGGCAGCGTGGTCGGGACGGACGTACCGGTCACCAGCTCGAGCACCCGATGATTCCGCGAGTCGGGAACGATGACGTCTCCCGCACCGCTCACGGCGACATCGGTGGGCCGGTTCAGTCCGGTGAACGGCAGGATGGTCGGGACGGACGTGCCAGATGCCAGCTCGAGCACCCGATTGTTACCCCCATCCGCGACGAAAACGTCCCCGGCCTCGGTGGCCGAAACACCCAGTGGCTCATCGAGTCCGGTGAACGGCAGTGTCGTGGGAGTGGAGGATCCGGATACGAGTTCGAGGATCCGATTGTTGCCCGTGTCAGCGACGTAGACGTTCCCGCGGGCGTTCACCGACACCGCCAGCGGGTCGTCGAGCCCGCTGAAGGGCAGCACGGTCTGGGTGGACGCGCCTTTCGCCAGTTCGAGAATGCGGTTGTTCGACGAATCGGCGACGAACACGTTCCCGTCCGCATCCACCGCGACCCCCTGCGGTCCGGACAATCCGGTGAAGTCGAGCACCGTCTGAGTCCGGGCGGCCGGATGCGGCGAAGCGAGATAGACGGCGATCGCGCCCACCCCCGCTCCCAAGACGATCATCGCGGCGATCAGACCGACCACGATCGTCGTCGGTCGTCTCCACCAGCGGATCGGACGAACGCTCACGCCCGCACGGGCGCTCTCCGGCCGACCTCCGCCTTGGGAATTCCGGTGTGGCCCGGGGGTGTCGACCCGCACCCGGGATGCGGGTGTTGCGGCACGAACCTGGGGCGGAGGCGCCTCGGAGCGGATCCGGTACGGTACCGGCGGCACCTGAGGGGTCCGGATCTCCTTCCCCCCGGGCACCATGCGCGGGGACGAGAGGGCGCTGCGCGCTGCGTCCGCCAATGCACCGCAACTGTCGAACCGCGCATCGCGGTCCTTCGCCAACGCCTGTCGGATGACCGGATCCAACGCATCGGGAAGACCGGGGCGCAGCAGGGTCGGCCGCGGGATCGGCTTGTTGAGATGGGCATCGACTACCTCACGCGCCGTCCCCGGATACGGGAGTCGACCGGTCAACAACTGGAAGAGCATGCAACCGAGCGAATACACGTCGGCACGGGGATCGAGTTCGACGCCTGCCACAAGAGCCTCCGGCGCCGCGTACACCAGGGTGGCCACGAGCATGCCCGTCTTGGTCAGATGCCGAGTCTCGTCCAAGTTTTTCGCGATCCCGAAGTCCGTCAGCAAGACACGCGACACCCCGGCACCGGTTGGTCGCCCGGCGAGCAGGACGTTGGCCGGCTTGACATCGCGATGCAGGACCCCTTGCTCATGTGCGAAGTCGAGGGCATGTCCGATTTCGGCCACGATGTGAACTGCCAAATCCGGTGGCAGCGCCCCCCGGCGCAGCAGCTCCGCCGCGTCCGTTCCTGCCACGTACTGCATGGCGATCCAGAGCCGGTCTCCTTCGCAACCTCGATCGTAGACGGTCACGATATTGGGGTGCTCGAGTCGAGCAACGTGTTCCGCCTCGCGCACGAACCGCGCACGCATGAAATCGTCGGCCGTCCCGTCGAGGACTTTCACCGCGACGCTGCGGGGCAGACTCCCGTGCCGCGCCAGATAGACCGTGCCCATCCCGCCGATACCCAGCACTCGCTCGATCATGTAGCCGGCGAACATCTCACCGGGCACCAAATCGTGCTCCCTCACGCCCACGGACCCAGCCTGCCTATCACGCGAGGACCACCCCACTACCTTTCCCGGAACGAACTAATAGGTCGCCCTTGTACGCGTCACGGTGGATGTCGCCGTTGTCCTTTGAGAACGCCTCGTGGACCGATGGCGGCGCGCACCACGAATGGCCGACCTACTCGTACGCGAATACGGACGCTCGGTCCGACATCCCGCAGACTACCCGGATGGGCCATTATTATAACTCGGCATCCGAGTAATACGGGCGCCGAACTGGATGGTCCGGCCGCCCCCACAACATCGTCCGCCGGTCGCAAGGGCGGTACCGACTTCCTGATCAAGCAACGGACCGACTTCCTGATCAAGCAACGGCTCCGCACCCCACTTACGGCACGAACCGCACGCGCCGGCGTCAGGCGGGGAGCTCGTCGGTGTACCAGGGGCAGTACACCGCCACCGAACCACCGATGACGTAGCCGACGTCGTAGGCGGACAGGGACGAGTGTTCCAAACCTTCGGCGGCAACCTCCTCGAAGCTGGCACCGCTACCGAATTCGCCGCAGATGTGTTGGGCGAGTTCGACCCCGGCATCGGGAGTGGTGAATGTGATCCCCTCGTCGGCCATACCTTCGAGGAACGTCACGTCCTGGGAGGACATCGACGTGGCGGGTTGGGCGTTGGCGACCGTGGCAGCACCGAGGGCACTCACGCCGATGATAGCGGCCAGGGTGAGCGTGCGGGCGACGGTGGTGATGCGGGTGATGGACATGATGTACGTTCCTTGTCTCGTCGGGGGGAACTGACAAGGGAAAGCTTGGGAGACCGGCCTGATCGAATCCTTGGCGAATTCTTGAACGCCGGGGCAAAGCATCCCGGGCCACGGAACGGGGAAATCCCCAATCACGTGCAGTTCGCGGCGGTGAGCACCGCGCTGCCCGAACAAGAACGGCCGCGTGACGGCGCCCGTGCGGACCGTTGATGGACACCGGCAGGACCAGGCTGGGGTCCGACGCCTGATGATCCTGGTCCCCTGTTCTTGGTTGCCGGCAACCCCCGGGCGCACCCGAGGGTCGCCGGCCCGTCTGCAGACACATCCGCCGCATAAGAACTTGATAAGGGTTCGGCAAGGGGCGGGGCGGAATCTTGCATTGTCAATCCAGCCCGTTCATCAGGAGTGTCCGCCATGTTCATCCACCGCATCCGTCATCTCGTCCGCTCGTCGATGCTGCTTTCGATTATCGGCCTGTCCATCATCGGAGGTGTCGGAGCGGCAAACGCAGCATCGGCCGGCACGCCGCGCCACGCCGACGACGTCTACGTCTGCTGGTATGACGACGGCTATACGACCACGTACTGGTACTGCTGATACCGTGCGCGCTTCACCACGTCCGTCCCGGTCGGTTCAACTCCGGGGCGGATGTAGTGGCGTGTAAGGCAACGATTTACGCGTGGCCCGATGCCGCGCCGGCCCGAATTGAGAGATCGTTGATCGCATACACACCCGGTCCGGCGTGCACATGGGCTCTCGCCGTGTTCGATCTCGACGATGAAGGGTCTGCTGACTTCCCGTCCCAGATGCCACCGGAGCCGCACAGATTTCTCCCCACCATCTCACCGACCGCGCTCTGGACGCTGCAGGTCGCGTGGCTGCGGGACCAGACCGCTACCCACTGTCGTAAAAGGTAAAAAACCGATGTCGTACCGGACAGCCGAAGGTGCGAGCGCCTCCGTTCTGGATTCGTGCGTGCGCCGACTACCCGACCCCAGCCCAGGACCGGCTGGGCCAAGCCGTCGATGAAGGAGGAGAGTCGCGCCGTCGTGGTCGAGACCCCCAGCGAGCGGCCAAGTACTCGGGTAGCGGTCGAGGAAACCGAGCACCTCCGCTACCGCCCATCCACCGCCATCACGCACACCTGGCCGTCGCCGTCGGAAGTGCGGATCCACCGCTCCCCTACCCGCACGATCAGCGCCTCGTTCCCAGGGTGACGTTGGTGCGGCGCAGTCCGGCGACGTCCTCGAATCCCAGCCCGCCGGCCACCAAGGTCAGGATCAGGGCGTCGCGACGACCGAACAGCCCGCCCGGCCATCCGGAGGTGGTGATCTGCGAGATCCGCTGCCACGCAACCGCCCCGACCCTCTTCATCCGTTCGGTACGAGCGTTGTCAAGCAGTTGCCGGATCGTTTCCGTGAGCCCCCGGCAACCCGCCCTGGCGTGGACAGGGATGACCGCGAATATCCGGCGCCGTGGCGTTCCGGCAGCGGTTCGACCTGCGGGACGTATGGCGACTTGGCCGTGGGCGGTCGGCCGTTAAGGCCCCATGACGTGAATAGCTCGAATAACATTCCGGGGGGAAGGAGCGAACGCCATGTCACCTGAACAGCGCCCGCGCAGTTTTGGATACGCAGTCGGCGCGGCGCTCACCGCGATCGGCGTGCTCGTCGCCATCGCCGCTTCCGTCGTCTTTGCGGTTCAACTGACTGGCAGGGCCCCGACCGACGACCACAGCTTCGGGAACGACCAAGCCACGGTGGTGCACGTGGCCGCCGGTGGATCGAAAACTATCTACACGAACACGATGTACACCAACACGACGTCCGACAGCAATATCAAGTGCACCGTTGTGCGCGCCGATAAACCGTTCCCCACACGGGAGGACACGCCGCACCTGAGCCGGTCCCACTTCAACATCCCCGTTACCCAGTGGCGACCGGCGTTTTCCTTCACCGTCAAAGACGGCGGCGTCTACACGATCAACTGTTCCGGGGCCCCCTCCGATGTTCGCTACGGCATCGGTGAGTACGTCACAGCCGGCCAATTCGCCTACCTGCTGTTGGCTATCGGCACGGGCATCGTGCTGGTCATCGCAGGCATCGCCACTCTGATCGCCACCGCGGTCCGCCGCGCCGGTGCCAACCGGCCACCCCCGCCAATGCAATACCCGCCTCAACGCCCCCCGCGCTAAATGCTGGTAGGTGGTCCGCAAGCGGATCGGCTTACGGCTACCGCCGGATCAGTGCACGATGAAACGGAGGTTCCTGATACCCAGATGTCAGGAGTGGTTGCGGCACAGTGAGTCCGGAGCGTTGGGTGTTCAGGGGACCATGAGTTTGAACCTCATGCAGATGCTGGTAGACGATGTCGATTCGGTCGAGTGGGTGGCCGAGCGGTTCCGGTTCGGCCGTTGCGGCGTGTCGCCGGCCACCTTCCGAAACGCAGTTATGGCGTAGCAGCCGCTAGGCCTCGGCGGCCGCGCACCCGCCGGACGGGTTGACGTGCATGATCACAACGGGGCCGGGTGCCGCCGCGATAACCGCATCCTGGCCTTCACTGCCGAGAGAGCCTCCACCACATCACCGTTCACGTGGACCCCACCGCCTGCTCGCCGAGATCGCGACGATTGACACCGGTATCGCTATGCGGGTGCTGCAGGGAATGTGAGGGTGAAGGTGGCGCCGCGGCCGGGGGCGCCACCGACGGTGATGTGGCCGCGGTGAGCGGTGACGATCTCCCGGACCAGGGCCAGCCCGATCCCGTAGTGGCGCACCCCGGCGGTGTGGCCGTCGCCGTGCGCGAACCGGGTGAACAACTGTTCGGTGGTGTGGGGGTCGAGCCCGACACCGGTGTCCGTGACGGACACCGACACCGACTTGGTGTCCTGGTGGACGCGTAGGAGCACACGGCCTCCGGGTTTCTCGTGGGCGAGAGCATTGTCGATCAGGGCAATCAGCGCGCGCCGCAGCGCAGATCGGGAACCAATTATTGCGGCGTTCTCGCGGAGAGGAGCCTCGATGTCGAGTCCGATCCCGAGGCTCTCGGCGTACGCGGCGGCGCCGGCGCGTACGTCCTCGCACAGGGCGATCGGGTCGACCCGCTCCTGGCCCGGGACACCGATACCGGACTCGAGTGACGCCACCAGCAGCAGGTCCTCGACAACCTCGCCGAGGGTTCGGGTGTCGGCGACAAGGCCGTGTAGGTGCTCACGCAGCTTTTCGTCGACGCCTTGCTGGTCGGCCCGCCGGGCCGCGAGTTGGGCGCGGGTGTGGAGCAGAGTCAGCGGTGCCCGCAACTCGTGGGAGGCGTCGGCGACGAAACGGCGTTGCAGCGACAGGGCCGTGGCGAGGGGGCGGATTGCCCGCTTGGAGAGCATCACCACGACCACGGTGGCGCCGATCACGCCGGCAATCTCGGCCGCGGCCAACGCAATCAGCAACCGCTGGCGTCCGGTCTGCCACGGGGTCAGGTCGAGCAGCGCGACGACGCGGGTGCCGTCACGGTCGGCGACCAGCGCCCGGTATTCGGACCCTCCGTCGCGGACGTCGGAATATCCGGGGGGCGCGTCGAGCAGGCGTTCGGTTGCAGCGGGGGCGTGGTCGCTGACAGCGACGTTTCCCGACGGCGCGCGGATCGCCAGCGCCGTGCCCGGCGGTGCATCGGTGACGTCGTCGGCGCTGGCGACCACGGCGGACAGTTGCCCGCTGATTTCTTTGTTCTGCACGTGGATGTCGAACAGGAATGCGACCGCGCCGATCAGCATCAACACCACTGCGAGTGCGAGTGCGGCCTGCAGCGCGGCGACGCGGCCGGTGCGCCGCAGCAACACTTGGTCGGCGGCCGGTCCCGCGGAGGTGCTGCCGCGGCGGAATCTCATGGTGCACCCAACCGGTAGCCGACACCGTGCACCGTGCGGATGACCTCGCGGCCGAGTTTGCGCCGGAGGTAGTACACGTAGGTGTCGACGATACCGACGGTGTCCGCGCGGTCGAAGACCCGCTCGAGCAGCTGCGGTCGGGTGAACACCTGGTCCGGGGCGGCGGCCAGCAGCGCGAGCAGCGCGCATTCACGCTCGGACAGCTCCACCTCCTCGCGAGCTCCGGCGGTGTCGACGACGGTCCGGCTCGCCAGAAACAGTCGACGATCGCCGACCGGGAGCGAGCGTGCGATGTCGGTGTGCCGACGTAGCAGCGCCCTGATCCGGGCTAGCAATTCCGGGATCTCGAACGGTTTGACCAGATAGTCCTCGGCTCCCGCGTCGAGACCGGCCACCCGGTCGGATACCGCGCCGCGGGCGGTGAGCACCAGCGTCGGGGTGCCCACCCCTTTCGACCGCAGTGCCCGCAGCAAGTCCAGTCCCTCGAGCACCGGTAGGCCTCGATCGATGATCAGCGCATCGAAGTGTCGAGTCAGACCGAGATGCAGTCCAATCTGCCCGTCACCCGCCACCTCGACCCGGTACCCCTCCTCGGCCAGCAGCGCCGTCAGCATGGCTGCGAGCTGGCGATCGTCCTCGACGAGCAACACCTCGGCCGGCGGGTGGATATCTGTCATGGCCCGAGCCTGCCACCGTCGTTCTGAGAATTCTCCGAGAAACGGTCGGCACCATGAATACCACGGGCTCATTTGCACGACGTGTGGGCTACGACGAAATCGGGACGGTCGAAAGGGTCGGGCTATGGCATCACCGCAGCAGGGTCGCCGCAACGTCCGCGTCGCGACGAAGGCACTGGTGGCATTGAGCGTGGCGGGCACGATCGGCGGAGCAGCGATGGCGTTCGCCGACACCCATACCTCACCGACAGCCGGCACTACCGCGACGACCGGGTCGGTGATGACCGCGCCCGGTACCGGCGGCTCCGATCGGCCCGGCGCCTCGTCCTCGACTGCTGGCCCCGATTCCGGGACCGGCGCCACGGGCTCGGAGAGTGGGGTATTCGGTACCGCGCCACGGCTGTCGACCGGATCCGGTCACCATCACGCCTCCTCGAGCGGGTCGTGATGGACGGCATCGTCGAGTTGGAAGAGAGCTACGAGTGCGACGACGGGGGCGTGGCCGCGGCGGTGTGGCGGCTGTGGGGAACCCAGGCGCGGCTGGTGGTCACCGATGCGGAGCGGCTGGCACAGGCGCGGGTGCTGGTCGCCGACCATCTCGCGGCGGTCGAACTCGCCTGCAGCCGCTTTCGCACCGATTCCGAGCTCACCCTGCTCGCCAGACGACGCGGCCAGCCGACCGAAGTCAGCGTGCTGCTCGCCGACCTGTTGCGGGACGCATTGACCGCCGCCGATCGCACGGACGGGGACGTGGATCCGACCATCGGCGCCGCGCTCGTGGATCTTGGCTACGACCGTGACTTCGCCCTGATCGACAACATGAACACCCCGGTCCGGGCGGTACTCGTCCGTCCGGCCGAATGGTCGATGGTGACCTTGCAGGACCGGACGGTCACCGTTCCGGATGGTGTGCAGCTCGATCTCGGTGCCACCGCCAAGGCTGCCGCCGCCGACCAGTGCGCCCGGCTGGTGACCCAGAATCTGGGCTGCGGGGTGCTGGTCAGCCTCGGCGGGGATATCGCCACCGCGGGGCCGGCACCTGCCGGCGGGTGGCAGTTACTGGTCCAGGACGGCCCCGGCGAACCCGCCTGTCGCGTGTCGCTGCCTGCCGGTGCAGCGTTGGCGACCTCGAGCACCCTGCAACGGCGGTGGATCCACGCGGGCAGACAGGTTCATCACGTGCTAGATCCACGATCCGGACGCCCCGCAGACCCGATCTGGCGCACGGTCAGCGTCGCCACCAGCTCGTGCCTGGCCGCGAACACCCTCACCACGGCATCGCTCGTCCGCGGCCACGCGGCCGTCGACTGGCTCGCCCGGCTGGGCCTTCCCGCCCGATTGGTCGACAGCAGCGGACGGGTGCGCACGATCGGCGGCTGGCCCGACGACCCGCGCAGGGCCGACTGATGGCCCCCGCCGAGATGGATCAAGCGCTGTGGGCGCTCGGCCGCGGAGCCGGGATCACCGCGCTGGTGTTGCTCACGGTCGCAGTCGCCACCGGCATCGTGACCCGCTCCGGGCGCCCGCTCGGCCCGTGGCCGCGGTTCGGGGTCTCCGAGCTACACCGCACCGCCGCCCTGCTCGGAACCGCGCTGGTCGGCATTCACCTGCTGACCCTGCTCGCCGATCCGCACGCCCAGTTGCGGCTCGTCGACTTCGTAGTGCCGTTCCTGGGCGCCTACCGACCGTTCTGGCTCGGGTTGGGCACCCTCGCAGTCGACCTGCTGGCCGCGATCGTCGCGACCAGCCTGCTCCGCCACCGGCTCGGTCCCCGGTCCTTCCGGCTCGTGCACTGGGCCACCTATGGGCTGTGGCCGATCGCTTTGATCCACGGCCTCGGGAACGGCACCGACTCCGGGCAGCCATGGCTACTCGTCGTCGCCGCCCTGTGCACGTGCACCGTCACCGGCGGCGTGGCGTGGCGTTTACGCAGGGAGTTCGTGGAGTACGACCAAGTACGGGCCGAAAGGATCCGATGACCACCTCGACTGACCACATGCGCTTGTCCGCAAGTTCGGGCACCGGCGACCGCGACGCACCGACCCCGCCTGGGGACCGCAGGCTACTGGCCGCCGACGGCCCCGATCTGCCCCGCCACGCGGCCCGGTTCGGACCACTGCCCCGGCCACACGAGCTGATCGGCCAACTCGTCGAGTCCGGCCTGTGCGGCCGCGGCGGGGCCGGGTTCCCGACCGGCAGCAAGATGGGTGCCGTAGCCGGCCGCCGGCCCGTGGTGATAGCCAACGGCGCTGAAGGTGAACCCGCCAGCAGCAAGGACGCTGTGCTGCTCGAGCACGCACCGCACCTCGTGCTCGACGGTCTCGCGTTGACCGCCGCAGCCGTCGGAGCCCGCGAGGCCCACCTCTACACGTCGGCCGACGTCATGCCGGCAGTGCGCCGAGCCGTCGCCGAACGGCGCGCCGTCGGCTGGGACCGGCTGCCGGTGCAGCTCACCGAGGCTCCCGACACGTTCCTCGCCGGCGAGAAATCCGCTGTCGTCAACGCGATCGAGGGCCGCCCCGCGATCCCGCGGGACCACCCCATCAGCCTCACCCGGTCCGGACTACGCGGCCGGCCCACACTGGTACACAACGTGGAAACCCTTGCCCACGTGGCGCTGATCGCTCGCTACGGCCCGAACTGGTTCCGCGGGGTGGGCGATCAGTCCGAACCCGGGACCATGCTGGTGACCCTCTCTTGCGCCGCAGCGCCCAGTGTGGTCGAGGTCCCGACCGGGATGGCCCTGGCCCGGTTGCTGGATGACCACACCAGCATCGGCCCCGCCGACGTGCGGGCACTGCTGCTCGGCGGGTACCACGGCACCTGGATCTCCGCGACGGACGCGGCGCATGCGGATTTCTCACGCATGTCGTTGTCCCCGTTAGGTTCTGCCCCCGGCGCTGGGGTCGTCCAGATTCTCACGAGGGACGAATGCGGCCTTCGCCGATCCGCCGACATCGTCACCTATCTGGCGGCCCAGAGCGCCCGCCAATGCGGGCCCTGCCTCAACGGGCTACCCGCACTCGCGAACATCCTCACCGACCTCGCCTACCGGCAGCCCCGGCCGGACAGCGTCGGCGAGATCACGCGGTTGGCCGCGCTGGTCGAGGGCCGCGGCGCATGCAAACATCCCGACGGAACAGCCCGCTTCCTGCGCTCCACCATGTCCACCTTCAGCCACGACGTCGAACTGCACCTGCGCGGGACCTGCGAAGCCGCCTACCTCGAGCGAGAGCCCCGGAACCTGGTGAACCCGCGATGACCAGCTCGCGCCGACCGGCATTGCGCCTGCATATCGATTGGACCCGCTGTGACGGGCGCGGACTGTGCACCGAACTGCTCCCGAGCGTGCTCGACCGCGACGACTGGGGCTACCCACTCCCCCGAAACCACACACCCGAACCCGGCATCCCCGCGCAACTGCAACCCGACGCCCGCGACGCGGTGCGGCTGTGCCCACGGCTGGCGCTGACCCTCCTGCACCCGAACGACTGACTCACAGTGGCCACTGCAATCTGCCTCAATTTCCGGGCATTTCGTCAGCCAACATCACTGCCCGATACGGAAGCGAACCCAGAACACGCGGTGGGCTCCTCCCCCTACTCCTGACTGGCCTTCCGGGCCAACCAGGTCAGCTCCCCAGACGCGTTATCCCCGAAGGCAATCAGATCCGCCCACTCGCACTGCGGGCCCCGGACACACACCAACGCCAACTCGTTCTCGGACAATGCCTGCCACAGCTGCTCCACCGCGGACGACCATACCGCCCATTCAACCGCAGAACGTCGATCCCGGGTACGGCCACGCCGGACCACGATCTCGCGCCATGCACCACGGTCAGTCTCGCTTCCGGGGATCGGCGCCCATCTGGGTCATGGCCCCATATGAACCGTCCTGGATCGAGTGGAGGCTGTTGATCCAACAAGGAGAATGTTGGTCATGCCTGCACCGAAGAAATACGACGCCGAGACCCAGGAACGGGCCGTCCGGATGTATCGGGACCGGCTCGACGAGCACGGCGGCCCGAAGATCGCCGCCTGTCGCCACGTCGGTGAGTTGCTCGGCATCGCGCCGGCGACGCTGCGGAACTGGATCGAGCGGGACGAAGCGGCCCCGCCCGGGGCTGCGTCTCCAGAACCGGACGCGTCAGAGGAACTCGCTCGGCTTCGCCGGGAAGTATCCGAATTACGCAGGGCCAATGAGATATTGAAAACCGCGAGTGCGTTTTTCGCGGCGGCGGAGGCCGTCCCCCGCAAGCGGGAGGTGCCCCCACGCCGACTGCGGTGATCGTCGACTACCGTTCCCGATTCTTCGGTCGACCCGATCTGCGCCGTGCTCACCGAGCACGGCGTCAGCATCGCCCCGGCCACACGGTCTACGTGGCCAACAAGCGGGTCTACGGTGTCCGCAAGATGTGGCACGCGATGAAACGCGCTGGTCACGACATGGGCCGCGATCAAGTGGCCCGCCTGACGCGAATCTGCGGGATCGCCGGAGCCGTGCGCGGCACACACCGCACGATCACCACGAAGCGAGACGATCGGGCACCGCGGCACCCCGATCTGATCGAGCGGAACTGGGACGCACCGCAGCGTCCGGACCAGTGGTGGGTCGCAGACTTCACCTAATGGGAGAGTCGGATCCCGTTCCGACACGAAAAAGCGACTGGCAGGAGGTCCCTGAGATTTTACCGATCCGGGTGCAGTCTGAAGCGGTGAGCTGCTGACAGGTTGATCACTGCTGTTGATGACACGGACTGCGTGTGAGGTCTGAACGTAGACGGTGACCCTGCCAGTCGCCGGGGTACGTGATCGGCTTGTGAGATGCCGCGCCTCCGAGCGCTGTCCATTAGGTTGCCGCACCACCCCCAAGCTCGCCGACGGGGAACGCCGACAAGGAAGGGCAGCAGATGGGCATCACCTGCGGAATCGACTGGGCCGAAATCCACCACGATATTGCGCTCGCCGACGAGACGGGCCGGATCATTGACCGAGCCCGGATCGACACCGGCGCTTGCGGATTCAACGAACTCCTCGGCCTGATTGCGGAGAACGGAGGTACACCCGAGGACACCCCGATCGCCATCGAGACCGACAAGAACCTGCTCGTCGACGCCTACGCCATCAAGAACAGGTCGTGCGGGAGGCCCTGGTTCGGCATCTGGACGAGCGCCGGCCGAGTCTGGACTACAGCACCCTCACCAGCCTCGTCGGTCGGCTCGTGGGCGCGTTCTGGTCCGACATCGAACACCACCACCCCGCAGCCGGCACTCTGCATCTACCAGAGGAGGTGGCCGGTGCACGGAAACGTCGCCTTCGTGACGGGTTCACGAAGAAGGGCGGCGCCCGCTCGCACAGCGATTATGTGGCCACGCTGACGTGTGTCCGCTCCTTCTATCGGGATCTTCAGGAATGGGCGGTGCAGGATCCGTCCTGGGCGCACTGGAGCTACCCGAGTCCGGTGCGCAAGAGCGACACCGCAGGACAGGCACGGAAAAGTGCGACAGAAGGCCATCGCGGACACGCATCAGCGCATCCGAGAGCGCATGCCCCACCTTCCCGTTCTCGTCGAAAGCCAGCAAGATCCTGCTTCCAGTCAACGGAGGTGCCCGCGCGCAGACCGAGCACCGAGGTGGCGAGTCCAGCTGACCGTCGGTTGACCCCGGGGTTCGGAGCGCGGCGAAGCCGCTAGCACACATGCGACCCGGCGGGGTGTGCAGTTCTCAGCCGACTGGCCGTGCATGCATTCGTCGACGAAAACACCGTTCGCAGCATCGTGGTGGCCGCAACCATCACTGATCGGCGCACACCGGCGACGTGGGTTGTTGGCGAAAACTGACCAAACCGGTTGTGGAGTCCGCGCTCGTATCCGAGATGGACGACCACCTCGGATACGGCAAGAGCAACCGGAGGGCCAGCGGCGAACTCCCGCAACGGCAGGCGAGCCAAGACCGTGTTGACCGAGGCCGGGCAGGTCGGGTACGCGCTGAAAAACCCTGATGCGCAATATGTTCTGATCATCGTGCACTATTCCGTCAAGCATCTGCCCGACTCGATCGTGCGGATGTGGCTGCAGACCATCGTCCAAACCTGCGTGGTACACCTTCTCCTTCTCCGCAACACCCGTGCCTACGACTCTCGCAACGACCGGGCCGAGATCGCCCAAAGACCTCACACCGGTCTGCACCGCCCCGTCGGAGCACGCCGCGCTTGACCTGGTCGCCGAGTTGAGCGAGAAATGGGAGAAGCGCCATCCCTCGATCATCCGGTTCCGGACCGATTCCTGGGCGGAGTTCGCGCCGTCCCTGCAGTTCGACCACGCGATACGGCAGGCGATTTACGCGACAAGATTTTTTCAGGCATGCCCACATCTCGTCGTAAGATCCGCGCGCGACGTTGTGGACATGCCGTCTCCCACCACATCGTTAGACCTGAAATACGAAGGAGCGGTCTAGGTTTCGCCGATACATAAGTCGAGCCCGCCGGGAACTGGCATAGATCGCTTCGGTCAATCTCCGGATGTTCGTGCCGGAAGGGCGGCGCACTGCCTACGGTTCGACAGCGGGAGCCATCTGACGAACGACTCTCACACACGGTTCCGAGAGCGGCGGCCCCGCAATTCCCGCCGCCGACTCATCCATTGCTCCGTCCACACGTCCACGACTTTGCCACATACCATGTACGCGAAGGACATTCGCGAAAGCTGCTGACGCGCATGGCCCGGGTTCAGCCGGTGGACGCACCACCTCGATCAGCGAGGTGCGGATGGGGCGTCCTGAAGGCGTGGATGACAACGTCACGGGTCGGCCGGCGATGCGGTCGCCGGGGCGGCCACCGATGCGTCGTGATGCCGAGCGTGCGTTGAAATCCCGCCGAGTCACCCGCACCTGCCCTCACCCGCGGTAGGAACCCGCATTTCCTAGGAGGCTCGCATGGTGCCGGTCGCGAGGTACCGCTGATGGAACGAGAACGCTTCCCCGAGCAGATGCGGGGTGTGGCCGGCGGAACCCGGCGCGGCCTGCGTCCGCTCGACGTAGTCCGTGAGCAACGGCCGGAATTCGGGGTGCGCGCAGCGCTCGATGATCACCCGGGACCGGCGACGTGGCGAGAGCCCCCGCAAGTCGGCGAGACCCTGCTCGGTCACCACCACCTGGGTATCGTGCTCGGTGTGATCGACGTGCGGGGTCATGGGAACGATCGAAGAGATCGCACCATTCTTGGCGGTGGACGGGCTGAGGAACATCGACAGGTAGCCGTTGCGCGCGAAGTCCCCGGAACCGCCGATGCCGTTCATGATCTTGGTTCCCATGACGTGCGTCGAATTGACGTTTCCGTAGATGTCGGCCTCCAGCATCCCGTTCATCGCGATGATCCCCAGCCGGCGTACCACCTCGGGGTGGTTGCTGATCTCCTGCGGGCGCAGCCGGATGTGTTCGCGGTAGAAGTCGATGTTGGACGTCAGCTCGGCGATCCCGGCCTCCGAGAGCGCCAGCGCGGTGGCCGATGCGAACCGCACGGTGCCGTGTTTGATCAGGTGCAGCATGCCGTCCTGGATCACCTCGGAATAGCAGGTCAATCCGCGGTACGGGCCACGGTCGAGACCACCGAGGACGGCGTTGGCGACGTTGCCGATGCCGGCCTGCAGCGGCAGCAACGTGTTCTCCGGGAGGCGTCCACGCCGGACCTCGTGGTCGAAGAAGTCCAGCACGTGGGCCGCGATCGCCTCGCTGACCGAGTCGGGGGCCGTCAGCGGGCTGGCGCTGTCGGGCGCATTCGTCTCCACGACCGCGACGACCTTCCCCGGGTCCACCCGGTAGTGGGGCTGACCGATCCGGTCCTCGACGTCGGTGAGCTCGATCGGCCGGCGGTGCGGGGGCAGTGCCGTGCCGTAGTAGATGTCGTGGATGCCGTCCATCGCCTCCGGGACCCAGGAGTTGACTTCGAGAATGACTTTTTCCGCTACATCGAGCCAGGTCTTGTTGTTTCCGACGGATGCGGACGGAATCAGTTCGCCGGTCTCGGTGATGCCGGCGACCTCGACGACGGCGACGTTCACCGGGCCGTAGTAGCCCTCCCATACCTGCTGCGCCACGTGCGACAGGTGTATGTCGACGTAGTCCATTCGCCCCGCGTTGATCTTCTGCCGAGCCGTGGATTCCGCTTGGTAGGGCATCCGTAGCGCGATTCCGTCGACCTCGGCGAGCATTCGCTCGGTCTCGGTCGAGACGGACGCCCCGGTCAGTAGGTCGATGGTGAAGTTCGAGCCGGCGGCGCGGGCAGCGTGAATTCGGCCGACCAGTGCCGGGATGATCGCCTTCGGTGTGCCCGCACTGGCGAAGCCGCTGACCGCGACGGTGTCACCGTGAGCGATGGCCTTCACCGCATCGTCTGCCCCGGTCACCTTCTGCCGGAATACCGAGTTTCGAATCCGGCTCGACTGCGGCGGCGACGCGGGGGTACTGATCTGGAGGCTCACGGCGGCCAGTGTAGGAGTGCGGGATGTGATGCGGACAGCCCGACGATGGTCGATGTCCACCAGGTCATAGGCGGAACGCGCCGACGTCGGTGGCCCGCGACCGTTCGTCGCGAGCGGTGTGCCGCTCGTCGGCTGTGTCGGCTCGCCCGTCGAATCACGCTCGAAGTCTCACCGATGCGTGATTCTCGTCACTACCGCGCCACCTCGGCGCCGGGAGCACAACGATCCCTTCTTCACATCCGACGCCCAGTCACAAGCAGCGACGCGGGCCGCGGCAGACCGACTGCCTTCTACGCCGGAGGCGGGCCCACGTGGACCAATCGCATTCGGTGGCGAATCCAGCAGCCGGGTCGACGAGCCCCGCGGGAGCTGATGCGAGTGGCGATTGCCGTAACGGTGACCGACGCCTTCCGCGCGGCGGATCTGACGAGGGTGTCCGCCAACGCGGTACCGGGCGGCGTCATCGCCCCGCCACGAGAAACTGGACCCCGTCGGGTTCGCCGTTCTCGCCGTCCTATCCGGCCTCGGCGGCGGAATGATCCGCGACACCCTGCTGTAAACACGGCACCCCGATCGCACTCACCGACTACGCCTATCTGACCACCGCCCTCACCGCGGCCGCGTGGCGCATCGATCACGGCCACCGTGAGGCCGCAGGTGTTCCCGTAGCGGTGGTGGGCCGGGCACCCCGATCGGGTGCCCGGCGTGCGGTGGCCACAGTGTCGTCACGCGCTCAGGTCAACGTGCTTGCTCTCGCTGACGAACAGAGTGAGGATCACGGTGCTCATGGCGCACAGGGCGACGAGATAAACGATGACACTGGTGATCGTGCCAGACCCGGCGAACAGAGAGGCGACGATGACCGGGGTAAATCCGGCACCGAGCAGACTGCCGATCTGGTAGCCGAGGGACGCGCCGGTGTAGCGGGCTCGGGTGCCGAACTGTTCGGCGAGGAATGCCGGCATCGGTCCGAACGTAAGCGATTGCAGCACTGAGCATGCGATCAGGAAGGCAAGCACGACGAGCAGGAAATTGCCGGACGACGCGAGCTGAAACAGTGGCCATGCCAGCACGACCATGCCGACGAAGCCGGTCAGCATGATCGGCTTGCGACCGAATTGGTCTGAGAGTTTGGCCGCGCCGAGGATGCCGAAGATGGCGAAGAATTGGCAGATCGCGAACGCGGTGAGACCCTGCGACCGAGTGACACCGTTCTCCGCGGCGTAGGTGATCACGAATGTCGAGAACAGGGCCTGGATGACGAACGGAGCGGTGCATACCAGACCGGCCAGGATCAGGGTGCGCGGTGCACGCAAGATCGTGACCAGCGGAATGGATTCCTTCGTCTGTGATGTCCTCTCCTTGGCCGCGTGCAGGGCCTCTTCGAAGACCGGGCTCTCGGCAATGCGAGCCCTCACGAACAGACCGACAGCGAGGAGGATCGCCGAGAACAGGAACGGGATGCGCCAACCCCAGCCGAGGAAGTCGTCCTCGGGCATGAGCGCGACCAGGGAGAGCGCAATGGTGCCGAGCACGGCGCCGGTCGGGCCGCCGGCGTTGGTGAATGCGGCGGCGAATCCGCGGTTGCGGCCCTTGACGTGTTCGAGCGACATCAGGGCGGCGCCACCCCACTCTCCGCCGATCGCGATGCCCTGGACCGCGCGCAGGACGATCAGCATTACCGCACCCCAGGTGGGGATGGCGGGGACGAGTCCGATCAGGAAGGACGCGATACCCATGATCGACATAGACCACATGAGCATCTTCTTGCGGCCGACTCGGTCGCCGAAGTGTCCGAACACGATCCCCCCGAGCGGGCGGGAGATGTAGCCGATTGCAAACGTTGCGTAGGAGGCGATGAGCGCCACGCCGGGGTTGAGATCGGCGAAGAATACGGGGCCGAAGACCAATGAGGAGGCGGTGGCGTAGAGGATGAAGTCGTAGAACTCGACGGTGCTTCCGAGGTAGCTCGAGAGAACGACACGACGAATGTCCCTCTGCCGCTGCGCGGGCGCGGCGTCGAGGTCGCGTCCTGGGTCTGCCAGGGTCATGGTGGGTCCTTACTGTGCAAGAAGACGATGTTAGGCCGGTTGCCGACGGGGGCTCAGAAGGGGTAGGCGGGTACGTCGCGGCTGACGGTGATCCAGCGGGACTCGGTGAAGGCTTCGATGCTGTTGGCGGGGCCGCCGAAGCGGGCACCGTTGCCGGAGGAACCGAGGCCGCCGAAGGGGATGTTCGCCTCGTCGCCGACGGTCTGATCGTTGATGTGGGCGATGCCGGTCGGGATGCGGTCGGCGAGGTCGAGGCCCTTGCCGATGTCGCGGGTGAAGATTCCCAGCGACAGGCCGTACTCGGTGTCCGTGGCCAGCGCCACGGCCTCGTCGAGCGTGGAGAACTTCACGACGGGGGCGACGGGGCCGAACACCTCCTGGGTGTACGCGGGGGCGTGGGTGGGGACGTCGGCGAGAACGGTGGGCCGGTAGAACAGTTGCTCGAAGGTGCCGCCCGTTACGAGGCGCGCGCCGGCGTCGACGGAGGTGGTGACGAGCGCGTGGATCTTCGCGAGCTGGGCCTGGTCGATGATCGGGCCGAGTGCGACCTGTTCGGTGACCGGATCACCGACGGGGAGGGTTTCGGCCTTCGCGGCCAGCTTGGCGACGTACATGTCGTAGACGGATTCGTGCACGATGTGCCGGCCGGTGGTCATGCACACCTGACCTTGGTGCAGGAAGGACCCGGCGGCCCCGGCCGACACGGTGGCGTCGAGGTCGGCGTCGTCGAGGACGATGATCGCGGAGTTGCCGCCGAGCTCGAGATGCACCTTCTTGAGGTTGCGGGAGGCGGCGGCACCGACGGCCCGGCCGGCCGGGGTGGAGCCGGTGAAGGAGATGACCGGCACCCGCGGGTCGTCGACCAGGGCGGCCCCGACGTCGGCGCCCGCAGGCAATACGGACAACACACCTGCGGGTAGGCCGGCCTGCTCGAAGATGCGGGCGAGCGCGACACCGCCACAGACGGCGGTGCGCGGATCCGGTTTGAGCACCACAGCATTGCCGAGGGCAAGGGCGGGTGCGACGGAGCGGATGGCGAGGATGAGCGGGAAGTTGAACGGGGCAATGACCCCGACGACGCCGACCGGCACTCGCCTGGACATACTCAGACGCGGTGCCTCGCTCGGCAGGACTTCGCCGATCGCGTGCCCGGGCAGGGCCGCCGCCTCGAAGCATTCCTGTGCCGCCACGTGGGTTTCGAGTTGCGCCTTCGGACGCAGTGATCCGGACTCGCGCATGATCCACCGCTCGATCTCGTCGGCGTGCTGCTGCCACAGATCTCCGGCGCGGCGCATGACGGCGGCACGTTCGGTGTGCGGACGCGCAGCCCAGTCGCGTTGTGCGGCGACAGCACGGTCGACGGCGGTACCCAGGTCACCGATATCGGCGAGGCCGACGCTGCCGAGAGTGGCGCCGGTGGCGGGTTCGACTACCTTGAGTTCTCCCGCCCCGCCGGGGAGCCAGTCGCCGGCGAAGATCTTTCCTTGCCAGATGGATTCGTCGAGAAGTGCCATCAGAACTCCTTGTGTGGGGCGTGGGATGAGGGGAAGCGAAGTGATGGTCGCGCGGGCGGGTCGCCGCCGTTGTCGGGCGAGGGAACCGGTGTGGGCGTCGGCCGGGCAGGAGTGGGCGATCATTCCGGGCGCAGAAGATCGCTCGAATGGGACCCACGAAGTATGGGGCACATCACAATGCCGTGAAAAGCGCTATTAGTCGGCGATATTCCACGGTTCTACTCAGGAATGGTAAGGGTCACCGCAGGGGAGACTGATTCGGCGGCTTTAGGACCGTGACGCCGGTTGCCGGGGAGGATGTGGGCATCCCGCCGAGACCCCACGAGGCCAGGATCTCGGCTCGGTCGTCCTGTCCCGGAACGGGTGGTGGCGACGGGACTCCTGCGGGTGTGCGCGAGAACCTCGGTGCCGGAGCAGGTTCCGGCTCTCCGTTGCGGTCGAGGAACGTGCCACGCGCGACGAGGTGCTCGTCTGCAGGGGCCTCGGTCATCGACAGTATCGGCGCGACGCAGGCGTCTGTGTCACGGAAGACCGAGGTCCACTCGTCGCGGGTGCGGGTGGCGAACTCGGCCGCGAAACGCTCGCGCAGCTCCGGCCAGCGTCGGCGGTCCCACTGGTCCGGGAGGTCGCCGGATCGGTCCAGTCCCAGACCGGCCAAGAGGTGTGTGTAGAAGGGGGGCTCGAGCGCCGCGACGGCCACATGCTTGCCGTCCGAGGTCGAGTAGACGTCGACGAATGGGGCGCCGGTGTCGATGAGGTTGGTCCCCCGTTCATCGTTCCAGGCACCACCGGCGAGCATCGAATACGGGTTGGCCATGAGGTGCGCGACGCCGTCGACGATCGCGGCATCGACAACCTGGCCGCGGCCCGATCTGCTGGCCTCCCACAACGCGGCGAGGATCCCGGCTACCAGATACATCGCCCCGCCGCCGAAGTCACCGACCAGGCTCAGTGGCAGCTGCGGTGGTCCGCCGGCCCGGCCGATGGCGTGCAGTGATCCGACCAGTGCCTGGTAGGTGGGGTCGTGGCCGGCGCGCTGTGCGAGCGGCCCGGTCTGACCCCAACCGGTCATGCGGCCGTAGACGAGCGTGGGGTTGCGCTGCCAGCAGTCGTCCGGCCCGAGACCGAGTCGTTCCGTCACACCGGGCCGGTAGCCCTCGATGAGGACATCGGCTTTACCGATCAGGTCGAGCACCATGTCCAATCCGGCGGGGTCTTTGAGGTCGGCGCGGATCATTCGCTTGCCGCGCTGGAGAGTGTCCAGCGATGGGTCTATCGGCATGGTGAACCCGGCGCCGGTGCGTTCGACTCGCACGACGTCGGCGCCCTGGTCGGCGAGGAACATGGCGGCGAACGGCGCCGGGCCCAGCCCGGCCAGTTCCACGACCTTCAGTCCCACCAAGGGTCCTGTGCGGTGCTCGGTCATCGTCAGCTTCTCCTACAACATTCTCGGGGTGTGCCGCCGACACACGCGGGGCCCGCGGCACACCGAGCCGGGGCGGGCAGAGGGGTCACACGCGCGCGAGGTCGCCGATGGTGACTGTCTGCTTGCCGGCGGTGATGTGCGTGTCGATGAACTCCTGGTTCAATTCGATGCCGTAGCCCGGGCCCTCGTTCGGGTAGAGCTTGCCGTCCTTGAAGATCGGCACGTTGCGGGCAATGTCCTGGGTGATCGTTTGTTGATCGTTTTCCCACTGGTTGTTGATGATCAGCGGGCCGAGGTTCTCGTGGGTGAACTGCGACGCCCAGTTGTTGGCGATCATCAGGTGTGCCGACGGGCTGGCCTCGAGGCCCGAGCCGATCATGCAGCCGCTCATGACTGCCATATCGGCCAGGCGGGCCATGGTCAGCCAGCGTTGCGCCTTGAGCAGACCACCCGCCTTCTGCATCTTGATGAACAGGCCGTCGGCGGCGCGGCGTTCGATGATCTCCCGGATGTTGTGCAGTTCCTGCGCGGACTCGTCGGCGAAGATGGGGGTGTCGATCCGGGTGCGCAGGCGGGCCATTCCCTCGATGTCCCAATGCGGCACCGGCTGCTCGATGCACTCCATGCCGTACCGGTCGAGTCGGCGCATTGCCTTCAGTGCTTGGTCGTAGTTCCAGAAACCGTTCGCGTCCACCACGATCCGTGCGGAGTCGCCGAGTGCGGCGCGGACCTCACGGACGTTGTCGACATCGTGGTCGGCGTTTCCGTCGGACTTGAGCTTGATGAGGCAAAATCCCCGCTCGTGGGCCTGTACGGCCTCGGCGACGACCTGGTCGACGGGGCCGGCCGACGCGACCCAGCCCTGCACCGACGCGTCGGCATTCTTCCCGCCGAGCAACTGATAAACCGGCACCCCGAAGGCCTTGCCCTTGAGGTCGTGCAGCGCGAAGTCGACGAGGGCTTTGGCCTGGTTGTTGTCGCGGACGAAGGTGTCCATCTGGCCGACGATTTTCTCGATGTTGAGTGGATCCTGGCCGAGCAGGAACGCCGGTGCGATGTGATGCGCGATCATCGCCACCATGGATTCCTGTGTTTCGCCGCGATACCAGGTGGAGGTGTCGCCGGAATCGCCGTAGCCGACGATGCCGTCGTCGGTGTGCAACTTCAGGAGCACCGAGTGGATGTGGGTGATCCTGGTTCCCGGCATCAGGAACGGTTTGACCAGTGGCGTCGAGACGGGGATCAGTTCGATCTTGGTGATGATCATGCAACGGGCTCCTGAGAAGAAGGGATGACGATGGCACCGGCGTCGACCAGGACGGTGAGGTCGGCGGTGTCGAGACCGGACTCGCGGAGGATCTCGACGGTGTGCTCACCGATGAGGGGGGCGCGGCGGTCGATGGCGCCGGGAGTGTGGGAGAGCTTGGCCGCGATGCCGGGAACTGTGACGGTGCGGCCGCTGGTGGGATGGGTGACCGTTGGCAGCATGTCCCGGGCTCGGAAATGCGGGTCGGCGAAGATGTCGGCGGCGTCGAGGATCGGGCCCAGCGGTACCGTGCCTCCGAGCAGTTCGATCAGTTCGGCGACCGTGTGCCGCTCGGTCCAGGCATTGACCACCTCGTAGACGGCGTCACGGTTGATCCACCGGTCGTGGTCGGTCGCGAACCGGGGGTCGTCGACGAGTTCCGACTGTCCCATGACGGCGGCGAGCTTGGTCCATTGCGGGTTGTGCGGGGCGCCGAGCGCGACGACGCCGTCCTTGGCGCGGACGGTGTCGAACGGCGCGAAGCCCTGCAACTGGTTGCCGATCGGCCCGGGAACCTGACCGGTATGGCCGTAGGTGTTGACCACAACCTCGGAGATCGCCAGGACCGCGTCAGCCATCGCGACGTCGACATACTGCCCCTGGCCCGTACGTTCGGCGTCACGCAGCGCGGCGAGGATCCCGAACGCGGCGAACAGGCCTGGAACAGTGTCCCCGACACCGGAACCCACGCGTACAGGATGATCGGAATCGGCACCGGTGATGGACATCAACCCACCCATCGCCTGCGCGACGATGTCGAACGCCGGCCAGTCCCGATACGGGCTCACGCCGCCAGCCTTGTCACCGAAGCCACGGATCGACGCGTACACCAGGCGGGGGTTCCGGGCGATCAGGGTGTCGTAGTCGAGTCCGAAGCGTTCCATGACACCGGCACTGAAGTTCTCGACGAGGACGTCCGCGTCGTCGATCAGCCGCAGCAGCACGTCCCTGGCTTCGGGTTTCTTCAGGTCCAGCACGAGCGACCGCTTGTTGCGGTTGGCCGACTGGAATACTCCGCCGTAGTCGCGGGGCTCGTCGGCAGAGGCGAAGGGCCCCGCGTAGCGGAGGAAGTCACCGCGCGGCGGCTCCACCTTGACCACGTCTGCCCCCTGATCCGCAAGCAGCGACGTGCAGAACGGCCCGGCGAGCGCCTGGGTGAGGTCGACGACACGGACACCGTCGAGGGCGCGGCGACCCGGATTCACGGCGCTCACGAGGTGGCCTCCCGCCCGAGCAGGGCGCGGGCGATGACCACTTTCTGGATCTGCGGGGTGCCCTCGCCGATCTCGAGTCCGGAAACGTCGCGCAGCATCGCCTGTAGGGGAAGCTCTTCGGCGAATCCGCTGTGTCCGTGTGCGATTACGCAGTCGCGGAGGGTCTGCAGTGAGACGTCGGTGGCGTACAGTTTGGTCATCGCGGCCTCCTTGGTGAACGGTTTGCCGGCATCGGCAAGCGAGAGGGCGCGGTAGGTGAGCCAGCGGGCAGCCTCGAGCTTCGTCGCGTTCTCCGCGATCGGGAACGATACGCCCTGGAACGAGGCGACGGGCTTGCCGAACGCCTTGCGGCTCTTGACGTACTCGATCGTGAGGTCGAGGGCCTTGCGTGCCACGCCGGTGGACATCAGGCCGATGACCGAACGGGTGTAGTCGAATTCGCTCATCACCAGCCGGAAACCGTTGCCGACACCACCGATGACGTATTCGTCCGGGACGAAGACGTCGTCGAGGAACACCCCGGCGCGGCCGAGGGGTTTCCACCCGGCGTCCGGGAACTTTTGCATACTCACCCCGGGTGCATCGAGGGGGACGAGGAATGCCGTGACGCCGGACTCTTCGGGCGTGGCGCCGCGGGCTTTGACGAACGTGATCATCGCCTTGGCGTGCGGAGCGAACGTGATGGAGGTCTTCTCACCGTTGAGTTTCCAGCCGCCGTCTACCCTGTCGGCTTTGGCGCGCATGGCCATCGCGTCCGACCCGCTGCCCGGTTCGGTCAGGCCGAGTGCCACCACGTGGCGGCCCTCGACGATTCCGCGCACCCACTCCTCCGCGACCTCGGGGGCGAGGAACTTCTCCAGCAGTGGGCCGGTGAGATTGTTCGTGTAGGCGAGTTGGCTCGCGTAGAAGTTCGCGTAGGCGAGTTCCTCGTGGGCGATGCCGAGGTGGGTCTTGGTCAGTACCTCACCGATACGGCCCAGGCCACCGTTCTCTTCCGACACACCGAGACCGAGCAAACCCTGTGCCGCCATCTTCTCGGCGAGATCCCACGGAAACTCCTCGCTGTGCGCGCGGACGAGGTAACTCTCGGCGTGCGGTGCCGCGAACTCGCGGACCCACTGCGCGAACTCGTCGTGTTCCGGCCGGAACAGAACCGGCGGGTGGTTGGCATCCGGGGATGACATATGAAGGCTCCTCGACGTAGTTGCGGCTGAGACCGGGTGGGCTGAAAACCGGCGTGAAGCCGGACCGTCAGCGCCTCTTCAGCGCGTTGCAATCGAGTATGTCTGCAGTCACAACCTCAGAAAAGAACAGGAATGCGTGCTTTATCTTGAGAAGAACTCAAGAATAGGTCCGGTGCGACCATATGTCGTGGTCACACCCCCGGCCCGGCGCTACAGACGCGCGACGCGGTGCGTTGCAAAAGATATGAATTCCCGCACCACCCGGCTGAGCACCACATCGGACCGCCAAGCTATGACCAGGCGGACGGGATCCAGGTCCGGGTCATCGATCGGCAGAAGGACGATCTTCATTCCCCCATAGGTGCGATTGAGCTGCGGCTGGTGCAGCATGATCGTCCACCCCAGTCCCCGTCCGACATATGCCCGCACCGTCTCGTAATTCGCCGACCGGTACCCGATCCGCGGCGTAAACCCCGCACGGGCGCACACCTGCAACGCATGCGTCGATGCCGGTGGCGCATCGAGCAATACCATCGGCTCATCCTTCACCGCGGCGAGCTCCACCGGGCCTGGCAGTGCAGCGAGCCGATGCCCGGCTGGCACGACGAGCGCCGGTCGACGGGTCATCAACGTCGCCGTACGCAGCGTCGGCGGCAGTTCCAGGTCATAGGTGATCACCGCATCGAGCGCACCACCCTCGAGCCGCGCAGCCAGCTCGTCGGCCATAGCCTCCCGGAACGCAAGCGACACTCGCGGATGTAAGTCGGTGAACTCGGACAACAGCGGCGGCAGGATCGTCGGGCCGACTGTCGCATAACAGCCGATGGCGAGCCTGCCGGCAAGATCGCCACCTGCTCCCAGCATCTCGTTTTCGATCTCACTCGCCTGCTGCAGCAAGGCCCGCGCCCGGGCCAGCAACGACTCCCCCGCCGACGTGAGCTGCACCCCGTGGGCGCGGCGACGCACGCACAGCTGCGCCGAAAGCGCCTTCTCGAGTTCCGTAACCGCAAGCGACACCGCGGACTGCGATACCAGCAACCGTCCGGCCGCCGCACTGATCGTGCCGGTCTCCGCGACCGCGACGAAGGCGACGAGCTGCCGCATGGTGAAACCCGGCGCCCGGTCAATGCTCATGAACCGATCATATGGGCGGCTCGAAGCGCCTCCTCGACAGTCCTACCCCAACCCGACGCCGACCAACATCACCAGTTAGCGAAGCAGCATCCGAAGGCTCGTCCTGGCTGCACAGATGCTCGAGCACCACGAACGAGCCTTCGACGACTGTCCGGCGTTCATCTCGGAACACTCCATGGCCATAACCAAACGGCCGCCACCGCCGGCGGGAAGCCCGTGACCGGGGAGCAGCTGAAGAGGCTCACCCATCTGAACTATCGCGAGTTTCTCGATCCGGGCCTGCTCGAGCGCATCCCGATCGTCGGGCAGTCGTGGGCGCTGCTGCGCGGCACCGGACTCTACCGAGGCGATCGTGCCCACCAGTGGCTCCAGGACACCCTCGAAAGCCTCGGGGTCTCGACCTTCCACGACCTGCAGATCAGCGACGACACCCTGCCACCAAACCAGCGGTACCGACTGGTGGTCACCGTGACCGACGTGACGACCGGGCAGTTGGTGCGATTGCCCTGGGACTTCGAACGGGTCTACGGCCTCGATCCCAACACCCAGTCCGTCGCCGATGCGGTGCGGGCGTCCATGGCGATCCCGTTCTTCTTCCGTCCTGTCTCGTTGACCGGTGCCGCCGGCATGACCTCGACGCTGGTGGACGGCGGGCTGCTCTCGAACTTCCCGATCGATTCGCTGGACCGGACCGATGGACAGGTGCCGCGCCGGCCCACCTTCGGGGTCACCGTGCTGCCCAACCTGCCGGCCGGGAACGACGACGTCATCCCCTACCTCAAACTTCTGCGCCTGCTCCGGCCACCGCACCTGTTCGAGAGCGTGCTCAGCACCATGCTCGTCGGCCGGGATCAGACGTACCTCAACCAGCCGTGGGTGAGTGTCCGGGCGATCAGGGTGGACTCCACCGCAGTGGGGGTCCTCGACTTCGACCTGCAGCAGGAGGACATCGAGGCTCTCCACCGGAACGGATACGAAGCGGCGCAAGCATTCCTGTCCACCTGGGATTGGGCATCCTACGTGCGGAGGCTCCGGCCGGTGTCGCCCGGATAACTCCCCTGGGGGCGGACAAGGTGTACCAGTCGATGGCACCCGACCAGTATGCGCAAAACCCGGCCGGCGCCGGTGGCTGGTGCGGAGCCGGTGCTGAGCCACGATGAACTGCGCACAACCCTGCAGACCTACTTCGAGTGCGACCTCGACCGGCAACGCACCGCGCGCCGCCTGGGCGTGCACCCGAACACGGTGAACAACAGGCTGAACCGAGTCGCCGAGATCTCACCGCACAGCCCGTTCACCCTCGCCGTCATCACCGCGCTGTCCGCGGCACTGACCGTCGAACGGTTGCGAGCCACGGGTCCACCGGACCAGTCGTCGCACATCTAGGGAGGCCCCCGATTCGGCGGACACCACGACCGCACGTCGTGGCCGAGCGCACCGTGCTGGCAGCACAGTTGGATCGGTTGATCGCGCTGTGGCGGGCGGTGAACGGGTCGGACAGTGACCGGATCGCACCCCAGCCATTGCCGATGCCGCACAAGGCACGTCGGCGGCGATCAGTCTGGTTCGGACGCCCCGCTCGCAGATCCTTGACCGTCTACCGATTCGCCGGCTTTCCCGACACGATCAGATCGGCACAATCGCTTCGTCGAGAGCTCGAGCCGGGGGGGATCTCCAAGACAACGCGTGTCCGGTCGAGACCGATGGCGGGCCAGCTGCCCGGCGGTCAGCGGGCGGCTGCTGCTCAAGACGCTGGAGTCCGCCGGTGGGCTGGAGCAGCTGTCCGCGGCGCACGAGGCGGTGTCGGCGTATCACGGCAACAACTACCTGCCGCTGTTGGAGCGGTTTACCGCTAGCACCGCCCGGCGCTGTTCACGCTGGTCGACGCCCTGGACATGGTGCCGACCGCGGCGGACCGCAGCGTGCTGGACGTGGGTGGACCTCCATTCCGGGACGGCGCCGGATCGTGTTACGAACGACCGAAGTCGACGTCGGGGCCCGTGGGTTCGGTCGTCGGTACGGGCTGCGCAGGCGGACGTTGCGACGCTGATCCGGCTGTCGTCGGCGGGTTCGTCTTAGCGGCACGCGGATCGGCGTGCATCTCCTTCATCTCGCTGGTGAAGATGCGCAGCGACTGCCCCAGGCTGCGGGCCGCCGACGGCAGTCTCTTCGAACCGAACAGCACCACCAGAACCAGGATCACGATCGCCCAGTGCCACGGGCTCATTTCACCCATTTGTCTACCTCTCATAATTTCGGCCGCCGGTCGACGGTCACGCCCCTCGCAGGTGAATAGGTGCGCAGGTTACAAACGACTCAGGACGGTGCGCGGTCGACGGGGCCAACCGACCGGCGGGTCACGACGAAAGTCGCGTTCTCGGGGTTCCGCTCCGAGTCCAGGGCTTGTGAGGGCACCGGCGTCATGCCGGTGCCGCTTTCGGCAGGACATTGCCGGGCGCGGGTGCCAATGTTTTGCCTCGAGGGGGTCGCGGCCGCTGGCGATTCCCGTCTCGTCCTCGTCGCCGTGCGCGGTGAAAACGACGCGCGGTGCGATATCGGGTGGCCGCCCGGAGTGCGGGAACACCTGCCCGACATCGTCGAGGGCAGGCCGGAACTCGCCGAGCGCGGGTCGGAGATCCTCGTGCACCGCTTCGGTGGCACCGCTGGCGTAGTCACGCGCCGGCGCAGGATTTGCAGGCACTCGTGCAGCCGTTCCGGACCGAGTACGACCAGGGCAGCGACGAGCGCGACCAGCATCTTGTCGCAGCCGATAGTGCTGAACACAACATCAGCCTCCCCACGAATTCGGCCGGATCAGCACGAGCCGGATCGCCGCCGCCGTCATGCGCCGGCGGCGATCGGGACGACTCACTACACCACCCCCACTCACCGGTGGTCGCGGGCGCCGCGACCACCGCCGTAGTAGCAGCGAGGCCGCGCACAGCACGATCGTGGCGACTTCGGCGGCGACACTGACCGCGGCCTGCGGTGCGGGTTGCCAGCCGATCTCGATGAATCCGAAGACCCCGACGGTGCGTGACAACACGAACCCCACCAGTGCACCACCGGCGACGGCGGCCAGGCGCAACAGAAACGGCCCACCGAGCAGCAGCAGCACAGCGATCGCGAACGACGCGGCGGCCTGCAGCAGAAACGACGGCCCGACGACAGAGATGTGCCGGTCGCCGTGGCGGTACAGGTCGGCGTGAATGTAGCCACTGACCGCGAGGGATGCACTGATCCCGATGCGCAGCAACAGATCCGGCCACGACCTCGATATCGACCTGCGCGGCGCGGCGCCGCCCGATTCTGCTGCCCGGCTGGGCGAGGACGGAGCGTCAGGCCCGGATGTGTGCGTGGTCATGTCAGGGCCTGGTCCTTGACCGCAAGGGTCTGGTGGCCCTCGAGGTAGCTGACTTCCCGGATGCCGAGAGCGGCGTGCAGTTTCCCGGCGGGCAGTGTGAGCGGCTTC
Source organism: Rhodococcus sp. NPDC056960 (assembly GCF_042674125.1). NCBI lineage: Bacteria > Bacillati > Actinomycetota > Actinomycetes > Mycobacteriales > Nocardiaceae > Rhodococcus > Rhodococcus sp. NPDC056960. The sequence continues at coordinate 559,916 of NZ_JBHURF010000001.1, read as the reverse complement.
GGTTTGGCGTCCGGGCCGCCCTCTCCCGGTTTCGGCAGCGGGTACGCGGTGGTGGTGCCGCTGTAGAAGGTGATGTTGCCGTCGGTTTTGGTGAACAGTTGGTGGACATGTCCGTTGAGGCAGGTCACCGAGGAGAAGCGACGCAGGTAGCTCAACGCCTGGGTGGCGTCGTCGGTGCCCCACCCCCATTGCTCGTACATCGCGAACAACGGGATGTGGCTGAACACGACGATCGGGGTGTCGGCCGAGAGACTGGCGACGTCGTTTTTCACGAAGTCGAGTTGGTCCTCGCCGAGGTGGCCGAGTTGTTTCAGGTTCAGCGTGTTGACCAGCGCGATGACGTGCACGCCGGCGACGTCGAAGCTGTACCAGCCGTCGCCGCGGCTGCCCGTGCCGAACGCGTCCCGATACCGTTGACCGCCGTCGTCGGTGGAATCGTGTTCGCCGGGCACGGTGAAGATGTGCGGGGTGTTCAGACCGGTCATCATCTGCTTGACCTGATCGAACTGTTCCGGGGTCGCCAGGTGGGTGAGGTCCCCGGTGTGGACGACGAAGTCCGGCGTGTAGCCCAGCGAGTTGACCTGCCGGATCGCCTGATCGAACGTGTCGACGACATTGCTGTTCGCGGTGCCCTGGAATCCGATATGACTATCGCTGATCTGCGCGAACCGCAGCGTCGGGCGGGCCGGGGCGGCCGAGCCGACGGGGGTGCCGGCGACGTGGGAGATGACCTCACCGCCGACGACGGTCAACCCGACCGCGGCGCCGAACCAGGCAGTGTGCCGGATCAGTTGGCGGCGGGTCATCGCATGCGGGTCGCGCGGGTCGGTGTGTTCGGGCTGCCGGGTGCTCACGGTGTCACCACCACGGTGGCGTGCATGAACGGGTGGATCGAGCAGATGTAGTCGAAACTGCCCGCTTTGTTGAAGGTGAACGAATATGTTGCGTCGGTGCCCATCCCGGGGGAATGGAAGCTGCCGTCGCCGCTGGCGACGGTGTGCGGTTCCTCGTCCTTGTTGGTCCAGGTCACCGTGGCCCCGACCGGGACCGTGAGCGCGGCCGGCGCGAACGCGAAGTTGTCGATGTCCACCGCATTCGCCGCCGCCGGCGCGGCAGGCGCCTGCGCGGGAGCCGTCATGCCCGTCATGTCCGTCATGTTCGGGGCCGCGGCGGATGCCGTACCGCCGGGCATACCGGGAGTCTCGGCACCGGAAGCGAATACGAACGTCGGTGACGCAGTGTCGGTCGACGTGGCATCCGAGCCCGAGCTACTGCACGCGGCCGCCGTCAGCAGCGCTGCGGCCACGGCGGCTGCTATCGCATGCCGCCGTCCAACGAAGAGTCTCATCGATCCAGGTCCTTTGCTCCGGGTGGGTCCGCCCCACAGATACGGGTCGGTCACCAACAGATACGGACCGGGGTTACACGACGAATGTGTGTCTCGACGGTGCGAGGACCGGACGGCGACGAAAACGGCAATGCCTCGCCGTTTCCCCGATCCGGGCGCGGGCAGCATGCCCTGGCCTCGGGTGGGTCACACATCGACGGTGCTCACACGGCACCGACTTCGCCTGACCCGAGCAACGATCGGGCCTGCGCGTAGGCGACCGCGGCGTGCCTGGCGGTGCCGGGAGCGTCGTCGCCGAGGTGCTCGAGCAGCCGCCCCTTGGCCAGATACCATGCGGCGCGCACCTCGACAGTCGTGTCCGGGCCAGGGCGTCGCATCGCCAGCCGAGACATCTCGATGAGTGCGTTCATCACTGGCCGCCGTTTCCCTGTTGTGCCGGTCCGTGGGTGCGGATCGTCTCACTACGAGGTAACGGGAGGGGTTACACGGTCGGCGGTCAGGCCGGTTCGGTCGGTGCGAATACCTCGATGGTGCCACCGTTTTCGCGGATTTGCAGGTGCGGCAACGGTGCGGGGGTGACCGGCAGCTGGTGGCTGAGCACTTGTCCGGCGATCGAGAACGAGGTGGAGTGGCACGGGCAGCGTAACCGCTCGGCGGGTGCGTCCAACCACAATCGGCAGCCCTGATGCGTGCAGATCCCGGACACCGCCTGCGGTTGCCCATCAACCCGGTGCACGAACCCGGTGATGGTGCCGACATCGAACGCGACGGTCGCACCCTCGGGGACGTCGGCGCTCGCGGCGACTGCACGCCACGCACCGGTGGTCGGCTCCAGTGTCGCGTCTGCGGCCGTCTCGTTCCTCTCCGCCTGAACCCCGCCCACGAGGGCATGATCGACGACAGCGCCGACGGCAGCGGCGGCGGCCGCGGCCGAGGTGCCGATCAGTATCTGCCGCCGCCGCATCGAGGGCGCGCCGATACCGGGACGGTCAGGCGCGGATTCGTCGATCTCGGCGGCGAGGCGCTGCTGCAGATCGGTCAGGAACGACTCGCTGGGCGTGTCGGCGCCCAATCGTGCGGAACTCAGCGTGATGGCGGCACGCATCTGCTCGGCGTCTTCGTCGTCGGGCCGGAACGACCGCGGCCGACGACCGTTGAGTAGGTCGTCGACGTATCGGCGTACATCCCTGCCGGTCATCGTGCACCTCCTTCACTGAACTGTGCGGCCATCTGCAAGGCCCGGTGCTGTAATACTTTCGCATTCGCGACGCTGACACCGAGGTCGGTGGCCGAGTCCCGCACCGACAGTCCCTGCAGAAACCGTAGCTCCAGGATCCTCCGGTACCGGTCCGGGAGCCGGTCCAGCAGTGCACGCGCCCGGGTTACCGCGATCGCGTTCTCGGTGGGTTCGTCCGCAGGGTCCTCGGCGATATCGTCGACGATCGTTGTGATTTCCCGGCCCATCCGTGTACGCCAGTAGCCTGCCAGCACGGTGCGCGCGGTGGCGCGCAGGTATGCGCGCACCTCCGCGACGCTGGCCGACATCCGCAACGGTCGCAGCGCCGCCATGAACACCTCCGCGGTCAGATCCTCCGCGTCGGCCCGGTTGCCGACCTTCGAAAACATGAGGCCGTACACCCAGCCCACGTTGTCCCGATACACCGACTCCCAGCCGCTGTATCCGTCACCGGACACGAGCTGCAGCCCCCGCTGCGGCGTCGGATCCTGGACATCGGTGGTGCGCCGGCGCTCTGATTCCGGCCGTCCTTCCATGACCTGCTGCCTTCCGAGTCTGCCGCAGACGCATCGCCACGCCTACAAGTAGATACCGCCGGTGGTTACACCACCTCCCGATCCAGCAGATCCCGGATCCACCGCGGCCCGGACAGCCCCGCCCAACGGGGTGAGCGGCAACGTCTGGTGGTAGCCGATGATCGCCAGGTTCGCCGCGCGCAACCTCTCCTCCCGCACGTATCACTCGGCGGTCCAGGACAGCACGTCGTAGGAGATGCCGCAGGCGTCGGCCATCCTGGTCAGTTTCAGGTTGGTCGAGTGGGCGAGCAGCACCGCGATCAGGTTCCGCTTCAACTCCGATGAGCGGGCCTGCTTGCCGCCGGGCGGGGACGGGCAGTCCGCCAGCCTGGTAGGCGGGATGGTCCGCCCCCGGGGTGGAACCGCGAGTGCTGTTCGGATCACGCGCGTGAGCGCCCGACTTCGGGGACGCGACGGAGGCCCGGCGGCATCGAGCCGGACCCGCCGTGCGTCTCGCACAAATGACCGGATGTGATAGTTCTGCGAACGACCCGATCCGCGCCGCGTTCCCGCAGGTCGCGAATCGCACAACACCTCTCACAACCTCCGTGTTGTGAGAGGGAGTTCTGAGAGAATCGGGGATGGACCTGACCCCCGGAACATGCCGCCGCCGTCAAACGCCACCCCTGCCCCCCAGTGCGAGGCGCCGGCAGCAAGCCTTTGCCGGACACGGGCCGGGAAGACGGCCGCAAAGTACCACACGGCCCCGGTTCATCCTCGTGCCGTCGCTGCGCGACGAGCTCACCGTCGCTGTCCCAGGCGACCGGCGCCCCGGCAAGAAGTGGACACAGGGACAGCAGGTCGTCTCGGCGAAGCCGGAGACGAACGGAACGCGGATCCGAATCGGGTACGCCCGTTGCAGTACGGCCCAGCAGGAGCTGCAGAGCCAGCTCGACGCGCTCGCGGCCGCGCACTGCACGCGAGTGTTCTCCGACAAGATCAGCACCCGCATCAAGATCCGCCCCGAGCTGGAGAAGGCACTCCCCCTCGCCCACGAGATCAACACCGCCGCGCCGGACCAGCCGGTGATCCTGACCGTGCACGAGCCCAAACGCCTCGCCCGCAACGCCGCCGAACTGATGACCCTCTCCGCCCAGCTACAGAGCGGCGGAGTGCAACTGGAGCTGCTGACCGGGATCTACACCCGCACGGCATGGGCTCGATGCTCTTCGCCGTGCTCGCCGCCCAGCTCGACCGCGACTATATCCGCGAGAAGACCATCGAAGGCCAGCGAGCCGCCGCCCGCGGCAACCACGGCGGCCGCCCGAAGGTGATCGACGATGACGACGTGCTCCTCGCCCGCGCGCTACGCGAGAAGCGAACCCCGATGCCCGACATCGTGAAGAAGCTGACCATCAAGACCGGCAAGAACGCCGGCCGGCATCCCTCGGTCGCCTCGCTCTACCGGGCACTCGCGGACAACGACGCCTGACCAGGGCCTACAGCAACCCGCGGCCCCTTTCCGGCGTATTCGGTTCCCACCCCAACAACACTGAAACCGGGTGTCTCGGTCGCGATAGGCGATCCGCATCATTACGCCGAGACCACACCCGCACCGCACCGCACGTGACTCCCCCTCGAGAGATACTTGTCGTCGACATGCGATGTGGACGTGTCGATTCCGTTCGTCCGCGGGGTCAGATCCAGTCGATGTGGACGGAGTCGATGTGGTCGAAGTGGAACCCGAACTGGTCGCTGTAGGTGTCGAAGCCCTTGTTCTCCGGGTAGTCGAGGGTGGCGTGCCGCTCGAGCAGGGCGACAACCCGGGCGTGATCGTCGTTCGCCAGTGCGGCGGCGAGTTCGCGGGACTCGTCACTGCTGAACGGGGTGTCGGAGTTCGCGAAATCCAGGGTGCGGACCCGGTAGTCGTATCCCACGTCGGCGCCGTTGCGGACCATCACACCACCCTTGACACGGATCACCGCCCTCTTCGGTGTTCCGTCCGGCCGCAACACCCCGGCACGGGCCATGATGTCCTGCGCCTTGACGTTCTTGAGTTTCTTGCTGGCATCGGCCCGCAACTCATTCGTTTCCCCGGACCGGTACCGGGACACCGCGGAACGCGATCGACCGATCTTCTGGGCGACGGCATCGATACCGCCGAGACGTTCGATCGCCGCGCGGCGTTGCGCGCGTTCGAGCACGTCCGGGTGTGGGATGCGGCCCTGCTGCGCCCACCGCCGCAACGTCCGGTCCGATGGTGGGGTGCGGCCGGCGTCGATCGCGGCCTGCCGCAGACCGTCGTTGCCGAGCTCGGTGCGCAGCTGTGTGACCGTCACTTTGCTGGTCAGTCCGGCCAGTCCGCCGCTCTTGACCTGCTTGGACTTCTCCACCCCGCTGGTGGCCGCACCGGCGACCGTCACCTTGAGGCCGTCGAGGCCGACAGCCTGCTGCGGCGGCTTGGTGGTGCGCGGCTTCGGAAGGTGCAGGGCCATCAGTACGCGTCCTCGTCCTCGTCGTCGGCGGCGAACGCCGACCTGATGACCAGCTTCACCTCGTGCACATCCGGAGCCGACATCAGCTCGGCCAGCCAGGTGTCGGTGAGAATCACGTCCTTCTCCACCGACATCTTCCCCAGCGCCGCACTCTCGTCGGCGAGGTCCTCGCCGTCGGCGAGGAGGTACACCCAGGAGTCGGTCACGGTGCGGACCGGCCAACGGCCTGTCTCGCGGGCGATGCGCATCGCGACGCGGCGGCCGCGCCACCGGCAGTGCGCGATGATCGCCGCCCGCCACACCGGCTGGTGGTGGTGCTGCATCTGCTTCGCGGTCCACATGTCCGGGTTCATCATCCGGCCGATGTAGCCCTTGTAGCAGGAGCCGATGAACCGTTTCGTCGCGTCGTCGCCGGTGTCGACGGCAGTGCGGCGGGCCTCGCGCAGGATCTTGGCCCACTTGTCCAGCACCCGGCCCTGCTGCGGATACACCCAGGCCTCCGTGATGCCCAGATCGTCGAGGTCGGCGCCGATCCCGCCGTCGGCGACCGGTGCACACAATCCGTCGAGGCTGACCGAGGTGACCCAGGTCTGCACCGGCTGATCAGCAAGCATCCGCGGGTGCGGCAATGGCAACTTCTCGGGTAGCGACAGCGTCTGTCCCGGTGGGAGGGTGATCCGCCACAGCCCGAACGGGGCACCCTTGTCCCCCACCGCCGCCGCGGCCGCCCCGACGCCGGTCAGATGTGTGGGTTGCCCGTATCCGAATTCGAGCATCCCGGCCGAGGCGAGGTAGGCGGCGCGCTGGTCGATGGACACCAACCGGCGGGTGCCGTCCACATCGTCGGGTCGGGGCATGCGGGTCCAGCCGGCGGCGGGTTCGAGTTCCCCGCGCGGGGCCCCGTCCAGCGGAGGGACCGGGCCCGCGGTCGCGACCAGCAGACCCTTCCCCGTCCGGGTGCGTTCCCGCTTGATCTTGTCGACGACCGCAGCACCGGTCCGGGCCGGTGTCGGCCCCGGGAGCACCCCGAGATGCTTCGCGGACCAGGCGATCCGGCGCCCGAGTTCCCGCGCGGCGGCATCGTCGTCGTCGGGGAGGTATGTTCCGGCGGCTGGTGAGCCGAGGATACCCATCTCGCCGACCCGGTTGTTCCAGCCGAAGTCCTTGTTCCAATACGTCCACACATACGGTTCGATCAGCACATCGATCATCGTCGTGAACTTCCCGATCGACCGCGCCAGGCGCACCACATGTCCCGGGTCGCCGCGTAATTCCCACCCGGCGTTGAGCATCGGTGTCAGCGTGGCCTGCAGCACCGCGGTCAACTCCTCGGCTGCGCGGGTGCGCAGCGTCTCCATGTCCTCGAAGTCTTCCTCGGAGCCGGGATCGATGATCCACCCCAACGCCTCACACGCGTCCTGGCCCACGATCCACACCTGCGCAGGAGCACCCAGCGGGGCCAGGGCGGCCCAGCGAATCAGCTGGTCGAGCTTCTCGACCGAATCCACCGGACCGGTCAGCTCCCGCCCGGACGGCGTGAAGGTTCCCGCCGCGGTCACGATGAGCGCATGGCCGTCGGCCTCGTCGCCGGCCGGCAACGCCTCCCACACCGGCGGCGTGGCGGGCGCCGGGGCTGTGTCGCCGGCCGCGACGTCGGGAGACTGCGTCTCGGGTGACTGCGGGATCGGGGCGTCGTCGGCGACGTCTGACTTGTGGGGGGATTCGGGTTCTGCGGGCGCGACCATCTCCGGATCCGCCTGATCGGCGGTGTCGGCGACAGCGACATCGGCAGACTCTGGTGACGTTGTCGGAGTTTCCTCGGGCAGTCCGAACAGGGGAATCTGCTCCCACGCCCCGCTCATGACTCCGGCTCGGCGATCCGGCCGTCGGCATCTACCTGCGGGACGCTGTAGCGGTCGAAGAATTCCTGCAGGGCAACGTCGACGACGTTGGTCACCGTGGACTGGCGATCCTTCACCAGCCAGTTCAACCGGGCCTCCGTCGAGGCCAATACTCGGGTATTGAGCGGAACTTTCGCCGGCCTCTTCCGCGGTTCCAGCTTCGCCGTCAACCCCGGACTCGGCGTGACCGCCCGGGAAAGCCCTCGCGCACCGGGACCCGCCCCCGATCGAGCGGTGCCTCCGCGTCCAGACTTACCTACCTTCGCCATTCCCACCTACCTGCGTCCGGCGTGCTGTGAGGGTCGCACGCGTATCCCGCTCAGATCATCCTTGCCTACTGCGCGCTTTTTTGCACGCACATAAGCGCGCATGTTCGCACGCAAAATAGGGCCCGAGAGTTACTGCTGATGGCATGAAACCAATTCAGCCGCTTCGGAGTCGCCAGGGTAACGAAGAGGCGAACCTTCGCGTTCTGGCTGACAAAGCCGACGAATCCGCCGATGCCGTCGAAGATGCGCCTGACCCTTCTTCGAGACCGTCGGCGGCGGCCGCGTTGACGAGCGGGCAACGGACGCCGTCGAAGATTGCTTCGTCACTGATGATCCCGCTTCTCTCGCTCGTGTCGCAGATACGGCATGGTGAAGTCGAGCATCCCGTTTCAGGCTCGGCCTCGAGGGAACCTATGCCAGCAGTACCGGTAACGCCTGATCGACGCCGGGCCGATCCGCTCGGGCCCCAGAACGTCACCGCTGCCACGGTGAAACCCGCATCCACCGCAAGCAACTCACCGCACTGCTCGCCACGACAATGCAGGATCCCACGACCTGACCACCCCCAGACCGACCACGCTGTTCAACCGACGGGGACTCCTCGCCCACTATTGCGCTCAGTCGCCCCGGCTTTCCGGCCGGTCACGGACGACACCCATGCGTAATTCTCAACGTCGACCACCACGGGCCCGTTTTCGAGGAGACTGCTCGATCATGACCACCCCACTGATCGAAGAACTCACCGCCCGCATCGGAGCAGCCGTCGCCCGCGCCGCCATGAACGGTGACCCACTATTCGGCACTGTCGAACTCACCATAGAAGAACTCGCCGAATTGCTCGAACACATCCGCCAACTGTTGCCCCCATCAGAATAGGCGGTCCCCGCCTCGTGCACTCACATTGCGTCAGCCGTCATCATCTCGATGCAATCACGGCCGGTCCGTTCGCCGCAGCCACACCGGGTGTCGTTGTCGACTACTCCCTTTCACCGTAAACACACGAAGCGAGCAGGAGATCACACGACGATCGAACGCAGCATCGTCCGCGACCTCGACACCGAGAACGAAGGGCAATCCGCTCGCTGAGACGACGCCCGCCAAGATCGGAGAACCTTGTGAACTCATCACGCGAACAAGTGATGGCGCAGGACGACACAAGCACCGGCTCCCGTGAGAAGCTGCTCAGGTAAGTCACCGATTCGAGGGAGCTGACATCGTATGACTGGCAGCTCATCGCCGAGGAGGACGAAGAATATTGCAGTACGGAATTGAAGACCGCACTGAGAAACTCAGGCCGGCCACGAGGAACGGCAGGATCGCCGAGTCCATGTCAGTGCGTTACCGATTGAACGACGACAACGCACCACACGGTCTGACCGAGGCCCAGGCGCGAACCGAGTACGACAGACTCGCGCCGATCATGGCTATCGAGGGCCGCACGATGGACGAGCACAGCAGGGAACTGCTCATCGAACTTTTACAAGAGGAGATCACTCTCGACGATGCTCTCGACTCGATCCTGCGGCGGCGCGCAGGCACGGAATAGGCCGGAAGGGTTCGAGGTTCCACCACAATCAATTGACAGGCTCATTCACGTGAATGACAGAATGCCGTGTCAGTTTCCCTTCGGACTGGGTGCACGCAGGGCGGCCCCCATCCCGCCGGTCCGCACTGCTCCGGCGCCTTCCAAGCATCCCGGCAGTGCGGTGCGACCAAGACTTCCGTCGGGATGCAGGGGCTCGGGCTCCCGGAGATCGGCACCCGGCTTGGAGTGGGTGTTAGTCGATCCCGGGCCCTGCGCCGCGATCGGCACACCGACGCGCGTGGCCCGTTACCGTTTGTCGGTATGGCGACCACCTTCCACGGGCCGAACCCGTGGCCGCACATCACCCGCGCGATCCGCACACGCGGCCCCCGGTACGCCGCGATCGGCTACCTCGGCCCTGACGCACCCGACCTGCTTCCGTTGCGTGCCGGCGACGTCCTGGTCGTGAATGCCTCCAAGGCCGCAGTCCGGGCGCACGCCACCTCCCCCGCCGCCCTCGCCCACTACGTCAACAAGGGGGTGAGGGTGCTGTCCACGCCCACCCTGCACGCGAAGGTGATCGCAACCAACACCCGGGCCGTCATCGGGTCGGCGAACGCCTCCGAAAACTCCACCCTCGCCGACGACGCTGTGGTCATCACCGACGACCCCGAGATCATCGCCGACGTCCGGAAGTTCATCGACAGCCTCGACGAGATCACCGAGGTCGATCAGGTGTTCCTCGACGACGCGATACGAGAGTGGGAGATCGGCCGTGCCGTGCCACTGCCCGGGGTCACCGGCCGTGTCCGGACCGAGACGGACTTCCTCCCCACACCGGTAACTCGGATGTTCGTCAAACACGCCGTCGACTACGAACCCACCCGCACCGAGAGCCGCGTGCTCGACGAGCAGCGGGGCCGACACCGCAGCCGCGGCGGCCCGGCGGCGAAGTACCAGCTGGAATCGCTGCGCCTCGATAAGCCCAGCGGTGTGAAGCGTGGCGACGTAATCGTCTTCGTCTCCACCGACGACCAGTGGATTTACGCGCCAGCTGTCGTGGTCTCCGAACCCATGAAGGTCCCGCGGTCCGGTGGGGCGGTTCTGTACTTCCTCCGCCTCCGCACCGACCTGTCTCCGCTCCCCCTTCCACGCGCAGAGGAAGCGTTGACCGCTCTCGGGCATCCGGGCTCACGGCTGCGGACCGACCACTTCGTCCGCTCCCCCAGCCTGCGGACAGCCCTGTTGACATTATGGGACCTCTAGACTCCCCAATCACCGAGCGGCACAAGTCTTCTTGGGCAACAGGTCGACGCTTTCCGAGGAGGCGATCTGTACCCTGTGTGGGCGGAACCGGCAGCGGCGAGTGGTCGAGCAACGACCGATGACCTCCGACCACAGCAGGATCACACAGCTACAGTCAGCGGAAAAGGCGCCCTGAGGGCATGCGCTCTCTCATCGCTCGCCACGGGAGAGTATGTCGAGCCGGACTCGCTTGCGGTTGCTGATCTCGTACCGACCCGATTCACGGTCGCTCGGTAGGGCGCGACACTGCTCATCGGTATCTACATCCGCGTTCCGCCCCATCACGTTGACCGGATCTGAGCGGTGGGCGCGGCCGCCGCCCCGGGCGGAGCGGGCGAAGCAGCCGGACCAGGTGCAGTCCCCGTGAACCGAGTCAGACACCCGAATCACTCCGCCGTCAGCCGTCCCGTCGGCACCAGCAACGCCACAAGCGCGACGATCAGGCCACCGCCGGCGAGGTACAGCCCCCAGCGATCGGTGAGCACGGTGTCGTAATTGTCCCGGAGGTAGTCGCCGACACGGTCATCGAGCCGCCACCCGAACACCGCAATCGTGCCGATCCCCACGATCACGGCCACCCACTCGGCCGCACGCGAACCCACCAACGCGGCGACCAGCAGCAACGCCGCAGCCCCCAGCAGTAGTACCGTCATCGACTTGTAGAAGGTCACGGCCTGATCTCCGATCTGCTCGACGGTGATTCCGGTGGGGAAGCCGTCGCGGAGATCGATCACCGCGACGTCGCCCGGCGCAATGCCGCCGACGATGGGAAGGAAGGCACCGATCGCGACCGCAATGGCGCACGCGAACAGGACCAGATGGATGAAGCTGCGCATCGGCATTCTCCTCAGTGTCGGGCAGATGATATGGCGTCGGCTCGGCTACTCGTCCGGCACCGGAGGCGGGGAAGCGGCCCGAAGCTGATCGATCGACAACGACACCGCCGCAGCGCGGACCGCACCGAGTCGGGACTCGTGCCACCGCAAGCGCCTCGAAGGCGGTCGACATGCCCAGGCGCCCACGCCGACTCGACCGGTCAGCCCACACCGCCCACCAAGGTCCGACAGCCCGGCCGATGGCACCGTCGAGTGCAGCAATCCGAGCGGAATCCGCGTCAGGACCCGCGTCGGTGTCGGAGCCGGTGACGAACGCGACGTTCGGGATCAGGACCGCCCCGGTGATGACGGTCAGCGTCCCGTACTGCTCGGTGAGGTGATTGCCGTCGAACAACCCGGCCAGCATCTCGTGTGAGCCGACGACCACATCGTCGGCCTCGTCCGTGTCCACCGTCATGATCAGTTCAGCGAACCAGACCAGGCACACGCCGACATCGCTGACACCCACCTCAGCCGCACCCGCGGCAACACACAGCTCGACGGCGCCGGCCTTCCTCCCCGGCCAGGTCCGCCAACGCGGCCGACGACAGTGACACCGCAAAGTCCTCCTTCATGTAGCGGCCCGAGTCCGAACCTCAGCCACTATCGCCCATCACCGCCCTCCACGCGAACATCCCGGACCCACGGAGCGTCACATCGATCTCACCGTCCGCGCACCAGGCACGGACCGGGCGTGGAATCGATGATCGATCGACCACCACTCAGGCCCACCGGGCGAACGACCATTCACGAAACCCAGCCGCGTCAGCGCAGTCGTCTCCGTCGTCTACATCGAGGCCGCCGTCACCTCGCACACGAGTTCCCTCAACCGACCCGCCGACAGCCACACCGGACTCCCCAAAACGGCAGCTCACCGGTGACGCGGCCGCGCACCTGATACCCGATCCCTACGACGCCGGCAGCCCGACGGTCACCCCCCGACGCAGACGCATTAACGGCGCCCCCGCCGAACCCCGAGCACAACATCATCCCGCAGACGATCATTAACAACACAGCGACGATCACCGACCCCCTGGGCAATCCCATCGCATCAACACTGCGACGCATCGCGAAAAAACGGCCGCGAGCGGCAGCCCATGCTCGGCGGCAGCCAGGAAGCAGCGTCCACGAGCATCGACAACAGAACGTGAGTGCGTGTGACGAGACAGGCACGCCCGGGGATTGCTGCTTCCACCAACGCAACTGTCATAACGTCGATTACCGGCAAAAGAGTTACCTTATCGCCGCAGGGGGCACCCCGGACCCGTTGCGCCGGGCCCCGGGGGCCGCCCGATCGGCTCGGTACGCCGGTACCGTCGTGACGCGCCGCCTGTCGCCCGCGCCTCGACGCTCGACCGCATCGCACTCCAGTCGGTGTCACCGCACGGTGCGGATCACCGTCGCGGCCGCTCGACACCATGTCCGGCATTCACCAACCGGCCCCCGGATACGTTATCGAATGCACGTTCGAGTTCCGTCGTGTCGACGATCGGATCCGTCCTTACGTCAGTGAGCGTGCCCCGCGGGAAAGTAGATCGACCCGTCGTCACCGACGCAGCCGCCCTGGGCCGGGCCGTCTCCGAAGAAGGTGCCGTTGACCGGACCGCTGCCGTTTGCCGGTGCCGTCCCGATTCCCACACCCGTGACTCCGATGGCGCCGCAGGTGAAACTGTGCGGGCTGTTCGAATGGATGTTCAGCTGGGTGCCGGGGGTATCCGGGTCTCCGTGCAGTGTCGGTGCCGCCGCCGCGACGCCGGCACCGAGTGCAACAAGCGGTGCGACCGCGACGGTCGCAATGGTGGTGCGCAGTGCGAGTCTGTTCATCTGATATCACCTGGGATTCCTGTGTGGCCGGCGGCCCCGCCCCGGTCGATGACCGTCGGGCTCCCCCGCCATTTCCGTATTTTCATCTCGTCACGATCATCGTCCGAAATGCGCCCGCACGACATCCCCCGATCGGAGGGAAACCGTGTCCACCAGTCGGCGCCGAAGCGGGTGCGCTGGTCCCCTACCCGTACGCGGCGACGACGAGTGCCGCCATCGCCGTCAGCCCGGAATGGTTGGGGTGTAGTGGCATCGCTGACGACTGCGGTACGAGGCCTTCGAACCACCGTCGATCGGATCCCGCGCACGCATCGTGCCCCCGGGCGGCGCCGGCCACATCGACGAAGTATGCCCCGTTCGCGCGCGCCGCATCGGCGAGAACCGCGTTCATCCTCGTGAAAAACCGCACGACCCAGGCGGCGTCGGCGTCGCTCATGGGAGCGTACGGCCAACAACCGTGGTCACCGAAGATGCCGCCATGCCCCATCAGGAGCACCGTTGCCGCAGGAGCCTTCTCGGTGATCGCGGCCAGGGCGATGGACACTTTCGGGCCGAGCGCGGCGAGTGCGGTGTCCACTCGCCGCGCTGTGGTGGCGTCGGACCGGCATTGCGCGTCGAGTCCCGGCGCGAGCGTGTAGCACGGTTCGACCAGCGACGACCACGCGATGTCGTTTCCACCGATGCTGACCGTGACGAGTGTCGTGTCCGGCCGGAGCGCATCGATCTGCGGTGACTGCGGCCCGGTCAGGGTGGATTGCGGAGTGTCCGTGATATTTTCAGTCTTCGCTCCGGCACACGTGCGGTTGACGAACGTCGCCGCGTGCAGGGTGTCGGCGACGATCTGCGGGTAGCTGTCCGAGGTGCGGAAGCACCCGTCGCGGAGTGACAGCGGGTCACTGAGCGAACCGGTGGCGCGCGAATCCCCCAGGGCTACGTATCGGATGGCCGAACCGGGTGCGGCTTGCACCACCGTATGCGGGGTCCACAGAAGCGTCAGGGCCACAACGAGCCCGAACAGGACCGCTCGCGGAATCGTGTTCACGACAATGTCCGGTGCCGGGTCATTTTTCGTCATTGCTCATCATATTGCGGAGCTACTCCCCCTGCACCGGATCCGCGACTAAGCACCCTCCGGTTGTGCACGCCACCTCGACCGGTGCGGGGGCATTCCGATCGATCAGGAATCGAGAAGCGCCGGTCGCCGAGCCGTCGTTAGAGTGACAATCATGATCTTGAACTGGTGCGATGCGTTCCAGTTGCAAGCCGAGCCGCCGAACATCCCCATCGAGAGGACGTGACGAATATGAAGACTATGACGTGCAAGCAAATGGGTGGACCGTGCGATGCCCCGTTCCAGGGAGACAAGGCGGACGAGGTGATCAAGGCGCAGGACAGCCATCTGAAAGAGATGGTCGCACAGGGAGATGAGACGCATCGGAGCGCCATGGAGAGCATGCAGGGCAGGTGGAAGCGTCCCGTGTCGGGCATGGGCTGGTATCTGAAGACGAAGAAGGCGTTTGCCGCTCTTCCCGAGGACTGACCTGCCGTTTCGTCCGGCTGACCGCGTGCACGCAGGGTCACCCGTTTCGACGTCGAGATCGGTCACATCACCGCTCCCTTCGCCTCGATCCTGCTGCGCACCGAGAGCGCGTCGAGTTCGGAGATCGAGAACCTCACCAGCGGGGGGCGGCAGATCGCGCTGGCCGAACTCGGCGAGCACGCCTCCCGCAACGCCCGATTGATCGTCGGAAACGTCCGGGCAATGCAGACCGCGTTGGAGTTGTCCGACGCCATCGACGCCGAGGCGATCCTGAGGATGCACCGTGCGCTGCTCGAGCGTGACGATCCGAACATTGCCGGTGTGTGGCGGCAGCAGCAGGTCTGGATCGGCGGGGGAAATCTCGGGCCGCACACCGCGCAATTCGTGCCGCCACATCACGACCGGGTTCCGGCACTGATCGACGACATGATCGTTTTCGCGAATCGGGTCGACGTACCGGTGATCGCGCAGATCGCGTTGGCTCATGCGCAATTCGAGACCATTCACCCGTTCCCCGACGGCAACGGGCGCGTCGGACGTGCCTTGATTCAGGCGATGCTGCGCGGTGGTCAACTCACGCGCAGCGTTGCCGTTCCGGCGTCCGCGGGGCTGCTACACGACACTGCACAGTATTTCGAGGCGCTCGGCGAGTACCGGTCGGGGAACGTCGAGCCAATCGTGCGTTCCATCGCGGAAGCATCGTTCGGTGCGGTAGCCAACGGCCGCATCCTCGTTCAGGACCTCGAGTCGATTCGCGCCGACTGGCGCACCCGCATGACGGCGCGGCGCGGCGCGGCGGTGCACCGGCTCGTCGACTTCCTGCTCCGCCAACCGGTGGTGGACGGCCGACTCGTCGCGTCGGCCCTCGGGGTGACCGGCGCCAACGCGCAGATCGCGATCGACACGTTGGTGGACGCCCGGATCCTCACCCAGATCACCGACGGAGGACGGAACCGGATCTGGCAGGCCAAGGACGTCGTCCGTGTGCTGGACGAGTTCGCCGCCCGCGCCAAACGCCGCCGATAATGAACACCGTGTCACGCGCCGCCGATCTGGTACCTACGAACGCTCCGGAACTGGAACTGTCGCCGAACCGGCACAGTGCTTCATAGTGATTACCGTCACGTTCTCTGGAGGAGGAGCAGCAGCTCCCCCACGTAGGGCTGTAGGAATCGGATTCCTGCCCGTTCACTCGGCAGGAGTCTACCGATGACAAGTCCACGCATCGAACCCGTCGGCCCCATCTCGGGCCAAGACCTTCCCCGGTACGCCGGATATTCGACGTTCGCCCGCCTGCCTCGCGCCGATGAGGTTTCCCATGTCGGCGTCGGCATCCTGGGAGTCCCGTTCGACGCAGGCGTCACCTACCGGCCCGGCGCGCGATTCGGCCCGGGTCACATCCGGCAGGCGTCGCGCGTGCTCCGGCCGTACAACCCCGAATTGGGCGTCGACCCCTTCAGGTCCATGCAAGTGGCCGACTGTGGTGACGTCGGATGTAACCCCTTCGCCATCGGGGAGGCGCTGGGACAGATCGAGCGGGCCGCCGATTCGCATCTCAGCGCAGGCACGCGTCTGGTCGTTCTCGGCGGCGACCACACGGTCGCCCTGCCGGTCCTTCGTTCGATCGCCAAACAGTACGGGCCCGTCGCTGTCGTCCACTTCGACGCACACCTCGATACCTGGGACACCTACTTCGGCGAGGCCTACACCCACGGGACACCGTTCCGGCGCGCATCCGAAGAGGGCTTGATCGACAGGCAAGCCAGCGTCCATATCGGTACCCGTGGTCCGATCTACAGCGCCGTCGACCTGAGCGCTGACCGAGAACTCGGCTTCATCCCGATTCATGCGCGAGAGTTCACACGCACCCCACTCGATCGCATCATCGATCGAGTGCTGGAACGGGTCGGCTCTCGTCCCGTGTACGTGTCCGTCGACATCGACGTGCTGGATCCCGCGCACGCCCCGGGAACTGGAACACCGGAGCCCGGTGGTCTGACGAGTCGTGAACTGCTGGAAATGATCCGGAGTTTCTCGCAGGCCCGCCTGGTCTCGGCGGACATCGTCGAAGTGTCGCCGGCGTACGACCACGCCGAGATCACCGCGCTCGCCGCCTCCTCCGTGGCTTATGAGCTTCTCTCGGTCATGGCCTGCACACCGCGTTGAGGTAAGCCCCACCCCGGTCCCAGGCCCCGCCTCTGCATATTCACACTCCCGGCGTCACTGCACCAGGCGACAACGCTCGTGTGCAGTCGCTCTCTCAGTCGACCTCACAGTACGGAGACACCCGTGAAGATCACCCCTGCACCAGACCAACCGCCGTCAACCGAACGCCCTCCCACGAAGTTCGGCGTCGAGCACCGTTCCATCGGCTTCGTGCCGACGACCGAACGATACGGCCGCCCGCTGAATCAGTTCACGCTGTGGTTCGGATCGAACCTGCAGGTCACGGCGGTGGTCACCGGGGCCCTGGCCGTCGTGCTCGGCGGTGACGTCATGTGGTCGATCATCGGGCTCCTGGTCGGACAGGTTCTCGGGGGTGTTGTCATGGCGCTGCACTCGGTGCAGGGCCCACGGCTCGGACTCCCCCAGATGATCTCGAGTCGAGCGCAGTTCGGTGTCTACGGCGCGATGATCCCGCTCGTCCTGGTAGTCGTCATGTACACCGGTTTTGCTGCGGGGGGCTCGGTGCTCGCCGGTCAGGCCGTCGCGGGGATCATTCACTCGTCGCACTGGCTGGGTATCGTCATCTTCGGCGCGGCCACCGCAGTCATTGCGATCATCGGGTATCGCCTGATCCACGTGATGGGGCGCCTCAGCAGCATCATCGGATTTCTCGCGTTCGCCTATCTGACGTATCGACTTCTGGCCGGCGCCGACCTGGGCATCCTTTTCAGCCACTCCTCGTTCTCGTTGGCCGGTTTCCTCCTCGCGATGTCGCTGTCCGCATCCTGGCAAATTGCCTACGGGCCCTACGTCGCCGACTATTCCCGGTACCTGCCCGCCGAGACGGCGGCGTGGAAAACCTTCGGTGCCACCTTCTCCGGTTCGGTCATCGCGTCACAGTGGTCGATGACGTTCGGCGTCTTCGCTGCTGCGCTCGCGGGACCCGCGTTCGTGGACAACGAGGTCGGCTTCATCGTGCGCCTCGGCGGCGCAGGTGTAGTCGCCACCGTGCTGTACTGCGTGATCGCACTGGGAAAACTCACGGTCAACGTGCTGAATGCCTATGGCGGCTTCATGTCCCTGGTTACCACGGTGACCGGATTTCTCGGTCACCGCGAGATACCGCAGCGAGCGCGAGTTGCCTGCGTCGCCGTCATCATGCTGTGCGCAACGGTGATTGCGCTCCTTGCGAGTGACAACTTCCTCACGTCGTTCTCGACGTTCCTGTTGTTTCTCTTGGCCTTCTTCACTCCGTGGAGTGCCATCAACCTCGTCGACTTCTATTGCGTGACGAAAGAGAACTACGACGTACCGGCGCTGACCGACCCGGACGGGCGGTACGGTCGCTGGAACACCGTGGCCCTCACAACCTACGCGGTCGGCCTGATAGCGCAGCTGCCGTTCCTCTACACCTCCTTCTACTCGGGGCCGATGGTGGCCGTCCTCGGGCACACGGACATCTCGTGGATCGTCGGCCTGATCGTCCCCGGCGCAATCTATTACGTGTGGGCACGACGGGATCGATCGATGGCCCCCGATCGCCTGATCCTGCCCGGCGACGAGTGCGCGCCGAATGACCAGCACACCGTCGTGGAATCGGCAGACGTGGACGGGATCCTGACCCACGAACCGGCCCGACAAGCATGAAGCGGATCGACGACTTGCGGGCCGCCCGTCGGGAACTGAAATAGGCTGTGTGAGGTGGACGTCATCGATGCTCATCATCATTTCATCAACGTTCCCGACCTCACGTACCCGTGGATCGACAACCGCCCGCCCGCACTGACCGCCCTGCTGCCGAATTACTACGACGCTGCGCACCGGTACCTGCCGCGCGACTACCGGGCGGAGGTCGACGGCATCCCCGTCGCCGCGTCGGTCGCGTGCGAGTTCGGCGCAGCAGACGGTGTCGCGGAGGCCATGTGGGTGCAGCACTGCGCCGACCGTTGCGGAGTTCCGAACGCCTTCATCGCGTCCGCGCAACTCGATTCGGATGATCTGTCCGGTGTTCTCGCGCGTTATCGGGATCTTCCGACGGTTCGGGCGGTGCGCCAGCCCCTGTACTGGGCGGCCGACCCCACCAAACGCCTGGGTGCGCGCGGCGACTACCTATCGGACCCCGATTGGCTGCGCGGGTTCGAGCAGGTCGCCGCTGCGGGGCTCGTCTGGGATCTGCTCGTCTACGACGAGCAGCTCCCCGCCGCTCACGATCTCATTGCCTCGTTTCCCAACACCACATTCGTGTTGGAGGCCGCGGGTTGGCCGGTCGACCTTACCGCCGAGGGCTTCGCCCGCTGGGAAGAACGCCTCCGTGCGGTGAGTCGGTTTCCGAACGTCGTCCTCAAGTTGCAGGGAATCGCCCTCATCTTCGGAACCTCCCTCGACGCCGTCGGCGGGTGGCTACGCACTGCGGTCGGAATCTTCGGCGCCGACCGATGCATGTTCGCTTCCCATTACCCGATCGACCATCTGCTGTGGGACGGTCGAACCATGGTGTCCACCATCGAGGCGGCCCTCGGCGATCTGTCGTCGACTGACCGAGCACTGTTCTTCGGTGACACCGCCCGGCGGGTGTACCGCCTGCCCGCCGGAAAGTGATCGCGCGCCTACAATTCAGTCCCCCTGGAACGCATTTCGTCTACCGTCGCTCCCCTCTCGGCGCCGACTCCGTCCACGGTCCTGCAAGTTCACGATCGCCGCCGCGGTGGACGCGATCGTCCGGTCGCCGTCCTGGGTCAGCCGCTCGAGAGCCTGCCGCGCCGCCGTGCCGGGAATCTCGGCCAGGGCCTGCGTGATCCGCAACCGCGTGGACACGTCCTCGGTGTTGCCCAGCCGGTCCTGCAGGGCCGAGGCGACGTCGTCAGCGGAGGGCGCAACGGTCGTCAGCCGGCCCAGCACCTCCGCAGCCTCGACATCGCGCCGTCCCTCGACGACCATCTCGACGAGGGCGTGCATCGAATCGAGGTGTCCGCGCGAGCCGAGAGCGAGAGCGGCCAACCCGCGGATCGTGACGTCCGGATCAGCGAGTGCTCGACCCAGATGCGCCGTTGCCTCCGGGGTGTGGATTTCCGCGATCGCGGTCGTGGCGCGCCGCCGGACGGCGATCTCGTCGGCGTCGAGACCGACGGCCAGTTCCGCCAGTCCCCGGCCGGCGACGCGCGTCAACGACCACTGCAGCGCTCCGGCCACATTGGGGTCGTCCTCCGACAGGATGGCTTGTACCAGCGCTTCGACGGGCAGCGACGTCGTCCCGCTCTGAGCCAAGACGGCTTGTTGACGACGCGCCGCGGACTCCGACTCGAGCGCATGCAACAGGGTGACGATGCCCAGGACGTCGTCCCATTCGGCCGGCGAGGCGGCGTCGACGCGTTCGAGTCTGCCGAGCAGTTCCTCCTCGGCAGCGATCCGCCGGCGCGTGTGCCGGATGAGGTCTCCCACCAGATCTGCCGGTGTGAAATCGGGGTCGTCCAGTGCGCGCTTGGTCTCGGACAACGACAACCCCAGAGTCCGCAGGCTCTCGACGTGGAAGAGCCGCCGGATGTCGTCGGCGGAGTACTCGCGGTAACCGCCGGAGGTGCGGCCCGTGGGCTCGACCAGACCCAACGTGTCGTAGTGGCGCAACATCCGCGTGCTGACACCGCAACGCCGCGAGACCTCACCGATCAACATCCCATCTCCTCCTGCTATGTATCGGGTCCGGCGACCGCGACGCGTGTGGCCATCTCGAGCGAGACGGTGAAGCCGCTGTCCGGGTCGTGGTACAGCTGCGTCGTCGCCTCCGCGTGCGCACGAACACGAGGGTCGAGACTCGTGCCGGCGGCGTCGAGGACCGGTAGGACGACGTCGCCGAGTTCCACCAGCGCACGGCTCAGACTGAGCTGCACGTGCCGGTCGCCTCGTCCGAGTTGGGTCGCCAAATCGGACGCGAGCGCAGCCTCCTCGCCGGGCGGCACGAGCGCCACCGCCGCCCGCCACGCGCTGCGGGCGACGTCGTCGTGCTCGTCGTGGAACAGCGCTGACACCCCGGGCCACGCCTGCCGATCCCCGATCTTGGACAGGCTGTGCAGCGACTGACTGCGGGCCTGTGCCGTGTCGGACCCGAGTTCCCGGACCAGCCTCGGCACCGTGACCTCGGCCGGCAGGCGGCACAACGCCCACGTCAGCATGTCGCGGACGAAGAAGTCCGGTTCTACGGCACAGCGATCGACGAGCGCGTCCGTGAGATGGGGATCGGCGCGTGTGCCCGCTGAGAGCGCTGCCCTCAGCCGACTCGACGGGTCCGCCGCCGCCAGAACGTCGACGAGGTGAGCATTCGGCCCACCGTGGTTGGTTGTGTTCACGACAACCACCTCCTTCGTCGACCATTCGAATCCTTCTCACTGTGTCAGGGTCAAGCCTCGCTCGGCGGGTCGAGGTCGTCGGAGCGCCCGGCGGTCAGGCGGGACCACTGCGCGGTGGGCCGTCCGTCGGTGCGCATGATGTCCCGTGTGCGGCGCTCCCAATGGCGCGGCCAACCGCTCGGCGAGTCCTCCCACGTCTCCTGACGGCCGTACACGGTCATGTCGAGTAGCCCGTACGTCGGCGCCATCGGTTCCAGGCCACGGCCGCTGGTCCAGAACGTTTCGAAGACCCTGTCCTGCTGTCGCAGATAGCAGACGAGAGGTGCCGGGGATCGTGGGCGATCGCCGAGCAGGGCATCCGCGACGTTCTGCGCGGAGTACCAGGGCACGTCCCAGCCCATGAAGTCGCGGTAGCGCAGGCTCACGTCGTATGGGCCCTGGCACAGCGTGGCGTAAAAAACGTCGCGGGAGTGCAAGTACGCCAGCTCGCGCACCTGGCCGTTGAAGAACGTGCAGCCCTCACACTGTTCGGCCGCGGGGTGGTCGGCGTGCCACATGTGGAAGTACGCGATCAGCTGGTCGCGGCCCTCGAACACGTCCAGCAGCGGGACCGGCCCGTGCGGGCCGACGAGGGTGACGGCGGGGTCCACCTCGACCATCGGCAGCCGTCGGCGGGCCGCGGCGATCGCGTCGCCTTCGTGGGTGTGCGCCTTCTCCCGGACCCGCAGTGCATCCAGTTCGGCCTGGTAGGCGGCGCGGTCGACGACGGACGGTGCCGGTGGGGTCGTGTCGGTATTCACGAGACTTTCCTTTCATCCAGGTTGCCTGTCACCACACCGACGAAGGGCACCTCCCGGGATCGACAACGACCGCGAAAAAGAATTCTCGGATTCTTCAGAGCTCACGCAGGCGGCTGGTCAGGTAGCGCCGCTCGGCCTCGGTCGGCGCCAGCTGCAGGGCTTGCTCGTACGCGGCCTCGGCCTCGGCGGCTCGGCCGTCCCGGCGGAGCAGATCGGCCCGGGTCGCGGGCAGCAGGTAATAGCGGTCGAGCCGGCCGGATGCGGTGATCTCGTCGACCAGGGCCAGGCCGGCCGGAATGCCGTCGGCCATCGCGACCGCCACGGCGCGGTTGAGATCCACGACCGGTGACGGCGCCAGCCGCGCCAACGCGGTATACAGGGCCGCGATCTGCGGCCAGTCCGTGCTCGCCGCGTCGGCGGCGGTGGCATGACAGGCGGCGATCGCGGCCTGCACCTGGTAGCCGCCGGTGTGTCCCAGAGCCAGCGCCTGGTCGAGCGTCGCCACTCCCTCGGCGATGAGCGCCCGGTCCCACCGAGACCGGTCCTGGTCCTCCAGCGTGACCAGCACTCCGCCGTCTTTTCGTGTCGCCCGGCGGGATTCGTGCAGCTGCATCAGCGCCAGTAGACCGCGAGGTTCGGGTTCGGAGGGCATCAGCCGGATCAGGAGCCGGGCAAGCCGGATGGCCTCGAATGTCAGGGCCCGACTGTCCTCCTCGTCGTAGCCCTGGTTGAAGATCAGGTAGAGCACCGCCAGGACGGCGGCCAGTCGCGGGGAGAGCAGCTCGACGGGCGGAACCCGATACGGGATCCCGGCCTCCCGGATCTTGCGCTTGGCGCGGACCAGTCGCTGCGCCATCGTGGCCTCGGCGGTCAGGAATGCCCGAGCGATCTCGGCGGCGCTCAAACCGGCCAACGTCCGCAGCGTGAGCGCCACCCGGGCCGGAAACGGCAGCGCCGGATGGCAGCAGGTGAAGATCAGCCGCAACCGTTCGTCGGGGATTTCCTCCGGCGGCTCGTCCGGCTCGCGGGACAGCACGGCGAGCTGACGCATCTTGCCCGCGCCCGTGGCATCGCGGCGCAACCGATCGATCGCGCGGTTCCGCGCCGTCGTGGTGAGCCAGGCACCGGGCCGGCTCGGAACGCCGTCACGCGCCCAGCTCGTTACCGCGGCGGCGAATGCGTCCTGCGCACAGTCCTCGGCCAGATCCCAATCCCCGGTCGACCCGATCAGGGTCGCCACCACCTGGCCCCACTCGTCCCGGAACGCCGCCTCGACCGCCGCGCGCACACGGTCGCCGGACGCCGTCATTCCCAGACGGGACGGACCTCGACACCGCCCCACCGCGCGTACGGATGCCCGGCAGCGATCTCGATTGCCTCGTCCAGATTCGCGCACTCGACCATCACGAAACCGCCGACGAAGTCCTTGGTCTCGGCGAACGGCCCATCCGAGACCAGCGTCTCACCGTCGCGGACCCGGACCGTCGTGGCATCCACCACCGGCCGCAACCGCTGGCCGACGAGCAGACCGCCACGCCGTTGCACGTCCTCCCACCACGCCTGGTGCACCGGATCGGCTGCGAGCTCCTCGTTCGTCGGCGATACCGACTCGTCGTCGCAGATCAGCAGCACATACTTCATGGAGACGATCTTGCCCGAACCAGTGTCATCACGGCCCGGACAGGAGGACACGATGACGACCACGCCGCCGAACGACCCGACCACCGCATTGCCCGGTCGCCCGCCGATCGTCGACCTCGCCACCTGGCAGACCGCGCGGGACGCGCTGCTGGTCCGCGAAAAGGCCCACACCCGTGAGGGTGACGCACTCGCCGCGGCCCGCCGCCGGCTGCCGATGGTGGAGTTCGACGGGAGGGTCGAGGTGGTCGGGCCCGACAGTCCGGTCCCCTTCCTGGACCTTTTCCAGGGCCGCGAGGAGCTCGTCGTCTACAAACACCTGTGGTACGACGGCGCGCCGCACCAGGGACAGTGCGAGGGCTGCACCACCACGGCCTGGCACGTGAAGGACGCCGTCTACCTCAACGCCCGCGGCGTCTCGTTCGCCGTCCTGACCACGGGCCGTCCCGACGAGGTGGCCTCCTACGTCGAGTTCATGGGCTACACGGAGCCCTGGTACTCGGTGCGCGACGTGGACGCGCCGGTCGGCGACAGCATGGGTTCCATCACCTGCTTCCTGCGCGACGGCGACCGTGCATTCCTCACCTACTCCACGACGGGCCGGGGCAACGAGCCGGTCAACGGTTCCCTGGGACTGCTCGACATGACGCCCTACGGCCGCCGCGAGGGGTGGGAGGACAACCCGGAGGGCTGGCCGGAGGCACCTCGGGCGGGCGCGCCGGTCGGCGGGCACGGCGCCCCCATCTGCTGGTACTGGCGCACGGATGCGGACGGCAACGCCAACTGGGGCCCGACCAGCCGCCCCGTGCCGCAGTGGACTCGCCCCGACGCGATCCCGGTGGAGACCCTCGGCCGGCACGGCCACCACCACTGACGCGCCACGGGGGTGTGGCACCCTGCCATTCGCCTCCCACGCCGGGGCTTCGACGGTAGATTCTCGTATCGCTGCTCCCGCAAGATTCCCGCTCGAAGGGATCGTCCGTCATGAGGAAGCCGACTCACCCCTGGATGCACCGCGCCGCCTCTGCCGCGCTCGCCGTCGCCATCGGATTCGCCACCCTGTCCTGCGGATCGGAGGACAGCAGCGGCGGCGGAACCGCGTCGCCCACCCCGCAATCCCCCGACGCCGCGAAGATCGAAGAGATCGTCCGCGAGAAGATGACCGCGCTCGACCTCACCTCCGCCGTCTTCGGTGCGTGGCGCGGCGACGAGCAGATCGCCGTGGGCGCACTCGGCGGATCTCCGATCGGGGTGCCCGCAACGTCGGATATGCAGCTGCGGGTGGGCCAGCCGATGGAACCGATGCTGTCGACGGTGCTGCTGCAACTCGACAAGGACGGCGTCGTCCCCCTCGACAAGCCGATCGCCGAATGGGTCCCCGACTTCCCCCGCGCCGACAAGATCACCCCGAGGATGCTCGCGAACGGCACCACGGGCATCTCCGACTACGTGACCAACCCCGAATTCCTGAAAGAGTTCTACGCCAACCCGATGGCGGGTTTCACCGCGCAGCAGATCTTCGACCTGGCCAACTCGCGGCCGCCGCTGTTCGAGCCCGGCACCAGTTGGGCCTACGCCCACAGCGACCTGTGCCTGCTCGGCGTGGTCCTGGAGAAGGCCACCGGCAAGCCCCTCGGCGACCTCATCGAGCAGCGCATCCTCGATCCGCTCGGCATGAAGAGCAGCGACGTCGTGCTCACGCCCCAGATGACACAGCCGACACTGCACGGCTACACCAATGAACGCGGCGTCTTCGAGGACTCCACGTTCTGGAACCCCACCGCATTCCTCAACAGCGGCAACATGAACTCCACCCTCTCCGACGTCGCCGTGTGGGTGCGTGCCCTCGCCGCAGGCACACTGCTCTCGGCCGAGCAGTTCACCGAAATGATGGCGCCCAAGACCGCCGGTCTGGGACCACTGACGCCGCAGAAGTACTTCGCGTTCGGGGTCGTCCACATCGACGACTGGCTCTACATGAACCCGGCATTCGGTGGCTACAACGGCGTCGCGTTCTACGACACGAAAACCGACACGACCATCGTCGTCTACTGCACACTGGGCCCGAAAGCCAACGCCGACACCGACAACGCCGTCCCCATCGGCACCGACATCGGCGCACTTCTCGTCCCCGATCGTCCCCCGAAAGTCTGATCGGTCGTGGTAGGTCATCGTCATCCTCCGGAGCCGTCGTACGCTGAGTCGGACCGAGAGGCAGGAGGCCGACGTGGCGGAGACGACGCAGACCGGAACGACGGTCGCCGACGTGATGGCCGAGCTGGGCGAACTCGAAGACCCGAAGTCGCGCGCGGTGAACGAGAAGCACGGTGACGACCACGGGGTGAACCTCAGCAAGCTGCGCGCCCTCGCCAAGCGGTTGAAGACTCAGCAGGAACTCGCCCGCGCGCTGTGGGAGACCGACGACACCGCGGCGAAGCTTCTGGCGATCCTGATCTGCCGCCCGAAGGCGTTCGAGCGTGACGAGTTGGACACGATGCTGCGCCAGGCGCGCACCCCGAAGGTGCACGACTGGCTCGTCAACTACGTCGTGAAGAAGAACCCGCACGCCGAAGAGCTGCGCGTGGCATGGTCCGCCGACCCGGATCCCGTGGTGGCGAGTGCCGGTTGGGCGCTGACCACCGAGCGGGTGGCGAAGAAACCCGACGGTCTCGACCTCGCGGGGCTGCTCGACATCATCGAGGCAGAGATGAAGGACGCCCCGGATCGCCTGCAGTGGGCGATGAACCACTGCCTGGCCCAGATCGGAATCGAGCACGCCGAGCACCGCGCCCGCGCGATCGACATCGGTGAGCGGCTGGGGGTGCTCGAGGACTACCCGACACCCCCGAACTGCACGTCACCGTTCGCGCCCATCTGGATCACCGAGATGGTGCGCCGACAGCACGACAAATAGAACGGCAAACAAACAGGTCACGGTCCGCGTCACCCTGACGCAGAGCGCCGGCTGCGCTGGCTCTCAGGTCTGAACCAGCACAACCTGAGCGCTCTCGGTGCTCCGGAATCACTCGAGCGCCTCCCCCCGCGATACCCCAGCTGTCGGCGGCTAAACAGAACCCACGACTCGCTGCGCGGCGAGTGTCTTGCCGGCTCGGCCCCCTGCGGAGCGGCGGCGTGGCGAGACCGCTTGCCCGCACACCAACGGTTCCCTATGCTGAACGAATAGTTCAATCTATCGAACGATGTTACTCGGATCGAGGTGTGGAGTATGCCCGTAGCGGAGGGGCAGTCGGTGAACGACAGATGCGCCGCCATCGGCGAGCAGATCGTGATGCGCCGAACCCAGCGGGGAATGACCGCCGCGGAGCTCGCGCGCCGTGCGGGGATCAGCAAGGCGACCCTGTCGGGGCTCGAATCGGGCACCGGAAACCCGACGATCACCACACTGGATTCGCTGGCGGTGGCACTGAGAATTCCGCTCACCGACCTCATCACCGGCGAACGGGATCCGGGGCCGATCCACCTGCCGGGAACCGACGTCGAGTCGGGCGAGGTGAAGCGGGAACTGCTCCGCAGGATCAGCGGCGGGCATTCGGTCGAAATTTGGCGGATGCGCCTACCGGCGAACCATTCCAGCACGGGTCTGCCCCACGCGGACGGCACCGTCGAGCAGCTCTATGTGTCGTCCGGCCACCTCCGCGCGGGACCGGTCGACGACCCCACGACGCTGGGACCGGGCGACCTCCTGGCCTTTGCCGGCGACGCACCGCACGTGTACGTCACGTCGGACGAACCGGTCGACCTGACGGTGACGTTCATTGTCCCGGTTCCGAATTGAAAGGGCTTCATGACCACGACCGTCACCCCCTTGCGGGGCTACCTCAGCGACAACGCGGCGGGCGCGTCCCCTCAGATCCTGGCCGCGATGACGTCCGCGGCCGAGGGCCTGGCCGCGCCGTACGGCAACGACGACCTGTCGGCGTCGGTGCGGGCGAAGTTCGCCGACGTCTTCGACCATCACGTCGACGTCTTCCCCGTCGGCACCGGGTCGGCGGCGAACGGACTCGCGTTGGCCGCTCTGACGCCGCCGTGGGGTGCCGTCCTGTCGCACCCCGATTCGCACATCAACAACGACGAGGCCGGGGCGCCGGAATTCTTCACCAACGGTGCGAGATCGATCCTCGTGGACGGCCCGGATTCCAAGCTCGATCCTGACCTGCTCCGCGCAGCGGTGGGGCGGCGTCGGGGGGACGTCCACAGCGTGCAGCCCTCCGTCGTCAGCCTCACGCAGGCAACCGAGGCCGGTAGCGTCTACAGCCTGAACGAACTCGCGGAACTGTCGTCGATCGCCCACGAGGCGGGTCTCCGGGTGCACATGGACGGTGCTCGGTTCGCCAACGCCCTGACGGCGATCGGGGCGACACCGGCCGACATGAGCTGGAAGGCCGGAGTGGACGTTCTGTCGTTCGGCGCCACGAAGAACGGCGCCATGACCGCCGACGCCGTGATCTCGTTCGACAGCGGGCTCGCCACCGAATTGCGCTACCGCCACAAACGCGCGGGTCAGCTCACGTCCAAGATGCGCTTCCAGACAGCGCAGCTCGGCGCCTACCTCGACGACGACCTCTGGCTGGACAATGCGCGTCACGCGAACGCCATGGCGTCACGACTGCGCGACGGCCTCGCCGAACTGCCGGGCGTGACGATTCTGAGCAAGAGCGGTGCCAACATTCTGTTCTGCCACTTCCCCGAGTACCTCTCGGCCGATCTCAAGGCGCGGGGGTACGCCTTCTACGACGACCGCTGGGGCACAGGAGTCGTACGGTTCGTGACGTCCTTCGCACACGACGCATCGGACATCGACGCACTCCTGGCCTCGGTGACCGAGGTGACGCGACAACACAGCTGACCGTCCGCGCCGTTTATCCGCGCCCACGGCGGGTATCACCACTCCGAGTTCGGGGTGTTACCCGCAGAGCGGAGGTTCGGCGACGATGGCATGCATGCGACGGGTCGTGGGCGCTCTGATCGCCGCAGGCCCTCTCGTCCTCCTCCTCGCCGCGCCACATCGGCCGCGGACCCGGCCGATGTGGCGCTGACCGCGGCGGTGGCAGGGAGCACCGTGACGACGACGATCACCAACGCCACCGGCGAGGACATCGTGTGCGGATTGGGTGGGCTGCACGCGGCGGACGACATCGTCGACCCGGAGTCGGTCGCGGTGTTCCATGCCTCCAATGTGGTGATCGCCCCGGGACCGCGCGAGTTCGTGTTCGAGGCGGTGCCCGACGGCGACTACCTGATCCATTGGATCTGCGGCGAGAACGCCGGACCCGGCGACGAGGTGTGGGGTTCATCCCCGCTGCCCGAGACCGCCTACGCGAAAGCCGCTACCGCGCAACCACTTCCCGTGACGGTGCGCACCGAGACCTGTTTCGGGTCGGTGTGCCTGCCACCCGGTCTCGGTCTGGGTCTCGGTCTCTGATCGGCGGGCGGGTCACCCGAGCGCGGCGCGCTGCGCTCGCAGGAATTCGCGTTCGGCGGCGTTGTCGGTGTGCTCGATCGCCGCGTCGTACGCACGGGCCGCGTCGCCGCGGCGTCCGAGACGGCGCAGCAGATCGGCCCGGACCGCGTGGTAGGGGTGGTACCGGTCGAGGTCGAGCTGTTCGACGAGCGCCAGCCCGTCCGCGGGTCCCCGGACCTCGGCGACCGCGACCGCCCGGTGCAGCGCGACCACCGGAGTCGGCGCCATCGACAGCAACTGGTCGTAGAGCTGCAGGATCTGGCCCCAGTCGGTGCCGGCCGCGGTGGGCGCGTCGCTGTGGACGGCATTGATCGCCGCCTGAATCTGATACTGCCCGGGACGGTTCCGTCGCAGGCACTCCCGCACCAGCGACTGCCCCTCGGCGACCAGATCGCGGTCCCACCGGCCGCGGTCCTGATCGGTGAGGAGGACGAGCCGTCCGTCGCCGTCGGTGCGGGCGGCGCGTCGCGAGTCGACCAGCAACATCAACGCCAGCAGTCCGGTGGCCTCGGGCTCGTCGGGCATCAGCGCGGTCAGGAGCCGGCCGAGGCGGATGGCCTCCGCGCACAGGTCCGCCCGCGTCAGCCCATCCCCCGAGCTGGCCGCGTACCCCTCGTTGAAGATGAGGTAGACGACGGCCAGGACGGCACGGAGACGGTCCGGGAGTTCGGCCTCGCCCGGCACGCGGTACGGGATGCGGGCGTCCCGGATCTTCCCCTTGGCCCGGACGAGGCGCTGCGCCATCGTCGGCTCGGGGACGAGAAACGCCCGCGCGATCTCCGCGGTGCCGAGTCCGCCCAGTAGCCGGAGGGTCAGGGCGACCTGCGCGGCGGGCGCCAGCGACGGGTGGCAGCACGTGAAGATCAGGCGTAGCCGGTCGTCGGACACGACTCCCTCCTCCACGAGTTCCTCGTCGGCATGCAGCAGGGCGGCCTGCGCGTGGCGGTCGTGCCGGGACGCGTCGCGGCGGAGCCGATCGATCGCCCGCCGCCGGGCGGTGGTGATGATCCATCCGGCGGGGCTCGGTGGCAGTCCGGACGACGGCCAGCGCTGCACCGCCTCCGCGAACGCGTCCTGGACGGCCTCCTCGGCGATGTCGATGTCGCCGAAGACACCGACCAGGACGGACACCGCCCGGCCGTGTTCCTCCCGGAACACGTGTTCGACGTCGGCGGACGCGGTCACGTCAGCCGCCGACTCCGGCGTGATGATCGAACGGGCGAACCTCGATCGGCAGGGTCGTCGCCCGGGTGAGTTTGCGGCCCCACTCCAACGCCGCGTCCAGGTCGGGGGCGTCGACGATGGTGAATCCGCCGAGATGCTCCTTCCCCTCCGTGTAGGGGCCGTCGGTGACGAGCACGTCGCCGCCCCGCGCCCGCAGAACGGTCGCGGTGGTGGGGGCGCACAGTCCCCCGCTGAACACCCACGCCCCGGCGGACACCATTTCCTGGTTGAGGGCGGCGAGGTCGTCGCCGATCTTCGCGAGGACGTCGGGTTCAGGGGCGGGGCCGTCGGGCTGGTACACGCTCAACAGGTACTGGGTCATCTCGAGCTCCTCCTCGGATCGAGTTCGTCGGCTCTTCGGGAACGTGCTGTGGCCGACTCTCACCTCCTATACGATCGTCACCCTTCCGAATCGACACTCCGCACGCAGAAATTTCCCGAACATCACCGGTCAGTTGTGTTCGGACACCAGCACCGCTCGGGTTCCCGGCTCCAGCGCCTCGAACACGTGCGCCACGTCGCCGGGGTAGGCGATGTAGTCGCCGGGCCCGAGTTCGACGGGGTTGTCGGCCACGCCGACGAGCGCGCGCCCGGCGCTGAGGATCACGTGTTCGACGACACCGGGCATGTGGGGTTCGGATTCCCGGCCGGGGCCCGGTTCCACGGCGAGGCGATACAGGTCCCGGCGGGCGGACGGAGGGCAGGACGCGACGAGCGTGGCGCGGTAGTCGGCCCGGTCGGACACCAGTTCCGGTCCCTCGTCGGCCCGGATGACCTGGACGCGCGGGCGCGGCGGGTCCAGCAGTTGCGACATCGGCACGTCCAGCGCGACGCACAGCGCCCACAGGGTTTCGACGCTCGGGTTGCCGCCACCCGATTCCAGTTGGGACAGAGTGGATTTCGCGACCCCGGCGCGGCGGGCGACCTCGGTCAGGGACAGGCCCGACCGTTCGCGTTCGCGGCGCAGCGAGGGTCCGATGTATCCCAGGGGGGATGTCGCCGCCATGATTGCCCTTTCCGGAGCCGTGTTCATTATTTCGGTCATCACGTTCGTCTTGACGAACGAAGGTGTTGTGTTCAGTATAGAAGTCATGCGTTCGATACAGCGAACACTCGGAAGGCCGGTCCTCCGGAACATCGCGCTGGTATGCCTGGCCGACGGCCTCGTCGGCATGTCCTACGGCGCGATCGCGGTCGGCTCCGGGCTGGACCCGTGGCTTCCCGTGGCGCTGTCGGTGCTGGTGCTGGCCGGATCGGCCGAGTTCCTGTTCGTCGGCATCGTCGCTGCAGGGGGAAGCCCGATCGCGGCGGCGATCGCCGGACTGCTGGTGAACGCGCGCCACCTGCCGTTCGGTCTGGCGGTCGGCGACGTGCTGGGCCGGGGTCTGCGCCGGGTCGCCGGCAGCCACCTGATGAACGACGAATCGGTCGTGTTCGCGCTCGGTCAGCCGGACCCGGCCCGCCGCCGCGCCGCGTACTGGGCGTGCGGGGTGGGGATCGCGGTGTGCTGGCCACTCGGCGCCCTGGTCGGCGCGGCGGCGGGCAACGCGCTCGGCGACCCCGCAACGCTGGGCCTGGACGCGATGTTCCCGGCGGTGCTGCTGGCACTGGCACTGCCCGCGCTGCGCGATCGGGACGTGCGGGTACCGGCACTGATCGGCGGCGCCGTCGCACTGGCGGCCACTCCCCTCCTGCCCGCCGGGCTCCCGGTGCTCGCGGCATTGGTGGGGCTGCTCGCCGGTGCTCGCCGGAGGATACTCCGGTGAACGGGCAACTCGTCCTGCTCGGGTCGGTCGGGACGCTCGCCGCGGGCACGTTCGCCTTCCGGTTCGCCGGCCCGATGCTGCGGACCCGGCTCGCCGCGAGGCCCTGGGTGGAACGGACCATGGCAACCGCCGCGGTGGTCCTGCTCACCGCGCTCGTGGGCACGACGGCACTCACGGAGGGGCACGAACTCGCCGGAGTGGCGCGTCCCACCGGCGTCGTCGTCGCGGGCCTACTCGCTTGGCGGAAGGCGCCTTTCGTCGTCATCGTCCTGTCGGCGGCCGCCACGGCTTCCGGATTGCGGCTCCTGGGCGTGCCGTGAGCATGCATGATCGAGGGGTGCTATTTCATCTCTGTGCCACGTGCGGCGTCGAACAGGACCCGAACACTCCACTCCCCGACGAATGCGCGATCTGCGCGGACGAACGCCAGTACATTCCGCTGGGCGGTCAGGAGTGGACCACCGTGGAGACACTGGCCGGTGCGGGGCACCGGGCGGTCGAGCACGAGGTCGAGCCGGGCCTGTTCGGCCTGTACATCGAGCCGAAGACCGCGATCGGTCAGCAGTCGCTCGTCGTCCGCACCCCCGCCGGGTCGCTGTTGTGGGATCCGATCGGTTTCGTCGACGCCGCCGCCGTCGAGGCCGTCGCCGCGCACGGCCCGGTGATCGCCGTCGCCGGCAGCCACCCGCACATGTTCGGCGTCCAGACACAATGGTCGAGGGCGCTCGGCGACGTGCCCATCCTGGTGGCCGAGGCGGACCGCTCCTGGCTGGCGCGAGCCGACGGGCCGGTCGAGTTCTGGTCGGGCACCCACGAGGTGGCGCCGGGACTCACCCTCCACCAGATCGGCGGACACTTCCCCGGCAGCGCGGTCGCGCACTGGCGAGCCGGCGCCGACGGCCGCGGCGTCCTCCTGACCGGGGACGGCGTGTTCCCCAACCCGGACCGCCGCACCGTGTCCTTCCTGCGGTCCTACCCGAACCGGTTGCCGCTGTCCGCGGCGGTGGTGCGGCGCATCGCGGACCAGTTGTCCCACCTCGAGTTCGACCGCATCATCGGCAACTTCGACAACGTGATCGACAGCAACGGCCACGACGCGCTCGCCTACTCCGCCGGCCGGCACTGCGCGTGGGTGACCGGAGAGTTCGACCACCTCACCTGACGGCGCGGAGAAGGCCGGCGACGATCGTTCTTCCCCGCCGACGCGGTGACAGCGGCTACCCTCCGCAGTAGCGTGAGCAGCGACTGAGGAGGTAGGTCTGATGGACTTGACAGCAATCGGTGTCGGTTTCGGCTACGTGGTCGTAGTCCTCACCATTCTTGTCGTCGTGGTGGGGGTGTCGGCACTGTTCGTGTTCTCGATCAAATCGGATTTCATTCCGCCGGACACCACCGGTACGCCCCCGCGGCGGAAGCGGATCGGCGGGGCGAAATAGCCGCGTACGCACCGGAAGGCGGGTGGTTCCCACGGCGGAGCCACCCGCCTTCCGTCCGTCGCGGGCATCTCTCGGTTTCTGGATCGATTCTGCCGTGCGGACGTGCCGAAGCCGGGCTTACTGAGACGGTCGGGAACAAGGCGACTACCGTGACAGGAGTCGCCTATTTTTCGAGGAGCACGGAATGAGTATCCAGTCGGTTGAGTCACGCCGCCATCGCGTCGTGGTCATTGGATCCGGCTTCGGTGGGTTGTTCGGCACACAGGCGCTGAAGAACGCCGATGTCGACATCACCATGATCGCGCGCACCACTCACCATCTGTTCCAGCCGCTGCTGTACCAGGTGGCGACCGGCATCCTCTCCGTCGGCGACATCGCCCCCGCCACCCGCCTCGTGCTGCGGAAGCAGAAGAACACGCAGGTGCTGCTCGGCGATGTCGAGAAGATCGATCTCGAGGCGAAGACGATCACCTCCCGGTTCCTGGATCGCACCACGGTCACCCCCTACGACAGCCTCATCGTCGCCGCCGGCGCCGGCCAGTCATACTTCGGCAACGATCACTTCTCCGAGTTCGCGCCGGGCATGAAGACGATCGACGACGCACTCGAACTCCGCGGCCGGATCCTCGGCGCGTTCGAGCAGGCCGAGCTGTCCGCCGACCCCGCCGAGCGGGCCCGGCTCCTCACGTTCGTGGTCGTCGGCGCGGGACCGACCGGTGTGGAACTCGCCGGCCAGATCGCGGAACTGTCGCGCCGCACCCTGTCGGGGGCGTTCCGCAACATCGATCCGCGGGAGGCCCGGGTGATCCTGCTCGACGGCGCCGACCACGTCCTGCCCGTGTACGGCGGAAAACTGAGCCGCAAGGCGCGCGAGCAGCTGGAGAAGCTCGGCGTCGAGATCCAGCTCGGGGCGATGGTCACCGACGTCGACGTCGACGGTCTCGTCGTCAAGGACAAGGACGGCACCCACCGGCGGATCGAGTCGCAGTGCAAGGTGTGGTCGGCCGGTGTGCAGGCCAGCCCGCTGGGCAAGCAGATCGCCGACCAGTCCGACGCGGAGATCGACCGGGCCGGGCGGGTCATGGTCCGGCCGGACCTCTCCGTGCCCGGCCACCCCGACGTCTTCGTCATCGGCGACATGATGTCGCTCGACAAGCTGCCGGGCCTGGCGCAGGTCGCGATGCAGGGCGGCAAATACGCGGCCACGCAGATCAAGGCGGGCCTGCGCGGCGGGAAGCCGGAGGACCGGCCGCCGTTCAAGTATTTCGACAAGGGCAGCATGGCCACCATCTCGCGGTTCAGCGCGGTGGCCAAGGTCGGCAAGCTCGAGATCAGCGGATTCATCGGATGGGTGGCCTGGCTGGCGATCCACCTCATGTATCTGGTCGGCTTCCGCAGCCGCCTGTCCACCCTGCTGTCGTGGACGGTCACCTTCCTCGGCCGGGGACGGGCGCAGATGGCGTCCACCGAGCAGTGGGTGTTCGCCCGCAACGCGATGGAACAGCTGGAGCGGCACGAACGGGAGAAAGAGATCGCCGAGAAGCCGTCCGGCGGCGCGCAGCGGAAAGCCGCGGGGTGACGCTGCGACGCGCATGACGTGAGATGAGGAGGGGACGGACCGGTGGTCCGTCCCCTCCGTCGTCGTGGCGGTCAGTTCCCGAGGCGGCCGGTGTCGGTGATATTCGCCAGCCGGACCTGCCCCTTGGAGACGAGACGATCCTGTTCGTCGGTGATCCGGACCTCCCACAATTGCTGGGTGCGGCCGCGGTGGACGGGGCTGGCCTCGGCGGTGAGTGTTCCCTCCCGGGTGGCGCGGAGGAAATCGGTGTTGTTGTTGACCCCCACCACGTGGCCGCGCCCGCCGAGCCACACGGTCCCCGCCGTGCTGGCCACCGATTCGATGACGGAGCAGTACACGCCGCCGTGCTGGATTCCGGCGGGCTGCTGCAGGTCGGGGGTGACCGTCCAGTGCGCCCGTACGCGGTCGGGAGTCAGTTCGGTGTATTCCAGTCCGATGAGGGCGTCGAATCCCTTGCCCAGTTGTTCGGCCACTCCAGCGGTGTCGACCTGACCGTCACCGTTCGATGCCTGCTGTTCCCCGGAACCCACCATCACACTCTCCATCGGATCACTGTGCGCTCTCGCGGCGCACCCGATCTCCTGCCTACACGACCCGGCTGGCAGCGGGAACGGCAGGTGGGCAAAAAGATCGGCGGGCCTCACGCTGTGCAGCGTGAGGCCCGCCGTGGGATGGACCTCGGAGTCTCTGCAGCCCTCAGGACTCCGGTTCGGTCCGGTAGTTCGGTTCTCGGCGGGTCCTACTCGACCCGCCTGCCAGAAGTATAGGCAAGGCTGCCCTAATTTTGCAAGCGCTTCCGTACCTGCCCGAGACGACCGCAGTGCGAGCGCGTCACCCGGCCCTTCGACCGGACCGGCACCCCGGCGGCCACGAACGCGTCCAGGATCCCCTGACCGCGGCGTTGCGCGGCGGCCTCGCCGCCGCCGGCGAGGATCGGCACGTACGTCGCGGCCCCGAGCACGGCCTCCCCCACGAGCCCCCAGAAGCGGGTCGCGTCGATCGGCGTCAGCCGGGCGATCGCGTCGAACACCGCATGCAGGGACGTGAGACTGCGGTGCACCGTCCACAGCAGCAGGGCCCGCTCGCACGGCACCGTGACCGTCCGGGGCGCGCCGGCGTAGGGGTCGTCGGGCAGGACGCGCATGGTGTCGTCGGCGACGCCCGCCCAGTCGATTCCCTCGTCGCTGTCCATGTGGATCCACAGATTCTCGAGCCCGGGATCCCAGGCACGCCCCTCCAGCACGACGAGTGCGGTGACGCGCCCGACCACCGCGTGGATGAGCGCGGTCGCCACCTGCATCGCGGCGACGTCCGGGTCGGGGACGTCCTCGAGCGAACGCGCCCACATCCGGGACACCCGGTCGCCGTCGAGGTCGTCGGCGAGCGACCACCACCGGCGTTTACCCTCGTCCGCCATCGTCGCGACCGCGTACATGCGCGGATATTCGACGTTCAGTGCGCGAAGTCGTGTGCAGGACACGTCCAGTGCGGTCGCGGGGGCGGACAGGGTCGAGGTCACCGTGC
Organism: Rhodococcus sp. NPDC056960; assembly: GCF_042674125.1. NCBI lineage: Bacteria > Bacillati > Actinomycetota > Actinomycetes > Mycobacteriales > Nocardiaceae > Rhodococcus > Rhodococcus sp. NPDC056960. The sequence continues at coordinate 523,127 of NZ_JBHURF010000001.1, read as the reverse complement.
ACTCCAATCGGTCGGGATGGAACACCACCAAACATAGGTGAGCCTAACCAAATATCAAGCCTTGACGTCATGTGACGTGAGGCACCCCTGCCGACCGCGGCGGTGGGGATCCCCCGCCGGATGTGGCATCAGAGATAGGGTTCCGTAACCTAAGTAGTTGAATCAGTGCAGATCCGGTGCCCGTGCACACACGTCAGGAGCTTTCCCCGCCAGTGACGACGACGAGACAGTTCGGCAGCGACATCCCGCACCTGCCGACCGACGAGCCCTACGGAAAGCGCGACGTCCCGCGCGGTCCCGCCCCGCGATATCTGCGGGCACTCGCGGGACTGCTCGACCTCGGGATCGTGGCCATCCCACTCGTTCTCGGGTGGTACATCGTCGACTCCCTCCGCGACGAAAACGGCGGCGGGCAGGCCGACCGGGTCGTGTTCGGCGGCGCCGCCGTCGCGATCGCGGCGGGCCTCGCCCTGTGGAACCGCGGATTCCGCGAAGGCAACACCGGACAGAGTTCGGGCAAGGGCTGGGTGGGTCTGGTCACCCGCGACACCCACACCCACGACGCGATCGGACCGGCACGGTCGCTGCGGCGGGTGTTCCGGCGGTCCGGAACCGAGGTCGTGCGCGAGAACACCGCCAACGACGAGGGATTCGCCGTCCGCCAGAAGGACGTGAGCGTCGCGGCGATCCGCCGACGCCGCCTCGTCGGGCTGGGTGTCCTCGTGATCCTGCTCGCCCTGGTGCTGCTCGCCAGCGTCGCGGTCGGGGCCCGGCCGCTGTCGTTCGCGGAGATCTTCCACGCACTGTTCCAGCCGGACGGCTCGCAGACCGACATCATCGTCCGCACACTCCGCGGTCCGCGCACCGCGCTCGGCCTCGTCGTCGGGATGGCGCTCGGTGTCGCCGGCGCCCTCATCCAGGGACACACCCGCAACCCGCTCGCCGACGCCGGACTGCTCGGCCTCAACGCCGGCGCCGCGTTCCTCGTCGTGCTGTCGATGTACCTGTTCGGGTTCAGCGCACCCAGCGAGTACCTGTGGTTCGCGTTCGCCGGGTCGTTCGCCGCGAGCGTGATCGTGTTCGGGCTGTCCTCGATCGGGAACGGCGCCGCGAGTCCGCTCAGCCTGGCCCTGGCCGGCGCCGCCGTCGCCTTCTTCCTGCAGGCGATGACCAACGCCATCATCATCGTCGACCAGTCGAGCCTCGACTCCTACCGGTTCTGGGTGGTCGGCTCCGTCGCCGGACGCGGCTTCGACGTGCTGTGGCAGGTGCTGCCGTTCCTGATCGTCGGGCTGATCCTCGCCCTGGTCAGCACGCCGGGGCTGAACGTCCTGAGCCTCGGCGAGGACGTGGCGCGGTCCCTCGGCACCAACATCGCCGCGAGCCGCGCCCTCGGCATCGTCGCCATCACCCTGCTCACCGGCGCCGCCACCGCGGCCTGCGGTCCGATCGCCTTCATCGGCCTCGTGGTCCCGCACGTCGCGCGGGCGATCACCGGCCCCGACTACCGCTGGCTGGTCCCCTACGCCGGGCTCCTCGGCGGCGTCATGCTCGTGACCGCCGACGTGATCGGACGCGTCGTCGTCCGGCCCGGTGAACTGCAGGTGGGAATCGTGCTGGCCGTGTTCGGGGCACCGTTCTTCATCGCGTTGGTCCGGCGCAGAAAGTTGGCGAGCCTGTGAGCACTCGAGACGACGTGCGCCCCGACACCCGGACGACGCCGCCGGCCCGTGTGCCGTCGCGCCCCGCGTTCCGGCTCGGGCCGATCTCCCTGGTCCTGCGCCCACTCGGCATCGCCGTCAACGTAGCGCTGCTGGCGGCACTGTTCCTCGTGCTGTGCCTCAACATCGGGCGCGGCGACTACCCGCTGTCCATCCCCGAGGTCACGCGGGTGCTCTTCGGCGGTGGCACGAAGGCGCAGAACTTCATCGTCCTGGATCTGCGGCTGCCCCGGTCGCTGACCGGGGTGTTCATCGGCATGGCCCTCGGACTGGCCGGCGCCATCACCCAGTCGATCGCCCGCAACGCGCTGGCCAGCCCCGACATCCTCGGCATCACCTCGGGTGCCAGCGCCGCCGCGGTCGCGCTGATCGTCCTCGGCGGTGGCGGAAGCTTCGTCGGGATCCTCGCCACCCTGGGCATCCCCCTGGCCGCCCTGTTCGGCGGGCTCCTCACCGCACTGGTGATCTACCTCCTCGCGTGGCGCGGCGGGGTGGAGGGGTACCGGCTGATCCTCATCGGCATCGGCGTCAACGCCATGCTGATCGCGGTCACCGGCTGGCTGCTCATCTCCGCCGACATCAACGACGCCTCCCGCGCGCAGGTGTGGCTCAACGGCTCGCTCAACGGCGCCGCCTGGAGCCAGGTGTGGCCCGTGACGATCGCCGTCGTCCTCGTCGGCGGCTACGCGGTGATCTCCTCGTTCACGATGGGCGCCCTGCGGCTCGGCGACGACAACGCGGTGTCGCTGGGTGTGCGGCTGCAGTGGTCGCAGGCACGGCTGCTGCTCATGGCCGTCGCCCTCGCCGGCATCGCGACCGCGGCCGCCGGACCGGTCGGCTTCGTGGCGCTCGCCGCGCCGCAGGTGGCGCTGCGGCTGGTCCGCTCCGCCGGCCCCCCGCTCATCGCGTCCGCGCTGACCGGCGCCGTGCTGGTAGTGGGCAGCGACGTGGTCGCCCGCACGATCCTGCCCGTCGAACTGCCCGTCGGCATCGTCACCTCGGCGCTCGGCGGCCCATTCCTGCTGTATCTGCTGGTGCGCAACAATCGGAAGGTCTCGGCATGACCGTGCAGACTGACGCTCGACTGATCGCCGACAACCTGAGCCTCGGGTACGGCGACCGGGTCATCGTCGACAACCTCGACCTCGAGGTGAAGACCGGCGTGATCACCACCGTGATCGGCCCGAACGGCTGCGGCAAGTCCACCCTGCTGCGCGCACTGGGGCGTCTGCTGAAACCGCGGCACGGCTCGGTGCTGCTGGACGGCAAGGCGATCGGCTCGATGCGCACCAAGGACGTGGCCCGCACGCTGGGCATGCTGCCACAGGCGCCCGTGGCCCCCGAGGGCCTCACGGTGGCCGACCTGGTCGCCCGCGGACGGCACCCGCACCAGTCGTGGATCCGGCAGTGGTCGTCCGACGACGAAGGCGAGGTCGCCGAGGCACTCGCCCTCACCGGCGTGTCCGACCTCGCCGACCGCCCCGTCGACCAGCTGTCGGGCGGTCAGCGCCAGCGCGCCTGGATCTCGATGGCCCTCGCGCAGGGCACCGACATCCTGCTGCTCGACGAACCCACCACCTACCTGGACCTGGCGCACTCGATCGAGGTCCTCGACCTGGTCGACCGGATGCACGAGGAGCTGGGCCGCACTGTGGTGATGGTGCTGCACGACCTGAACCTCGCGATTCGCTACAGCGATCAGCTGATCGTGATGCGGGACGGCACCATCGTCGCGGCCGGGGCGCCGAAGGAAATCATCTCCGCCGAACTCTTGCTCGAGGTGTTCGGGCTCGAGGCCGCGGTCATCGCCGACCCGGTGTCCGATCGCCCGCTGGTGGTGCCGATCGGCACCCGCCACGTGTACGGCGCGGTCGGCGGGCCCGCGACGTAGTAGCCGGTCAGCGGCGGCCGCCGATCATGGTCCGCACCAGCCGGAAGCTCTGCCCCAGCGACACCGTCGGCAGATACGCCCGGCCCACGGCGTTGCCGATGCTCGGCAGGGCGGCCGGGTCGGCGAACGTCATGTGCATCGCCACGTACCGGGGCTGGAACTTCGACTTGAACGCCAGCAGCGACCGGAACCCGTACACCGGCTCCAGGGTCCGGCCCAGCAGATCGAGCACACTGTCCATCACCGCCGACAGGCTCGACGACTCCGACCGCTCCCGCTCGTCGGCATCGCCGTCCGGCTGCTCGACCTTGGCGAGGGGGGCACCGGACAGGCTCAAGAACTGCGCCCCTTCCTCCTCCAGCTTCAGCGCCGCCGACGCGATGAGGAACTCCATCGCCGGACGGAACCCCTCGGCCCGGCGGCGCATGAAGTCCAGGGTCCAGCCCACCACCCGTCCGTCCTGGTACACCGGCAGCCAGGACGTCACCCCGTGCACGGTGCGGTCCTCGTCGACGGCGATCAGGCAGCGCACCTCCGGATCGTCTACCTCGTCGAGCCCACCGAGCGTGAACCCCATCTCGGGCATGCCCTTGTCCGCCACCCACTCCTCCGAGATCGCGGTGATCTGGTCGGTGATCGCCCGCGGGGCGCTCGGGAAGCTGACCCATTCCGCGGCGATCCCCGACTTCTTCGCCTTGTTCAGGGCGGTGCGGACGTCCTGGAACCGCTTGCCGGTGAACGCGATCCCGCCCAGGTCCAGCACCGTCTCCTCGGCAACCTGGATGCCGCTCCAGCCGAGGGCGTCCGTGACGTCGCGGACCTCACCGGTCACCGAGTAGAAGCACGGGATCCACCCGTTGGCGGACGCGAATTCGGCGAAGTGCTCGACGTTGTCGCGCAACCGGTCCGGCGGGCCCACCGGGTCGCCGGTGGTGAGGGCCACACCGGCGAGGACGCGGTACGCGACGTATCCGGTGCCGTCGGCCGAGAACCAGTAGTTGTTGCCGCGCCACGTCGTCATCCACGACAGCGGACTGCCGCTCCCCGACTTCAGCAGGGCCCGTGCGCGTTCGGCGGCCGCCGAGTCCGATCCGATGGCCGGGCTGAGGAACGTCGCAGCGACCAGTGCGCACAGCGCCACCCAGAACACCACCCCGGTCCACTCGTACAGCAGCGTCGCGGGAATGCTCACCGGCAGCAGCCGGGGGTCGAGCCACTGCAGGTAGACGGGGGGGATCAGCCGCTCCGGGAAGTCGGCGAGCAGCGTCGTGAACCCGGGCCTCGGGTCGAACCCGTTCCGCGCCCACAATCCGCCGAGGACATAGAAGACGGCGAGACCGGCGAGCAGCGACACCAGCACGACCGCCAGCCGCCGGTACGTGCCGGTCGGCGCCGCGACGTCGAAGAACCGCCGGGTGGCGAGCAGCACGATCAGGATCGCCAGCGGTGTCAGGAACGGAACCAGCGTCCGGTACAGGTTCGGGTCCGCCAGACCGTAGAACAGGGAGTCCTCGTTCAGGGAGTCGACGAACCGGACCGCGAAGTTGAGCAACGACAGCACCAGCAGAATGACCTGGGCGATCACGGACGCGACCCACGCGAAGCGACGGCCCCGTCGGAGGCCGTCGCTGAGGGTGAGCAGGAACAGGGACGGCATCAGACTGAGCAGGGTCGGGCCGACCCCGGACAGGCGGAGTTCGAGCAGTCCCCGCCGGCATTCGGGGTCCGTCGCCGACACCTCGCACAGATCGCGCACCTCGCCGGCGGTGTACGGGACGCCGCGGAACAGGTCGCGCAGCACGGCGAGGGGACCGACGGCCTCCGCGGACAGCGCGGCGATCATCGGCCCGATCGCACTGGCCGCCACGACGATCGCGACCAGCACCCGGCCCTCCCGCTGGGTGCCCGCGATCCGCTCACCGCGCGCCGACCGGCCGACGATCCACCGGCCGATCACCAGACCCACGACGGCCGCGGCGAGCCGGACCACGTCCTGCAGCGATCCACTGAACAGGGCCAGGGTGATCGTGAACGCGAAGACACCGACGCGGATCCGCCGCCGCCAGAGGGTGCCCATGTTCGAGCTGGCCACCATCGCGGCGCCGACGATCCACGTGCTGGGGCCCACCGCCATGCCCACGTGCAGCCGGAAGCCCCAGTTCGCGTCGACGACCTTCGCGGCCGCGGCAACCGACAGCGCCAGCAACCCGCCCAGCACCTGGGTGGCGACCGCGGCCAGCGCGAACCGCGCCGACCCCATGCGGCGTTCCAGCGGTGCCGCGGCCACGAGGACGAGGACGGTGGTCGACAGGTACGCGAGGACGTCGTCGCCCCACAGGCCGGCGCTCAGCAGCGTCCACACCGAGCCGTTCTGGAACGCCCGGATACCGATCGCGACGTGCTGGGACAGCGCATGGGAGGGGCCGCCGATCACGCTGGACGTGGCGATCGCGAGGATCCAGATCACGAGGAGCAGCGAGAAGCTGACCGGCGCCCCCCGCACCCATTCCAGTGCCCGCCCGCTCTGTCCCCTGACCCTGGCCGCCGTACCGTGCCCCGTTGCCGCACTGTCGTCGGTCTTCATCCCCCAGGTACCCACTCTCCGCGATGTCGAGAACGAAAGCTTGCCCGTCGGGTCGGCCGCTGCCCACCCGACCGTAATCCACCCGTTCGAACTATGGCCAATACCACACGCCGTGGCACAGTTTTACTACTACCAGTAGTACGTATCCGCGTCGTCGTATCCGTAGAATCGATTTATGGCTGGACTCGGCGAACTCGAACGCGCAGTGATGGATCACCTGTGGTCCACATCGGAACCGCAGACGGTACGGCAGGTACACGAGGCACTGGCGGCGCGCCGTGAACTCGCGTACACGACCGTCATGACGGTGCTCCAGCGGCTGGCGAAGAAGCACCTCGTCATCCAGCAACGCGACGACCGCGCCCACCGGTACCTGCCGGTGCACCAGCGCGAAGAACTGGTCGCGAGCCTCATGGTGGACGCCCTGCAGCAGGCGGACAAGTCCGGCAGTCGCGCTGCCGCACTGGTGCACTTCGTCGGCCAGGTCGGCGCCGACGAGGCCGACGCGCTGCGCGAGGCGCTCGCCGCACTCGAGGCCAAGGAACGATCCGCCGGAGACAATCAGTCGGGAACCGTTCGCGCGGGCTGACGTTCGTCATGCATGATGAGTAGGACATGGACGCCACCACCGCGCTGGTATTCGGAGTACTCGCACTTCTTCTCGCAGGGCCGGTCCCTGCGCTGTTGAGCCGTGCCCGATGGCCGCATCGCGCCCCCCGAGCCGCACTCGTGCTGTGGCAGGCCATCGCCCTGGCCGCGGTCCTCTCCGCGTTCAGTTCCGGTCTCGCGATCGCCAGCCAGCTCCTCGTTCCCGGCCCGGACGGACGCCCCACCACCGCACCGGTGGCCGAGATCGACGCCCTGGGCCTGCCCCTGTGGCTGCTCTACGTGGTCGTTTTCGCGCTCACCCTGCTGGTCGGCGCCAAACTGATGTTCGCGATCGTGCAGGTCGGGGTCCGCACCCGCCGCCGGCGCGCCCGGCACCGCATGCTGGTCGACCTCCTCGACCGCTGCGACTCGACGTCCCCCCTCGCCCGCACCCCGGACCTGAGGGTCCTCGACGTCACCGAGCCCATCGCCTACTGCCTGCCCGGTCTGCGCCAGCGGGTGGTGCTGAGCCAGGGCACCTTCACCAACCTCGACGACGCGGAGATCACCGCGATCCTCACGCACGAGCGGTCCCACCTGCGGGCCCGCCACGACCTGGTGCTCGAGGCGTTCACCGCCGTCAATGCCGCGTTCCCCACCGTGGTGCGCAGCAAGTCCGCGCTGGGATCGGTGCAGTTGCTGGTGGAGATGCTGGCCGACGATTCCGCCGTCCGCGCCACCGGTCCGACCGCGCTGGCCCGGGCCCTCGTCGCCTGTTCCGGGTCGATCGCCCCGAAGGGGGCGATGGCCGCCGGCGGTCCCAGCACCCTGCTGCGGGTGCAGCGGCTGGCCTCCTCGGAGGCGGGAGCCCCGGTCGCTCTCGCCGCCTACGCGGCGTCCGTTGCCATCCTCGTGGTCCCCACCATCGCCGTCGCCGTCCCCTGGCTCACCGAACTGAGTCGGCTGTTCGGCGCCATATAGTCGCCCACCTCACAGCCCGCCGGGTTCGATAACCGGGTGCCCCGTCGCGTACACTGGTCGGCGGTCGCCACTGCGGCCCATCAACACTGAAACGGCACACAGCCCAATTCCCCGCACTCCCGCGAATGGATTGACCAGGTGACATGTGCCCTGGCTCGTCCCTTTGTGCGTGCTGCATGACAGCCCCCGCTCCGCGACGCGCCCTAATGCCCGGAGAGGTATTTGCGTGACCAACGCTGTCCAGACGACGTCTGCCCCACTCGAGCAGGCCGAGACCGAAACCCCCGATCAGACCGCCACCGGAGCCGACGCGGCCACCGTGACGTTCGCCGAGATCGGCCTGCCCGCACCCCTGGTGCAGGCCCTCGCCCGTAACTCCATCACCACCCCGTCGCCCATCCAGGCGCTCGCCGTCCCGGACGCGCTGGCCGGCACCAACGTCCTCGGCCGCGCACAGACCGGGTCCGGCAAGACCCTCGCGTTCGGTCTGCCGATGCTCACCCGCCTCGCCCGCCACGAGGACCGGCCGGCGCCCAAGCGGCCCCGCGCGCTGGTGCTGGTGCCCACCCGGGAACTCGCGTTCCAGGTGGTCGACTCCCTCAACTCGTATGCGGGCGCCATGGGTGTGACCGTGCGCCCCGCCGTCGGCGGCACCCCCTTCACCAAGCAGGTCGACCAGCTGCGCCGCGGCGTCGACATCCTCGTCGCCACCCCCGGCCGCCTCGGCGACCACCTGCGTCAGGGCACCTGCATCCTCGACTCCATCGAGATCACCGCGCTCGACGAGGCCGATCAGATGGCCGACATGGGCTTCCTGCCCGAGGTTCGCTCCATCCTCGGTGAGACCCCCGCCGACGGCCAGCGCCTGCTGTTCTCGGCCACCCTGGACCGTGAGGTGCAGTCGCTGGTCCGCCAGTTCCTGCCCGACCACGTGCAGCACTCCACCGAGGATGGTCGCGCCAGCGTCGACACGATGGAGCACTACGTGCTGCTCGTCGACCGCGGCCAGAAGGACAACGTCCTCGCCGAGATCGGCGCCCGCGAGGGCGGCCGCACGATCATGTTCGCCCGCACCAAGCTCGGCTGCGAGGGAATCACCGACCGCCTCCGCGCGGTGGGGATCGCCGCCGAGGCACTGCACGGCGGCAAGGCGCAGAACCAGCGCACCCGCGTCCTCGAACGGTTCAAGAACGGCCGCACCCCGGTGCTCGTCGCCACCGACGTCGCCGCCCGCGGCATCCACGTCGACGGCATCGACCTGGTCGTGCACGTCGACCCGCCGGCCGACCACAAGGATTACCTGCACCGGGCGGGCCGGACGGCGCGCGCAGGCGAGAAGGGCACCGTCGTCGCGATCGTGCTCCCCAACCAGAAGCGCACCTTCCGCCGGCTGACCGGGATGGCGGGCGTCGACGCCACCGCCGTGCCCGTCACCCCCGGTTCGGAGAAGCTGGCCAGCATCACCGGCGCCAAGGCGCCCAGCGGAGAACCGGTGCGCGACACCTACTTCCGCAGCGAGCGCGGCGGCGACCGCAAGTTCGGTGACCGCGGACCGCGCCGCGAGGGCGGATACGCCGGTCGCGACGGCGGCGGCTACCGCGGCAACCGGAACGACCGCGGCGAGCGCAGCTACGGCGATCGTCCGTCCGGTGGGCGCGGCTTCGAGGGTCGCGGCCCGCGCCGCGACCAGACGGACACCCGGTCCGGCGGATACCGGGGCGAGCGTCCCCAGCGCGACGGCGACAACCGCGGCGGCGGATACCGCGGTGACCGCGACAACCGCTCGTTCGGTGACCGGGCTCCGCGCCGCGACTTCGGAGACAGCGGTCCCCGCCGCGAGTACGGAGGCGGCACCGGCGCCCCGCGCCGCGACTTCGGTGACCGCGGCGACAGCCACCGCGGATCCGGCGAGCGCAGCTTCGACCGCGGTGCCCCGCGCCGCGATTTCGGCGACAACCGCGGCGGCGCAGGCGGGTTCCGCCGCGACGACCGCCGCGACGACCGACGCGACGAGCGCCGTCCTGCATCGACCGGTGGCGGGTTCCGCAGCCGCACGGAACGTCGTTCGTACGACGGCTTCGACGGACCGCAGCGGGAGCGCCGCAGCTGATCCGCCGCTGACCTGACACGAAGGCCGGCCCTCGCATGTGCGAGGGCCGGCCTTCGTGTGTTTGGCTTAGTCGTCGAGGTGTTCGTAGCCGCCGATTTCACTACCGCCGAGCGAGAGGGAATGCTGTATCCATGACTATCGACAACACTGAGGGTGCCCGCGCCCAGATCGGCGTCACGGGACTGGCCGTCATGGGCTCGAACATCGCCCGCAACTTCGCCCGGCACGGTCACACCGTCGCGCTGCACAACCGCAGCATCGCGAAGACCGACGCCCTCATCGAAGAGCACGGCAGCGAGGGCGATTTCGTCCGCACGGAGACGATCGAGGAGTTCGTGGCAGCGCTCCAGAAGCCGCGCCGCGTGCTGATCATGGTCAAGGCCGGTGACCCCACCGACGCCGTCATCGAGGAACTCGCCGCGGCGATGGAGACCGGTGACATCATCATCGACGGCGGCAACGCCCTGTACACGGACACGATCCGACGCGAGGCGTCCCTCCGGGATCGCGGCCTGCACTTCGTCGGCGCCGGCATCTCCGGTGGCGAGGAGGGCGCGCTGAACGGCCCGTCGATCATGCCGGGCGGACCGAAGGAGTCCTACGCGGCCCTCGGGCCTCTGCTCGAGTCGATCGCCGCCCAGGTCGACGGGACCCCCTGCTGCACGCACATCGGCCCCGACGGCTCCGGGCACTTCGTGAAGATGGTCCACAACGGCATCGAGTACGCCGACATGCAGCTCATCGGCGAGGCATACAACCTGTTCCGCGACGCCCTCGGCTACGACGCCGACCAGGTCGCCGACGTGTTCACCGAATGGAACGCCGGCGACCTCGAGAGCTACCTCGTGGAGATCACCGCCGAGGTCCTGAAGCAGAAGGACGCGAAGACCGGCAAGGCCCTCGTCGACGTGATCGTCGACGCCGCCGAGCAGAAGGGCACCGGCCGCTGGACCGTCAAGTCCGCGCTCGACCTCGGGGTCCCGGTCACCGGCATCGCCGAGGCGGTGTTCGCCCGCGCCCTGTCCGGCTCGCGCGCACAGCGCAAGGCGGCCGTCGGTCTCGCCTCCGGCGTCCTCGCGGACAAGCCGACCGACGCCGCACAGTTCACCGAGGACATCCGGCAGGCGCTGTACGCGTCGAAGGTCGTGGCGTACGCGCAGGGATTCGACCAGATCGCGGCCGGCAGCGCCGAATACGACTGGGACCTGCACCCCGCCGACCTCGCGACCATCTGGCGCGGCGGCTGCATCATCCGTGCGCGGTTCCTCAACCGCATCAAGGACGCCTACGACGAGAACCCGGCGCTGCCGAGCCTGATCCTGGCCCCGTACTTCAGGGACGCCATCGAGACGGCCATCGACAGCTGGCGCCGCGTCGTGTCCACCGCCACGCTGCTGGGTATCCCGGTGCCGGCGTTCGCATCGTCGCTGTCCTACTACGACGCCCTGCGCGCCGAGCGGCTGCCGGCGGCCCTGACCCAGGGGCAGCGGGACTTCTTCGGCGCCCACACCTACGAGCGGGTCGACGCGGAGGGCAAGTTCCACACCCTCTGGAGCGGTGACCGCAGCGAAGTGCAGGCCTGAGCCGCCCCTCGAAACGCGGTCCCGGCCGTGACGCACCAGCGTGTGCGTCACGGCCGCGGCGTCGGAAGACCCTCGTCGCAGGCGGTAGCCTTCCGATATGCCCGACCACGAACTTCCCCCGCCCGCACCGGTGGGTGAGACGTTCCTCGCGCTCGGTCTCCCCGCGGTGATGACCCACGCCCTCGGCCGCGGCGGCATCGCGGCGCCGTTCCCGATCCAGGCGGCCACCATCCCCGACGTCCTCGCGGGCCGGGACGTGCTGGGCCGGGCGCCGACCGGATCCGGCAAGACCCTCGCGTTCGGGCTGCCGATGCTCGTGCGGCTCCGGGGCGCCGCCAGCAGGCGCGGGTATCCGCGCGGCATCGTCCTGGTCCCCACCCGCGAACTGGCCCTGCAGATCGAACGCGCCCTGGACGAACCGGCGCTGTCGGTGGGACTGCGGGTGGCGAACGTCGTCGGCGGTGTGCCCGTCAAACGTCAGGTCGAGATTCTGTCCCGGGGTGTCGACCTGCTGATCGCGACGCCGGGGCGCCTCGCAGACCATCTGGCGCAGGGGTCGGTGTCGCTGGACGACGTGACGGTGCTGACCCTCGACGAGGCCGACCACATGGCCGACCTCGGGTTCATGCCGCAGGTCACCACGATCCTGGACCGGACCCCGGCGGACGGTCAGCGGCTGCTGTTCTCCGCGACCCTCGACGGGGACGTCGACGCCCTCGTCCGGCGGTACCTGCGCGACCCGGTGACACACGCGACGGCGCCGGACACGGCGTCGGTGCCGACGATGCGGCACCACCTCCTGTACGTCGACCGGGACGACAAGTATTCGGTTGTGGCACATATCGGTTCACGTTCCGGGCGGACGTTGATGTTCGTGCGCACCAAGCACGGCGTGGACCGGGTGGCGAAGGAACTGCACGCCGCAGGCGTCGCGGCCGGCGCCCTGCACGGCGGGAAGGCGCAGAACAACCGCACCCGCACCCTCGAATCCTTCGCCGACGGCACCACCCCGGTCCTGGTGGCCACCGACGTGGCGGCCCGCGGCATCCACGTCGACGGCATCACCCTCGTCGTGCACGTGGATCCGCCCACCGAGGCCAAGGACTACCTGCACCGTGCGGGGCGGACCGCGCGCGCCGGCGAGTCCGGCGTGGTGGTCACCCTCGTCACCGAGGAGGAGCGCGCCGAGGTCGAGAAGCTGACCCGCAAGGCCGGGATCGCCGTGGACGGCACCCCGGTGCGGCCCGGCGACCGGGTGCTGGCCGAGATCACCGGCGCCCGCCGCCCCACCGGGAAGGCGGTTCCCGCACCCGACACGCGGGCCCCCGCGCAGGACACCCCGAGGAAGGGCCGGCAGGCGCACGACACCGGTGGGCGGCCGGGCCGCCGCGGGCGGCCCGGAGACGACGGGGCGTCCCGGGCGGGTGCCCGCCGCGGCCGCCGACCCGGACCTGCGTCAACTCCGCACGGACACCGCAACCGCGGGGCACACTGAGAGGCATGTCCCTGCCTTTCGCGTCGATGGTGTGCGCGCTGATCGCGGCGCTGCTGTTCGCGTGCGCGTCGGTGGCGCAGCAGAGCGCGGCGTCCGCGGTTCCGGAGGACGCCGGACTGATGACCACCCTGCTGCGCAGTCCGCGCTGGTGGGCCGGATTCCTCGGTGACGGCGGCGGATACGTGATGCAGGCGGTCGCGTTGGCGCTCGGCTCGGTCCTCCTCGTGCAACCACTGCTGGTGTCGTCGCTGCTGTTCGCGCTGCCGCTGTCGGCGAAATTCGCGGGCTACCGCCTGTCCCGCACCACCTGGGTGCTGGCGGTGGCCCTGGCCGTCGCGCTCGCGATCTTCCTCGTCGTCGGCGACCCCACCGAGGGGAACATCGACGCGCCGTTCCGGGAATGGGTGGTGCCGCTCGGGGCGCTGCTCGCGGTGGTGGTGGTGGCCGCCTCCGCCGGGATGTCGAAGATCGACCCCGGGTGGCGGGCGCTGCTGCTCGGCGGGGCGGGCGGCATCCTCTACGGGGTGGCCGTGGCGTTCACGAAATACGTCGTCGAACTCGTCCCGCGCGGGCTGGGGGCGGTCCTGAGCAGCTGGCAGGCGTGGGCCCTCGTCGCCGCCGGACTGGTCGGTGTGTACCTGCAGCAGCGCGCCTTCCAGGTGGGACCGCTGTCGACGTCCCTGCCCGCGCTGACCATCGCCGAACCCCTCGCCGCCGTGTTCCTCGGGATGACCGTCCTCGACGAGCGCCTGCGCGTGGAGGGACCCGGCCTCGTCGTGGTCGGCTGCGCGGTGGCGGTGATGCTGATCTCGACCATCGGACTGTCCCGGTCGCAGGCGCAGCGGACATCCGACACCGCCGCAACTTCCCCGGTATCGTCCTGACGTGTGCAGTTCCTCGACGGGCATCGCCCTCCCTATGACCTGACGTACGACGACGTGTTCCTGGTGCCGAACCGCACCGAGGTCACGTCGCGGTTCGACGTCGACCTGTCCACCGCGGACGGGACCGGCACCACCATTCCGATCGTCGTCGCCAACATGACGGCGGTGTCGGGACGCCGCATGGCGGAGACCGTCGCCCGCCGCGGCGGCCTGGTGGTTCTCCCGCAGGACCTGCCGGCGCCCGCCGTCGCGGAGACCGTGTCGTTCGTCAAGAGCCGGCACCTGGTGGCCGACACACCGGTCACGCTCGGCCCGGACGCCGCCGTGTCCGACGCCCTGGCGCTGCTGCCGAAGCGGGCGCACGGGGCCGTGGTCGTCGTCGAGAACGACCGACCCGTCGGCGTCGTCACCGAGGCCTCCTGCGCGGACGTCGACCGGTTCGCCCGGCTGCGGTCGGTGGCGCTGACCGACTTCGTCACCGCCCCCGTGTCCGCGTCGCCGCGGGACGTGTTCGAACTCCTCGAGGGCACACACGACTCGCTCGCCGTCATCGTCGAACCGGACGGCACCCTCGCCGGTGTCCTGACCCGCACGGGCGCCATCCGCGCCGGCATCTACCGACCCGCCGTCGACGGCGACGGCCGGTTGCGGATCGCCGCGGCCGTCGGCGTCAACGGCGACGTCGCCGCGAAGGCCCGCGCCCTGGTGGACGCGGGCGCCGACCTGCTGGTCGTCGACACCGCGCACGGCCACCAGCAGAAGATGATCGACGTCCTCGGCGCGCTGAAGAAGGCCGACCTCGGCGTCCCGCTGGTCGCCGGCAACGTCGTGTCCGCGGCCGGTACCCGGGATCTGATCGACGCGGGCGCCGACATCGTGAAGGTCGGTGTCGGGCCGGGCGCGATGTGCACCACCCGCATGATGACGGGTGTGGGCAGGCCGCAGTTCTCCGCCGTCGAGGAATGCGCCACGCAGGCGCGGGCGATGGGCGCGCACGTGTGGGCCGACGGGGGCGTCCGGCATCCCCGCGACGTGGCGCTCGCCCTCGCCGCGGGCGCGTCGAACGTGATGATCGGATCGTGGTTCGCGGGCACCTACGAGTCCCCCGGCGACCTGCGGGTGGACCAGGCGGGCAACGCGTACAAGGAGAGCTTCGGGATGGCCTCCAAGCGGGCCGTCGCGGCCCGGACCGCCACGGACACCGCCTTCGACCGCGCCCGGAAAGGCCTGTTCGAGGAGGGCATTTCGAGTTCCCGGATGCGGCTGGACCCGGAACGTCCCGGCGTGGAGGACCTGATCGACCACATCTGCTCGGGGGTGCGCAGCACGTGCACGTACGCGGGCGCGCGGACGGTGGAGGAACTGCACGAGCGGGCCGTGCTGGGTGTGCAGTCCGCCGCCGGGTTCGCCGAGGGCCGCCCGCTGCCGGCCGGTTGGTGACGTCCGCATCCTGATGCGCCGGTGGGTGTCCTGTTCCACGGAACCGGACATCCACCGGTATCATTGGTCGCTCAACCCCACCAGTTTCTCGGCGCCGGACCCGTCCGGGCCGTCGAGGCCGAACGAGAGGACTCCGGTGCCCGCGGCACCCACACACGCAGCAAGCGCCCCACCCGCCGATGTCTCCGGGAGTGTCGTCCCCTCCTGCTCCGTGGAATCGGACTCCGATTCCGCCGGTTCGGAGGGCTCCTCTAGCGAGCCGGGTGACAAACCCGGCGACCCCCGTTCTTCCGCTCGGCGGCGATGACCGATGGATATCGCGCTCAGCATTCTCGCCCTGCTCGGCTTTCTCGCCCTGACCGCGGGTACCGCACTGTTCGTGGCGGCCGAGTTCTCCCTCACCGCCCTCGAACGCAGCACCGTCGACGCCCACGCCCGGGACGGCGACCGCCGGGCCCGGCAGGTACAGCACGCCCACCGCACGCTGTCGTTCCAGCTGTCCGGGGCGCAGCTCGGCATCACCATCACCACCCTGATCACCGGTTACCTGTCCGAACCGGTGCTCGCCCGCTTCATCACCCCGATCCTCGACGCGATCGGATTCAGCGAATCCGCGGCCGCGGCAACGTCGTTGGTGATCGCGCTGGTTCTCGCGACGTCGTTCTCGATGGTGTTCGGTGAGCTCGTCCCGAAGAACCTCGCCATCGCCCACCCGCTGCCCACCGCACGCGCGACCGCCGGCATGCAGGCCGGGTTCTCGCTGATCTTCAAGTGGGCCATCAAGGGGCTCAACGGAACCGCGAACTGGCTGGTGCGGCGCCTCGGCATCGAACCGGCCGAGGAGCTGCGCTCGGCGCGGTCCCCGCAAGAGCTGGGTTCGCTGGTGCGGACGTCCGCGCAGCGCGGCGCCATCGACAAGGGAACGGCCCTGCTCGTCAACCGCTCCCTCCGCTTCGGTGAACGCACCGCCGAGGAACTGATGACCCCGCGGGTGAAGATCGAGACCCTGGACACCACCGACACGGTGGCCGACCTGATCGACACCGCCGCCCGCACCGGGTTCTCCCGCTTCCCGGTCGTCGACGGCGACCTCGACGACGCCGTCGGTGTCGTCCACATCAAGCACGCGTTCGCTGTGCCCGCCGGCCGGCGGCGGACCACCCGGCTGAGCTCCCTCGCCCAGAAGGTTCCGGTGGTGCCGTCCAGCCTCGACGGTGACGCCCTGATGGAGAGGATCCGATCCGACGGCATGCAGGTCGCGCTCGTCGTCGACGAATACGGCGGCACCGCCGGCGTGGTGACGATGGAGGATCTGATCGAGGAGATCGTCGGCGACGTCCGCGACGAACACGACGAACCGGAGATCGACGTCCAACGGATCGGCGACGGCTGGTCCTGCTCCGGGCTGCTCCGCGTCGACGAGGTGTCCGACACCACCGGCTATACCGCCCCCGAGGGCGAGTACGAGACGCTGGGCGGGCTCGTGCTCACCGAGCTGGGCCGGATACCCGACGAGGGCGACACCGTCGAGCTCCCGGTGCCCGAGGGGCACCGCTCCGGCGGCCGGTGGGTCGCGACCGTGACCCACATGGACGGCAGGCGCATCGACCGGGTGCTGCTCACCCCGGAACCCGAGGAAAGCGGCGACACCGACGACGAGGGGGACGACGATGAGTGACCTCTTCGGTGTGCTGCTCACCTTCGTGCTGCTCGCGGGCAACGCCTTCTTCGTCGGCGCCGAGTTCGCGCTGATCTCGGCGCGCCGCGACCGGCTCGAGGCATTGGAGGCGCAGGGCAAGAAACGCGCCCGCACGGTGATCACGGCGGGCGAGAACCTGTCCCTGATGCTGGCGGCCGCGCAGCTCGGCATCACGATCTGCTCGATCCTGCTCGGTAAGGTCGCCGAGCCGGCGATCGCGCATCTGCTCGAGGTGCCGCTCCACGCGGTCGGGCTGCCTGCCGGGCTGCTGCATCCGGTGGCGTTCACGATCTCGCTGGCGCTGGTGGTGGTGCTGCACATCCTGCTCGGGGAAATGGTGCCGAAGAACATCGCACTCGCGGGCCCGGAGCGGTCGGCGATGCTGCTGGTGCCGCTGCACCTCGTGTTCATCAAGCTGGCCCGCCCGCTGATCTCGTTCTACAACCTGTGCGCCAACCTGACGCTCCGGTTGCTGCGGGTCGAGCCGAAGGACGAACTCGACGTCACCGTGTCGGCGGTGGAACTGTCCGAGATGATCGGCGAATCCCGCTCCGAGGGACTGATCGACGCGGAGGAACACCGGCGACTCACCCAGGCGCTGGAGACCACCGACCGCCTGGTGAGCCAGGTGATGATCCCCCTCGCCGAGGCCCGGACCATCCCGCTGACGGGCGGGGGAACCCGGCTCGGGGCCATCGAGGAAGCCGTCGTCGAGACCGGGTACTCCCGCTACCCGGTGCGCGCCGAGGACGGCTCCCTGGTCGGGTACCTGCACCTCAAGGACGTGCTCGACGACATCCTCGACGAGGAGGCAGGCCCCGACACGGTGATCCCCCGCTCGGACATCCGCCCCCTCCCGAGCATGTCGACGACCACCCCGCTCGCGGAGGCGCTGGCCATCCTGCGGCGCGCCAGCTCCCACCTGGGGGCGGCGGCCGACCCGTCCGGGCGGATCGTGGGCATCGTCGCCCTCGAGGACCTCGTCGAGGAATACGTGGGCACCGTCCGCGACGGCACCCACCGGGTCAACGGCATGAACCCGGGACAGCGGACGAGCTGATCGGATGGACGTTCTGGACGCGTCGGAGTGGGGCGCGCGCCGCGACCGGCACCGGGCGCGGGTCTCGGCCCTGATCGGACCGCACCTGGAGCGCCGGGAACGCGGCGAGACCCACCCGGTGATCGACTTCCTCTTCACCTACTACAGCTACCGGCCGAACCAGTTGCTGCGCTGGCACGCCGGATGGGGAACCGTCCTCGCGGACGGGGAGGAGTACGCCGACCTCCGGGGCTATCACCGCACCGACAGCGGTGTCACCGTCGACCCGGCGTTCCTGCGGCGCCGCGCGGACACGGTCGCCTTCACCGCACGGCTGATGGCGGCGACCGCGGAGCGTCCCGCCCATCTGTCCTGCTTCGGGCTGCACGAGTGGGCGATGGTGTACCGGGCCGGGGAGGTCCGGCACGGCAGCGTCCCGCTGCGGCTCGGGCCGGGCGGCACCGACTCCGTCGTGGAGGCGGCGCAACTGCGCTGCACCCACTACGACGCGTATCGGTTCTTCACTCCCGCCGCCGAACCGCGGAACAGTATCCCGCTGACCCGGGACGACCAGGTCGGGCGGGAGCAGCCCGGGTGCCTGCATGCATCCATGGATCTGTACAAGTACTGCTACAAGCTGGCACCGATGATCGACTCGGACCTGACCGTCGACTGCTTCGAACTGGCGCTCGCCGCACGGGAACTCGACATGCGGGCCAGCCCGTACGACCTCACCGACTACGGGTACACCCCGATCCCGATCGAGACCCCGCACGGCCGCGCCGAGTACGTCCGGCAGCAGTCGGCGCTCGCGAACCGCGCCGCACCGCTGCGTGCCGCACTGCGCGACCGGTGCCACCGGTTGCTCGCCACCGTGAGGCCATGACACTCCCGGTGCCCGACCACGACGCCGGGGCCTACCTGGCGGCCCGGTTGCCCGTGTTCGCGTTGGCGGCCGGTTCGGTCGCGGCCCTCACCGGCGCCGTCGACCGGCTCGACACCGTGCGCGGGCGCACACCCCGCACGTGGCGGCTCGACCCGGAGCGGATCGCCGCGTCCTTCGCCTCCGACCGGCTGCTGCGGGTCTCGGGTGCCCCGGTGCCGGGTTTCGCGGAACTGTCCGGGTTCTTCGCGGCGGCGGACGGCTGGGTGCGCACCCACGCCAACTACCCGCACCACCGCGGGCGGCTGCTGGCGGCGCTCGGGCTGCCGGACGACGCCGGCCGGGACGCGGTGGCCACCCGGATCGGCAGCCTGACCGCCGCCGACGTCGAGGACCGCGCCGCCGCCGCGCAGGCCGTCGCGGTGCGCGTGCGGAACGCGGACGAGTGGGCGGCGAGCCCGCAGGGCGCCGCCGCCGCGTCCGGGGACCTCGTGTCCACCGCCGTCCACGCCGCCGGAACTCGCCCCGAAGCCAGGCGCCGCTCCCGCACGATTCCTGGCTCGGGGCCGTTGGCGGGGGTGCGGGTCCTGGACCTGACCCGGGTGATCGCCGGCCCCGTCGCCACCCGCACGCTGGCCCTGCTCGGCGCCGAGGTGCTGCGGATCGATCCGCCGGCCCTCCCGGAGATCGTCGTGCAGCACCTCGACACCGGGCAGGGCGAACGCTCCGCGGTGCTCGACGTGCGGTCCGCGGACGGCAGGCCGGTGTGGGACAGCCTGCTCGCCGAGGCCGACGTGGTGGTCACCGGGTACCGTCCGGGCGCGCTGGACGGGCTGTTCGACCACGCCCCACCGCATCTGGTGCGCGGACGGGTGTGCGCGTGGGGTGGTTCCGGCCCCTGGGCGGGCCGCCGCGGGTTCGACAGCATCGTGCAGGCGGCGTCGGGGATCGCCCTGATCGAGGGCGGCGGCGACGTCCCCGGCGCACTGCCCGCGCAGGCGCTCGATCATGCGACCGGGTACCTGCTCGCCGCCGGAATCGTCGACGCCCTCGCCGCCGGACACACCGACGGGTGCGGCCGCTCCGTCGACGTGTCCCTCGCCCGGACCGGTGCGTGGCTGCTCCGGGCGGACGGCCGCACCGAGAATCCGCCGCCGGCCGCGGTGCCCGGGCCCCGCTGCCTCGTCACGCACGGCGACCTGGCGTCCGCCCGCCCCGCCCTCGCCGAATTCGACGACTACCCGTTCCCGGCGCGGCCCTGGGGTGCCGACACCCCGGCGTGGACCGGGCTCACACCGGCGCCGTGAACCGCGGGCTCGGATCCCCGGTCAGATGTCCCGGCGGCAACCGGCGCCCGCACAGCACGAGCAGCAGGTCCTGCGCGGACCCGTGCAGCGGTGCGCCGTCACCGTAGGTCCAGGTGCGATCGTCCGCCGTCAACTGCACCCCGCCGAGGTCGGTGCCGAAGTACTTCACCTGCTTCGGGCGGATCCCGCCGAGGACCCGGTCGAGGCGGTCGTCCGGGACCCGGCGGTCCAGGCCCAGTGCGACCGACACGTCGAGACCGTGGATCACGTCGTGGGACAGCGCCCCCTCGAAGCCGCCGCCCGGAGGCTCCCACGGGTGCGCCACGTTCTCCTCGAGGGTGCGCAGCAGTTGCTCCGCGGTCAGGGTCCGCGCGTCCTCACGGGCCTGCACGTCCGACATCCGGTTGAAGTTGCCGCGCGCCTTCACCATTCCCAGCACGAACCGCGGCGGCGACAGGCGGTACGGCATGGTGATGTGGGCGATCACCTCCCGGGTGCGCCACCCCGCGCACAGCGACGGCGCATCCCATTGCTCCGACGTCAGTCCCGCCAGCATCGACGCCACATCGCGTCGCTGCGCCGCGACCCAGTCCGGTGCCGTGTCCCCAGCCATGTCCGTCTCCTCCGCTCGCCGTGTCGTGCTCTACGTAAACAGACCGCGCCCGCCCGCGAAACTCACCGCGCGGCCGTGAAGAATGGTGCCGTGACGACACACCACTACACGCTGACGGTCACCTGGACCGGCAACCGCGGCGCGGGGACGACGGGCGCGGACACCTACGACCGGGACCACGTGATCGCGGCGGCCGGGAAACCGGACCTGCCGGGCAGCGCGGACCCGTCGTTCCGCGGCGACCCCACGCGCTGGAATCCGGAGGAACTGCTCGTCGCGTCGCTGTCGCAGTGCCACATGCTGTGGTATCTCGGCCTGGCCGCCGCGGCCGGGGTGGTCGTCGTCGACTACCGGGACGAGCCGACCGGAACCATGACCGAACACCCGGACGGGGCGGGCGAATTCACCGAGGTGGTGCTGCGGCCCACCGTGACCGTCGCGGAGGCGGCGATGGCCGAGCGCGCCACGGCCCTGCACGCGCGGGCGCACGCGAAATGCTTCGTCGCCCGGTCGGTCAACTTTCCCGTCCACCACCGCCCGTCGGTGGTGACCGCATGAGCCGGCGGAAGCTGATCGTCGACGTCGACACCGGCATCGACGACTCCCTCGCGTTGCTGTACCTGCTGGCCAGCCCGGACGCCGAGATCGCGGGCATCGCCAGCACCGCCGGCAACGTGCCGGTCGAACAGGTCGCGGCCAACAACCTGAACTGGCTCGCGCTCTGCGGCGCACCCGACATCGAGGTGACGCTCGGCGCCCGCGTGCCGCTGGCCTGCCCGCTCCGCACCACCGAGGACACCCACGGACCGCAGGGCATCGGTTACGCCGTCCTCCCGCCGTCCGGGCGGTCGCTGTCGGAGCGGGACGCGACCGCCCTGTGGGTGGACCTGGTCCGGGCCCACCCGGGCGAGCTGACCGGTCTGGTGACCGGTCCGCTGACGAACCTCGCCCTCGCCATCCGCGAGGAACCCGCACTGCCGCGGCTGCTGCGGCACCTGGTCGTGATGGGCGGGGCGTTCAACCACCCCGGCAACACCACGCCCACCACCGAATGGAACGTGTCGGTGGACCCGGAGGCCGCCAAGGAGGTGTTCGACGCGTTCTCCGGGCTGCCGGCGGGGCGGCGCCCCATTCTGTGCGGTCTGGACGTCACCGAGACGATCGAAATGACACCGGATCACGTGCGGCGGCTGGCGGAGGCGGCCGGCAGCAGCCCCGACGAGATCATCTCCCCCGACGACGGGCCGGAGGTCCGCTCGACGGCGAGCAACCCGGTGATCCGGCATCTGTCCGACGCCGTCCGCTTCTACATGGACTTCCACCGCACCCACGGGCAGGGTTTCCTGGCGCACATGCACGACCCGTTCGCGGCGGCGGTGGCGTTGAACCCGGCGATCACAAGGACCCGCCCGGCCACCGTCGACGTAGAATTGCACGGCCGCCTCACCCGCGGCACCACGGTCGCCGACTGGGTGGGGCACTGGAACCGGGAACCGAACGTCGACATCGCGGTGAGCACCGACCCGGCCGCGTTCTTCGACGATCTCGTCGACCGGGTCGGGCGCTTCGCGAAGTCAGTCGGCTGACGCGTCCGTGCCGTCGAACGCGTCGAGGATCTCGGCGGCGGCCAGCGCCGCCGTCAGGGACCCGTCGCGCACCTGCTGCTCGACGTCGCCGCGGATCGCCTTGACCCGGGTGTTGGACGCGAGCCGGCGCAGCAGCTGGTCGTGGACCATCGTCCACGTCCAGTCCACCTGCTGACGGCGCCGGTTCTCCTCGAACTGCCCGGCCGCGGTCAGCACGTCCCGGTGCCGGCAGACGGTGTCCCAGAAGTCTTCCAGCCCGACGCCCTCGAGACCGCTCATCGTGATCACCGGCGGCGTCCAGACGGCGTCGTGCGGGTAGATCAGCCGCAGCGCACCCGCGAGTTCCCGGGCGGCGCCCTTCGCCTCCCGTTCGTGCTTGCCGTCCGCCTTGTTCACGGCCACCAGGTCGGCCAGTTCGAGGACGCCCTTCTTGATGCCCTGCAACTGGTCGCCGGTGCGGGCCAGGGTGAGGAAGCAGAAGCAGTCCACCATGTTCGCGACCGTCACCTCGGACTGCCCGACACCCACCGTCTCGACGAGGATGACGTCGAAACCGGCGGCCTCGAGCAGCACGATCGTCTCGCGGGTCGCCTTCGCGACACCGCCGAGGGTCCCCGACGTCGGGGACGGCCGGATATAGGCGTTCTTCTCGACGGTCAGCCGCGCCATCCGCGTCTTGTCGCCGAGGATCGACCCGCCGGTGCGCGTCGACGACGGGTCGACGGCCAGGACCGCCACCCGATGCCCCTGCCCGATCAGATGCATCCCGAGCGCGTCGATGAACGTCGACTTCCCGACGCCCGGCACCCCGGTGATCCCGACCCGGTGCGCCTTCCCCGACTCCGGCAGCAGTTCGAGCAGCAACCGCTGCGCCGCCTCCCGGTGGTCGGTGCGGGTGGACTCGACGAGGGTGATGGCCTTCGCCAGGCCGGCGCGCTGATTGGCGCGCACGGCCCGGGCGAGGGCATCGATGTCGACTGGAGGCCGCCCCATGTTATTCCGGGGTGCCCGTCAGATCGTGGCCGAGCTGCGCGGCCAGCTTCTCGAGCAGTCCGCTGGCGGCGTCCGCGATGACCGTCCCGGGCGGGAAGATCGCGGCGGCACCGGCCTCGTACAGTTCGGCGAAGTCGCCGGGCGGGATGACGCCACCGACCACGATCATGATGTCGGGGCGTCCCACCGCCGCGAGGGCTTCCCGGAGCGCGGGCACCAACGTGAGGTGGCCCGCGGCCAACGACGACACACCGACCACGTGGACGTCGTTGTCGGCCGCCTGGTTGGCGACCTCTTCCGGGGTCTGGAACAGCGGTCCGACGTCCACGTCGAATCCGATGTCCGCGAAGGCCGTGGCGATCACCTTCTGGCCGCGGTCGTGGCCGTCCTGCCCCATCTTCGCGATGAGGACACGGGGGCGGCGGCCCTCCTCTTCCGCGAACTTCTCGACGAGTTCCGTTGCCTTGTTGATGTTGTCGACCTTTCCGGCCTCGTCCCGGTACACCCCGCTGATGGTCCGGATCTCGGCCTGGTGACGCCCGTACACCTTCTCCAGGGCCTCGGAGATCTCGCCGACGGTGGCCTTCGCGCGGGCCGCATCGATTGCGAGCGCCAGCAGGTTGTTCTCCATGCCGCCCTCGGTGGCGGCCGCGGCGCGGCTCAGTTCGGCGAGCGCCGCCTCGACGGCGCCCGCGTCCCGGTCGGCGCGCAGCCGGTCCAGTTTCTCGAGCTGTTCCTTGCGGACCCGCGAGTTCTCGACCTTGAGGACCTCGATCTCGTCGGCCTCGTCCGGCACGTACTTGTTGACGCCGATCAGCGGCTGCCGGCCGGAGTCGATGCGGGCCTGGGTGCGGGCCGCGGCCTCCTCGATGCGCAGCTTCGGGATGCCCTCGCTGATCGCCTGCGCCATGCCGCCGGCCTCTTCGACCTCGGCGATGTGCGCGCGGGCCCGGTTCGCCAGCTGGTGGGTGAGCCACTCCACGTAGTGCGACCCGCCCCAGGGGTCGATGGGACGGACGGTCCCCGACTCCTGCTGCAGCAGCAGCTGGGTGTTGCGGGCGATGCGGGCGGAGAAGTCCGTCGGCAGCGCGAGGGCCTCGTCGAGCGCGTTGGTGTGCAGCGACTGGGTGTGCCCCTGGGTCGCCGCCATCGCCTCCACGCAGGTGCGGGCCACGTTGTTGTACACGTCCTGCGCGGTCAGCGACCAGCCCGACGTCTGCGAGTGGGTGCGCAGCGACAGCGATTTCGCGGACTTCGGGTCGAACTTCGCG
The DNA here is from genome assembly GCF_042674125.1 of Rhodococcus sp. NPDC056960. Lineage (NCBI taxonomy): Bacteria > Bacillati > Actinomycetota > Actinomycetes > Mycobacteriales > Nocardiaceae > Rhodococcus > Rhodococcus sp. NPDC056960. The sequence continues at coordinate 498,459 of NZ_JBHURF010000001.1, read as the reverse complement.
ACCAGCTCGCTCCACAGCAGGCGACCGGCCCGCAGCTTCGCGACCTCCATGAAGAAGTTCATGCCGATCGCCCAGAAGAACGACAACCGGGGCGCGAACTTGTCGATCTCCATGCCCGCGTCGAGGCCGGCGCGGATGTACTCCACCCCGTCCGCGAGGGTGTACGCCAGCTCCAGGTCGGCGGTGGCCCCGGCCTCCTGGATGTGGTAGCCGGAGATGGAGATCGAGTTGAACTTCGGCATCTTCGCGCTGGTGTACGCGAAGATGTCGGAGATGATCCGCATCGACGGCTTCGGCGGGTAGATGTAGGTGTTGCGGACCATGAACTCCTTCAGAATGTCGTTCTGAATGGTTCCGGCCAGCTGCTCCGGGGCGACGCCCTGCTCCTCGGCGGCCACGACGTACAGCGCGAGGATCGGCAGCACCGCACCGTTCATCGTCATCGAGACGCTGACGCTGTCGAGGGGGATGTGGTCGAAGAGCTGCCGCATGTCCAGGATCGAGTCGATCGCCACCCCGGCCATGCCGACGTCACCCTGCACCCGGGGATGGTCGGAGTCGTAGCCGCGGTGCGTCGCGAGGTCGAACGCCACCGACAGGCCCTTCTGCCCGGCCGCGAGGTTGCGGCGGTAGAAGGCGTTGGATTCGGCGGCGGTGGAGAAGCCCGCGTACTGACGGATCGTCCACGGCTGGTTCACGTACATGGTGGGGTACGGGCCGCGGACGAACGGTGCGGCGCCGGGGAAACTCCCGACCGGGTAGCCCTCGGCCTCGGCGGCGTCGCGGTCGGCCTTGGTGTAGACCGGTTTGACGTCGATGCCCTCGGGGGTGGACCACACCACCTGTTCCGGGCTGTAGTGGTTCGCCGCCGCGGCGGACGCGATCAGCTCGTCCGTCTGCTCCGGTGTCGGGGCGGCCGGCCGCGGAAACTGCGGATCCTCCAGTGGCACTTCGGCGAAGCTGCCGATCGCGTGCTTGACCTCGCGAGTAGTCACTTCTTGCTCCCTGTGTCGCCCGAGGAGTCACTCGAGCTCTCGATGGTGTCGAGCAGTCCGGACAGGACCGAGACTGCGTCGATACGGGCGGTGACGAATCCGTCGGGCCGGGCGGGGCCGTCCGCGTCGGCGACGACCTTCTCCGGGCCGGCGAGCAGCACGGTGCCGATCCCGGCGGCGCGCAGTTCCTGCACCGCGGCGGTGGCTTCGGCGGTGTACCGCTTGTCGGTACCGCAGAGCACCGCGATACCGGCGCCGGAGTCCTGCGCGGCGGCGGCGATGCTGCCGTCACCGACGGCCAGAGGACCGGGGTTGCGGGCCTCGATGCCGCCCGACGCCAGCAGGTTCGTGGCGAACGTGGTGCGCACGTTGTGTTCGGCGACGGGGCCGAGCGGGGCCAGGACCACGGCGGGTCGTGCACCGTGCGCCGCCAGGTAGGCGTCGGAGCGGTCCCGCAGCGCCTCGAACGCCGCGGCGTACCGGGCGACGCTGCCGGTCTCGGCGGAGCCCGCGGGCAGCGGCGCCTCGCCGAGGTTCGGGAACTCGTTGACCCCGGTGACGGTGGTCTTGCGGTGCGCGATGTCCGAATCGCGCTGGGCGCGGGTGGACGCGATCCGGTCCCCGATCACACCGGCGTCGAGTGCGGCGCGGTAGCCGCCGGCCGTCTCGATCTGCTGGAAGAACTCCCACGCCTTCGCCGCGACCTGCTGGGTGAGGTCCTCGACGTACCAGGAGCCGGACGCCGGGTCGAGCACCCGGCCCAGGTGCGACTCCTCGAGCAGCAGCAGCTGGGTGTTGCGGGCGATGCGCGCGGCGAAGGTCTTCGACACACCCAGCGCCCCGGCGGGCAGTGCGGAGTCGAACGGCAGCACCGTGACGGCGTCCGCGCCGCCGACGCCGGCACCGAATGCGGCGAGGGTCGTGCGGAGCATGTTCACCCACGGATCGCGTTGCGCCATCATCGCGGCCGACGTGACGGCGTGCTGGGGGGCGCCGCCGAAGTCTGAGGCGCCGCACACCTGGGCGATGCGCGCCCACACCAGCCGCGCGGCCCGGAACTTGGCGATGGTCTGGAACTGGTCGTCGGTGGCCGAGAACCGGAAGCCGAGCTGCCCGAGGGCCTGCCCGATGGTCAGGCCGCTCTCGGTGAGGGCCCGCAGGTACTCGAGGCCCGCCGCGATCGACGCGCCGAGTTCCTCGGCGTCGGAGGCGCCGGCGTTGTGAAACGTGGTGCCGTCGACGGTGATCGCCCGCACGCTCTCCGACCGGCCGGCGGATTCGGTGGCGAGGGACACCGCGTCGCCGAGTTCCACGTCGGGGGCACCGGAGAACGCGCTGGTGAGCGGGGCGGTCCCGAGGTCGACGCGGACCGCGGTGCGGTCGGTGACGCCGTCGCCCGCGGCGGCACGCGCGTCGAGCAGGGCGAACAGGGCCCGCGCCGCGAGCGGTGCGTCCGTTCCGGCGTCGAGGGTGAGCGGCGCCAGGTCGAGGAGCACACCGTCGAGGGCCGTCTCGAGCGACCGGACCGGAAGATGGGGGCCGCCGACGGCGAGCCACAGTGCGCTGACGCCGTTCTCCAGCGAGTCGAGGACGGAGCGGTTGACGTCCGCCGCCTCCGCGCCCTCACCGAAGCGGGCGCTGACCAGCCAGCCGGCGTTCACGTCCCGGGTGGCGTCCGCGCCGCGCACGTAGGGGAAGGTCCCGGGCAGTGGCTGCTCCGGACGCTCGTCGCGCGGGCTGTACAGCGGAGCGACGGTGACACCGTCGTAGGTGACGGTCTCGAGGAGCTTCTGGGGTTCCGGACCGAGTTCCGCGGCGTCGATCCGACGCGACTTCGCGAGGACTCCGGCCACGGAATGCTGCCAGTCGGCATACGCCCGCGCAGCTTCCTCGGCTTCTGAAGCGAGTGACACGGTGTCGGCTTCCTCTCCCTGATGAGCGATCGATCAATACGTTGTGTGACTGTGATGCTAGCCGCAGTTCGGCGCCCCCTATCGTGAGGATCACCACACGATGAATAACCTCAGGTCATGAGCATTACGCACGAACCTGCGGTCACCGATCGCACTGCCACGCAGCAGTTGTTCGGGCTCGGTGCGCCGACCCGGGACGTCGACGACCGCGGCGAACCCCTCAATCGTATGAGCATGGACATCGGCGCGCTCGCCGCGAATACCGGCGAAACCGCGTACGGCGGCGTCCTCGCCGTACTGCTCGACGATCTCCTCGGATTCACGGTGTGGGAGCGGCGCGGCACCCGCGACGGCCTGGTCACCGCCGAATTGTCGATGGACGTCGTCACACCCCGGCGGTGGCGGGGTCCGACGCTGTGGGCGGAGAGCCGGCTGCTGGCGGTCACCGCAGACGGCGGCACCTCCACCGCCCGGGTCCACGACTCGGCGGGCACCCTGATCGCCACCGGCACCCTGTGGGGCAACTTCGTGGACCTGCCGGCGCCGGTCGCGAACACGGCGGCCCTCCCCGACTTCCCGGAACCGGGGGTCGCGCCGCTCGACTGGATCGGGGGGCGGATCGAGGACGGACCCGGCGGGCCGGTGGTGGTGCCGCCGAACCCGCTGATCGCGAACAAGCTCGGGTTCGTGCACGGCGGCGTCCAGGGATGCGCAATCGACCTCGCTGCGAACGCCGCCCTGCACCGGGTCGGTGCCGACATGGACACCGCGTCGATGCGGATCAACTACTTCCGGCCGGTCCCCCTCGACCGCGCCACGACGTTCACCGCGGACGTGGTCCGGGCCGGCCGGGCGGTGTCGGTGGCCCGGGTGGCCGGGACCTCGGGCGGGCGGATCTGCGTCGAGGCGACGGTGACGGGACGCCGCCGCCTGTCCTGAGCGGCGCTCGCGGCGCGCCCGGGGCCGGCCGGCCGGGTAGCCTGGTGCCCTGTGAAGAGACGCCTCGGGGACCGCAGGGTGATCGGCGTCGCAGTACTGGCGGTCGCGCTGGTCGTCGTCGCGGTGCTCGCACCCCATCCGTCCGTGCTGCAGGTCCGGGAATGGGCGCAGTCGGTCGGGCCTGCCTTTCCGCTCGTCTTCTTCGCCGTGCACGCGCTCGTGACCGTGTTCCCGTTCCCCCGCACGGTGTTCACGCTGAGTGCCGGTCTGCTGTTCGGCGCGTGGCTGGGCATCGCGATCGCGGTGCTGGCGTCCACGGTGAGCGCCGTCCTCGCCCTCTATCTGGTCCGCGCCGTCGGCCGGGACGTGGTGTGGCAGCGGATCTCCAACCCGACCATCCGCCGGGTGGACGAGCGGATCGCCCGTCGCGGGTGGCTCGCCGTGGGCTCGCTGCGGCTGATCGCGTTCGTGCCGTTCTCCGTGGTGAACTACTGCGCCGGGGTCTCCTCGATCCGGCTGGTCCCGTACGTGCTGGCCACGGTGGTGGGCATCCTGCCGGGGACCGTCGGCATCGTCGTCCTCGGCGACGCCCTCACCGGGGAGACGAAGCCGGGACTGCTGGTGCTGTCGGCGGTGTGCATCGTCCTCGGCATCGTCGGGCTGGTGGTGGATTCCCGGCGGCCGCTGGACGGGTCCGGCAACGCGGTGCCGGAACCGGCCGTCGACCGCCCCGCCGAGGACGAGTCAATCCCGCAGCCTTGAAACCGTAGAGTCAAGCTTTGAGTATTGACATCACGGTATCCAGTTTCTAGCCTTGACTCATGTTCGTCTTGACCGTCGACCAACGTGGCAGCCGCCGCGATGTCGACCGGGTCGCCCCCCTGCTCGCCGAACTCGGCGACCGCGCCGCCCTCGTCCGCCCGTTCCAGCGCACGGCCGGCGACGAGATCCAGGCCGTCGCCGACGATCCCGCCGCCGTCGTCGACCTCGCACTCGACCTCGTCGCCCGCGAACACTGGAGCATCGGCATCGGCGTCGGACCCGTCGAGGACCCGCTCCCCGCCGAGACGCGGGCCGGCCGCGGACCCGCCTTCGAATCCGCACGCACTGCCGTCGACCGCGCCAAGAGCGCCCCCGGCCGGGTGGCCGTGGAGGGACCCGACCCCGACAGCGCCGCCGACGCCGACACCGCGCTCGCCCTCGTCGCGGTCCTCGTCGCCCGCCGCACCGACGAGGGACGCGCAGCGGTCGAGCAGATGCGCCACGGCTCCACCCAGACCGACGCCGCGCGGGCGCTGGGCATCAGCAAGCAGGCGGTCTCCCAACGACTCTCCACCGCGGGCTGGCACGTCGAGACCGCGGGACGGCGGCTGGCCGAACGACTCCTACGCAAGGCGGATTCATGACAGCACTCGCGCTGATCGCCCTGGGCGTCGCCGCGGTCGCGCCGCTGACCCTCGCCGCACCCCGCAGTCCGCGCTGGGCAGCGCAGTGGGCGGCGCCGATCGTGATCGTGCTCGCCCTGGCCGTCGCGGCCGTCGCCGCCTCGGCCACCACCCCGGTCACCGGATTCGCCCTCGCCGCCACCCTCGTCCTGTGCGTCGCGGCCGCCACCACCGGCGGGGCACCCCTCGTGCTGGCCGCGTTCCGGATCGCGCGCCGCCAACCCGACGCCGGTGCCGACCCCCGGCCCGACGCGGGACCGCTGCGCGGCGGTCGGATCATCGGACTCCTCGAGCGTGCCGCCGTGGCGGCAGCGATCCTGGCGGGCTGGCCGGAGGGCATCGCCGTCGTCCTCGCCGTCAAGGGACTGGCCCGCTATCCCGAACTCCGCGAACCCCATGCGTCGGAACAGTTCATCATCGGCACGTTCACCAGCGTGCTGTGGGCGATCGCGGTGTGCGGAGTCGGGCGCGCGCTCCTCACGTGACCGGCGCGCGGCCGGTTCACAGACCGCGGTCGATCAGGTCCAGGATCTCCTCGCTCGTGGCGGCGTGAATCTTGTCGACCGCGTCGCCGCGGGCGGCACCGTCGCCGGCGCCGACCTCGGCCAGCAGGGTCTCCAGCCGCTGCGCGATCGCCGACCGGGCCGCGCTGTCGTCGCCGAGCTCGGCGACGATCGCGCGCAGCCGGTCGACGTCGGCGAACGCCACCGACACCGGATCCGGGACGAGTTCGGCCCGCAGGAACTCGGCGACCGCCCGCGGGCTCGGGTGATCGAACACCATGGTCGGCGGCAACCGCAGCCCGGTGGCGGCGCCGAGCTGGTTGCGGAGCGCCACCGCCGCCAGCGAATCGAATCCGAGCTCCTTGAACGCCTGGTCGGCGTCGACCGCGTCGGACGCGTCGTGGCCGAGTACCGCGGCGGCGCCGGCCCGCACCAGGTCGAGCATCAGGTGCCGCTGTTCGGGAATCGACCGGTCGGCAAGGCGCTGCGCCCAGCCCGACGACCCGGTCCCGGTCGATCCGGTCGCGGCCGGGTCCGCTCCCGCGGCGCGGGGGCGCGTTTCCCGGATCAGACCGCGCAGCGGCGCGGGAACGTACGGTCCGGCGAGACCGGTGTGGTCGAACCGCGCCGCGACCACGGTGGGGACGCCGGTGGTCAGCGCGCGGTCGAAGAGCGCCAGGCCGTCGTCGGCGGACATCGGCACCATTCCGCTGCGCCGCGTCCGGGCCAGGTCGACGGCCCCGAGGTTGTCGGTCATGGCGCTCGGCGGTGCCCACATGCCCCACGCGATCGACAGTGCGGGGAGGCCGCGGGCGTGGCGGTGGTGCGCGAGGGCGTCGAGGAACCTGTTCGCGGCCGCGTAGTTCGCCTGCCCGGGCGCCCCGAGGAGGCCGGCGAGCGACGAGAACAGGACGAAGGCCCGCAGGTCGTCGCTGTGCGCGGTCAGCCGGTGCAGGTGCCATGCCGCGTCGACCTTGGGACGCAGCACGGCGTCGAACCGTTCGGGGGTGAGTGAGACCAGGGTGGCGTCGTCGATCACGCCGGCCGCGTGGATCACCGCCGTCAACGGGTGCTCCGGCGGTATCCCGGCCAGCAGCGCGGCCACGGCCGACTCGTCGGCGGTGTCGCAGGGGGCGATGGTCACCTCGGCGCCCAGATCGCTCAGTGCGCGGCGCAGATCGTCCGCTCCCTCGGCGTCCGGTCCACGCCGGCTGGTCAGCAGCAGGTGCCGGGCGCCGTGTTCGGTGACCAGGCGGCGAGCCACCAGCGACCCCACCGTGCCCGTGCCGCCGGTGACCAGGACGGTGCCGTGCGGATCCAACGCCACCGCCACCGCGTCGTCACGGTCGCGCATCCGCCGCAATCGGGGCGCCAGCAGGTCCCCGTTCCGGACCGCCACCTGCGGTTCCCCGCTCGCCACCGCCGCCGCGACGACGGCCTCGGTGTCGGACGCGTCGTCGAGATCGATCAGCACGATCCGGCCCGGGTTCTCGTTCTGCGCGGAACCGACCAGACCCCACACGGCGGCGGCCGCGAGGTCGGCGTGATCGCCGGGGCCGTCGTCGGCGGTCATCGCGTTCCGGGTCACGACCACCAGCGTGCTGTCGGCGACGGTGTCGTCGTCCAGCCACTCCTGCAGCAGTCGCAGGATCCGAGCGCACAGTGCGTGCGTCGCGTCCGGTCCCTGCTCCCCCGCGGCGGCGCAGTCGACCAGCACCGTCCACGGGTGCCGGTCGTCCTCGTCCTCGGAGTCCCGGGCCGCGCGCAGCGCCGCCAGGTCGGGGTGGTGCGGAAAGGCGGCGCCGAGACCGGTGTCCTCGGCGCCGAGGACGACCATCGGTCCGGGGATCGGCCCGGGCGGGGCCGCCTCGACCCGGATCCAGGCGGTCCGGTGCAGGGGCGGCGCCGCCCGCCGGTCGTCGCCGTCCCCGGCCGGCGGACTCGACTCGACCCGCACCGCGTCGACGGTCAGCACCGGTGCCCCGGCGGGGTCGACGGCCACGACGCGATAGCGGCCGTCGTCGCCGGCGGTGAACCGGACCACGGCCGCGTCCGCACCCACCGTGTGCAGGCGGATTCCCGACCACGCGGCCGGCCAGCCGTCCCACCCGAGGATCGGCTCGAGCGCCGCCTGCAGCAGCGCCGGATGGATGCCGAATCCGGCCGTGTCGGTGCCGTCGTCGAGACCCACCTCGGCGTCGGCGTCGACCGGCCCCGTCGCCGGTGCCCCGGCGACGACGTCGTCGACAGTCGCCGACGCGTTCCGCACCCAGGTGTCCGCGCCGTCCGTCTCCCCCGCGCTCGACGAGACGGTGACGGTGCGGCCGCCGCCCGGACCGGTCGGCGACACGAGCACCCGGATCAGCGCGTGCCCGGACGACGGGAGGGTCAGCGGCCGGTGCAGGGTGAGTGCGTCGACGTGGTCGAGACCGACGTGATGGGCCGCGTGCAGGACGAGTTCGACCAGCACCGCCGGCGACACCTGCTGCGGGGTGCCGGGCGACGGCGGTTCGTCGTCCGGGGACGCGGGTCGCAGCAGCCACGGATCCCGGTGCAGCGACAGCTGTCCGGTGAACATCACCGCGTCGTCGTCGAGGGTCATCGCGGCGCCGAGCAGCGGATGATCGGCCGGGCTCAGCCCCAGTTCGGCCGGATCGCCGGTGTGCCGTGTCGCCGTCGTCGGCCAGTAGGAGCGCCGCTGGAACGCGTAGGTGGGCAACGCGATGCGGCGCCGGCCGGGCAGCACCCGGTCCCAGTCGATCGGGACGCCCTGCACGTAGGCGGCGGCGACGGCCTCGGCGAGGTCGTGCACCTCGTCGCCGCGTCCGGGCAACGTGGCGATGGTGTTCGGCACGACCTCGGCGGCCAGCGCGGCCAGGGCCGCGCCGGGACCGATTTCGACGCAGCGGGTGACACCGAGTTCGTCGAGCGCGCGCACCCCGTCGTAAAAGCGCACCGGTTGCCGGAGGTGCCGGGTCCAGTAGTCCGCGGACACGAGTTCCTCGGCGGTGGCGACGCTCCCTGTGACGTTGGAGACGACCGGTATCCGCGGCGGCTGCGCGGTGAGTCTCGACACGACGGTGCCGAACTGGTCGAGGATGGGTTCCATCAGGGCGGAATGGAACGCCCGCTTGACCCGCAGGGTGGTGGTCGTGAGGCCGGCGGCGGACAGTTCGGAGGCGACGGCGAGCACATCGCGTTCGCTGCCCGCGAGGACCACCGACTCGGCGCCGTTGACCGCGGCGAGGTCGACCCGCCCGTCGATCCGGGCCAGGACGTCCGCGGCGCCCGCCCGCACGGCGATCATCCGTCCCGGTTTCGTCGACTGCATCAGCCGACCGCGGTCCCCGACCAGGGCGGCGGCGTCGGGCAGGCTGAACACCCCGGCGACGTGGGCGGCGGTGATCTCCCCGATCGAATGACCGATCAGGTAGTCGGGGGCGATGCCCCAGTCCCGCAGCAACCGGCAGAGCGCGACCTCGACGGCGAACAGCGCCGGCTGGGTATACTCGGTGCTGTCGAGTTTGTCGCCACCACCCTCGGTGTCGTCCCAGATCACTTGCCGCACCGGGGTTTCCACATGCTCGTCGAGTGCGGCACACACCTCGTCGAGGGCGTGGGCGAACACCGGGTAGGCCTCGGCGAGACGGCGGCCCATCCCGATCCGCTGCGACCCCTGACCGGTGAACATGAAGGCGGTCTTGCCGCGGATGCTGGTTCCGGTGACGACGTTGCCGCCCGCTGCGCCCTCGGTGATGCGGGCCAGGCCGTCGCGGAGGTCGGCCAGGGTGTCACCGACCACCGCCGCGCGGTGCGGGAAACCGGAGCGGGTGGTGGCCAGCGAGTACGCGAGGTCCGCCGGGTCCGGGGGGTCCGCGGCGTTCTCGTCGAGGAACCCGGCGAGGCGGGCGGCCTGCGCACGCAGCGCGTCCGCGGTCTTGCCGGCGAGCACCCAGACCAGTGGGGTCGCCGACGGCGGTGTGGCCGCCGGGGCCGCGACGTCGGGTGGCTGCTCGAGGATCATGTGCGCGTTCGTGCCGCTGATCCCGAACGACGACACCCCGGCGCGCCGCGGCCGTCCGGTCTCCGGCCACGCCACCGGTTCCGCGAGGAGGGAGACCTCGCCCGCGGTCCAGTCGACGTGCCGGGTCGGGGCGTCGCCGTGCAGGCTCGGCGGCAGCACCCCGTGCCGCATCGCCATCACCATCTTGATCACCCCGGCCACCCCCGCCGCCGCCTGCGAGTGGCCGATGTTCGACTTCACCGAACCCAGCCACAGCGGCCGCCCGTCCCGTTCCTGACCGTAGGCGGCGAGCAGCGCCTGCGCCTCGATCGGGTCGCCCAGTGTCGTGCCGGTGCCGTGCGCCTCCACCACGTCGATGTCGACGGGCCCGAGGCCCGCGTTGGCCAGGGCCTGGCGGATCACCCGCTCCTGGGACGGCCCGTTCGGGGCGGTGATGCCGTTGGATGCACCGTCCTGGTTGATCGCCGACCCGCGGATGATCGCCAGCACCCGGTGGCCGTTGCGGCGGGCGTCGCCGAGCCGTTCCAGCACCACCATTCCCGCACCCTCACTGAGTCCGGTGCCGTCGGCGCGGTCGGAGAACGGTTTGCAGCGGCCGTCCGCGGCGAGCCCGCGCTGGCGACTGAACTCGATCAGCACACCGGGGGTGGCCATCACCGTCGCCCCGCCGGCCAGCGCGAGCGTGCACTCCCCGTCGCGCAGCGCCCGCGCCGCGAGATGCATCGCCACCAGCGACGACGAGCAGGCCGTGTCGACGGTGACGGCGGGACCGGTGAAGCCCAGCGAGTACGCGATCCGGCCGGACGCCACGCTGTTGCTGGTCCCGGTCATCAGATAGCCCTCGGCGTCCACGTTCCGCTGACCCATCAGGTGGAATCCGTAGTCGCCGCCCATCAACCCCACGTACACGCCGGTGTCGGTGAGATTCGGGCCGTCCGGCCGGATCCCCGCCTGCTCCAACGCTTCCCACGCACTCTCCAGCAGCAGCCGATGCTGCGGGTCCATCGCGACCGCCTCGCGCGGGCTGATGCCGAAGAATCCGGCGTCGAATTCGTCGGCGTCGTAGAGGAATCCACCCTCGCTCATGTACGTCGTGCCGCTCCGGTCCGGGTCGGGGTCGTACACTTCGTCGAGGTTCCAGCCCCGGTTGTCCGGGTACGCGCCCACCGCGTTGCGGCCGTCGCGGACCAGCCGCCACAGGTCGTCCGGGCAGTACACCCGGCCCGGGTACCGGCAGGCCATCCCGACGATCGCGATCGGCTCGTCGTCTCGCCGGGCACCGGCCGCCTCGGGGGTCTGCGGCGCTGCGCCGGTCCCGAGCAGCCGGGCCACCAGCTCCCGGGTGAGCGCGTCCGCGGTGGGATAGTCGAAGATCACCGTCGCCGCCAGCCTGACGCCGGTGGCGGTGGCCAGCTGATTGCGCAGCTGGACGGCGGTCAGCGAATCGAACCCGAGTTGCTTGAACGCGCGTTCGGGGTCGATCGCGTCCTTGCCGTCGTGGCCGAGGACCGCGGCCACGTGCGTGGTGACGATGTCCAGCACCCGGCTGTGCCGCTCACCGGGATCCAGCGCCCGCAGCTCGTCGGCCAGGCCGGTCGGCGCCTCGGCGGCCGCGGCGCGGCGACGCCGGATCCCGAGGACGCGGCGCAGGATCGGCGACAGCGACTCGCCGTCCGACCGCGACGCGGGCATCGACAGGCGAACCGGCACGACCAGCGGACGGTCCGCGGTCAGTGCGGCGTCGAACAGGGCCAGTCCCGCGTCGGGGCTGATGGTGTCGATGCCGGTGCGGCGCAAGCGGTCCAGGTCGGCGGCGTCGAGGTGGGACGTCATCCCGCTGGGCCGGTCCCACAATCCCCAGGCCATCGAGATCGCCGGCAGCCCCCGCACGCGACGGTGCTGAGCGAGCGCGTCGAGGAACACGTTCGCCGCCGCGTAGTTCGCCTGGCCGGCGCCGCCCAGCACCCCGGCCGCGGACGAGAACAGCACGAACGCCGACAGGTCACGGTCGCGGGTCAGTTCGTGCAGATTCCAGGCGCCGTCCACCTTGGGACGCAGCACCGCGTGCAGCTGGTCCTCGCCGAGGGTGGCGGCGGTGGCATCGTCGAGTACTCCGGCGGCGTGGATCACCCCGGACAGGTCGGGAATGCCGGCGAGCAGAGCCGCCACGGCGTCGGCGTCGGCCACGTCGCAGGCGGTCACGCCGACCTCGGCCCCCGCGTCGGTGAGCTCGGTGCGCAGGTCGGCGAGACTGTCCGGTGCGCCCGGATGCCGGCCGATCAACACCAGCCGGCGCACGCCGTACCGCGACACCAGGTGGCGGGCGATCATTCGGCCGATGGTCCCGGTGCCGCCGGTGATCAGGACGGTGCCCTCCGGGCCGAACGGCTCCGGACCGGCGTCGGGTGCGGTGTCGGCGGCCGGGACCCGGGCGAGCATCGGCGCGAGCAGGGCGCCCTCCCGGATCGCCAGCTGAGGTTCGTTGCACGCCAACGCCGCGGCCAGCAACGCCGGACTGCCGAGGTCACCGGCCGCCCCGTCCAGATCGACCAGGGTGATGCGATCCGGGTGCTCGTTCTGCACCGCACCGATGAATCCCCACACCGGTGCCGCGGACAGTTCGTCGACCGGTTCGTCGTCGCGGATCGTCATGGCGAGCCGCGTCGTCACCAGCAGCCGGGTGTCGGCGAGACGGTCGTCCCGGAGCCAGGAGCGGACCGCCTGCAACGTCGCTTCCGCGGCGGCGTGCGCCCGGCTCGGCACGTCCGGTTCGTCGCCCGGTTCCCCCGACCACCACAGGACGCGTCCGGTGGGGTCGCCGCCGGCGAGCGCCTCCGCCAGCGGCATCAGGTCCGCGGTCGCCGTGGTGGAGGAACCGATGGGCATCCACTCCACCCGGTAGAGGTCGTCGCCGACCGCGCGGGTACCCGCGAGCGGCCCGGTGTCGCCGAGCGACCGCAACGCCAGCGACTCCGCCGTGAGCACCGGATTACCCGCCCCGTCGTACGCGGCGACCCGGTACCGCTCGGGCCCGGTCGTCGTGATGTGCACGCGCAGCGCGGTGGCGCCGACGGCGTGCAGTTGCACGTTCGACCAGGCGAACGGCAGCCGGATGTCGCGGGCGCCGGTCTCGGCGGTGCCGAGCGCGAACGTGTGCAGCGCCGCGTCGAGGACCGCCGGATGGATCCCGTATCCCGTGACCGCCGCCGCCGGGTCCTCCCCGCCCAGGCGCACCTCGCCGTACAGTTCGTCGCCGCGGCGCCACGCGGCCCGCAGACCCCGGAACGCGGGACCGTACCCGTAGCCGGCCTCGTCCAGCAGCCCGTACAGGCCCCGGACCTCGATCGGGGTGGCGTCGGCGGGCGGCCACTGCGGTCCGGGAGAGTCCCCGGTGTCCGCGGCCGCGGTGAGCGTGCCCGTCGCGTGCCGGGTCCACGGTGCTTCGCTCGGGGCCTCGGCCGGCCGCGAGTGCACCGCCACCGTGGACCGGCCGGCGTCACCGTCGGCGAGCACGCTCACCTGGACGGCGACGTCGCCCTCGGCGGGGATCACCAGCGGTGTCTCGATGGCCAGTTCCTCGACCCGGCCGCACCCGACGCGGTTCCCGGCGTGCAACGCGAGCTCCACGAATGCCGTGCCGGGCAGGATCACCGTGCCACCGACCGCGTGATCCCTCAGCCACGGAAGACGTTGCGGCGACAGCACACCCGTGAACACCGCACCCCGGCCGTCGCCGAGTTCGACCGCCGCGGCGAGCATCGGGTGCCCGCCGGTCTCCATGCCCGCCGACGCGACATCACCCTGCGGGGCGGGACCGTCCAGCCAGTAGCGGCGGTGCTGAAACGCGTACGTGGGCAGATCCACCCACTGCTGCCGATCGTCGCGTCGCGCCCCCCGCACCCGGTCCCAGTCGATGCGCACGCCGTGCACCTGCGCCTCGGCGAGCGCCGCCGTGAACTGCCGCAATCCCGCCCGGTCACGCCGCAGGGTGCCGATGGCGCGGCCGGCGACTCCCGCCGCGTCGAGGGTCTCCTGCAACGGCACGGTCAGCACCGGATGGCTACACGATTCGACGAACAACCGGTACCCGTCCGCGGCGAGTGCGCGCGTCGCCTGCTCGAATCGGACAGGGCGGCGCAGATTCCGGTACCAGTAGTCCGCGTCGAGTGCGGTGCCGTCCACCGCACCCCCGGTCACCGCCGAGTAGAACGGAATCCGCGACCGCCGCGGGCTAATCGAGGACAGGGCGTCGAGGATCGGCTCCCGCAGAACCGACACGTCCGCGCAGTGGGAGGCGTACTCCACGGCGATCCGCCGGGCCTGGACGCCGTCTTCCTGCCATCGCGCCACCAGCGTGTCGAGAGCGTCGACGGGGCCGGACACCACCGTCGCGGACGGCCCGTTCATCACCGCCACCTCGACGGCGCCCGCCCACGGCTGAATCCGGTCGCGCACCGTGTCCGCCGGCAGCGCCACCGACGCCATCCCGCCGCCGCGCCGGGCCGACGCCGCGATCACCTTGCTGCGCGCCGCGACGACGAGCGCCGCGTCGGGCAGACTCAGCGCGCCGGCGACGTACGCGGCGGCGATCTCACCCTGCGAATGTCCGACCACCGCCGCCGGTTCGACGCCGTGCGCGCGCCACAGGTGCGCGAGACCGACCATCACGGCGAACAGCGCCGGTTGCACCACGTCGACCCGGTCCAGCGAGGCCGGATCGCGGTCGCGGAGCACGTCGAGCAGCGAGAACTGCGTGTACGGGGCCAGCGCGTCGGCGCACTCGAGCACACTGTCGGTGAACACCGGCGACGATGCGAGAAGTTCGGTGGCCATGCCCACCCACTGCGCCCCCTGGCCGGGGAAGACGAACACCGGACGGTCCCCGGCTTCCAGGGCCACGCCGGTGACGACGTCGGGGCCGGGCAAACCCCGGCTCAGTGCGTCGAGGCCGGCCAGCAACCCCGGTAGGTCCGCGCCGACGACGGCACCGCGGTGGTCGAAGGCCGCACGGGTCCGCAGCAGCGCCCCGGCCACGTCGGACGGCGACAGGTCGGGGTGGCCGGCGACGTGGTCGCGGAGCCTCTCGGCCTGGGTGCGCAGTGCGCGCTCGGTGTGACCCGACACGCACCAGGCCACGACTTCGCCTGCGGGAGAATCCGATTCACCCGACACCGGCGGCGCGTCGGGTCCCTGTTCCAGCACGACGTGGGCGTTGGTGCCGCTGATACCGAACGACGAGACCGCCGCCCGGCGCGGCCGGTCCCCCACCGGCCAGTCCCGGTTCTCGGTGAGCAGGGACACCGACCCGGCCGACCAGTCGACGTGCGGGGTCGGGCGGTCGACGTGCAGTGTCTTCGGCAGGACGCCGGACCGCATCGCCATGATCATCTTGATCACCCCGGCGACGCCGGCGGCGGCCTGGGTGTGCCCCAGATTCGATTTCACCGAGCCGAGCCACAGCGGCCGGTCGGCGGGACGGTCACGACCGTACCCGGCGAGCAGGGCGGACGCCTCGATCGGATCACCCAGGGTGGTGCCGGTTCCGTGCGCCTCGACCGCGTCGACGTCGGCCGGACCGAGTCCGGCGGAGGCCAGCGCCTGCCGGATCACCCGCTCCTGGGCCTGCTTGTTCGGCGCGGTCAGCCCGTTGCTGGCGCCGTCCTGGTTGACCGCACTGCCGCGGATGACGGCGAGAATCCGGCGACCGTTGCGTTCGGCGTCGGACAGCCGTTCCAACGCGACCATCCCGGCGCCCTCGCCCCACGCCGTACCGTCCGCGGCGGCGGAGAACGCCTTGCACCGCCCGTCCCGGGCCAGTCCGCGCTGGCGGCTGAACTCGACGAACACCGCGGGGGTCGCCATGACCGTCGCCCCGCCTGCCAGCGCCAGCGCGCACTCGCCGCTGCGCAGTGCCTGCATCGCGAGGTGAATGGACACCAGCGACGACGAGCACGCGGTATCGACCGTGATCGCGGGACCGCAGAGCCCGAAGCTGTACGCCACCCGGCCGGAGGCGACGCTCATGGCGTTGCCGGTGATGAAGTACCCCTCGAGGTCCTCGGGCGGCGTCCCGCCGGCCCGCGCCGCGTAGTCGATGCCGGACAGCCCGGTGAACACCCCGACCTGGCTGCCGTGCACCGACCGCGGGTCGATGCCGGCGTGTTCGAACGTCTCCCAGCTCGTCTCGAGCAGCAACCGCTGCTGCGGGTCCATCGCCAGCGCCTCGCGCGGCGAGATGCCGAAGACCTCCGGGTCGAATCCCGCCGGGTCGTCGAGGAAGCTGCCCTGGACGGTGTACGTCTTCCCCGCCTGCTCGGCCTTGGGGTCGTAGAGTTCCGCCAGGCCCCAGCCCCGGTCGTCGGGGAACCCGGCGACCGTGTCGGACCCCGATTCGACCAGCCGCCACAGATCCTGCGGCGACCGCACCCCGCCGGGGTACCGGCAGCCCATCCCGATGACGGCGATCGGTTCGCGGCTCACCCCCTCGACCTCGCGAAGTTTCTCCCGCGCCTGATAGAGCTCGGCGGTGACCCGCTTCAGATAATCGAGGAGCTTCGCCTGATCGGCCATCCGAGATCAGCTCCAATCCGAGAGCCCCCCGTGCCGTCGCGGGAACCTCGATTGTATCCGCCCTCACCACCCGGATGTAGCGGTCTGCTGTTGACGTCCTCTCGGCCGTCAACGACCGAGATTCCCTCTACCTCGCGTCACCCCCGGGGTGGAACCGGCGGCGGAAGTTGCCCCGGCGCCCCGCCCGGATACAGCGGGGCGTGCTCGTCGGCGGCACCGGGCTTCGTCAGCGGGCCCGGACCGTCGACGGGTTGACGGGCCTCGACCTCCGCCGCCCGCACCGCCTGCGCGATGGCCGGGTCGGACTTGGTCTCGAACCAGTCGGCGACCTCTTCCGAGTCGTCCTCGGGTTTCGGCAGGTCCTCCTCCGTCGTCGACGGTTCGTACCGGAAGACACCGTCCTGACCCTGCGCGCCGAGGGTCTTCGCGAAGCCCTTGAGGGCGTCCCCGAAGTCGCTGGGCACCAGCCACACCTTGTTGGCGTCGCCCTGCGCCATCTGCGGCAACGTCTGCAGATACTGGTAGGCGAGGAGTTCGGGGGTCGGCTTGCCGGATTTGATTGCGGCGAACACCTTTTCGATGGCCTTCGCCTGGCCTTGCGCCTGCAGGTACTTGGCGGCCCGGTCGCCCTGCGCCCGCAGGATCCGGGACTGCCGCTCGCCTTCCGCGGTGAGGATCGACGCCTGCTTGGCGCCCTCGGCGGCGAGGATGCGGCTCTGCTTGTCGCCCTCCGCCGTCTTGATGGCCGACTCCCGGTGGCCCTCGGCGGTGAGGATGGTGGCCCGCTTCTCGCGGTCCGCCTTCATCTGCTTCTCCATCGACTCCTGGATCGACGGCGGCGGATCGATGCTCTTGAGTTCGACGCGGGCGACGCGCAGACCCCACCGGCCGGTGGCCTCGTCCAGCACGCCGCGCAGCTGCCCGTTGATCGAGTCGCGCGACGTGAGCGTCTCCTCCAGCGTCATGCCGCCGACGACGTTGCGCAGCGTGGTGGTGGTCAACTGCTCGACGCCGACGATGTAGTTGCTGATCTCGTACACGGCGGCCTGCGGGTTGGTGACCTGGAAGTACACGACGGTGTCGATGTTCAGGGTCAGGTTGTCCTGGGTGATCACCGGCTGCGGCGGGAACGACACCACCCGTTCCCGCAGATCCACCTTCGCGCGGATGCGGTCCGCGAACGGGATGAGGAACGTCAGCTGGCCCGACACGGTCCGCGAGTACCGGCCGAGCCGTTCGATCACCGCGGCCTCGGCCTGCGGCACCAGGGCCACGGATTTGGCCACCACCAGGGCAACGAACAACACGAGCACGATCAATACGATGAGTGCTGCCATCTACGGTCCCCTCCATACGACGGCGGTCGCGCCGTCAATTTGCATTACCGTCACGGTCGTTCCCGGTGGATATACCTCGGTGCTGTCGAGCGGGCGGGCCGTCCAGACGTCGCCGCCGAGCTTGATCTGCCCCGCATGCTCCGCGACCTCCTCGAGCACCAGGGCCTGCTTGCCGGTGAGCGCCGCGATGCCCGTCGGGGTCGGCGGCGGTGTCGCGAACTTACGCAACAACACCGGACGCACCCCCAGCACGAGGGCCAGGGACAGCACGCCGAAGAACACCGCGTCGACCCACACCGGGAAGTCGGTGACCGCGGTGACCCCGGCGGTGGCCAGTGCGCCGCCGGCGAGCATGAGGAGGAAGAAGTCCCCCGTCAGTGCCTCCGCGGCGGCGAGCAGCACCCCCGCCACCAGCCAAATCAATGCAGCCACAACACCATCTAACCAGAATCTCCGGAACCGACGGTGACGAAGTCGACCAGCTGTTCGACCGCTCCGATCAGCGGCGCCTCGAGATCGCGGAACGTGTTCACCGCCGAATAGACCCGACGCCACCCGTCCCGGGGTGTCCCCCACCCCAATTCGCGGCACACCCCGGTCTTCCAGTCCTCGCCGCGCGGAATCCTCGGCCACGCCGCGATCCCCACCGCCGACGGGCGGACCGCCTCCCACACGTCGATGAACGGGTGCCCGGTGACGAGCACGTTCGGGCCGAGGCCCTGCGTCAGCTGCGTTTCCTTGGACCCGGTGACGAGATGGTCGACGAGCACACCGACGCGCCGTCCGGGCCCGGGGCGGAACTCCGCGAGCCGCTCCCCGAGGTTGTCGAGACCCTCGAGGTGTTCGACGACGACGCCCTCGACCCGCAGGTCGTGCCCCCACACCCGTTCGACGAGGGCGGCGTCGTGCACGCCCTCCACCCAGATCCGGCTCGCCAGCGCGGTCCGGGCGCGCAGCCCCTCCACCTTCGTCGACCCCGACGCCGACCGGGTGGCCGCCGGACCGGCGGGCTTGACCGCGGGACGCACCAGGGTGACCGGTTTCCCGTCGATCAGGAACGCCGCCTCCCGCATCGCGAACAACCGGGTGCGCCGCGCGCCGTCCTCGAGCCGCACGAAGTCACCGTCGTAGGTGCGCTCGAACCCCACCACCGCGCCGCAGAAACCGGTGCCCGCGTCCTCGACCACGAGATCCCGCTCGGCCGGGACGGTGGGTGTCACCGGCTTGCGCGCCCGGGGGTGGCCGGAAAAGATGTCGCCGTATCTGTCGCCTCCGCTCACGGGCGCTGACGCTATGCCAGCGGCGCCGTTACGCACACGCCGCCACGCCGACATATGCTCGTTTATCGTGACTTCACCCAGCGCCACTCTCACCGTGTGGGCCAGTTCCTGGCTCGCCGGGCACAGTGCACCCGACGACGTCATCGACGCCCTCCACGCGTGGGCGCCGATGCATCTCGCGTGCGCGGAGGATCAGGTGACGGCCGGGCGCACCGGGCTGCCGTGGCCCGACCCGCAGGATGCCGGGGTGACGGCGCTGCTCCAGACCATCCGCCGGTCCGTGTCGCAACCGGAGACCGAGATCCGGCTGGTCCTCCCCGGGCCGGGGGACGTGCAGGGGCTGCCCGCCGGAACCGAGTTCGCGTCCGCCGCGATCGGCGCAGGCGAGGGGGTCCTCGTGGGGCCGCCCGGCCGGCCCGGGACGGGACTCGTTCCGCACGTCGAGGGTCCCGACGTCTTGCGGTGGACGGTGTCGTCGATCGAGCGGCTCCCCCTCGACGCCCACCACACCGGGCTGGGTGAGGCCGAGTTCACGATGCGGCAGGCGGTGCGGGACGCGGCGGCGGCGCTCGAGGCCCTCCACATGCTCGACTCCGGGTTCGGCGCCGACCCGCGGGCACTGATCGCGGATGCGTTGGCGCAGTCCGCCCTTCACCGGTATCCGGCAACGATCGCACCGCGCGCGCTGCGGATCCTGGACTCGGCCGATCAGGTGGCCGCCATCCTCACCGTCGCCGAGCAGATGGCTCCCGCCCGCACCGTGTCCGCGTCGGGCGCGGCGACGCTGGAGGACCTGCTGCGGCCGTTGCGTTCGGCGGTGCGCTCGGCACGCACCGCCGCCGTCAACGCGAGTGCGCGGGACGGCCTGACGGCCTGACCACGGCCCGGCAGCAGTCGATCGCACACGACTGTCCGTCCGCGGTCGACCCGAGCAGCGGCTCGGAACCCAGCCGTTCGGCGGGCCGCCCGTCCACGTGTTCGCCGACGAGTGCGAGAACGAGTGCGGCGAACCGTCGGTCGGTGCCGGGGGTGCCGGCGCGCACGAAGTCGATGCCCAGCTCGGCCGCCTTGTCCCGCGCCTCGGTGTCGAGATCCCACACCACCTCGAGGTGGTCGGACACGAACCCGATCGGGCACGCGACGACGGCGCCCACCCCGCTGCCGGCGAGGGCACCGAGATGATCGCAGATGTCCGGTTCGAGCCACGGCACCTGGGGTGGCCCGGACCGGGACTGCCACACCAGATCGAAGTCGTCGAACCCGGCGGCGCGGGCGGCGAGGCGGGCCGCCTCGGCCACCTGCCGACTGTAGAGACGGCCGCCGTCGGCGGGCGGTCCCGCGTTGACGTCGGCGGCGACCGGCACCGAATGCGCGGTGAACACCAGGCGCGCGTCGTCCCTGCCCGCGGCCGGGAGCTGGGCCACGGCCGCGCGAATGGCGTCGGCGAACGCCCCGATCAGCAGCGGGTGGTCGTAGTACTGCCGCACCTTCAGCAGGTGGGGTGCACCGTCCCCGACGGCGGCCCGGGCCCGGGCGATGTCCTCGTGGTACTGCCGGCACCCCGAGTACCCGCCCCACGCCGAGGTGGGGAAGACGAGGGCCGATCGGACGCCGTCCCCGGCCATCCGCGCGACCGTGTCCTCGACCATCGGATGCCAGTTCCGGTTACCGAAGTAGACGGGCAGATCTATTCCGGCGCTTGCCAATTCGGATTCGACCCGGCCGATGATGTCGCGGTTGAGAGCGTTGATCGGCGACACGCCACCGAAGTGCAGGTAGTGCTCGGCGACCGCGTCCAGCCGTTCCGGCGGCACCCCCCTGCCGCGGGTGACGTTCTCCAGGAACGGGCGCACGTCCTCGGGCTTCTCCGGACCCCCGAACGACAACACGAGAAGGGCGTCGAACCGGGAATCGGAACCGTCCGTCGAATTCACAGCGATCATGATTCCCATCTTCCGTGGTGCCGTTCGGGGCGCACTCCCCGGGTAGTGCCCTAGCCGAACAGGTCCCTTGAACCGGCAGTGCCCTAGCCGGCCATCGCGTGGGCGCCGCCGTCGACGTAGATGATCGACGCGGTGGTGCCGGGTAGCCAGTCGGACAGCACGGTGCACACGGTCTTCGCGACCGGCTCCGGGTCGTCGACGTTCCAGCCGATGGGTGCGCGCTCGTCCCACGCGGTGTTGAGTTCGTTCATCTGCTTGGCGTCGTCGGTGGCGGTCCCGGCGATGGCCTTGGCGGCGAGGGTCTTGATCGGACCGGCGGCGACCAGGTTGGAGCGGATCCCGCGCTCACCGACCTCCTTGGCCACGTACCGGTTCACCGATTCGAGGGTGGCCTTCGCGACGCCCATCCAGTTGTAGAACGGCACCGCGCGCGCGGGGTCGAAGTCCATGCCGACGATCGACGCATTGTCGTTGAGCACCGGCAGCAGCGCCTTCGACAGGGACGCGTACGAGTACGCGGACACCTCGAAGGCCACACCGACGTCGGACCACGGCGCGTCGAAGAACGGGCTGCCCAGGCAGGACCGCGGCGCGAACGCAATGGAGTGCACGACGCCGTCGACACCCTCGGGCGCGATCTCCCGGATGCGGTCGGCGAGGCTCGCGAGGTGCTCGGGGTTCTGCACGTCCAGTTCGAGCGCCGGCGGCACCGGCTGCGGAAGGCGCTGCGCGATGCGGTCGATCAGCCGGAGCCGGTCGAAGCCGGTGATGATCACCTTGGCGCCCTGTTCCTGTGCGACCTTGGCGACGTGGAACGCGATGGACGCGTCCGTGATGATGCCGGTGACGAGAATGGTCTTACCTTCGAGCAATCCGCCCATGAGGTGTCCTCCTGTGAAGAAAAAGTCCGGGAAGTGAGTGGGAGTTCTAGTGGCCCATGCCGAGGCCGCCGTCGACGGGGATCACCGCGCCGGAGACGTAGGCCGAATCGTCGGAGGCCAGGAAGCTCACCACGGCGGCGACCTCCTCGGGCTTGCCCTGCCGTTGCAGCGGCACCGCACCGGTGATCATGTCCTTGTACTTGTCGTCGAGGACGGCGGTCATGTCGGTGTCGATGAATCCGGGTGCCACCACGTTGGCGGTGATCGACCGGGAACCGAGTTCGCGGGTCAGCGAGCGCGCGATGCCGACGACACCGGCCTTCGACGCCGCGTAGTTCACCTGACCGGGACCGCCGGCGAGCCCGACGACGGAGCCGAGGAACACGAATCGGCCGAACCGCGACCGCAGCATCGACCGGGTGGCCCGCTTCGCGACACGGAACGCGCCGGTGAGGTTGGCGTCGACCACGGAGGTGAACTGTTCCTCCGTCATGCGCATGATCAGCGTGTCGTCGGTGATGCCGGCGTTGGCGACGAGGACCTCGACGGGACCCTGATGCGCCTCCACCTCCTTGAACGCGCGGTCGATCGACTCGGTGTCGGTGACGTCGCACTGGACGCCGAACAGGCCGTCGGGCGCACCCGAACCGCGGTGCGTGACCGCGACCTTGTGCCCGTCCGCCGCGAGGCGCTGCGCGACAGCGAGGCCGATCCCGCGGTTACCGCCGGTGACGAGCACCGAGCGAGGAGTGGACACCGTCCTCACCGACGCATCGGTGGTTTCTGGGTTAGACATGGGGACAAACCTATCTGTTCAGGTGTGCAGGAGTGGTAGTGCGGGGCCGCGGTGGAACGCAGATCACGGCAGCCGTTGACGCAGGACCAGCGCGAGGATCAGCCCGGCGGTGGCGGACAGGACACCCAGTACGAGCCAGGGGCGGCTGGCGTCGCCGCGGGTGGTCTCGAAGCCGATCTGTTCCTCGAGGGTGTCGTAGACGTCGCGGAGTTCCTCCAGGCTCGAGGCCGTGAAGAAGCTGCCCCCGGAGAGGTTCGCGATCTCCCGCAGCGAGGGGTCGTCGACGGGCACGGGGATGCGTTCGTCCTCGATCTCGACCTTGCCGTAGCTCGTCCCGAAGGAGATGGTCGAGATCGGCACGTCCTTGTCCTTCGCCTGGCGGGCCGCGGTGAACCCGCCACGCGGATCGTCCGGGTTCTCAGGCACGGTCTGCTTCCCGTCCGACAGCAGCACGATGCGGGCGGGCGGCGCCTGATCACTACCGCCGAGCACCGCCGCCAGCGTGTCGATCGACTGCAGCGACGTGAAGATCGCCTCGCCGGTAGCGGTCCGCTCACTCAGCTGCAGGTTGTCGATCGCGACCTTGGTGGCCTCCCGGTTGGTGGTCGGCGAGACCAGCACCGACGCCGTGCCGGCGAACGCGACGAGACCGAGGTTGATGCCGGGGGTGAGCCCGTCGGCGAACGACTTCGCCGCGTCCTGCGCGGCGGCGAGCCGGGTCGGCTCCACGTCCGTCGCCTTCATCGACAGCGACACGTCGATGACGAGGATCACGGTGGCCCGGTTGCGCGGCACCCGCTTGTCCTCCGTCGGACCCGCCAGCGCCACGCTGAAGAACACCAGCGCCAGCACCATCAGCAACGCCGGGATGTGCCGGGCACGCCCCGGCCGTGACGGCGCGACCGTCTCGAGCAGGGCGAAGTTGGTGAACCGGAGCGTGTGCTTGTGCCGCTGACGCTGCACCCACACGTATCCCGCGACCAAGGCCACGACGACCAGGAGGAAGAGCAACCACCACGGTGAGGTGAACTGCGAAAGACTCACCGGCGGGACCTCTGGTTCACCGCGGTCCCGTAACTGTGCTTGCGGGCGGACACGAACCGGACCACGTCCGAGATCCAGTCACGGTCGGTCCGCAGGCTGAGCAGCGGTGCGCCGCAACGCCGCAGCGACTGCTCCACCTGCAGCCGGTGCTCGTCCGCGGCTCGCGCGAAGTCGGCGCGCAACTGCGGTGTGGTCGTGAATTCGCGGGTCCGTCCGGACTCCGGATCGTGCAGCACAACATCCCCTATATCGGGTAGTTCCAGATCTCGCGGGTCGAGCACCTCGACGCCGAGCACGTCGTGCCGTCCGGAGATCGCCCGCAGCGACCGCTCCCAGTCGATCGGGCCGAGGAAGTCACTGATGACGACGGCCAGCCCGCGGCGACGCTGGGGTCGCCGCAGCGACTCCACCGCCTCCTGCAGGTCACCCCGCACCCCGTCCGGGGCGTGCGGGGTGGTCGCGATCCGACGCAGCATCGCCTGGGCGTGGATCCGGCCGCCGCCGGCGGGGATCCGGGTGGTCTGGGCGCCGGTCGACACGATCGCGCCGATCCGGTTCCCGCCGCCGCTGGTCAGATGCGTGACGGCGGCGGCCGCGGCCACCACCAGATCCCGCTTCTCGCAGCCGGCGGTGCCGAAGTCGAGACTCGACGACAGATCCACCACGAGCCACGTCTCGAGTTCCCGGTCGGCCACCGACTGCCGGACGTGCGGGTGCGTGGTCCGGGCCGTCACCGACCAGTCCATCTGACGCACGTCGTCGCCCGGCTGGTACTCGCGTGCATCCCCCGGCTCCGAGCCCGGACCCGGGATCAGGCCCAGATGGTCGCCGTGCAGCACGCCGTCGAGCCGACGGCGAACGGTCAGTTCCAGGGTCCGCAGCGCCGCGGACAGTTTCGGATCACGGAGCTCGCCGGAACGAAACGACGGCGGCGGGCCGGCACTCGGTGCGCCGGCGGTACGCGCACTCACCGTGGCTGGCTCATCGCCGTCGGTCCGGGCACCGACGCGGACGGCGCGGGCGGTCCGTTGTGCCCGGCGGGAGCCGCCGGCACCGTCGTCGGCTGGGCCGCGATCTGCGGCAGACCCACCGTCTGCAGCACACGGGAGATGACGTCGTCCGGGGTCACCTCGTCGGCCAGCGCGTCGTACGACAGCACGAGGCGGTGACGCAGCACGTCAGGAATGACCTCGAGGACATCCTGCGGCACGACGTAGTCACGCCCGCGCAGCAACGCCAGCGCCCGCGCCGAGGAGATGATGCCCAGGGTCGCGCGGGGCGACGCGCCGTACGCGATCCAGCCGTCGACGTCGGGCAGCCCGAACTCGGCGGGTGTGCGGGTGGCCGCGATGACCCGGACCACGTAGTCGACGAGGGCGTGGTGCACGAAGACACCGCTCGCGACCTTCTGCAGTCGGACGAGTTCCTCGGGATCGAGCACCTGGTGGGGTTCCGGCGCGGCGACACCCATCCGGTAGACGATCTCCCGCTCCTCCTCCACCGTCGGGTAGTCGACGAGGATCTTGAACAGGAAGCGGTCGCGCTGCGCCTCGGGCAGCGGGTACACGCCCTCGTTCTCGATCGGGTTCTGCGTCGCCATCACCAGGAACGGGTCGGGCATGTGGTACCGCTTGCCGCCGATGGAGACGTGCCGTTCGGCCATCACCTCGAGGAGGGCCGACTGCACCTTCGCCGGCGCCCGGTTGATCTCGTCGGCGAGCACGAAGTTCGCGACGACGGGACCGAGCTCGGTGTCGAACTCCTCCCGGCCCTGCCGGTAGATGCGGGTACCGATCAGGTCGGTCGGCACCAGGTCGGGGGTGAATTGGACACGGGAGAACGACCCGCCGACCACTTTCGCGAACGTCTCGACGGCCAGCGTCTTCGCGACGCCCGGCACGCCCTCGAGCAGCACGTGCCCCTTCGCGAGCAAACCGACCAGGATCCGCTCCACGAGCCGGTCCTGACCGACGATTACCCGCTTGACTTCGTAGATCGCGCGTTCCAGCGTCTGGACGTCGGCGGCGAGACTCGGCGCGACCGACTGCGGCGCCGCGCCGGCACCGGGCCCGACCGCCTGCGTCGTCGCGCTGTGCGGGCCTGCAGTCTGTGAGGGTGCCTTCGGCGCGGTGGCGTTCTGGGGACCCGATCCGTTGGCCGCACCCCCGTTCTTCACACCTTCGGGAGCGGCCTGCGCGGGCGACTCCTTCCGGGCTGCACCCTCCGATACCGCATCATCACGTGAGGTCACCAAGAATCCACCGCTTTCACCTAGATCGTTCCGCCCGTTCACGTACTTGCTCAACTATTCCAGGTGCGAGCAACCCCCGCCGCAACCAAGCACGATCCGCACTGCGGACTACTTCATCGACATCATGGATCACGACACCATACGCACAGCGTAGGGGGTCATGCCGTCCCACCGCACCGGGGAGATCTTCACGACGTCCCCCGACTCGGGGGCCTCGAGCATCTGGTCGTCGCCGAGGTACAGCGCGACGTGCTGGCTGGCGTTCGGGCCCCAGAAGATCATGTCGCCGCGCTGCATCTCCTCCGAGGGAACCTGCTCGCCGGCGGTGTACTGGTAACCGGTGTAGTGCGGCAGGGAGATACCGATCCCGGCGAACGCGTAGATCATCAGGCCGGAGCAGTCGAAGCCGATCTTGTTGAAGTCGCCGTAACTGTCGGCCACACCGCCGTCGCGGATGCCCTTCGTGGGCCCGTTCTCGTCGCCGCCACCCCACGCGTACTCGACGCCGATCTGAGACAGGCCCCGGTCGATGACGGTTTCGATCGCCTCGCTGCCGGTGAGGTCCTCGCCACTGGTCGACGGTTTCGACTTGGGCGTGGACTTCGGTGTCGTCGACTCACCGTCCGAGTCGGAGTCCTCGTCGATGGTGGTGTGCGCGCGCTGCCCCGCGGCGAGTTCGGCGGCACGCTGCCGCGCCGCCTCGTTGGCGGCGACCCGGGCCGCCGCCTGCGTCGCCGCCTCCCGGGCGGCGGCGGCGATGGCGGCCTTTTGCGCCTCCTCGGCGCGGCGCTGCTCGTCCCACGTCGCGTACGCCTCACGCTGCCCCTGTAGCCCCTCGACGTTCCCGCGGGCGGCGTCGAGCTGCGCCTGGGCAGCCGCGCGGTTGCTCTCGATCTGCGCCTTCTTCACGGCCTGGTCCTGCAATGCCGAGCGCGCGATCGCGATCGCCTGCTCGGCCAGCGACTTCTTCGACTCGGCCTGGTCGGCGGCGGCGTCCGCCTGCTGCTTGGCCTCCCGCGCCGCGGAATCCTTGTTCGCCTGCGCGGTCCGGGCCCGCTGCAGGCCCTCGAGCACCGCGTTCTGGCTCGTCGCGAGGAGTTTCAGAACCTGCGCGCGGTCCAGGACGTCGCCCGGTCCCCGCGCACCCAGATACGTCGAGATCGCGGAGACGTTGGTGCCCTGCGTGTAACTCGACCGGGCGTACTTGTCGAAGTCCTTCTGCGCGAGTTCGATCTGCGCACCGGCGTCGCGCAACGCCTGCTGCGAGACCCCGACGACGCCGGCGGCGAGGTCGGCGGCGCTGCGGGCGTTCTGCAGATCGACGAGGGCCCGGTTCACGTCTTCCCGCTTGATGGCGACCTCGTTGTCGAGTTGCGCGAGCTGCTGGTCCGCGGAGGCCACCTGGTTGATCAGCTCGCTGACCTGACCGAGACCCGCGCTGACCTGCGTCTGGGCCTGGGCGATGTCGGAGTCGGACGGATTCGGTGGCGGCGGTGGCACGGCCGCGGCCAAACCGGGTGTGCTGCCGACCAGGGCGCCGACGATGGCCAGTCCGATAAGGAGGCGCGCCGTGCGAGCGCGCCTGCGGGAGAAGCTACGGTGCCCCACTCCAGCTCGTGCTTGTCGCTTCACAACTCTCTCCCTCGGTTCTGCACCGATCGCGCAACCGCGCCGTGCCCGTCGTGGGGAGAAAATTCGGCAGCCACACCTTCCCGTGCGCTTCGGCGGCACCGTCGAATACGGCACCGCCGTCACTCTGGACGTCAATCACCAGCCTGCGACACTTCTTCCCCAAGAGCGCCAAATGCACCGTACGACACTTCCGGACTCTATGGAAACTTTAGTCACAAATAACACAGGAGTAATTTGACCAGCGGAAATGCCGAACCGAGAATTGTCGGCGCCATTTTCGCGCATCGACGCAGGCAGCGGCCACTCCCACCGGAAAAGGTGAAAATGGCCGCCGAGTTATTGCGGATATTCGGAGGGCGTCAGGGCTTCTGTCGCTCGTACGTCGTCCGCGACGACGCGGCATCGTTCCGTTTCTCCGGACCACCGTCGCGGGATCCCGCGCCCCGGCGCGACTTCGCGAAGAAAGTCGCGGCCGACGCGATGACGACGATCGCGACGATGACCGCCGTGAACAGCGCCCAGGGCGGACCCGGCTCGACGACCTCGTCGACGAAGTGATTCGCGGACAGCACGGCGTCGCCGGTGTAGGTGCGGTCCTGACCCGACTCGAGGAGTACCCGGCTGATCGAATCGCTGTAGGTCCCGACCCAGCTGGGGCTGAGCACCAGCACGGTGCCACCCTCTTCGGCCCCGACCTCGGTCGCGAGGTCGCGCAGCTGCGAGTCGCGCCCGGGATCCTCGTCCAGCACCACGATGCTCAACTTGACACCGTGCTCGGCCGCGCGGTCCACCACGGCGACGAGGTCACCGACCTCGCCGGACGGCGCGGACACGCCGTCGTCGGACACATCCGTGATCACCTCCGAGACGTCGATGTCCTCCGGGATGTCCGTCTGCACGGGAAGCGCCGCGGAAACGGGGAGCGTGGCACTGGCGGGAACTAGGGTGGCGATAGGGGCAGGCATCTCTCATCCGGGTTTGCTGTAGGAACGTAAGCCTCGCGTGAACACTACGTGAGGAGTCCCCGAAGTTCCGTGCCGTCCGCACACCTTCTCTGGCGCGGTCGCGCAGAATCGGCGCCGTATTCGCCTTCGATTCCACCCCGAATTCTCACAGGACAAGCGTACTGTTAGGCTATCGGAGGTACCGCGGCATGAGCCGATTCCGTCATCGCCAGCACGACAGCGCACACACGGATCAGCTGTGCCGCAGTACCTGCAGCCGTCGACACAGCCCCGTCGGTGGCGACCCTCATAGACGAGTGGAGCTGACGTGAGCACCAGTAATGATTCATTCGGAGCAAAGGGAACCCTCGAGGTCGGTGAGAAGTCCTACGAGATCTTCCGCCTCTCGGCCGTCCCCGGCACCGAGAAATTGCCGTACTCCCTGAAGGTTCTCGCCGAGAACCTTCTCCGCACCGAGGACGGTGCCAACATCACCGCGGATCACATCCGCGCAATTGCAGACTGGGATCCCTCGGCTCAGCCGAGCATCGAAATCCAGTTCACGCCGGCTCGCGTGATCATGCAGGACTTCACCGGCGTCCCCTGCGTCGTGGACCTCGCCACCATGCGTGAGGCTGTCACCACCCTCGGCGGCGACCCCAACAAGGTCAACCCGCTCTCCCCCGCCGACATGGTCATCGACCACTCGGTCATTCTCGACATCTTCGGCCAGGCCGATGCACTCGAACGCAACGTCGACCTCGAATACGAGCGCAACGGCGAGCGTTACCAGTTCCTCCGCTGGGGCCAGGGCGCATTCGACGACTTCAAGGTCGTCCCCCCGGGCATGGGCATCGTTCACCAGGTCAACATCGAATACCTGGCTCCGACCGTCATGGCACGTAACGGCCAGGCATACCCCGACACCTGCGTCGGCACCGACTCGCACACCACGATGGTCAACGGCCTCGGCGTGCTGGGCTGGGGCGTCGGCGGCATCGAAGCCGAGGCAGCCATGCTCGGCCAGCCGGTCTCCATGCTCATCCCCCGCGTCGTCGGCTTCAAGCTGACCGGTGAGATCAAGCCGGGCGTCACCGCGACCGACGTCGTGCTCACCGCCACCGAGATGCTCCGCAAGCACGGCGTCGTCGGCAAGTTCGTCGAGTTCTACGGCAAGGGTGTGGCCGAGGTTCCGCTCGCGAACCGCGCAACTCTGGGCAACATGAGCCCCGAATTCGGTTCCACCGCGGCGATCTTCCCGATCGACAGCGAGACGATCGACTACCTGCGCCTGACCGGCCGCAGCGACGAGCAG
This sequence comes from Rhodococcus sp. NPDC056960, assembly GCF_042674125.1. Classification (NCBI taxonomy): domain Bacteria; kingdom Bacillati; phylum Actinomycetota; class Actinomycetes; order Mycobacteriales; family Nocardiaceae; genus Rhodococcus; species Rhodococcus sp. NPDC056960. Next base: position 468,647 of record NZ_JBHURF010000001.1, on the reverse strand, counting down.
CTCGCTCTTGTCGAGGCCTACGCCAAGGAACAGGGCCTGTGGCACGATCCCGACAAGGAGCCCGTCTTCTCCGAGTACATCGAGCTCGATCTGGGAACCGTTGTTCCCTCGATCGCCGGCCCGAAGCGCCCGCAGGACCGAATCCTGCTGTCGGAGTCGAAGACCGCGTTCCGCAAGGACATCCACAACTACGTGGAAGAGAACTACCCGACCGAGCACACTCAGCTCGACGAGGCCGTCGAAGAGTCGTTCCCGGCGTCCGACCCCGCAGTTCTGTCGTTCGCCGACGACGGAGCAGTCGACGTCCTCTCCGCTGCCAACGGCGCAGAAGGCCGCCCGAGCAAGCCGGTTGTCGTCAAGTCCGACGCAGGCGAGTTCGTCCTCGATCACGGCGCCGTCGTCGTTGCCGGCATCACCTCCTGCACCAACACGTCCAACCCGTCGGTCATGCTCGGCGCAGCGTTGCTTGCACGCAATGCCGTCGAGAAGGGCCTGGCCACCAAGCCGTGGGTCAAGACCAACATGGCACCCGGTTCGCAGGTCGTCACCGACTACTACGAGAAGGCAGGCCTCTGGCCATACCTCGAGAAGCTCGGCTACTACCTCGGCGGCTACGGATGCACCACGTGCATCGGCAACACCGGCCCGCTGCCCGAGGCGGTCTCCAAGGCCATCAACGACAACGACCTGTCGGTCACCGCGGTGCTCTCGGGCAACCGCAACTTCGAGGGACGCATCTCCCCCGACGTCAAGATGAACTACCTGGCCTCCCCGCCGCTCGTCATCGCCTACGGCCTCGCGGGAACCATGGACTTCGACTTCGAAACCGACTCGCTCGGCGAAGACACCGACGGCAACCCCGTGTACCTGAAGGACATCTGGCCGTCCACGCAGGAGATCGAAGAGACCATCAAGACGGCGATCAGCCAGGACATGTTCCGCAAGTCCTACGCAACGATCTTCGCGGGCGACAGCCGCTGGCAGAACCTCTCGACCCCTGAGGGTGACACCTTCGAGTGGGACGACAACTCGACCTACGTCCGCAAGGCTCCGTACTTCGACGGCATGCCGAAGGATCCGGCTCCGGTCAAGGACATCAAGGGCGCTCGCGTCCTCGCCCTGCTCGGCGACTCGGTCACAACCGACCACATCAGCCCGGCAGGTCCGATCAAGGTCGGCACCCCCGCCGCGCAGTACCTCGATTCCCATGGCGTCGAGCGCAAGGACTACAACTCGCTCGGCTCGCGTCGTGGCAACCACGAGGTGATGATCCGCGGCACGTTCGCGAACATCCGTCTGCGCAACCAGCTCCTCGACGACGTCTCCGGTGGCTACACCCGCGACTTCACGCAGGACGGCGGCCCGCAGGCCTTCATCTACGACGCGTCGCAGAACTACCAGGCAGCCGGCATCCCGCTGGTCGTCCTGGGCGGCAAGGAGTACGGCTCCGGATCGTCGCGTGACTGGGCTGCCAAGGGCACCAGCCTCCTCGGCGTCAAGGCCGTCATCACCGAGTCGTTCGAGCGCATCCACCGCTCGAACCTCATCGGCATGGGCGTCGTTCCGCTGCAGTTCCCGGCCGGCGAATCGGCTGCGTCGCTGAAGCTCGACGGCACCGAGACCTTCGACATCGAAGGCGTCGAGAAGCTCAACGAGGGCGTCACCCCGAAGACCATGAAGGTCACGGCGACGCGCGAGAACGGCGAGAAGGTCGTGTTCGACGCAGTCGTACGCATCGATACCCCCGGTGAAGCGGATTACTACCGCAACGGCGGCATCCTGCAGTACGTGCTCCGCAACATGATCAAGGGCTAGGCGCCTAGGCGCTCCGCGCCTGTGAGCACTTTCGGTCCCTGACGGGGCACAAAGCGCTCACGACCACTTCGCCCGGAAGCGGCGGTCGGATTTTCGGTGGTCGTGAGCGCTTTGTGCACGAGGTGAGCAACCTCGCGCACGACCGGAAGCGCTCACAGGCACACGACGAAGGAGGGTGCCTGTGCCCAAGGTCAGTGAAGACCATCTCGCGGCACGGCGCAGTCAGATCCTGGCCGGCGCCCGCCGCTGCTTTGCCGCATACGGTTACGACGGTGCCACCGTCCGCCGGCTCGAAGAAGTGACCGGACTGTCGCGCGGTGCGATCTTCCACCACTTCAAGGACAAGGACGGCTTGTTCCTCGCCCTCGCCCACGAGGACGCGACGAGGATGGCCGACGTCGTCGCCCACGAGGGTCTTGTTCAGGTGATGCGGGACATGCTGGCCCAGCCCGAGCAGTTCGATTGGCTGGGCACCCGGCTCGAGATCGCCCGGCGGCTCCGGACCGATCCCGATTTCCGCAGAAGCTGGTCACAACGGTCGGCGGAACTCACCGAGGCGACCATGGCACGCCTCGCGCGCCAGAAGTCGGCGGGACGCCTCCGCGACGACGTACCGACCGACGTTCTCATCGGATACCTGGATCTCGTGCTCGACGGTCTGGTCGCGCGCATCGCCTCGGGGCACGCCGGCGAGAACCTCTCGGCTGTGCTCGATCTCGTCGAGGAATCCGTCCGCCGCCGCGACTGACGCCGCACTCCCCCGTGGGCGGTCGTCAGGACTTTCGACGGTGAGCTCCGCCTCGTCCGCGGAGCTCTACCTCGGACTCCGCGAGGATGTTGCGGACGAATCCGTACGATCTCCCCATTTCCCTGGCGAGGGAACGAATGCTCGCCCCTGCCAGGTATCGCTCCCTCAGCTCCGCCTGCAGATCGGCGCGCGACGGTCCCGTGATCCGAGCACTCTTGGCGAAGACCCCGATGTCTGCCATGAACTCCTCCAGTCGGCGAGCGACGGTGGTTTCCACGGTAGAGCGCAGCGACGGCGATATCTACGTAGACCGCAGCGACGGCGATATCTACGCGGCGGGCTCAGGCGAGCTGGATGAGTTCCAGGTAGTCCTGCGACCAGTGATCCTCCGTGCCGTCGGGCAGGAGGATGACCCGCTCCGGATCGAGCGCCTCGGCCGCACCCGGGTCGTGTGTCACCAGCACGACGGCGCCGGTGTAGCTGCGGAGGGCATCGAGCACCTGTTCGCGGGACACGGGGTCCAGGTTGTTCGTCGGCTCGTCGAGCAGCAGGACGTTGGCAGCGGACGACACGAGGCCCGCGAGCGCGAGGCGGGTCTTCTCACCGCCGGACAGGGTGCCTGCGGGCTGTTCGAGCTGTGGACCGGTGAACATGAACGCACCGAGCAGCGAACGCAGCTCCTGCTCCCCGGTGTCTGGTGCCGCATGACGAATGTTCTCCCACACCGACGCGTTGTCGTCGAGGGTGTCGTGCTCCTGCGCGAAGTACCCGATCTTCAGGCCGTGCCCGGGGACCAGTCCGCCGGCGTCCGGCGTCTCCACTCCACCGAGGATGCGGAGCAGCGTCGTCTTGCCGGCACCGTTGAGGCCGAGTACGACCACGCGTGACCCCCGGTCGATCGCCAGGTCCACTCCGGTGAAGATCTCGAGCGAGCCGTAGACCTTCGTCAGGTTCTCCGCCATCAGCGGGGTTTTGCCGCACGCGGCCGGCTCGGGGAACCGGATGCGGGCCACCTTGTCGGACACCCGTTCCGCGTCGAGGTCCGACATCAGCTTGTCGGCTCGCTTCGCCATGTTCTGGGCCGCCACCGCCTTGGTGGCCTTCGCGCCGAGTTTGGCAGCCTGAGCTCGCAGCGCCCCGGCCTTCTTCTCCGCATTGGCGCGCTCGCGGCGACGACGCTGTTCGTCCGTCGCCCGGGCGTCCAGGTACTTCTTCCAGGTCATGTTGTACACGTCGGCCTCGCCCCGTACGGCGTCGAGGAACCACACCCGGTTCACCACGTCGTTCAGCAGGTCGACGTCGTGGCTGATCACGATCAACCCACCCTCGTGGTTCTGCAGGAAACCCCGCAACCAGGTGATCGAGTCGGCGTCGAGGTGGTTGGTGGGCTCGTCGAGCAGGAGAGTCGTATCGGAGCGCCCCCCACTGCCGTCCGAGGCGGCGAACAGGATGCGCGCCAGCTCCACACGGCGACGCTGACCACCCGACAGCGTGTGCAACTGCTGGCCGAGAATGCGGTCGGCCAGACCGAGGCTGTTGCAGATGCGTGCCGCTTCGCTCTCCGCCTCGTACCCACCGAGCGCGGAAAAACGGTCCTCGAGATTCCCGTACTTTCGCACGGCCTTGTCGCGTTCGGCGTCGTCGACGACCTCCGACATCAGGATCTGCTGCTTCTCCATATCCCGCAGCAGCGAATCGAGGCCGCGTGCGGAGAGCACCCGGTCCTTCGCCAGGACGTCGAGGTCACCCTCCTTGGGGTCCTGCGGAAGGTAACCGAGATCGCCGGTGCGCATGACCTCGCCCGCGTACGGCTCACCCTCCCCCGCAAGGATGCGGAGCGTCGTCGTCTTGCCGGCACCGTTGCGGCCGACCAGACCGATGCGGTCGCCGGGCTGCACCCGCAAAGCCGGCCCGGGAGCAGACAGCAACGTCCGCACTCCAGCTCGAACTTCCAGGTCGGTAGCGGTGATCAACAAGACTCCTAGGAAAATAACGCTCGCACTGAATGAGGAAAATCGCGCGCAGAACGCACGAACCAGCGATTTTACCCGACCGCCGCCCTCCCGGAACACGCCTGTGCCGGTGATCCCGCTAACCTTCGCCGCCACAGCAGGCCCCGCGAAGCCCCCGCCGCCGTTGCCTGATGGAAGGTGAGCTGAACGCCCGGGCTGCGCCCGACGCAACGTCGCCCGACGCAAGGTCGTCGGTGGCCGCGGATTCCCCATCCCGATCGACCGTGTCTCGATCACCCCTCGCGCTCCCCCACTGCGGGCCGTTGCCCGTGTGCCGACACCCCCCTGGCCTGGGATCGGCGAGCCGCGGTCACGACGGTCCGCAACGTGCGATGACGGCGTCCCCACTATCCCGGCGCGCCCGACTGAACCGACATATTCGGGAATTCTCAGCATTCCGTCCGTGCCTGATTCTGAAACGGGATTTCTCCGGCCGAGCACTCGGCCGTCGTGACAGGCTGGCGGCGTGACAGCTTCCCCCCGCCCCGCGATCTGGGATGTCGCGATCGTCGGCCTCGGCCCCGCCGGCCGGGCCCTCGCGCACCGCGCGACTGCGGCCGGCATGGCGGTCGTATCGGTGGATCCGCTTCCCCACCGGGCCTGGTCTGCGACATACGCCGCGTGGAAAGACGAACTCCCCGACTGGCTCCCGCCCGCCGCCGTCGCCACGGCGACCCACCGTCCGACAGCCTGGACGACTCGCCGTCACACCCTCGAACGCACCTACTGTGTTTTAGATACATCGAAACTGCAATCAATACTCACCCGCGATGCCGGAACTGTTCTCGCAGGTCGAGCCGTCGACCTCTCCCCCACGTCCGTCCGGCTCGGCGACGGCTCGACTGTGAAGGCGCACGCCGTCGTCGATGCGCGGGGTACCGGCGACAGCCCCGACCTCGCCCAGCAGACGGCATACGGGGTCGTGGTCGACCCGGACACCGCGGCACACGCGCTGGGCGGCGACGCTGCCGTGTTCATGGACTGGCGCCGCGACAACGGCACATCCCCCTCTGACACGCCGTCATTCCTGTACGGGGTCCCGCTCACGCAGGATCGGTTCCTGCTCGAAGAGACGTGTCTCGTCGGTCGTCCACCGCTGCCGATGTCGGAACTCGCGGTCCGGCTCCACGACCGGCTCCGGCAACGGGGAGTCGCCGTCCCGTCCCACTCGGACGTCGAGAGAGTCAGATTCGCCGTCGAGCCGCCGCCCGAGGCCGGTCGTGCACACAACTCCGACCTGGTGCGGTTCGGCGCCCGTGCCGGGCTCATGCACCCCGGTACCGGCTACAGCGTCGCTGCGTCGCTCCTCTGCGCAGACCTGCTGGTCCGGGATCTTCTCGACGGTTCGAACGGCCGGCTGTGGTCGTGGCGGGCTCGCAGCGTGGCGTCCCTGCGATCGCTCGGTCTCCGTGTCCTCCTGAATCTGGATGCGGAACACCTTCCCGAATTTTTCGAGTATTTCTTCGATCTGCCACCGCAACTCCAAGCCGCGTATCTGTCCGACCGATCGAATCCGCGCGCAACTCTGGCTGCCATGCGCACGATGTTTCTCGCGTCGTCGGGCGATATCCGCGGCGTCATTCTCCGTTCGACCCTGCGACGGGAAGTTCGATGAACTGTCGCGCGAACACGAAAAGGAGACCATCATGGAACGCATGCGTTCGATATGGAAGGGCTCGATAGCGTTCGGACTCGTGAACGTGCCGGTCAAGGTGTATTCCGCCACCGAGGATCACGACATCAAGTTCCACCAGATCCACGCCAAGGACGGCGGGCGGATCAAATACAACCGCGTGTGCACCGAATGCGGCAACGTCGTTCAATACGCCGATATCGACAAAGCATACGAATCCGACGACGGCGTCCGGGTGGTGTTGACGGACGAGGACTTCGGGAAGCTGCCCGCCGCCGAGAAACACGAGATACCCGTTCTGCAGTTCGTGCCGACCGAACAGATCGACCCAATTCTGTTCGAGAAGAGTTACTTCCTCGAGCCGGATTCCAATTCGCCCAAGGCGTATGTCCTGCTCGCGACGGCCCTCGAGAACAGCGATCGCACGGCGCTCGTCCATTTCACGCTCCGTCAGCGCACCCGGCTCGCGGCCATGCGTTCGCGGGACGGCGTGCTGGTGATTCAGACACTGCTGTGGCCCGACGAGGTCCGCGCCGCCGAATTTCCCTCCCTCGACGACGTCGACAAGCCGAAGGCGAAGGAACTGGCAATGGCCGAGACGCTCGTCGACAGCATGGCCGACGACTTCGATCCCACCGAGTTCACCGACGACTACCAGGTGCAGTTGCGTGAACTGCTCGACGAGATGATCGAGTCGGGTGGCAAGAAGGTCATCCCCGTCGCCGAGGTCGAGAAGTCCGGCGAGGACGCCGAGGTGGTCGATCTCGTTGCCGCACTTCAGCGCAGCGTCGACGCCGCCGGAAAGAAGGCCCCACCCGCCAAGAAGAAGCCTGCGAAGAAGGCCCCTGCCAAGACCGCGGCGAAGAAGGCCACAGCGAAATCCTCCACCTCGGAACGCAAGCGCGCCTGACCGAGGTTGACCAACGCCGGCCCGGACAGATCCCGCCTCGCGTGCACTCCGCCTATCTGCTCAGCGGCGAGCCGGAGATACTGGCACGCCCCAGGCACTGCCCTGCTCGCGATCGAGCACCGTGACCGCCTTGTTCTTCAGCCCGAAAATGTAGACCAGCAAGCTGACCCCGATCACGACCGTCACATAGAAGATGAACCAGCCGACGTGACCGGCCGACTTGGACGCCTGGAACAGCACCGGCGCCGTCCCGCCGAAGACGGAGTTCGCGAGCGCATAGCCCAGTCCCACACCCAGCGCGCGAATCTCGGCGGGGAACAGCTCCGCCTTCACGATCGCGTTGATCGAGGTGTACCCGGTGAGGATGACGTAGCCGACCGCGACCAGTGCGAACGCCGATAGCGGCGAGGTGGTCCGCGGAAGGAAGGTGAGCAGGACGTAGGTGTAGAGGACGCCACCCACACCGAAGAAGACCAGCAGCGGCTTTCGCCCGACCCGGTCGCTGACGAGGCCGCCCACCGGCTGCAACAGCAACAACAAGATCAGTGACAGCAGGTTGATCCACGTTGCCGTCAGCGCCCGGTCGTCCCCGAAGGTGGACTTCACAATCGCCGGCGCGTTGACGCTGTACGTGTAGAACGCCACCGTGCCACCTGCGGTGATGAGGAACACCAGCAGCAGCGGCCGCCAGTGTTCGGTGAACAACGACGTCAACGACCCCGCGCTCCGGTCCTCACCCGCACGGATGGCCGTCAGATGCGACTCGCTGAGCGACTCGTCCATCGAACGGCGAATCCACAGCACGACCAGTGCGGCGATGCCGCCGATGAAGAAGCCGATCCGCCATCCCCAGTCGTGCAGCACCTCGACATCGAGAACGCTGAGCGCAATCAGGAGCGTGAATTGCGCGAGTACGTGACCGCCCACGAGGGTCACGTACTGGAACGACGACAAGAAGCCACGCCGATTCGCGGTCGCCGCTTCGGACATGTACGTCGCCGAGGTCCCGTACTCCCCACCGGTGGCGAATCCCTGCACGAGTCGAGCGAGAACCAAAATCACCGCCGCCCAGTACCCGATGACCTCACGTGTCGGCATGACCGCCACCACGAAGGAGCACGACGACATGATGGTGATGCTCAGCATCAGGGCGGTCTTGCGGCCACGACGGTCGGCGAACCGGCCGAAGAACCACGACCCGATCGGACGCATGACGAACGTGACCGCGAAGATCGCATAGATGTACAGCGTGGAGTTGGAGTCGTTCTCGTCGAAGAATTGCGCCTCGAAATACGTGGCGAAGACCGTGTAGATGTACACGTCGTACCACTCGACGAGGTTTCCTGCCGAGCCCTTCATAGTGTTGAGCACCGCCCGCCGCGTGCTCGTCGGAGCGTGGGTCGGACCGGACGGCGTCGCGTCATCGCTCATCCATCGACGATAACGGATCGACCTCCCGCACCTGGGCGAGTCAGCGCACCGGGGGGATCGGCGAGATCATGACCCGGACAACCGATCCCGTGGACCAGCCGACGAACAATCGCCAGAAGATGGCACGCTGCGGTTGGTCGCGACGAGGTCCCATGCAGTCTGCCGTGGCGCCACGCCGTCGAGGAGCCATCGCCCGATCAGGACCCCGACCTTGGCCAGCATGTCGGTACGCAACCGCAGGAACGAGTCCTCCGGGTCGGTGCCGACCTGACCGAGTAGTACCCACCAGGCCCAGGCGACTGCTCCGGCATTGGCAACGAAGTCTGGGATCACCGGAATACCCCGGCCGGTGAGCGCCGTCTCGGCCCCCGGGGTCGTCGCCGCATTCGCAGCTTCGATCACCACTTTCGCGCCGACCTGGTCGACGTTATCCGTCGTGATCGCATAGGAGATCGCGGCCGGGACGAGGATGTCTGCCTTCGTTGCGATCACAGCCGCGCTCGGCAACTGCTGAACATGCGAGGGGACGCGAGACCGGTCGATCTCGCCGTAGCCGTCCCGCAGTTCGAGCAGCGCGGGAACGTCGAGGCCATCGGGGCAGTACAGCGTGCCGAGGGCGTCGGCGACAGCAGTCACGCGCATACCGGCCTCGTACAGATACCAGGCCGCGCCGCCCCCCATGGTGCCGATGCCCTGGATGGCCACCGTCGTATCGGCCGGAGCCCAGCCACACGCCTTCACCGTGCCGATGCAGGCCTGCGCGACTCCGTAGCCGCCGATCACATCGCCCAGCAGAAAACCGCTGGGCACCGGGGCGTTCAACGCGGCACGTACCCGGCGCAGAGTGCTCTGCGGATTTTTCGAACGGCTGATCGCCGCATGGTAGGACTGCTGGAGGCCGAGCCGTGCGAAGACGTCGTCGAGCAGATGCTGGGGCACCCCCAGATCCTCCGCGGTCACCCAGTGCGCGGCCAGCCACGGGCGCATCGCCTGACAGAACCGCTCCAGAACACCGACGGCGCGGGGATCCTTCGGATCGAAGTCGATGCCACCCTTCGCGCCGCCGACAGGCAGGTCGAAAACCGCGGTCTTGGCAGCCATTCCTCTGGCCAGATCCTCGACCTCCGTCATCGTGCAGCCTGCCCGCATTCGGGTGCCCCCGGTTGCCAGGTCGGACACCAACGTGTGCACGACGAGGTAACCATGAGCTCCGGTGACCGGATCAGTCCACGTCACATGCAACAGGGGCTCACCGCTGCGCACGGTCGCCACATCGACCCGACGCTGCATCGCCACGTTCTCACGGTGGTCGTGCTCCCGGTGCTCGGGGGTGCGCCCGAATCCGCGTTCCGTCGTCGTAGTCACCTCGAGATACCCCAATCGTCCTCAGAAAATCATCGTCTCCAGAACCAATCAGCTGATGACGCTCAGAGTGCGCGCGCTGGTGACCAGGCGTCCAGTTAAGAATCTTGAATGATTGCGTTCACGCTTTCTACACAACGCAACGCGTGGTCCGGTTGGACGGTTCGGAGGGGATGCATAGGCTGGCGGCATGGAGCTGTCGCTGCGCCGGTTGCGGATGCTTCGGGAGTTACACCGCCGAGGCACCGTGACGGCGGCCGCGCTGTCCTTGCACTACACCACGTCCGCGGTATCCCAACAGCTCACCCAGCTCGAACGCGATGTCGGCGCAAAGCTGTTCGAGCGGCGCGGCCGGCGGGTACAGCTCACCGAGATCGGCCTTCTCCTGGCCGAGCATGCCGAGGAGATCATGCGATCGGTGGACCGCGCGACGTCCGCCCTCGAACAAACGCAGGACGGGGTCACGGCCCGATTGACGGTCGGCGTGTGGGCGTCCGTCGCGGCGAGCCTGCTGCCGAGTGCGCTGACGTTGCTGGCCGCCGAACATCCCGGCATCGAAGTGCGAACGAAGGAGTTCGCGCCGGAGGACACCGCCGTCGCCGTGCGGGACGGCTCGCTGGACTTCTCGTTCGTGATCGACTATTCCGACTACCCGATGCAGTGGGACCCGGAGTTGACCAGAGTGGTGATCGCGGTGGAGCGACTACACGCAGCACTGCCTCCGGGAACGGTTTCCGCCAGAACCATGACGCTGGCGGACCTCGCCGAGCACCCCTGGATCCTTGCGGGACCCAATTCGCATTTCGGCCGCGCGGTGCGCCTGGCCTGTCAGCGTTGCGGATTCGAACCCAGGATCAACCATGAGGTCGGCGAGCAGGCGACGGCACTCGCGATGGTTTCCGCGGGCCTGGGAGTTACCCTCGTCTCCGACCTCGGACTGACGCTGCGCCCGCCAGGAATGGATGTCGTTCCGCTGACCGAACCGCTGATGCGGACGATCTCCATCGCCCATCGGGGGACGGAAGCGCACCGACCGCCGCTGCGACTGGTGATCGACGCCGTGCGTGCCGCGGCGGCCGCACAGGGGCTCGCCGCGAGGTCGCCGTACCCGTAGCTACGGCTCAGCCAGGAGCTGTGGTCGTCGTGGTAGTGGGCGTCGGTGTGGGTCTCGTCGTCCGTGTCGGCAGCTCTGGTGGCGGCGGCAGCGGCCGGATTGTGGTCGGCACCGACGAGGGACGCACGGCGAGTACCTCGAACGTCGTCTGCACCACCATCGACGGGATCGGCAGGCAACGCAGCCCCACCACCTGGAAACCGCGACTGCCGCGATTCGGCACCGTCCCGCGGAATTCGGCGACGCTGCCGACCTGACGGGTTTCGCCCAGGACACGATCGCCGAACTCCACCGCCCACGGTCCACCACAGGTCGGGAGGTTCGTCGCGTAGTACCAGATGCGGTCGCCCGGCTGCCCGCTCGACGGAGTGAGGGTGAGGACCGGACCCGCAGGATCGAGCATCTGCGTCGCTTCCCGTTCGGGTTCGCTCGACGCACCGCCGCCGGTGTGGACTGCGAGAAGGACAACAACGGACCCGACGAATATCGTCGTCGTCAACCAGAATGTCTGCCGCAACGGTCTCACCTCGCACCGTCAATTATGCGGCACTGATACCCGTGCACCACAGAGTGAGCGGCCGACGCATGCGATCAGGGGCCGACATCGGAACCAAGGGAAAGGCCCGGCGAGATGATTCTCGCCGGGCCCCTGCTCGTCAGCCGTGGTGGATCGTCAGACCGTGAAACCGAGGGCGCGCAACTGCTCGCGGCCGTCCTCGGTGATCTTGTCCGGACCCCACGGCGGGAGCCACACCCAGTTGATCTTCAGTTCGCTGCACAGCCCGCTGCGCACGAGCGCGCCGCGGGACTGGTCCTCGATGACATCGGTCAGCGGGCACGCCGCGGACGTGAGGGTCATGTCGAGGGTGACGACGTCCTCTTCCTCGGTGATGCCGTACACGAGGCCGAGGTCGACGACGTTGATGCCCAGTTCCGGGTCGACGACGTCGCGCATCGCCTCTTCGAGTACCTCGAGGCGTTCCGGGTCGGGCACCGCGCCCGACGCGGCAGGGGCGGTCTCGCCCTGGTCGGCCGTCGCCTGCTCCGGTACGGCGGTGGCGTCCGCCTCCGGCGTCTGCGTCTCGCTCATGATGCCTGTCCTCCGATTCGAGCTGGTTCGCCGTCTGCTGTCGGAACGGCCGAATCCTGTTCGTCCACGACGCGGTCGTCCACTATCTGAACAACGGCGTCCTTGAATGCCATCCATCCCAGCAGCGCGCATTTCACGCGGGCCGGGTACTTCGAGACGCCGACGAAGGCGATGCCGTCGCCGAGGACGTCCTCGTCGCCTTCGACGGTGCCGCGGCTGCTCACCATCTCGTTGAACGCGGCAACGGTCTGCAGCGCCTGCTCGACGGGCATGCCCACCACCTGGTCGGTGAGCACCGAGGTGGACGCCTGGCTGATGGAACAACCCTGGCCGTCGTACGACACATCCACCACCGTGCCGTCGTCGGCGAGCTGCACCCGCAGCGTCACTTCGTCACCGCACGTGGGGTTGACGTGATGAACCTCGGCGCCGAACGGTTCGCGCAGTCCGCGGCCGTGGGGATGCTTGTAGTGATCCAGGATCACTTCCTGGTACATCTGTTCCATTCTCATGCAGGCACCTCCCCGAAGAACTCCTGTGCACGCCGAATCGCGGCCGCGAGAGCGTCGACCTCGTCGAGCGTGTTGTACAGCGCGAACGACGCCCTCGCCGTCGCTGCGACTCCGAATCGGCGGTGCAGCGGCCACGCGCAGTGATGACCCACGCGAATGGCGACACCCTCGTCGTCGAGGATCTGACCGAGATCGTGGGCGTGAATTCCGTCGACGACGAACGACACGGCCCCGCCGCGGTTCTCGGCGGTCGCCGGACCGATGATGCGCACGCCGTCGATGGCCCCGAGCGCGGCCAGTGCGGCCTCGACCAGGGTATGTTCGTGCGCCGCAACGGCATCCATCCCGATCTCGTCGAGATACCGCACGGCAGCGCCGAGACCGACCACCTGCGACGTCATGGGGACGCCGGCCTCGAACCGCTGCGGGGGCGGTGCGTACGTGGTGCGCTCCATCGTGACGGTCTCGATCATCGATCCGCCGGTGATGAACGGCGGCATGGCGTTCAGCAGCTCCCGGCGGCCGTACAGGACGCCCACGCCGGAGGGGCCGAGCATCTTGTGGCCCGAAAACGCGGCGTAGTCCACGCCGAGGCCGTGGAAGTCGACGGCCATGTGCGGGACGGACTGGCACGCGTCGAGCACGACGAGCGCCCCGACGGCACGGGCGCGCCGCACCAGTTCCTCGACGGGTGCCACCGCTCCTGTCACGTTGGACTGGTGCGTGAACGCGACGACCTTCACGGCGTCGGTCAGCTCGAGCGAATCCAGGTCGATGCGCCCGTCGTCGGTGACGCCGTACCAGCGCAACGTCGCACCGGTGCTGCGCGCAAGCTCCTGCCACGGAACGAGATTGGCGTGATGCTCGAGCTCGGTGATGACGATCTCGTCGCCGGGTCCGAGGTGCCGATCGAAGCGTTCGTCACCGAGAACGTGGGTGACGAGGTTCAGCGATTCCGTCGCGTTCTTCGTGAACACGAGTTCGTCGCTGTCGACGCCGACGAACGCGGCGATTGCCGCACGCGCGTTCTCGTACGCGTCCGTGGCCTCTTCGGCGAGCTGGTGAGCGCCTCGGTGCACGGCCGCATTACAGGTGGTGAGAAACTCCCTCTCGGCGTCGAGCACCTGATTCGGGCGCTGCGAAGTCGCACCCGAGTCGAGGTACACCAGCGGTTTTCCGTCGCGGACCGTACGCGCCAGGATCGGGAAGTCCTCCCGGATCCGGGTGACGTCGAATACGCGCACCGAGGTGGTCATCTGCGTTTATGCTCCTTGCGTTGCTGCAGCCTGGGTGAAGCGCTCGTAGCCGTTCGCCTCGAGTTCGTCGGCCAGTTCCGGCCCGCCCGACTCGACGACGCGACCGCCGACGAACACGTGGACGTACTCCGGCTTGATGTACCGGAGGATGCGCGTGTAGTGCGTGATCAGCAGGATTCCGCCGTGCTCGCGGTCCTTGTAGCGGTTCACGCCCTCGGAGACGACGCGCAGGGCGTCGACGTCGAGTCCGGAGTCGGTCTCGTCGAGGATCGCGATCTTCGGCTTGAGGAGGCCGAGCTGCAGGATCTCGTGGCGCTTCTTCTCACCGCCGGAGAAGCCCTCGTTGACGCTGCGTTCGCCGAACGAGGGGTCGATGTCGAGCTCGGTCAGCGCTTCCTTGACTTCCTTCACCCAGTGACGGAGCTTGGGGGCCTCGCCACGGACGGCGGTGGCCGCGGTGCGCAGGAAGTTGGACATGGAGACGCCGGGAACCTCGACGGGGTACTGCATCGCGAGGAACAGTCCCGCGCGGGCGCGCTCGTCGACGGTCATCGCGAGAACGTCCTCACCATTGAGGGTGATGGAGCCCGAGGTGATCTGGTACTTGGGGTGTCCGGCGATGGCGTAGGACAGCGTCGACTTGCCGGAACCGTTGGGTCCCATGATCGCGTGCGTCTCGCCGGAACGGACCGTCAGGTTCACACCCTTGAGGATGTTGATCGGCTCGGCGTTCTCGTCGGTGTTCGCGACGTCGACGTGCAGGTCCTTGATTTCCAGGACCGAGGTTTCGGGGGTGGAAGCGTCAGGGGTAGACATTGTGATCCTTCGAAGAAATGGGAAGTAGTGGTCCGGCGGCGCGCGTCAGACGCCGACTGCGGCGAGTTCGGCCTCGACGGCAGCCTCGAGGCGCTCGCGGATCTCGGCGACGGCGATCTTGTTGATGATCTCGTGGAAGAACCCGCGCACGACGAGTCGCCGCGCCGCGTCCTCGGGGATTCCGCGGGCGCGCAGGTAGAACAGCTGCTCGTCGTCGAATCGTCCCGTGGCGCTGGCGTGGCCGGCACCCACGATCTCACCGGTCTCGATCTCGAGGTTCGGAACCGAATCCGCGCGTGCGCCGTCCGTGAGGACGAGGTTGCGGTTCAGCTCGAACGTGTCGGTGCCCTCGGCGGCCGCGCGGATCAGCACGTCGCCGATCCAGACGGTGTGGGCGTCGGGTTTGCCGGACTCCGGATCACCCTGCAGGGCGCCCTTGTAGACCACGTTGGACTTGCAGTGCGGCTGCGAGTGATCCACCA
Organism: Rhodococcus sp. NPDC056960; assembly: GCF_042674125.1. Taxonomy (NCBI): domain Bacteria; kingdom Bacillati; phylum Actinomycetota; class Actinomycetes; order Mycobacteriales; family Nocardiaceae; genus Rhodococcus; species Rhodococcus sp. NPDC056960. The sequence goes on along the minus strand of NZ_JBHURF010000001.1, from coordinate 453,466 downwards.
GCAGACGCTGCTCGAAATGCTGACCCGCGTCGGCGAAGTAGAGGCCGAGCAGTTCCGCGTCGCCGCCGGGGCCGTCGTACTTGACGGTCGCCGACAGACGGACGAGGTCGCCGCCGAGGCTGACCGCGTTGTGCCGCAGGACCGCGTCGCGGCCCAGCCGCGCGTGGTGGGACGCGACGTGCACGGTGTCGTCGGCCCAGTCCTGGACGGCGACCACGGTGAGGTGAGCGCTGTCGCCGAGGACGAACTCGACGTTCTCCGCGAACGTGCCGCTGCCGCGCTGGTCGAGAACGACGGTTGCCTTCGCGAACTCCCCGAGGCGGATCTGCAGGTGCCCGAAGGCCACCTTGCCCTCGCCCGGTCCCGTGACGGTGATGTTGATCGTCTCGGCGACCTCGACCTCACGGCCGACGGTGACGACGGTGGCCGTCTCGAATCCCGAGTAGGCCTGGGCGGCGACGCGGTCGGCGGGAACGCCGGCCTTGCCGAGCCGGTCGTCGTCCCGTCCGACGGTCTCGACCTGGACGGTGTCCGGGCCCGCGACGTCCACGGTGACCGTGCCGTTCGCGACGGCGGTTCCGTCGTGCAGGCCGCGGAGACGGCGCAGCGGCGTGAACCGCCACACCTCGTCCCGGCCCCCGGGGATCTCGAAGGCCTTGACGTCGAACGACGTGAAGACCTCACCCTTGTTGGCGATCGGCGAACCGGTGGCGGTCCGCGCCATCCGCGGATTCTCGCCCGCGACGGCTCCCGTCACTCCGAGATTCTGGACACCAGTTTCTGGCGTGGTCACTAACCCACCGCCCCTTCCATCTGCAGTTCGATCAGGCGGTTCAATTCGAGGGCGTACTCCATCGGGAGTTCCTTGGCGATCGGCTCGACGAAGCCGCGCACGACCGTGGCCATGGCCTCGTCCTCGGTGAGCCCGCGGCTCATCAGGTAGAACAGCTGGTCGTCGCTCACCTTCGAGACTGTGGCCTCGTGACCCATGGTCACGTCGTCCTCGCGGATGTCGACGTACGGGTAGGTGTCGGAGCGGCTGATCTGATCGACCAGCAGGGCGTCACACTTGACGGTCGACTTGGAACCGTGGGCTCCCTTGTTGACCTGCACCAGTCCGCGGTAGGACGCGCGGCCGCCACCACGGGCCACCGACTTGCTGATGATCGTCGACGACGTGTGCGGCGCGAGGTGCAGCATCTTGGCGCCGGTGTCCTGGTGCTGGCCCTCGCCGGCGAACGCCACGGAGAGCACCTCGCCGCGGGCGTGCTCGCCCATCATCCAGACGGCCGGGTACTTCATGGTGACCTTGGAACCGATGTTGCCGTCGATCCACTCCATGGATCCGCCCGCCTCGACCTTGGTGCGCTTGGTGACCAGGTTGTAGACGTTGTTCGACCAGTTCTGGATGGTCGTGTAGCGGCAGTGGCCGCCCTTCTTCACGATGATCTCGACCACCGCGGAGTGCAGGGAGTCCGACTTGTAGATCGGCGCCGTGCAGCCCTCGACGTAGTGCACCGAGGCGCCCTCGTCGACGATGATCAGGGTCCGCTCGAACTGGCCCATGTTCTCCGTGTTGATCCGGAAGTAGGCCTGCAGCGGGATGTCGACGTGCACGCCCGGCGGGACGTAGATGAACGAACCACCCGACCACACCGCGGTGTTCAGTGCGGAGAACTTGTTGTCGCCGGCGGGGATGACGGTGCCGAAGTACTCCTGGAACAGCTCGGGGTGCTGCTTCAGCCCGGTGTCGGTGTCGAGGAAGATGACGCCCTGCGACTCGAGGTCCTCACGGATCGAGTGGTAGACCACCTCGGACTCGTACTGCGCGGCGACACCCGCGACGAGGCGCTGCTTCTCGGCCTCGGGGATGCCCAGCTTGTCGTACGTGTTCTTGATGTCCTCGGGCAGGTCTTCCCAGCTCTCGGCCTGCTTCTCGCTCGAGCGCACGAAGTACTTGATGTTGTCGAAGTCGATGCCTTCGAGGTTGGAACCCCAGTTCGGCATCGGCTTCTTGTCGAACGTCTTCAGCGCGCGCAGCCGGATGTCGAGCATCCAGTCCGGTTCGCTCTTCTTCGCCGAGATGTCGCGCACGACGTCTTCGGACAGACCGCGCTGTGCACTGGCACCGGCCTCGTCGGAATCGGACCAGCCGTACCCGTAATGCCCGAGTGACGCGATGGTCTCTTCCTGCGTGAGCGGCTCGGCGTTTGCCGACGCAGTGGATGTCACCTGGTCTGATGTGACGGTCATGCGAGCTCCTTCCGGAGTCTTGTTACGAGACCGGCGAGGGCTGGTCGCCGGTGGAAAACAGGTTGCTGACTAGGAGAACTATGGAAAGTGGTGCTACTGGGGACCGGACGGTGGAACGAGTGGAACGTGGGTCGTACAGGCGCAGTCACCGTTCGCGATGGTCGCGAGCCGTTGGACGTGAGTGCCGAGCAACTGGGCGAACGCTGCCTGCTCGGCTTCGCACAGTTCCGGGAACTCCTCGGCCACGTGCGAGACCGGGCAGTGATGCTGGCAGATCTGGACGCCGTTGCCGACCGGACGCGTCGACGCGGCGAAACCGGCGGTGGTGAACGCATCGGCGATGGCGTCCGCCGTGGTTTCGAGACCCTCGGCGCTCTGATCGGCGGCGGGCGTCACGTCTCCGACGATCGCCTGGACCCGCCGGCGGGCGAATTCGGTGATCGCGGAATCTCCCCCGACCTCCCGGAGTTGACGCATCGCGGCGCCCGCGAGGTCGTCGTAGGCGTGACCGAGCCGGCCGCGGCCCTTGGCGGTGATCTGGAAGTGCTTCGCGGGTCGCCCCCGTCCGCGGTGACGCACGGCGACGGAGGACGCCTCGCGCGCCTCACCGGACTCGAGCAGTGCGTCGAGGTGCCGCCGGACACCGGCGGCGCTCAGACCGAGCCGGGTGCCGATTTCCGATGCCGTGATGGGCCCCTCTTCGAGGAGGAGCTTCACGACGGCGGCGCGTGTGTGCCCTTCGTGTCCGACGGCAACGGGTGACGCGGTTGCGACGGGCGCCGCGGAGGAAGGCGCGTGAGCTGCGCTTTCCTTGCCTGCACGTGGTGTCGTATCCGTTTTCACAACACCAGTGTGACGGAATTCCGATCGAAGGTCTACTAAGGGTGCCCTGCCTTACACCTGTGATTATGTCCCGGCCGCGCCCGGGAATAACGGCGGAACCGGCCGTGGCCGCCGCACCGCTACGCTGCCTGTGTGCCGCAGACCCCCGAGAACCCGGAGCCGACCCGCGCGGAGCCGACCTTCACGGCTCGCGCCGCTCTCCGACATCCGGCCGAACTCGTTCGCCGGGCTCTGGGCATCGACGGACGGTCGCCGCGCCCCTCGGTGGCGGCGGCGCTGCACGGCGAGGAGGCGGAGACCGCCGGACTGAACCCGCAGGAGACGGCCCAACTGCGCGGGATCCGCCGATTCGGTGCGACCGGTGCCGTCCTCATGGCGGTGGGTGCGCTCGGTGCCGGCGCGCAGCCCGTGCTCCAGAACCCCGTGCAGGGGCTCCGCGTCATCGGCCTTCCCGCCCGGATCCCGAGCGTCGCCCTGACCCTGACCATGACCGGCACCGTGATGATCGTCCTCGCGTGGCTCCTCCTCGGGCGGTTCGCGATCGGAAGCCTGCACTCGGGGGCGGTGCGCCGCCTCAACCGGTCCCAGCTCGACCGCACGCTGCTGCTGTGGATCATCCCGCTGTCCGTCGCCCCGCCGATGTTCAGCAAGGACGTCTACTCGTACCTCGCCCAGAGTGAGATCGCGGCACGCGGTCTCGACCCCTACGCCATCGGCCCCGCGGGCGCCCTCGGAGTCGACCACGTCCTGACCCGGACCGTGCCGACCATCTGGCGGGACACCCCCGCACCGTACGGCCCGCTGTTCCTCTGGATGGGACGCGGAATCAGCTGGCTGACCGGCGAGAACATCGTCGCCGGGATCTTCCTGCACCGGTTGCTCGCCCTCGCCGGTGTGGCCATGATCGTGTGGGCGCTCCCCCGGCTGGCACGGCGCTGCGGCGTCGCCGAGGTCAGCGCGCTCTGGCTGGGCGCGGCCAACCCCCTGCTGCTCTTCCACCTGGTCGCCGGCATCCACAACGAGGCCCTCATGCTCGGCCTCATGCTCGCCGGCATGGAACTGGCCCTGCGGGCGATCGAACGCTCCGACCCGATCCGCGGACAATCCCTCCTCCTCCTGCTGTCGGGGGCGGCGCTCATCACGCTCTCGTCGACGATCAAGATCCCGTCACTACTCGCGCTGGGTTTCGTCGGGATGGCGCTGGCGCGGCGCTGGGGTGGGACAGCGAAAGCGGTCCTCACCGCCGCCGCACTGCTCGGCGGAGTGGCCCTGGCCGTCACCCTCGTCATCAGCACGTCCAGCGGGCTCGGCATCGGCTGGGTCCACACCCTGGGCACCGCGAACGCCGTCCGCAGCTGGATGTCGATCCCCACGCTCCTCGGCCTGGGCACCGGCCTCGCCGGTGTCCTGCTCGGTCTCGGCGACCACACGACGGCGGTGCTGAGCCTGACCCGGCCTATCGCGGCAGTCGCTGCGGCGTTCATCACACTGCGGATGCTCGTTGCGACTCTGGTCGGACGCATCCACGCGGTCGGCGCGCTCGGACTCTCCCTCGGCGCGGTCGTCCTGCTCTTTCCCGTCGTGCAGCCCTGGTATCTGCTGTGGGCCGTCCTCCCGCTCGCGGCGTGGGCGACCGCACCCGCCTTCCGCGTCCCCGCCATCGTCTTCTCGTCGATCGTGAGCGTCATCCTGATGCCGAACGGCGGCGAGTACCAGCCGTTCGTCATCGTGCAGGCCGCCATCGCCACCATCTTCACCGCCGGAACGCTCATCGTGATCACCCGGAACCGGCTCCCGTGGCGGGTCGGTTCGGGACACCCGGCGACCACACCGGAGCCCCGGGATGCGGCGCCGGGCGACGCCGGTACCGAAAGCCGGGGCACCGGCCGGGTCACACCCGGCCAGGGCTTACGCTGATTCCCCGTGACCTCGCGAACGCCCGGATCGGCGCAACCTGCTGTACGCCTGGAAGGTGTGGTGAAAACCTTCGACGGTGTTCGGGCCGTCGACGGACTCGATCTCACCGTCGAGCCGGCACAGGTCGTGGCGTTGCTCGGGCCCAACGGTGCAGGCAAGACCACCACCGTCGAAATGTGTGAGGGATTCGTCCGCCCGGACAGCGGCACCGTCCGCGTCCTCGGACTCGACCCCGTCGAGCATGCCGGGGCCGTCCGCGCCCGGATCGGCGTGATGCTGCAGGGCGGCGGCGCCTACCCCGGTTCGCGCGCCGGCGAGATGCTCGACCTCGTCGCCGCGTACTCCGCCGACCCCCTCGACCCCGACTGGTTGCTGCGCAGCCTCGGCCTCGAAGAGTCCCGTCGCACCCCGTACCGCCGGCTGTCCGGCGGCCAGCAGCAGCGCCTGTCCCTGGCGTGCGCGCTCGTCGGCCGCCCGGAACTGGTGTTCCTCGACGAACCCACCGCCGGGCTCGACGCCCAGGCCCGGTTGCTGGTGTGGGAACTGATCGACGCGCTGCGCCGCGACGGTGTCAGCGTCCTGCTGACGACGCACCTGATGGACGAGGCCGAGGAACTCGCGGACCGGCTCGTCATCATCGACCACGGCTCGATCGTCGCGTCGGGCACCCCCGCCGAGGTCACCAGCCGGGGCGCGGAAGGCCAGCTGCGGCTCACCGCGCCCGCCGGCCTCGACACCGAACCCCTCGCGAGAACACTTCCCGACGGCTTCCGGGTGGCCGAGTCCGGGCCCGGCACCTACCTCGTCGAGGGCCCGATCGACCCGAAGGTGGTGGCTTCGGTCGCGTCGTGGTGCGCCGATCTGGATGCCCTGATCAGCGACATCCGGGTCGACCAGCGCAGCCTCGAGGACGTCTTCCTCGAACTCACCGGCCGGGAACTGAGGGGATGACGATGAGCACCAGTGACCGTCTGACGGAGAATCGTTTCGCCCCGGGCACGTTCGCACCCGATCCCCGCCCGAGCGGTGCGTCGGTGATGTTGCGGGCGCAGACCGCGCTCGAACTGAAACTGCTCCTGCGCAACGGGGAACAGCTGCTGCTGACCATGTTCATCCCGATCACCCTGCTGGTCGGTCTGTGTCTGCTCCCGATCGGTGACCTCGGCACGTCGCGGGTGGACAAGGTGGTCCCCGCCGTGATGATGGTGGCGGTGATGTCCACGGCGTTCACCGGCCAGGCGATCGCCGTCGGTTTCGACCGCAGGTACGGCGCACTCAAGCGACTCGGTGCGACTCCCCTGCCGACGTGGGGAATCATCGCCGGGAAGAGCGCCGCCGTCGTCATCGTCGTCGCATTGCAATCGGTTCTCCTGGGTTCGATCGGACTGGCGCTCGGCTGGCGGCCGAGTGCGTGGGGACTCGTTCTCGGCGCCGTGATCATCGCGCTGGGCACCGTCACGTTCGCGGCGATGGGACTGCTGCTCGGTGGCACCCTCCGCGCCGAGATCGTCCTCGCCCTCGCCAACATCCTGTGGTTCGTCATGGTCGGTGTGGGCAGTGTGGTGTTCGCCACCGGTGACCTGCCGTGGCTCCTGCACACCGGTGCGCGGCTGATCCCGTCCGGAGCGCTCGCGCATGCGCTCGACGCGGCACTGTCGGGGTCGGTGGACCTGCTCAGCGTCGTCGTCCTCGTCGTGTGGGGTGCGGTGGCCGGGGTCCTGGCGGCGAAGATGTTCCGATTCACGTGATCCGCCGCGCCAGCGCCCGCGCCGCCGGGACCGTTCTCATCGTCCTGCTGGCCCTGCTCGGTGGCGGGACGCTGCCCGCGAACGCCGCCCCACAGTGGGGATCGCCGGCGTCCCCGAATCCCTACCTCGGACCGGCGGGCACGTCCACGATGCACGGCGACGCCGGGTCCACCGACGTGACCCCGTTGCCCGGCCCCGGCACCGGTCCGTCGACCCTGTCCGCGTATCCGCTGGTATCGGCGTGCCCCACGCTGCTACAGGGATCCGACCGGCTCGTCGTCGCACTGTGCACGTCCGTCGCGGGTCAGGTCCCCACCGTGCACCTGATCGATCCCACGGCGCCGGCGGCCCCGTTCGGGCACTCGCTCACCACGTTCGCACTCGCGAAGGGCAGCCTCCTGGGTGGCGTGTACGCGTTCCTCGACAACGACAACCGGCTGGTCGTGGTGGACGGTAACCGTCAGCTGCTGCGCCTCGGACACTCGCAGGACCCCGACGGGCGCTGGCGGATCACCGTCGACTCGCACGTCGACCTCTCCGGCAGCGTGCCGGCCGGCGACAACGTGACGGGTCTGACACCCGACTGGCAGGGCAACGTCTGGTTCGGCACCGGCGGCGGCGTCGTCGGAGCCGTGGACCGGGCAGGAGTCGCGCACGCACTGCCCCTCGCGGCCGGCGAGGAGATCCAGAACAGCATCTCCACCTCCCCGTCCGGCACCGCCGTCGCCACGACCCACGCCCTGTATCAGTTCACGCTCCGCGACGACGAGATCCACGTCGACTGGCGGCGCGACTACGACCGCGGCCCCGACCGCAAGCCGGGGCAACTCAGCCACGGCACCGGGTCCACACCCACGTACTTCGGGCCGTCGACGGGCAGCGACTTCGTCGCGATCGTCGACAACGCCGACCCGCAGGTGAATCTGCGGGTGTTCCGCGCCGACTCGGGTGCCGAGATCTGCACCCTCCCCGTGCTCGGCAACCCGGGCGGCAGCGAGAACTCGCCGATCGGTATCGGCAACTCGGTGTATGTGGCCGGGACGTACGGCTACCCGTACCCCGCCGTTCCGGACGGCGCGGGCCCGGCGGTTCCGGCGAACGCCCCGTTCACCGGCGGCATGACCCGCGTCGACATCGACCCGATCGGCTGCCACCAGGTGTGGAGCAACGACGTCCGCAGCGCGGCGGTACCGCACCTCTCGACCGGCGACGGTCTTCTCTACACCGTGATCCGTTCGGGGTTCGACGTCACGACACCCCTGGACGGCTTCTCGTTCGCGGTGATCGATCCGGCGGACGGCTCCGTCGAACACACCAGCCCACTCCCCGGCACCGCGGTCAACGACACCCTCCAGATGTCCGGGCTCGTCACCGACACCGGGGACTTCTGGCAGGGCACGGTGACTGGCATCCTGCGCATTCGCGGCGAGTAGCACGGGATCGCGCGCGGCGCCACCGGCCCAACGACACGCTGTAGTTGACGGCCCTCTACCATCGACGTCGTGCTGTATCGCGGGTTTCTGAGCCTGGTAGACCGTCTCCCCCTTCCGTCGCTGACCGTGCAGCGTGTCATCGCGTTCGCGGTGATCCTCACGCAGGGCGGCATCGCCGTCACCGGAGCCGTCGTCCGGGTGACGGCATCCGGCCTCGGCTGCCCCACCTGGCCGCAATGCTTCCCCGGCAGCTTCGTCCCGGTGGGGCACGGGGAAGTCGCCGTCGTCCACCAGGCGGTCGAATTCGGCAACCGCATGCTCACGTTCGTCGTCGTCGTGGCCGCGGCCCTCATCGTTCTCGCGGTCACCCGCGCGCGCCGGCGGAAGGAAGTTCTCGTCTATGCCTGGATGATGCCCCTCGGGACCGTCGTGCAGGCCGTCATCGGCGGCGTCACCGTGCTCACCGGACTGCTGTGGTGGACGGTCGCGGTGCATCTGCTCGCGTCCATGGCGATGGTGTGGTTGGCGACGGTCATGTACGCGAAGATCTGCGAACCCGACGACGCCCCCGCAGTCGACGTGATCCCCGCCCCGCTTCGCTGGCTCACCGCGCTGTCGGCGGTCGCGCTGGCCGGGGTACTGGCGGCCGGAACGCTGGTGACGGGCGCCGGGCCGCACGCGGGAGACAAGAGTCTCGACCGCGTTGTTCCCCGGCTCGAGGTCGAAATCGTCACGCTCGTGCACCTGCACGCGCAACTGTTGGTCGGCTATCTGGCCCTGTTGGTCGGCCTGTGCTTCGGCCTGTACGCCGTCGGCGCCGCCCGCGCCGTGAAGGTGCGCATCCAGGTCCTGCTGGTTCTGGTGGTGGCGCAGGCGCTGATCGGGCTGGTCCAGTTCTTCACGGACGTGCCCGCGGTCCTCGTGGCCTTCCATGTGGCGGGCGCGGGGTTGTGCACCGCGGCCACCGCGGCGGTGTGGGCTGCGGGACGCACTCGCGAGTACGTGACGCAGCCCGACACCGCGAGCGTCTAGCGCTCGTTGCGGGCCTTCGGGAAACGCGTCTGCCGCGCAACCCAGCCGGCCATCTTCTGGAAGTGACCCTGCCGGGGCGTGACGATGCTGGTGAGCGCGCGGTCCCACTCCGAGACGGTGACGTCGTCGAACGACGCGACGACGGCGTTCGCGGTGGCCAGATCGTCGACAACCTGGTCGCCGAGGATGCCGTCGGCCCCGACGAGCGTGATCCGGACGCCCGCGAGTCCGATCGGCTGGAGGACGGCACTGGCCGAACCGCCGTGGTCGGCCACGAACTTCTTGATCGCGTCGACGGTGTGCGACGGCAGCGAGGGCGCCGGGCTGGAGGGCGCCTGTTCCGCGTGGGTGTCGGTACTCATGGCCCCGAGAATACTGGGCGGTAGACACGTCGTGTCCGCCAGGCTCGGTAGCGCGACCCTCGCCGTGTAGAACTGAAACCATGCGCGCCATACAGGTTTCCCGTCTCGGTGGTCCCGACGTCCTCGAACCGGTGGAGATTCCCGAACCCGAGATCGGGGCGACGGACCTTCTCGTTCGCACCGACGCGATCGGCATCAACTTCATCGACACGTATTTCCGGACCGGGCTGTATCCCCGGCCACTGCCCTACGTTCCCGGAGACGAGGGGTCCGGGGTGGTGGAGGCCGTCGGCAGCGAGGTCACCGGGGTCGCCGCCGGCGACCGGGTGGCCTGGTGCTCGGCGCCGGGCAGCTACGCCGAGAAGGTGGCCGTTCCGGCATCGGCCGCGATCGCCGTCCCCGATTCGGTGCCCGCTCCGCAGGCCGCGTCCGCGCTGCTGCAGGGCATGACCGCCCACTACCTGGCCCGCTCGACGTACCCGATCCAGCCCGGCGACACCGTGCTGGTGCACGCCGGTGCGGGTGGAGTGGGGCTACTGCTCACGCAGATGGCGACCGCGCTCGGCGCGCAGGTGATCAGCACCGTGTCCTCCGACGCCAAGGAACAGCTGTCGCGCGACGCGGGCGCTGGGGAGGTGCTGCGGTACGACGACGACATCGCCGCCCGGGTCCGGGAACTGACGGACGGGGAGGGCGTCGCCGCCGCCTATGACGGCGTCGGTGCGTCGACGTTCGAGGCCAGTCTCGCGTCGGTGCGGATCCGCGGAACGGTGGCGCTGTTCGGTGCGGCGAGCGGCCCGGTTCCGCCGTTCGATCCGCAGCGGCTGAACCCGGCGGGCTCACTGTTCCTCACCCGACCCACCCTCGCTCACCACATCCGCAACCGCGAGGAACTGACGTGGCGTGCCGGAGACGTCTTCTCCGCGCTGGCGGACGGTTCACTGACGGTCCGGGTGGGAGCGGAGTACCCCTTGGGCCGTGCGGCGGACGCGCACCGCGACCTGGAGGCACGCGCGACGACCGGGTCGATCGTTCTGGTGCCCTGAGGCAGGAACGTCAGCTCAGGAGGCTGCCGACGGTCTGCAGGCCGAGGACGGAGTCGACGGCGAGACCGACGAACACGATGGCCAGGTAGTTGTTGGACTGCAGGAACAGGCGGAGTGGCTTCACAGCTGCTCCGCCGCGCACGCTGCGGTACAGCTGATGGGCCATGAGCAGGAACCAGGCGCCGGCGACGAGCGTCACCGCGGCGTACACCACTCCGGCGGCCGGAACGAGCGCGAGTGACGTGATCACCATCGCCCAGCTGTACAGCAGGATCTGCTTGGTGACGTGCTCCTCGGTGGCGATCACCGGCAGCATCGGAACACCCGCCGCCTTGTAGTCCTCCTTGTAGCGCATCGCGAGAGCCCACGTGTGCGGCGGCGTCCAGAAGAAGATGACCAGGAACAGCACGATGGGCTGCCAGCTCAGCGAACCGGTCACCGCGGACCAGCCGACCATCACGGGCATGCAGCCCGCGGCACCGCCCCAGACGACGTTCTGCCAGGTCCGGCGTTTGAGCACCATCGTGTAGATCAGAACGTAGAACGCGATGGTGAGGACGACCAGGAACCCGGCGAGCAGGTTGGCCCGCCACCACAGCCAGAGGAACGACGCGATGCCGAGCGTCATGCCGAACACGAACGCGTGGGAGGTGGGCACCGCGTCGCGGGCCAGCGGGCGGCGCGCCGTGCGTTTCATGACCTTGTCGATGTCGGCGTCGACGACACAGTTGAGGGAGTTCGCGCTCGCCGCGCCCATCCAGCCACCGAACAGCGTGCTGAGGATCAGCAGGATGTCGACGTTGCCGCGGTCCGCCAGCAGCATCGCGGGGATCGTCGCGACCAGGAGCAGCTCGATCACCCGCGGCTTGGTCAACGCGATGTAGGCCAGGACCTTGCCCGTGACGCGACCCAGCACCGTTTTGGTGTCGGTCGCGCGGGGGGCGGGGCTGGGGCTGCCGAAGCCGTGTCCGCTCGGCTGATGCCCTGTCCGCACGTTCTCTCCTCGCACCACGCGTAATTCCTGATCCGAATGCCGGTGCCTGCTTCGGAAGTCCTTCGTGACGACCGGCCGTCTACTACAAACGATGGTAGACCGCCGTAATGCGCGAACCGAATCGACCCGGATACGACCGCACACTAGGCTGGAGTCGCACAAGAGGCCCACGCATCCTCAGGCTCCACGTTCACCCATGTCAGGAGACTTCTGCCCGTGTCGATCACAGACGACATCCACGTCCTCACGCAACCGGTTCATCCCGCCGACTGGACCGAACTGGACACCAAGGCCGTCGACACCATCCGCGTGCTCGCCGCCGACGCGGTGCAGAAGGTGGGCAACGGCCACCCCGGCACGGCCATGAGCCTCGCCCCCCTTGCCTACACGCTCTTCCAGCGGGTCATGCGCCACGACCCCACCGACGCAGACTGGATCGGCCGCGACCGCTTCGTGCTGTCGTGCGGGCACTCCAGCCTCACCCTGTACATCCAGCTCTACCTCGCCGGCTACGGCCTCGAACTCGAGGACCTCGAGTCGCTGCGCACGTGGGGTTCGAAGACCCCCGGCCACCCCGAGCACGGCCACACCCGCGGCGTCGAGATCACGACCGGTCCCCTCGGACAGGGACTGGCCTCCGCCGTCGGCATGGCCATGGCCGCCCGCCGTGAGCGCGGCCTCTTCGACCCCGAGCCCGCGCTCGGCGACAGCCCGTTCGATCACCACATCTACGTCATCGCGTCCGACGGCGACATCGAGGAAGGCGTCACCTCCGAGGCCTCCTCGATCGCCGGCGTCCAGCAGCTCGGCAACCTGACGCTGATCTACGACGACAACAAGATCTCCATCGAGGACGACACCGCCATCGCGCTGTCCGAGGACACCGCCGCCCGCTACGAGGCGTACGGCTGGCACGTGCAGGTCGTCGAGGGTGGCGAGAACGTCGTCGCCATCGAGGAGGCCCTGAACAAGGCCCGCGAGGTCACCGACAAGCCGTCGATGATCCTGCTCCGCACGATCATCGGCTACCCGGCCCCGAACAAGATGAACACGGGCGCAGCGCACGGCGCCGCCCTGGGTGCCGACGAGGTCGCCGCGGTGAAGACGGCGCTCGGCTTCGATCCGGACAAGACGTTCGAGGTCGCCGACGACGTCATCGCACACACCCGCAAGGTCGTCGAGCGCGGTGCGCAGGCGCACAAGGAGTGGCAGGCCCAGTACGACGAGTGGACGCAGCGCGCCCCCGAGGGCAAGAAGCTCCTCGACCGCCTGATCGGACGCGACCTGCCCGCCGGCTGGGCCGATGTCCTGCCGACCTGGGAGCCCGACGCGAAGGGCCTCGCCACCAGGAAGGCGTCCGCCGCCGTCCTGAACGCCGTCGGACCGGTTCTCCCCGAGCTGTGGGGCGGCTCCGCCGACCTCGCCGAGAGCAACAACACCACCATCAAGGGCGCCGACTCGTTCGGTCCCGCGTCCATTTCCACCAGCATGTGGAACGCGGAGCCCTACGGACGCACCCTGCACTTCGGTGTCCGCGAACACGCGATGGGCTCCATCCTCAACGGCATCGCCCTGCACGGACCGACCCGCCCCTACGGCGGCACCTTCCTCGTCTTCAGCGACTACATGCGACCCGCCGTCCGGTTGGCCGCGATCATGAAGACGGCGGTCACCTACGTCTGGACGCACGACTCCATCGGCCTCGGTGAGGACGGTCCCACCCACCAGCCGATCGAACACCTCGCCGCGCTGCGCGCCATCCCCGGCCTGTACGTCGTGCGGCCCGGTGACGCCAACGAGACCGCGCACGCCTGGCGTGCCGTCCTCGAGAAGGGCTCCGACGAGGCCACCCGGGCCCCCGCCGGTCTCGCGCTGACCCGTCAGGACCTGCCGGTTCTCGAGGGCACCAGCTACGAGGGTGTGTCCCGCGGCGGTTACGTCCTCGCCGACGCGTCCACCGGGGCGCCGGAGGTGGTGCTCATCGGCACCGGATCCGAGCTGCAGCTCGCCGTCGCCGCCCGCGAGGCCCTCGAGGCGGACGGCATCCCCACGCGCGTCGTGTCCATGCCCTGCGTCGAGTGGTTCGACGCCCAGGACCAGGCGTACCGCGACGGCGTGCTTCCCCCGACGGTCAAGGCCCGGGTCGCCGTCGAGGCCGGCGTCTCCATGCCCTGGTACCGCTTCGTCGGCGACGCCGGCGAGATCATCTCCATCGAGCACTTCGGCGCGTCTGCCGACTACAAGACCCTGTTCCGCGAGTTCGGCTTCACCGCCGAGGCCGTCACCGCAGCCGCACAGCGCTCACTCGCACGCGTGAAGGGATAGAACGCCATGACTCAGAACCCCAACCTGCAGAAGCTCTCCGAGGCCGGCGTCTCGGTCTGGCTCGACGACCTCTCCCGGGACCGCATCGAGTCCGGCAACCTCGCCGACCTCGTGGCCACCAAGTCCGTCGTGGGTGTCACCACCAACCCGTCGATCTTCCAGGCGGCGCTCAGCAAGGGCCACGTCTACGACGCGCAGGTCCGTGAGCTCGCCGAGCGCGGCGCCGACGTCGAGGCCACCATCCGCACGGTGACCACCGACGACGTCCGGGCCGCCTGCGACGTGCTCGCACCGCAGTTCGAGGCGAGCCACGGCGTCGACGGCCGCGTCTCCATCGAGGTCGATCCGCGCCTCGCGCACGACGCCGACAAGACCGTCGCGCAGGCCGTCGAGCTGTGGAAGATCGTCGACCGGCCCAACCTGTTCATCAAGATCCCGGCCACCGAGGCCGGCATCCCGGCCATCGCGAAGGTGCTCGGTGAGGGCATCAGCGTCAACGTCACGCTGATCTTCTCCGTGCAGCGCTACGAACTGGTCATGGGTGCGTACCTGGGCGGCCTCGAGGCCGCCCAGGCCGCCGGTCACGACCTGTCCCGCATCCATTCGGTCGCGTCGTTCTTCGTCTCCCGCGTCGACACCGAAATCGACAAGCGGCTCGACAAGATCGGCACGCCGGACGCTCTCGCGCTGCGCGGCAAGGCGGGCCTCGCCAACGCCCGCCTCGCGTACGCCGCGTACCAGCAGATCTTCGAGGTGCAGCCGCGGTTCCAGGGTCTGCTGTCCGATGGAGCGCGCCCGCAGCGCGCACTGTGGGCGTCGACCGGAGTCAAGAACCCCGACTACCCCGACACCCTGTACGTCACCGAACTGGTCGCACCCAACACGGTGAACACGATGCCGGAGAAGACCCTCGACGCCGTCGCCGATCACGGCGACATCCACGGCGACGCGGTGTCCGGCACCGCCGTCGCGTCGCAGGAGGTGTTCGACCAGCTGACCGCCGTCGGCATCGACCTCCCCGACGTGTTCGCCGTCCTCGAGACCGAGGGCGTCGACAAGTTCGAGGTGTCCTGGAACGAGCTCCTGGAGGCCACCGCGGAGCAGCTCCGCGCAGCAGGGCAGAAGAGCTGATACGTGAGCGAGCCCGCAGCGTCGGACGATTGGGTCAATCCACTCCGCGACAGTAGGGACAAGCGCCTACCGCGCATCGCCGGGCCGTGTGCCCTGGTGATCTTCGGTGTCACCGGCGACCTGGCCCGGCGCAAGTTGATGCCCGCCATCTACGATCTCGCCAATCGTGGTCTTCTGCCGCCCGGGTTCGCTCTCGTCGGGTTCGCCCGCAGGGACTGGTCCGACGAGGACTTCGGCAAGATCGTCCACGATGCGGTGCGCGACCATTCCCGGACGCCGTTCCGGGAGGACGTCTGGGAACGGCTGTCGGAGGGACTGCGTTTCGTCCAGGGCAGCTTCGACGACCCCGCGGCGTTCCAGGAACTCGCCTCGACCCTCGGGACGCTCGAACGCGAACGCGGGACCGGCGGCAATCACGGGTTCTACCTCGCGATTCCGCCGGACGCGTTCCCGGTGGTCCTGAAGCAGCTGTCCGAGGCGGGCCTCGCGCAGTCGAACGATCACCAGTGGCGCCGGGTGGTCATCGAGAAGCCCTTCGGCCACGACCTCGCGAGTGCGCGTGAGCTCAACGCGGTCGTGAACGAGGTCTTCCCCGAGGACACCGTCTTCCGGATCGACCACTACCTCGGCAAGGAAACCGTCCAGAACATCCTGGCGTTGCGCTTCGCCAATCAGTTGTTCGACCCGATCTGGAACGCCCACTACGTGGATCACGTCCAGATCACCATGGCCGAGGACATCGGTCTCGGTGGCCGGGCCGGCTACTACGACGGCATCGGTGCGGCGCGCGACGTCATCCAGAACCACCTGCTGCAACTCCTCGCGTTCACCGCGATGGAGGAGCCGATCAGCTTCGAACCGTCCGAATTGCAGGCGGAGAAGATCAAGGTGCTCTCCGCCACCAAGCTCGCGCAGCCGCTCGACGAGACCACCGCACGCGGCCAGTACGCGGGCGGCTGGCAGGGCGGGACCCGCGTGGTCGGCCTGCTGGAGGAGGAGGGCTTCTCGAAGGACTCCACCACCGAGACGTTCGCGGCCATCACCCTCGAGGTCGACACCCGCCGCTGGGCGGGTGTGCCGTTCTACCTCCGCACCGGGAAACGACTCGGCCGCCGGGTCACCGAGATCGCCGTGATCTTCAAGCGCGCACCGCACCTGCCGTTCGATCAGACGATGACCGAGGAACTGGGCCAGAACGCCCTCGTCATCCGGGTACAGCCGGACGAGGGTGTGACCATGCGATTCGGGTCCAAGGTCCCGGGATCGAGCATGGAAGTCCGCGACGTCAACATGGACTTCAGCTACGGTCAGGCGTTCACGGAGTCGTCCCCCGAGGCGTACGAACGCCTCATCCTCGACATGCTTCTGGGTGAGCCCTCCCTGTTTCCCGTCAACGCCGAGGTCGAATTGTCGTGGGAGATCCTCGATCCGGCGCTCGACGCCTGGGCAGCGGACGGCAAGCCGGAACCGTACGAGGCCGGCACGTGGGGTCCGCCGTCCGCAGACGAAATGATGCAGCGCACCGGTCGCGAATGGAGAAGGCCGTAGATGATCATCGACATCCCCTCGACCACCACCGGCCAGGTCAACAAGAAGCTGGTCGAACTCCGGAAGACCGGCGGGGCGGTGACGCTCGGACGGGTACTCACCCTGGTGGTGTGCACCCGGGACAGCGAGAATTCCGAGGACATCATCGATGCCGCCAACGAGGCGAGCCGGGAGCATCCCTGCCGGGTCATCGTCGTCGCCCGCGGCTCCCGCGATGCGGAACCCCGGCTGGACGCCCAGATCCGGGTCGGCGGTGACGCCGGTGCGTCGGAGGTCGTGGTGCTCCGCCTCTTCGGCGAACTCGCCGACCACGAGAGCAGCGTCGTGGTGCCGTTCCTCCTCCCCGACACTCCCGTCGTCGTGTGGTGGCCGGAGACCGCACCCGCGGTCCCGGCGAAGGATCCCGTCGGCAAGCTCGCGATCCGGCGCATCACCGACGCCACGGACCGTGAGGATCCCGCCGCCGAGATCAAGAGCCGCCTCGCGTCCTACACGTCCGGTGACACGGATCTGGCGTGGAGCCGCATCACCTACTGGCGGGGGCTCATCACGTCCGCGGTCGATCAGCCGCCGCACTCGCGCATCGAATCGGCGGTCGTGTCCGGGCTCGTGGACGAACCCGCCGTCGACATGATCGCCGGATGGCTCGCCGGGCGCCTCGATGCGCCCGTCACCCGGCGGGCCGGCAAGTTGTTCGTGACATTGAACTTCGCCGACGGGGGCTCGCTGACCATCAGCCGCCCGCAGACCGGCACCACCGCGACACTGTCCCGGACCGGTAAACCGGAGGCGCTGGTGGCCCTGGGCAGGCGGGAGACCCGGGACTGCCTGGCCGAAGAACTACGCAGACTCGACCCCGACGAGGCCTACGAGGCCGCACTCGCCGGGCTGACGAAGGTGACGTATGAGTGACATCCACGTAGAAGTTCACCCCGACACCGACACGCTGGTGACGAAGGCCGCGGAACGGTTCGTCGACACCGTGGTCGCCGCGCAGAAGGAACGCGGTTCGGCGTCGGTGGTCCTCACCGGCGGCGGAACCGGCATCGGGCTGCTCGAGAAGGTCCGGGTGAACCCGGGCGACATCGACTGGCGCGCGATCGACATCTTCTGGGGGGACGAACGCTTCCTCCCGGCCGGCGATCCGGAACGCAACGACGTGCAAGCGCGGGCCGCACTGCTCGACCACGTCGACGTCGACCCCGCACGGGTGCACACCATGCCCGTCGCGGACGGGATCTACGAGAACGATCCGGAGGCGGCTGCCGTCGCGTACGCGCAGGTGCTCGGGGCGCACGCCGGCGACAAGCAGGTCCCGGTGTTCGACGTGCACCTGCTCGGTATGGGCGGCGAGGGACACGTCAACTCGCTGTTCCCCGACACCGACGCGGTCCGCGAGGAGCATCTGTTCGTCGTCGCGGTGACGGACTCCCCGAAGCCGCCGCCGGTGCGCGTCACGCTGACCTTGCCCGCGGTCCGGCACGCCGACGAGGTGTGGCTCGTCGTGTCCGGCGAGGCGAAGGCCGAGGCCGTGGCCGCGGCGGTCGCGGGCGCTCCCCCGGTCGAGATCCCGGCCTCCGGGGCCCGTGGTCTCTCGGCCACCCGGTGGCTGCTGGACACCTCGGCCGCGTCCCTCCTGCCGAACTGACGCACTCAACCGACGGGGTCCTCGTCGTCCGCCGGTAACCCGGCGGACGATCGGGGGTCCTGCTCGACCGGTGTCCGGGTGACCCGGCACTCGGTGACGAGCCGACCGGCCCGTCGGCGGCTCGACATGCTCGTCCCCCGTGTTCCCACTCCCCCACGCCAGTGAACAGGGTTGCCCGCGCAGCGCCTCATCGATCGCCCCCACTTCGTCTCGGAAACTTGTGCTCTTTCCCGTTTTGACGCAGCGAGGGACGGTTCGGTTCCCGCGCCCCGCAAGAAATCTCGCGGGGCGCGGGAACGCCGCTACCCGCTGTTGCGCAGCGCGGTGGCGAGCCCGTTCATCGTGAGCTGGATGCCGCGGCGCGTCTGGTCGCCGTCGTCGCCCGCCCGGTACCGGCGCAGCAGCTCCACCTGCAGGTGGTTGAGCGGCTCGAGGTAGGGGAACCGGTTGTGCACCGACCGCTCCAGACCGGGATTGTCGGCGAACAGCGTGTCGTTCCCGGTGACGGCCTTGTACATCCGGATCGTCCGCTCGTGCTCCTCGGTGATCTTGCCGAACACCCTCTGCCGCAGCTCCTCGTCGGGCACCAGCTCCGCGTAGCGCGCCGCGAGACCCATGTCGGACTTCGACATCACCATCGCCAGGTTCGACAACACGGTCCGGAAGAACGGCCACTTCTCGTACAGGCGCGACAGCGTGGCCACCTTGTCCGGGTCGCCTTGCGTCCACTCCTCGAATGCCGCACCCGTGCCGTACCACCCGGGCAGCATGACCCGGGACTGGCTCCAGGACAGCACCCACGGGATGGCCCGGAGATCGGAGATGGCGGTGGTCTGCTTACGGGAGGCGGGTCGGCTGCCGATGTTGAGGGCCCCGATCTCCGCGACCGGCGTCGACATTTCGAAGTACTGCACGAATCCCGGTGTCTCGTGCACCAATTCCCCGTAGGCGCGGCGGGCCAGCGCCGCAAGTTCGTCGAGGATGCGGTACGCCGGTTCGGCGTCGTCGCCGAGTCCCTCGACGTCGAGCAGGGTGGCCTCGAGTGTCGCGGCGAGCAGTGTTTCGAGATTGCGTTGCGCGAGACGCGGTTCCGCGTACTTGGCGGCGATCACCTCGCCCTGTTCGGTGATCCGCAGCGACCCGGCGACCGCGCCGGGCGGCTGCGCCAGGATGGCCTCGTAGCTGGGGCCACCGCCGCGACCGACGGTGCCGCCGCGACCGTGGAACAGCCGCAACCGGATTCCCGTCTTGCGTGCGGCGTCCACCAGATCCAGCTCCGCGCGGTAGAGCGCCCAGTTGGCCGCGAGGTATCCGCCGTCCTTGTTCGAATCGGAGTACCCGAGCATCACTTCCTGGGAGTCGCCCCGCGCCGCCACGAGCGCCCGGTAGATCGGGACCTCGAGCGTGGCTTCGAGGGTCGCGGCGCCCTGCTGCAGGTCCTCGATCGTCTCGAACAGCGGCACGATACCCACCGGGCAGGACGGCCCGCCTCCCGCGCCGGGGTCGAGCAGTCCGACCTCCTTGAGCAGGACGGCGGCCTCGAGCATGTCGCTGACGGAGGTGCACATGCTGATGATGTAGTTCGGCACGGCGCCCGCGCCGAGGGTCTGCACGGCGGTCGCGCCCGCGTGCAGAATGGCGAGTTCCTTCGTCGCCAGCTCACTGAACTCGGCGTTCGCGGTGGTCAGCGGGCGCCGGGTGGTCAACTCCGCCGAGAGCAGTTCCACCCGCTCGTCCTCGGACAGCGACGGGTAGTCGTCGTGCACCCCCGCCCATGCCAGCAACTCGGCGGCGACGGTCTCGTGCACGTCCGAGTTCTGCCGCATGTCGAGCCCGGAGAGGTGGAATCCGAACACCTCCACCGAGTCCCGCAGACTCGCGAGCCCGTCGTCGGCGATCGTGCCGTCGCCGCCGCGGCGAAGGGAATCGTCGACGACGTCGAGTTCGTCGAGCATCTGACGCGGGGTGTCGTACGGGGCGAGCCTTAGGTCGAGGCCGTGGTCCGGTGCGCCGCCCAGGATGCGCTGCGCGGTGGCCGTGAGACGTCCCCGGATGCCCCGCACCGCGCGCCGGTACGGTTCGTCGGCGCGGGACGGTGAATCGTCCTGGGACGCCGCGGCCAGAAGGTCCAGGGCGGGGGTGACGGCGACGAGGCGTGCCGACATGGACAGTTCGCGTTCGAGGGTCTCGAGTCCCTCGAGGTGATGTTCGAGGGCGGTGGCCGCGGCCCGGGTGGTGGCCGTCCGGACCACCTCGTCGGTGACGTAGGGGTTGCCGTCGCGGTCTCCGCCGATCCACGACCCGGGACGCAGGATCGGTTCCCGGCCCAGATCCGCGGCCGGCCATCGCGACCGCAGCGCGTTGCGCAGTTCGGCGTTGATCTTCGGGACGACCTCGAACAGTGCCGCGTCGTAGTACCGCAGGCCCACTTCGATCTCGTCCTGGATCCGCAACCGCGACAACCGGATCAGCGCGGTCTGCCAGAGGGTGAGGATCTGGCGCCGCAACCGGACGTCGACGTCGGCGGTCTCGGACTCGGTCAGCGCGGTGCGCTCGCGGTAGCGCATCAGTTCGGTGATCCGCGTCTGGGTCTCGAACACCGTGCGGCGGCGGGTCTCGGTGGGGTGGGCCGTGATGACGGGCGACACGAGCGCCCCGCGCAGCGCGTCCGCGACGACGGCGCTGTCCAGCTGCGCGGCGTCGAGTTTGGCGTACGTGGCGGTCAGGGTGCTGTCGGGCGCGGGTTCACCGGCGGCGACGTGGACGGCGCGCCGGCGTTCGCGGTGAATGTCCTCGGCGAGGTTGGCGAGGAGCGCGAAGTGGCTGAAGGCCCGGATGACGGGAATGGTGTCGCCGGTGGTGACCTCGGTGAACATGTCCGCCAGCTCGGCGCGGTCGATCTCGGACCGCCGGACCCGGAACGATTCGACCCGCGCCTTCTCGACGAGGTCGAAGACGTCGTCACCGGCCTGTTCCCGCACTATCTGACCGAGGATGCCGCCCAGGAGCCGAATGTCTTCGCGGAGTGGTTCAGTGGCCTCACGTGGGGTTTCGATCATTCATCCAGTATCGACCGGCGACGGCCGGTCTGCATGATGAAGCAGATCAGCCGAACTTGATCTCCAGGCCGATGCCGATGATCGCGATCAACCACACCAGACCGGTGAACACGGTGAGCCGGTCGAGGTTCTTCTCGACGACGGTGGAACCGGACAGGCTCGACTGGACGCCGCCGCCGAACAGGCTGGACAGACCGCCGCCCTTACCGCGGTGCAGCAGCACCAGCAGAATCAGCAGCAAGCTGGTGACCACCAGCAAGATATCCAGGAACAGTTCCATGTCGGTCTACGTCCACCCATCCAGTAGGAACAACTACGGCCTCGTACACCCTACAGGCGCTCCGCGCCCGTGCGCCTTTCCGGTAGTGGGAGCAACCGGAAAGGCGCACGGGCGCCGAAGGCGCCTTACGGCAGAGGTCCGCCTGCGGCGATCGCCGACAGCGTCGCGAACTCGTCGGCCTTCAGCGAGGCGCCGCCCACGAGGGCACCGTCCACGTCCGTCTGACCGACGATCTCGCCGACGTTCTTCGCGTTGACGCTGCCGCCGTAGAGCACGCGGACACCGGACGCGACCGCCGGGGAGGCGAGCTCACCGAGCGTGGCCCGGATCGCCGCGCAGACTTCCTGCGCGTCCGCGGCACTGGCCACCCGGCCGGTCCCGATGGCCCAGACCGGCTCGTACGCGATGACGACCTTCTCGATGTCCTCCGCGGACAGCCCGGCGAGCGAGCCCCGCAGCTGCTCGACGTTGTACGACACGTGCTCGCCGGCCTCACGGACGTCGAGGCCCTCACCGATGCAGACGATCGGGGTGAGCCCGTTCTTCAGCGCGGCCTTCGTCTTGGCCAGGACGGTGTCGTTGTCCTCGCCGTGCAGGGTCCGGCGCTCCGAGTGTCCGACGACGACGAACGTGCAGCCCAGCTTGGCCAGCATGGAGCCGCTGATCTCGCCGGTGAACGCGCCCGAATCCTGGGCCGACACGTCCTGCGCACCGTAGGTGAGCAGGAGCTTGTCGCCCTCGACGAGGGTCTGCACGCTGCGGATGTCGGTGAACGGCGGGATCACCGTCACGTCGACCTTGTCGAAGTACTTCGCCGGGAGCGAGAAGGCGATCTTCTGCACCAGCGCGATGGCCTCGAGGTGGTTCAGATTCATCTTCCAGTTGCCGGCGATCAGCGGCTTCCGTGCCATGCGTCAGCCCTCCAGAACTGCGATGCCGGGGAGTTCCTTGCCCTCGAGGTATTCGAGGGAGGCGCCGCCTCCGGTGGAGATGTGGGAGAACCCGTCCTCGGGCAGACCGAGCTGGCGGACCGCCGCGGC
The DNA here is from genome assembly GCF_042674125.1 of Rhodococcus sp. NPDC056960. NCBI lineage: Bacteria > Bacillati > Actinomycetota > Actinomycetes > Mycobacteriales > Nocardiaceae > Rhodococcus > Rhodococcus sp. NPDC056960. The sequence goes on along the minus strand of NZ_JBHURF010000001.1, from coordinate 430,807 downwards.
GGAGTCACCGCCACCGACGACGCTGTACGCGCCCTTCGAGGTGGCCTCGATGATCGCCTCGGCGACACCCTTGGTGCCCGCGGCGAACTTCTCGAACTCGAACACGCCCATCGGGCCGTTCCAGAACACCGTTCTCGCGCTGGTCAGGATCGCCGCGAACCGGCGAACCGACTGCGGTCCGATGTCGAGACCCATCCAGCCGTCCGGGATCTCGAGCACCGACACGAGCTTGGACTCGGCGTCGGCCGAGAACGAATCGGCGATGACCACGTCCTGCGGGATGTGGATGACGTCGGCGTACTGCTCGAGCAGCGCCTTGCACGTGTCGATCATCGACTCCTCGCACAGCGAGTTGCCGACCGAGACGCCCTGCGCCGCGAGGAACGTGTAGTACATGCCGCCACCGATGACGAGGGTGTCGACCTTCGGTGCCAGCGCCTCGATCACCGCGAGCTTGTCGGACACCTTGGAGCCGCCCAGCACGACCGCGTACGGCCGCTCGGACTCCTCGGTGAGCTTGCCGAGCACCGTCATCTCGGCCTCGACGAGCGTGCCCGCGTAGTGCGGAAGCAGCTTCGCCACCTCGTACACCGACGCCTGCGCGCGGTGCACGACACCGAATCCGTCGGACACGAATGCACCGTCGTCGCCGACGAGTTCGACGAGGGCCTTCGCGAGCTTCGTCCGCTCGGCCTCGTCCTTGCTGGTCTCCCGCGGGTCGAAGCGGATGTTCTCCAGCAGGAGAACGTCGCCGTCGGTGAGCCCCTCCGAACGTGCCAGCGCGTCCTGCCCGACGACGTCGCCGGCCAGCTGGACGTTGCGTCCCAGAACCTCGGCGAGCTTCACCGCCACCGGCGCGAGGGAATACTGCGGGTCGGGCTCGCCCTTGGGGCGACCCAGATGAGCGGTGACGATGACCTTGGCGCCCGCCTCCGCCAACGCCTTCAGCGTCGGGGCGGAAGCGATGATGCGCCCGGGATCGGTGATCCGGTCACCGTCGAGCGGAACGTTGAGGTCGGAGCGCACCAGCACGGCGCGCCCCTCCACCCCAGCGTTCAGCAGATCGTCGAGAGTCTGAACTGCCACTGTTACCGGACCTTCGCTCAGAGAGACTTGGCTACGAGACCGATGAGGTCGGCCAGACGGTTGGAGTAACCCCACTCGTTGTCGTACCAGGACACGATCTTGGCCTGATCGTCGATGACCTTGGTGAGGCCGGAGTCGAAGATCGAGCTGTGCGGGTCGGTGACGATGTCGGACGACACGATCGGAGCGTCGGTGTACTTAAGGATGCCCTTGAGCGGTCCCTCGGCGGCAGCCTTCATCGCGGCGTTGATGTCTTCGACGCTGGCGGACTTCTTCAGGTTCGCGGTGAGGTCGGTGACCGAGCCCGTGGGGATCGGGACGCGCAGCGCGTAGCCGTCCAGCTTGCCGAGCAGCTGCGGGAGGACCAGGCCGATGGCCTTGGCGGCGCCGGTGCCGGTGGGGACCACGTTCAGCGCGGCGGCGCGGGCGCGACGCAGGTCGCTGTGGGGGCCGTCCTGCAGGTTCTGGTCCTGCGTGTAGGCGTGGACCGTGGTCATCAGGCCCTTGACGATGCCGAACTCGTCGTCGAGCACCTTGGCGATGGGGCCGAGGCAGTTGGTGGTGCACGAGGCGTTGGAGATGATGTTCTGGCTGCCGTCGTACTTGTCGTCGTTGACGCCCATCACGATGGTGATGTCCTCGCCCTTGGCGGGCGCGGAGATGATGACCTTCTTGGCGCCGGCCTCGAGGTGACCCTTCGCCTTGGCCGCGTCGGTGAAGATGCCGGTGGACTCGACGACGACGTCGACGCCCAGGTCACCCCACGGAAGTGCCGCGGGGCCTTCCTTGATCGCGAGAGCCTTGATCTTCTGGCTTCCGACGACGATGGTGTCCTCGCCCTCGAGCGACACGTCGTGCGGGAGACGACCCAGGATGGAGTCGTACTTCAGGAGATGCGCCAGCGTAGCGTTGTCCGTGAGGTCGTTGACCGCCACAATCTCGATGTCGGTGGTTCCGAGCGCCTTCTGCGCGTCCACCGCCCTGAAGAAGTTACGTCCGATACGGCCGAAACCGTTTACGCCTACCCGGACAGTCACAATCTGCTCCTTTGCGCATGATTCTGGTTGTACAGCTCTGCTCTCGCGCCGGTTCGACACCACCGACGGGTGGTCGGCGCGAGGTTTCATCGGTCGATGCGACTCTTACCCTAGTGCGCGGGGCACGTGCGCGCGCAGTCACGTCCGAGCGCCCCGTCCCGGCCGCTGCGACGTCGAACGAACGGGACGCTCGTCCGATCCGACACGACGAGCGTCCCGTTCGCCCGGTCAGGCGTCGTCGAGAAGGTCTGCGGTGACCGCCGACTCGGTGTCGGGGATCCCGGTCTCCTTCGCCTTCCGGTCGGCCATCGACAGCAGCCGCCGGATGCGGCCGGCGACGGCGTCCTTCGTCATCGGCGGGTCGGCGAGCTGGCCGAGTTCCTCGAGCGACGCCTGCCGGTGCTCCACACGGAGATGCCCGGCCGCCGCCAGGTGGTCGGGAACCTCGTCACCCAGGATGTCGAGCGCCCGCTCGACTCGTGCGGCGGCCGCGACGGCCGCGCGGGCGGAGCGGCGCAGGTTGGCGTCGTCGAAGTTGGCGAGCCGGTTCGCGGTGGCCCGGACCTCCCGGCGCATCCGGCGTTCCTCCCACACGAGGCGGGTGTCCTGCGCGCCCATCCGGGTGAGGAGCGCGCCGATGGCCTCGCCGTCGCGGATCACCACCCGGTCGGTGCCCCGGACCTCGCGGGCTTTCGCGGAGATGCCGAGCCTGCGCGCGGCCCCGACCAGTGCGAGCGCCGCCTCCGGGCCCGGGCAGCTGACCTCGAGCGCCGATGACCGTCCCGGCTCGGTGAGCGAACCGTGGGCAAGGAAGGCGCCCCGCCATGCCGCTTCCGCGTCGGCGACGCTGCCGCCGACCACCTGGGCGGGGAGCCCGCGCACGGGTCGTCCCCGCAGGTCGAGCAGACCGGTCTGGCGGGCGAGGGCCTCGCCTTCCTTCGCGACCCGGACGATGTACCGGGACGACTTGCGCAGTCCGCCCGCGCTCAGGACGTGGACGTCGGCGCTGTAGGTGAACAGATCGAAGATCTCGCGCCGCAACCGCCGGGCCGTGGACCCCAGATCCACCTCCGCCTCGACCACTACGCGGCCACCGACGATATGCAATCCCCCGGCGAACCGCAGCAGCGACGAGACCTCGGCCTTCCGGCAACTCACGTGAGTGACGACGAGACGACTGAGTTCGTCTTTGACCTCTGCTGTCATTGCCACGAAGCGCTCTCCCTTTCCTCTGGTGTCGCGGCCACTTCGCTCCCCCGAAGCCCCGGATCGGGGTCGCTCCAGAGCTGTTCGAGAACGGACGCAAGCTTGCCTGCATGATGCGTGTGGGTGCCGTGCTCCGACACGTCGGCGTAGACGACGCGTGCCTGGAACTGTCCGGCGGCGCGGGCGAGGTGTTCACGCTCGCGGCCAGGCGGCACCGAACCCGAATCGACCACGACGAAGTCGACGGCCAGTTCGGGTGCGTGTTGGGACAGTACGTGCAGATGGCGTTCGGTGGAGAATCCCGCGGTCTCGCCCGGTTCCGGAGCCAGGTTGAGCACCAGCACCTTCCGCGCGTCGGTGGCGATCAGCGTGTCGAGGAGTTCCGGAACGAGGACGTGCGGGATGACGCTCGAGAACCACGATCCGGGTCCGAGGACGACCATGTCGGCGGCCTCGATCGCCCGGACCGCGTCCGGGCACGCAGGCGGATTGGCGGGCAGCAGCCGCACCCGGCGCACCTTGCCCGGGGTGGTCGCGACCGCGACCTGCCCGCGGATGCAGCGGCTCACGCGCGGATCCGCCTCGAGGCCCTGCACGTCTGCCTCGATGTCGAGGGCGATCGGCGACATCGGCAGCACCCGTCCGTCGATCCGCAGCAGCCGCGCAAGTTCGTCCAGGGCGGCGACCGGATCGCCGAGCACCTCGGTGAGGCCGGCCAGGATGAGGTTGCCCACCGAATGTCCGGCGAGGGCGCCGATGCCGCCGAAGCGGTGCTGGATGGTGTCGGTCCAGTCCTGCACCTCGGGGTCGTCGGCGGCGAGCGCGGCGAGCGCCATCCGCAGATCACCCGGCGGGATGACGCCGAGTTCTGCGCGCAGTCGTCCCGAGGATCCGCCGTCGTCCGCGACGGTGACGACGGCCGTGACGTCGCGGCTGAGCCGGCGTGCGGCGCTGAGGGTCGCGAACAGCCCGTGGCCTCCGCCGAGCGCGACGATCGCAGGAGGCACGTGCACCGCCCTCATTCGCGCCCCAGATCACGATGGACGACGCGCACGTTCAGCCCGGAATCCTTTCCGAGGCGGCGTGCCAACGCCTCCGACATCGCGACACTCCGATGCTTTCCGCCGGTGCAACCCACCGCGATGGTCATGTAGCGCTTCCCCTCCCGACGATATCCCGCGATCGTCAGATCCAGCAGGTGGTGATAGGTGGTGAGGTAGTCCTCGGCACCGTCCTGCGACAACACGTAGTCCCGCACGTCCGCGCTCTGCCCGGTGTGCGGACGCAATTCGGGGATCCAGTGCGGATTGGGCAGGAAGCGGACGTCGCAGACGAGATCGGCGTCCATCGGAAGACCGTACTTGAAACCGAACGACTGGACTGTTACCTGCATCGTGCGGTTCTCGGCGTCGCCGAACGCGTCCTCGATCTTCTGCCGCAACTGGTGTGCGGCGAGGGAGGACGTGTCGATCACCAGGTCGGCGGCGGCCTTCACCTTCGCGAGCTGATCACGCTCGGCAGCGATGCCCTCGGACAGGGTCCCCTCGGCCCCGCCCCCGGACAGCGGATGACTGCGGCGGACCTGTTCGAACCGCCGGACCAGGACCTCGTCGGAGGCGTCGAGATACAGCACCCGCGTGTGCACGGGTTTGCTCTCCAGTTCCGTGAGGACCCAGCCGAGGTCGCCGGTGAACAACCGACTCCGCACGTCGATGACGACGGCGAGCCGCTCGAGCCGGGAGTCGGATTCGAGGCTCAGATCGACCATCCGGGAGATCAGTTCCGGGGGCAGGTTGTCCGCGACGTACCACCCGAGGTCCTCGAGGACCTTCGCGGCCGTCTGCAGACCCGCCCCGGAGAGTCCGGTGACGAGAAGGAAGTCCATCGGCCGAACCGTGGGTGGACGGTCGCTCTGCGCGTGCTGCTCGGTCACTCGACACCTGTCCGTTGTGAAGCGCTCTGTGCTGCCGGGTCGTGCTCGGCCGGTCCGTTCCGATCGGGTTCATCATCCCCCACCGCCGCGACCCCCGCAGACGGTTCCTCCGCGCCGAGAGCGGTGAGTACCGCCTTGGCCGTGGCCGTTCCGATGCCCGGCACCGCGGTGATCTCCTCGACGGAAGCCTGTTTGAGTTTGGCGACGGACCCGAAATGCGTCACCAGGGCCTTGCGCCGGGTGTCTCCGAGTCCGCGCACCGAATCGAGTGCGGACGCCGTCATCCGGCGGGAGCGTTTGCTGCGGTGGAACGTGATCGCGAAGCGGTGGGCCTCGTCGCGCACCCGCTGCAGCAGGTACAGCGACTCGCTGGTGCGCGGGAGGATCACCGGGTCCTCCTCCCCCGGCACCCATACCTCCTCGAGCCGTTTGGCCAGTCCGATCACGGCGACATCGGTGATGCCCAGTTCGTCGAGGACCGCCGAGGCCGCCGCGACCTGCGGGGCGCCGCCGTCGACGACGAACAGGTTCGGCGGATACGCGAACCGTCGCGGCCGGCCGGTCTGCGGATCGATCGCCGCCTCCGGGGCGAGGTCGCCGCCGTCGCCGCCCGGCACCGGGTCGGCGTCCGCCCCGGCGGCCTCCACGCGCAGCACCCCGACGTCGCGGTTGTGCCGGAGGAACCGCCGCCGGGTGACCTCGGCGATGCTGGCGACGTCGTCGGACCGGCCGTCACCGGCCGCCTCCTTGATCGCGTAGTGCCGGTAGTCGGACTTGCGTGGCAGACCGTCCTCGAAGACGACGAGCGAGGCCACGACATCGGTGCCCTGCACGTGGCTGATGTCGACGCACTCGATCCGCAGCGGCGCCGAATCGAGGTCGAGGGCCTCCTGAATGCCCTGCAGGGCCGCCGACCGCGACGTGAAGTCACCGGCACGGCGCAGCTTGTGTTGTTGCAGCGCCTCCATCGCGTTGCGCTGCACGGTCTCGGCGAGGGCCTTCTTGTCGCCGCGCTGCGGCACCCGCAGGCGGACCGCGGATCCGCGGAGGCCGCTGAGCCACTCCTGCACCTGCTCGGGGTCCGGTGGCAGCACGGGCACCAGCACCTCTCGCGGCACGCCGCTGGTGCCGGCCTCCGAGTCCGTCGCACCCGACAGCGCCGCCTGCTCACCGTAGAACTGGGTGAGGAACTGCTCGACGAGCAGCGGAAGGTCCGATCCGGCCTCGGAATCGACGGTGGCCCAGTCGATGACGTCGCCGGCCTTCTCGACCACCCAGCCGCGCTGTCCGCGCACGCGGCCACCGCGGACGTGGAACACCTGGACCGCGGCCTCCAGTTCGTCGGTCGCGAACGCGACGAGGTCGGCGTCGGTGCCGTCGCCGAGGACGACGGCCTGCTTCTCCAGCGCCCGCCGCAGGGCTCCCACGTCGTCGCGCAGGCGCGCCGCCAGTTCGAAGTCCAGTTCCTCGGACGCCTTCTGCATGCGGGCCTCGAGTTCCCGGACGAGCCTGTCGGTGCGTCCGGACAGGAAGTCGCAGAAGTCCTCGACGATCTGGCGGTGCTCCGCCGCGGACACCCGTCCAACGCACGGCGCGGAACACTTGTCGATGTAACCGAGCAGGCAGGGACGGCCGATCTGGTTGTGCCGCTTGAACACCCCGGCCGAGCAGGTGCGGGCCGGGAACACCCGCAGCAGCAGGTCGAGGGTCTCGCGGATGGCCCACGCGTGCGAGTAGGGGCCGAAGTAGCGGACCCCCTTGCGCCGGGGCCCGCGGTAGACGAACAGCCGGGGATATTCCTCGTTGAGGGTGACGGCGAGAACCGGGTACGTCTTGTCGTCGCGGTAGCGGACGTTGAAGCGCGGATCGAATTCCTTGATCCAGTTGTACTCGAGCTGCAGCGCCTCGACCTCCGTGCTGACCACGGTCCACTCGACGCTGCCGGCCGTGGTCACCATCTGGCGGGTACGGGGGTGCAGCGTCGAGACGTCGGCGAAATAGGAATTCAGCCGTGAACGAAGGCTCTTCGCCTTCCCGACATAGATGACCCGGCCGTGCGGATCGCGGAACTTGTACACCCCCGGGTCGACCGGAATGGTTCCGGTCGCGGGGCGATATGTCGAAGGATCGGGCACCCCTCCACGTTAGTCGGCGCCACCGACCAACCCCGCATCCGTCACACCGGGCGGGGCCGTCCCCCGGTCAGGACCGCGCGTACTCCGACGCGAGTGCGCGGAACCGGTCGACCGCCTCGACGGCGTACTCGCGATCGTTCGACTGGATGGCCATCGCCGCCAGGTACTCGTCGTCGGGCAGCTCGATCCGCGCCCACGCGGCACCGTCCGGGAAGGACAGCCCCTCGTACAGGTCCCAGTCGACGATGCGCTCCCCGAGCACGTTGCGCACGGCGATGCCGCGAGGCCCGACGCGCAGTCGCGGCCGGGTCAGCAGCAGCACGGCCGCCGCGAGGAGGCACCCGATGCCGGCGAACGCCAGCTGGTCGGCGAGACGGAAGTACACGCCCGTCGAGTCACCGCGCAGCAGGATGGCGAACGTCACGTGCACGACGACGAGGAAAATGGCCACGCCGATCGCGTAGCGACGCGACTTGCGGGGTTTCGCGACGAGTGTCCACTCGGATTCGGGGGTGGTCATGGGTGGATCCAGATCATGCGAAGGACTCCTCGGCGCGGCGCAGTCGCGCCAGTGTGACAGCGGTGTCGAGCGCGGCCGCGCACGCCTGACCGCCCTTGTCCTCGGCGGAGCCGGGCAGGCCGCTGCGGTCGATCGCCTGCTGCTCGGTGTCGGTGGTGAGCACGCCGTTCCCGACCGGGGTGCTCTCGTCGAGCGACACCCGGGTCAGACCGGCCGTGACGGCGTCGCAGACGTATTCGAAGTGCGGCGTCCCGCCGCGGATCACGACACCGAGCGCGACGACGGCGTCGTGGGTGCGGGCCAGCGCCTGCGCCACCACCGGAAGCTCGATGGCACCGGCGACCCGGACCAGCGTGACGTTCTTCACGTCCGCCTCGTCCGCGACCCGCTGTGCGCCGGCGATCAGCGCCTCCGAGATCTCCGGGTGCCAACTGCCCGCGACGATGGCGAGCCGGAGGTCGCCGGCCTCACCGAGCTGCAGTTCGGGCAGTCCCTCACCGCTCACAGCATCTCTCCCGCTTCGAAGTCGTCGAGCCCGATCAGGTCGTGGCCCATGCGGTCCCGCTTCGTGCGCAGGTACGTCAGGTTCTCGGCGTTCGCGCGCAACGGCATCGACACCCGCTCGGTGATCTGCAGCCCGTAGCCGTCGAGACCGACCCGCTTGGCCGGGTTGTTGGTGAGCAGACGCATCGAGGAGATGCCCAGATCCACCAGGATCTGCGCGCCGATACCGTAGTCGCGGGCGTCGGCGGGCAGGCCGAGCTCGAGGTTGGCGTCGACGGTATCCGAACCCGCGTCCTGCAACTGGTAGGCCTGCAGCTTGTGCATCAGCCCGATGCCGCGGCCCTCGTGCCCGCGCATGTAGAGGACCACCCCGCGGCCCTCTTGCGCGACCATGTCCAGGGCCGCGTCGAGCTGCGGACCGCAGTCGCAGCGCAGCGAACCGAAGACGTCGCCGGTGAGGCATTCGGAGTGCACCCGCACCAGCACGTCGCTGCCGTCGCCGTCCGGTCCCGGCAGGTCGCCGCGCACCAGCGCCACGTGTTCCACGTCGTCGTAGATGCTCCGGTACCCGACCGCGGTGAACTCGCCGTGCCGGGTGGGGATGCGCGCGGATGCGACCCGCTCCACGTGCTTCTCGTGCTTGCGGCGCCACGCGATGAGGTCGGCGATCGAGATCAGCGCGAGATTGTGGTCGTCGGCGAAGACCCGCAGCTCGTCGGTCTGGGCCATGTGGCCCTCGTCCTTCTGGCTGACGATCTCGCAGATCACGCCGGCCGGCCGCAGATCGGCCATCCGGGCCAGGTCCACGGCGGCCTCGGTGTGGCCGGGGCGGCGCAGCACGCCGCCCTCCTTCGCCCGCAACGGCACCACGTGACCGGGGCGGGTGAAGTCCTGGGCGCCGGTGGACGGATCGGCCAGCAACCGCATGGTCGCGGCCCGGTCGGACGCGGAGATCCCGGTTCCGATGCCCTCACGAGCGTCGACGGTGACGGTGTACGCGGTGCCGTGCTTGTCCTGATTGGTGGCGTACATCGGGGGCAGGCCCAGGCGGTCGCAGTCGGTCCCGTCGAGCGGCACACAGAGATAGCCGGACGTGTATCGAACCATGAAGGCCACCAACTCCGGGGTGGCTTTCTCCGCGGCGAAGATGAGGTCGCCCTCGTTCTCGCGGTCTTCGTCGTCGACGACGACGACGGCCTTGCCTGCGGCGATATCCGCAACGGCGCGCTCGATACTGTCGAACCTGGTCACGTGCTCGGTCTCCAAAGTCTTGACTGACGCATCTTCGAATACAACGGATGCATCCGTGGGATGCTCCTCAACAGTACGACTCAGCGGCCGGCCGCTTGCAGCCGCTCCACATACTTCGCGATCACGTCGACCTCCAGATTGACCGGTGTGCCGACGGTCGCCGCCCCGAGCGTGGTCAGTTGCAGGGTGGTCGGGATGAGCGAGATCTCGAAGAATTCCTCGCCACGGTCCCCGCCGAGCGCCGACACGGTCAGCGACACACCGTCGACGGTGATGGATCCCTTCTCGACGACGTACCGGGAGATGGCGTCGGGCAGCGCGATGCGCACGACCTCCCAGTTCTCGGACGGGCTGCGGCTGATGATGTGCCCGGTGCCGTCGACGTGGCCCTGGACGAGGTGGCCGCCGAGGCGGCTGTTCAGGGCGGCGGCGCGCTCCAGGTTGACGCGGCTGCCCACGTCGACCTTCTGCAGGCTCGACCGGTTCAGCGTCTCCTGCATCACGTCGGCGGTGAAGGAGCCGTCGGCCAGCACCTCCACGACGGTCAGGCAGACACCGTTCACCGCGATCGAATCACCGTGCGACGCATCGGAAGTCACCACCGGACCGCGCACGGTGAACCGTGCGGCGTCGGCCAGTTCCTCCTTGGCGACGACCTCACCCAATTCTTCGACGATCCCGGTGAACACTGTGGCTTCTCCTACGTTCGGTGACTGTCAGGGTTTTCGGACACTGCTGGAACCAGACTCAACAACAGATCGGGGCCGATTGTTTCGACCGACTCGTGACGGAACCGCAGCGCGCCCTCGATCGAGTGCACTCCGGCGTCCGAGACCGCGGCGGCGCCCGCACCGAGCACCAGCGGGGCGAGGTACGCCTGAATGCGGTCGACCCGGCCCGCGGCGAGGAACGCGCCCGCCAGCCGGGGCCCGCCCTCGAGCAGCACGTCCGTGTACTCCGCGAGTGCGGCGAGGACCTCGTCCACGTCGTGGGTACGCAGCAGCACGGTGGGCGCCGAGTCGTCGAGCACCCGGGCGTCCGGCGGGATGTCGCCGAGCCCGACGACGACGCGGACCGGTTGATGCGCGGCGAGCGAACCGTCGGACATCCGGGCGGTGAGCCGGGGGTCGTCGGCCAGCACCGTCCCCGTGCCGACGACGATCGCGTCGAGTTTCGCCCGCTCGGCGTGGACGCGCTCGCGGGCCTCGGGACCGGTGATCCACTGGCTGGTGCCGTCCGCGGCCGCGCTGCGGCCGTCGAGCGTGGCCGCGTACTTCCAGGTCACGTGCGGGCGCCCGGTGCGCTGCCGGTGCAGCCACGCCCGCAGCGGGCCGCGTTCGACGTCCTGCGCGCGCAGACCCGACGTCACCTCGACGCCCGCCGAGACGAGGGTTTCCGCGCCGCCGGCGGCCTCCGGGTTGGGATCGCCCACCGCGTAGTGCACCGCGGCCACGCCCGCGTCGAGAAGCGCCTGCGAGCACGGCCCGGTCCGGCCGTGGTGGTTGCACGGTTCCAGCGTGACGACGGCGGTGCCGCCGCGGGCGGCGTCCCCCGCCTCCCGCAGCGCGACGATCTCGGCGTGGGGACCGCCGGGCGGCTGCGTCATCCCGACGCCGGCGATGCGTCCGGCGGCGTCGAGGACCACGGCGCCGACCGCCGGGTTCGGGCTGGTGAACCCGCGCGCCGATTCCGCGGCGCCGATGGCGATCTGCATCGCGGCGTCGAGGTCCGCGGCCGAATTCTCGTGTCGCACGTGGGAGTTCACGGTGGGGCCGGTGCTACCGCGACAGGGTCAGGTGCGGCGACGCCTTCGCGGCGCTGGCGCGCAGGGCGCGCACGGCCTCCGCGGGGTCGCCGGTGCCGTAGACGGCGGAACCGGCGACGAAGCAGTCGACTCCCGCCTCGGCGGCGGCCTCGACGGTGTCGGCATTGATGCCGCCGTCGATCTCCACCACCAGCGTCAGCTCACCGGAGTCGACGAGCCGGCGCACGGCCTTCGCCTTGGACAGGACCTCCGGGATGAACGACTGCCCACCGAATCCGGGCTCGACGCTCATCACCAGGAGGGTGTCGAAGTCCTTCAGGATCTCCAGGTACGGCTCGATCGGGGTGCCGGGCTTGACACTGAGACCGGCCTTGGCCCCGGCGGCGCGGATGTCCCGGGCCACGGCCCGGGGGTCGTCGGTGGCCTCCGCGTGGAACGTGACGTTGTGGGCGCCCGCCTCCGCGTACGGCGGCGCCCAGCGGCCGGGATCGTCGATCATGAGATGGCAGTCGAGCGGGATGTCCGTAGCCGCGAGCAGGCTCTTCACCACGGGAAGGCCGAGCGTCAGGTTGGGCACGAAATGTGCGTCCATCACGTCGACGTGCAGCCAGTCGGCGCCGGCGACGGCGTCCGCCTCCTCGGCGAGACGCGCGAAATCGGCAGACAGAATGGACGGTGCGATCATCGGGGTTGCCACGCGCCGCAGTTTAGTCGTATGCGGGTGCCGGCCCGCTCGCGCGGTCCATACTGGGCGCATGCCGACCTGGACGGATGTCGTGGCGATCGGAGCATCCCTGCCGGAGGTGCAGGAGAGCACGTCGTATCGCACTCCGGCGCTGAAGGTGGCGGGCAAGCTGCTGGCCCGGTTGCGGGCCGAGTCGGACGGGGGCCTGGTGGTAATGTGCGACCTCGACGAGAAAGTTGCCCTGCTGGCCCAGGGCGCACCGTTCTACACCACACCGCACTACGACGGTCACGGTTCGATTCTCGTCGACCTCGAGAACGTCGACGTCACGCAGCTGACCGAACTGCTGCAGGATGCGTGGCGGATCAAGGCACCGGCGAAGCTGCGCAAGCGGTTCGACCAGACCTGACGAGGAGGCGAGGGCCCGGGCGGCGCCCGCACACCGGCCCGGACCCTCCTCGGATCGGCGTCAGACGCCGAGCTTGAGGCCCGCTCCCGCATCGACCCGGAGTTGCTGACCGGTGACGAACCGGGACTCGTCGGACGACAGGAACACCACGGCGTGCGAGATATCCTCCGGCTCGACCCACGGGACGGGCATCGCCTGCATGAACGGGAACGTGACCTTCGCGTCCTCCGCGGTCGGGTTCTCCAGGTCGGGGCGAAACGTACGGAACATCGGCGGGCTCTGCAGCATGTCGGTGTTGCAGTTGGTGGGGTGGATGGCGTTGACGCGGATGGATTTCGGGCCGAGGGTGAGCGCGAGCGACGTGGTGTACGTCCACAGCATCTTCTTGGCCAGCCCGTACCCGTCGCCGCCGGGCCCCTGCAGCGCCTGCTGACCGTTCAGCCCGGTCTGCGGGACCAGGCCGGCCACCGACCCGGTCGCGATGATCGAGGCGCCGGCGTCCAGGTGCGGGAGGGCCGAGTGGATCGTGTTGACCACGCCGACGAAGTCGACGTCGAACGCGTCGACGAATCCCTCGACCGGCACGTCGTTGCCCAGGGGCGCGATCCCCGCGTTGGCGACCACGACGTCCAGGCGTCCCAGCGTCGCGACCGCGGTGTCGAGTGCGCGCGTCAGTCCGGCGCGGTCGCGGACGTCCACCTTAACGGTGACGACCCGGCGTCCCGCCTTCTCGACGAGCCGTCCGGTCTCCTCGAGGTCGGCCTCGGTCGCCAGCGGGTACTCGTTGGACGCGATGTCCTCGCACAGGTCGAAGGCGATGATGTCGGCGCCTTCGTCGGCGAGATGCACTGCGTGACTACGACCCTGACCCCGCGCCGCTCCCGTGACGAGAACGACCTTCCCCGCTACCCGATTCATCTGAAGTCTCCACTCGCTTCGTGACGTACGTCTCTTCACGTGGAGAATTAGAACACGTTTTACCGAAAAGTGAAACAGGTTCTACCGAGGCTCGGCGGGTCCCGCCGGCGCTACGGCTTGCGCAGCGCGGCCATGAACATCGCGTCGGTGCCGTGCCGGTGCGGCCAGAGCTGGACGCCCGGCCCCTCTCCCAGGTCCGGGACACCGGGGACGAGCTCACGGGTGTCGAGCGCGGTGAGGCCGTGGCGGCGCACCGCGTCCGCGACCACCGCCACCGTCTCCGAGAGGTGGGGTGAACACGTCGAGTACAGGATCACACCGCCGGGGCGCACCAGCTGGGCGGCCGACGCGAGGAGTTCCCGCTGCAGTTTCGCCAGGCCCGCCACGTCCGACGGCTGCCGGCGCCACCGCGCCTCCGGGCGTCGGCGCAGCGCACCGAGCCCGGTGCACGGGGCGTCGACGAGGATGCGGTCGTACCCGCCCGCCAGCCCGGTGTCGCGCCCGTCGACGACGTGCACGTCCACCGGAAGTTCCTTCGTCGTCTTGCGGATCAGGTCGGCGCGGTGCGCCACCGGCTCCACGGCGTCGAGGCGTCCGCCCTCGATGCCGGCAAGGGCGCCGAGCAGCGCGGCCTTGCCGCCCGGCCCCGCGCACAGGTCGAGCCAGCGGCCCGCGTCCGGTCCGTCCAGCGGAGCCAGCGACAGTGCGCGGGCGACGAGCTGACTGCCCTCGTCCTGCACCCCGGCGAGTCCTTCCCGAACGGCGTCGAGCAGACCGGGATCGCCGCCGTCCAGATAGACCGCGTACGGCGAGTACCGCCCGACCTCGCCGCCGGTGGCCAGCGCGAGTTCCTCCGAGGAGATCTCTCCGGGGCGGGCGACGAGATGGACCGCCGGACGGGCGTCGTCGGCGACGAGCACGTCCTCGAGCTCACCGGCATCGGCGCCGAGCGCGTCGGCGAACACCTGGGCGATCCACGTGGGATGGGCGTGCTCGAACGCCAGCCGCCCCACCGGATCGGCCGGGGCCAGCCGCTCCACCCATTCCGCCTCGGACCGCTCGGACACCCGCCGCAGCACGGCGTTGACGAAGCCGGCCTTACCGGGACCGGCCTCCGCGCGCACGAGATCGACGGACGTCGCGACGGCGGCGTGCGGGGCGACGCGGGTGCGCAGCAGCTGGTAGGCGCCCAGCTGGAGGACGTCGAGGAGTGGTCCGTCGATCTCCCCGATCGGCCTGCCCGCGCAGTCGGCGATCACGGCGTCGAGGAGTCCCCGCGCACGGGCGGCGCCGTACGCCAGTTCGGTGGCGAGTGCGGCATCGCGGCCGTCCAGGCGGCGCTCACGCAGCAGTCCGGGCAGCACGAGGTTGGCGTAGGCGTCCCGTTCCCGCACGGCGCGCAGCACGTCCCGCGCGGCGAGCCGCGGCTGGTCGAGCCCCGACTGGGACGCGTCGGGGCGGCGAGCCTGGCGGGGCCGGTTGTTCCGTCCCCCCGAGCCGGACTGGCCGCGACGGGCGGGCCTTCTGGATTCGCTCACTGTGCCCGTACCTCCGCGTCGAGTCGTGCGCCGCGCGCCCAGTCGAGGGCGGCCATCTGTTTCTTGCCCTGCGGCTGGATGCGGTCGAGCCGCACCGCCGTCGTGGACGTGCCGATCAGGAATCCGGACTTGGTCACCGAGATCTCGCCCGGCTCCAGCCGTTCCTCCGTCGGGGTGACGGGCCCGACCTTGACGCGCAGATCCCCGATGGTGGTCCAGGCGCCGGGCGCGGGGGTCACCGACCGGACGTGCCGGTCGACCACCGCGGCCGTTCTGTCCCACCGGATCCGGGCCGCCTCGACCGTCACCTTGGATGCGTGCGAGACCCCCTCGGCCGATTGCGGGACCGCGGCGATCGCGCCGTCCTCGATCCCGTCGAGAACCGACTCCAGGAGCACGGCACCGCTGTCGGCCAGCCGTCCGAGGAGGTCGCCGGCGGTGTCGGTGTCGCGGATGCGCTCGGTGACCACGCCGTAGACCGGCCCGGTGTCCATCCCCGCCTCGAGCCGGAACGCGCTCGCGCCGGTCATGTCGTCGCCCGCACCGATCGCGGCCTGAACGGGCGCGGCGCCGCGCCAGGCGGGCAGCAGCGAGAAGTGCAGGTTCACCCAGCCGTGCACCGGGATGTCGAGAACCTTCTGCGGCAGCAGCGCACCGTAGGCGACGACGGGCGCGCAATCGGGCGCCAGGTCGGAGAGCCGGGCCAGGAAGTCCGGTTCCGAGGGCCGCTGCGGGGTGAGCACCTCGATGCCGTGCGAGTCGGCGAGGGCACCGATCGGCGAGCGGACCACCTTGCGTCCGCGACCCGCGACCGCGTCGGGACGGGTGATCACGGCCACGACGTCGTGCCGCGGGGAGCGGATCAGGCGCTCGAGGGAGGGAACGGCAGGTTCGGGGGTTCCGGCGAAGACTATGCGCACGTCGGCGACCCACACGACGGACGGTGGACCGCTGCGCGGGCCGAAACGATACTCACGAAGAATGCTCCCCTTCGATGGACGATGTGCCGACCAGTCTAGGGAGTCGGACTGCGGCGATAACACTCGGCGAACAGTCGGTGTGACGATTCGGCAGAACCGCACACAGGGGCGCCGGACGGGTATTGACTGTTCTGAGGCCGGCGCGAACGGTCGGGCCGGTGTCCCGTTTTCGAACCTCTGGAGGTAACGATGGCAGGAATTGAGAGCAAGTTCGACAAGGCCTACGAGACGAAGCCCATCGAGGAACTGGCCAGTGCCCCCGTCGCCGCCCTGCAGGGCGTGAGCGATTCCGATGCCGAACATCTGGCAGCCGCGTTCAACATCAAGACGGTGAAGGACCTCGGCACCAACAAGTACTTCCTGTGGGCGCAGGCCGTCGCGAAGCTGGCCGAGTAGCAGCCACACACGAGGGGCGGGGAGTCGTGCAGTGCACACTCCCCGCCCCCGCTGTGCGGCCCTACCGGTTGCTGTCGGCGATCACCTGCGGGATGCCCGCACCGACCGGGACGAACTCGCACCGGGCGTAGGGGATCGCGGCAGGATCGAGCGCCGACCGGACCAGATCGAGCGCGAACGGATCGTACGGAGCCCGGAAATGTCCGGTGCCGTCCTGCGGGCAGCGATCCTGGATGAGGATGTTCTCCGCCCCGGCGCCGTGCAGCGCCATGTTCGTGTACGGCTGGATCATTTCGTCGTACCGCGAACCGATCGTCGTGTACGACACTCCGGGCACGGTGTCACCGCCCGCGTTGAGGGCGTTCATGAACGGCGAACCCTGCATCTGCTGACTGACGGCAACCGACGTGACCGTGCGGGCGAACTCCGGTCCACCGGGAATGGCCTGCACGATCGGGACGAGGCCGTACATCACTCCGCCGTAACTGGGCGATGCCAGCCCGACCCAGTGGTCGACGAACGGCGCGCCGCCGAGTTTGTTGACGTAGTACCTCGTGACGTTCGCGCCCTGCGAGTATCCGACGACGTCGACCTGGTCGGCGCCGGTCGCGTCGCGGACCCGGTCGACGAACCCGCCGAACTCCTCGGCGCTCGCGACGATGTCCCCGGTGCCGAACGAATCGGCACCCGGCGCCCCGCCGTAGTTGAGCGCGAAGACGCAGTAGCCGTCCGCGGCGAGCATCGGTGACAGGGCCGCCCAGTCCGCGTAGGCGCTGGCGTCCGTGCCGTGCGCGAGCACCACCGGGTCGGGATGGTCGGGCGAGGGCGTGCACGAGAAGTCGTTGGATCCCGCGGGTGCGCTGTCCGGGTGGTCGTGCGCGTACGCGGCGGCGGCACTACGACCGCTCTGGGGAAGCCCGGCCGCGGCGGGCACGACGGGTTCGGGCGGTGAGGCGTCGTCCGCGCGGGCGGTGGACACTGCGCCGGACATCAGCAGGACGACCCCCGCGACGACCGCACCGGCACCCCGAAACCTCATGACTTCTCCCGACTTCGCTGCGATGTTCCTGTGAACCCTCCCAGAAGGTGCACGCGCTGTCGCGTCGAGACGGCGGGTCGGCGGCGGGGTGGGGCGCCCTACGAGTCGGTCTCGTCCTTATCGGCATCGCTCGTATCATCTTCCGCGAGAAGGCGATACAGCGCGCGCCGCGCTTCGGTGAGAATCTCGCCGGCCCGCCGCACCTGGTCGTCGTCGCCGACCGCGGCGACCTGCCCCGCGGCACCCATCAGCAGCCCGATCAGCCCGCGCAGGTCCTCGGCGGGCCTGCCGACGCTCTCCCGCACGTCGTCCCACGGCGTTCCGAGTTCGGTCTTGTTCGCTTCGACGAAGGCCGTGCCCTCGTCCGTCAGGCGCGCGGTCTTGCGGCCCGCCACCTTTTCGATGAGCACCAGTCCCTCGTCCTCGAGCTGCGACAGCGCGGGATAGATCGATCCGGGACTGGGCTTCCACACCCCGTCGCTGCGTTCGACGATCTGCTGGATCAGCTCGTAGCCGTGCATCGGCTGCTCGGTGAGCAGCAGCAGGATCGCGGAGCGGACATCGCCGCGCCGTCCCCGCCCACCCCGTCCGCGTCCGCGGCCGAAGTGCATTCCGGGGCCGAAGCCGGGACCACCCTCGGGGCCGAAGCCGCCTCGGCGGTGTCCGTGACGGTGCGGGCCCTCGGGCCGTGCCATCCGTTCGCGTCCGAATCGTTCCCGTCGGGGACCTCTGTGTTCGAAATGGAAGTCTTCCATCATCAGCCTCCTTTTGTATCGCTGATGCATCAACGATATATCGTCAATTGGGATCGGGCAAGACCCAATTTCTGTGACGGTGGTCTACTACCCGATGCGAATCGGGTCGATCTGAACCCTCGCGGGCTGCGAGTCCTTACGGGCACTCCGCACCGACTGAGCCTCTCCCAGCGCCTTGGCCAGCGGCTTTCCCTCGCCGCGGGGCACCCGGATCAGCATGCGCTCCACCTCCGCCGGCTCCGGTGCGTCGCCGGAGAACGGCAGCCGCTCCCCCGCGGGCAACTCGACCGGCCCGAGCAATTCCGCATTCGCCGGTAATTCGGCGAGGTCCAGGAGGTCGGCGATCGCCTTCGCGCTGCCGTCGATCGCCGCGAGGTGAATGGCGGGCGGAAACCCGACCTCAGCCCGTTCCTCGTACTGTGCGCGCGCATGCCCGACCGGATCCCAGCGCACCAGCGCCTGCACCGTCGGAATGCCCGAATCCGCGACCACGACCACCTGGCCTCCGTCGGCGAACGGGCGCACCAGCGACGACGCCGTCATCCACCGCCGCAACGTCTCCTCCGCCGCGCGCAGGTCGGGGCGGCCGAGCAGCGCCCAGCCGTCGAGCAGCAATGCGGCGCCGTAGCCGCCCGGCATCACCGGTTCGGCCCCGACCGTCGACACGACCAGGGTGGGCCCAGGCTTCACTTCGTCGACGACATCCGTCCCGCCCGACATCCGGACCGCGACGCCGGGGAACGCGCGACCGAGTTCCTCGGCGGTGCGTCCGGCACCGACCACGACGGCCCGCAGCGCCCGCGCGCCGCACGCGTGGCAGCGGTGTGCGGCGTCGGCGACGCCACACCACCGGCACGCCGGTGTTCCCGCGCCGTCCGGGCCGGCCGCCGACGGCAGCGCGAGAGGTCCATTGCAGCGACGGCATCGCGCCGGCGCCCGGCACTTGCCGCACGCGAGGCTGGGGACGTACCCGCGCCGGGGAACCTGGACCAGCACGCCCCGGCCGGCGCCCAGCGCCTCCCGCGCCGCCGCGAAGGCGATGGCGGGCAACCGGGCGGCACGCGCGCCCGGGTCACGGGCCAGGGCGTGATCGCTGTCCGCGAGTGCGGTGATCTTCGGGGCGGCCGCCCGCACCGCATCCCGGGAGGCCACGAGGTCGTGGGCCCAGCCCGAGTCGACGAGGGCCTGGGCCTCGGCGGTGCGGGCGTGTCCGGCCAGCATCACCGCGCACCCACTGGCATACGCGCGGAGCAGCGCCACCTCGCGGGCGTGCGGGTAGGGAGCTCGGGGCTCGGAATGGTTGTCGTCGCCGTCGTCCCAGACCACGATCAGCCCGGTCCGAGGAGTCGGCGCGAACACCGAACTCCGGGTGCCCACCACCACCCTGGCCGTCCCCCGCAACGCGGCCAGCCACCGCCGGTAGCGCAGGGCGGGACCGAGTCCGGCGGCGAGACCGACGACGGCGTCCTTGCCCAGCACGGTCTCCACCGCCACGACGACGCGGTCGAGATCACGCTGATCGGGGACGACGACGACGGTGCTCGCCCCGGTCGCCGCGACGAGTCCCGACAGTTCCGCGAGACGCGCGGGCCAGTCTTCGCCGGGAAGCGCCTGCCAGACGGCGCGCGGGGCACGCCCCGCGGACAGTGCGGTGAGGAACGCCTCGCCGTGCACGTACCGGTCCCACGCACCGGTCGCGATCGCCGCGCCCGATACCTCGGGGAGTTCGGACGCGGCCTCGGACTCCGCCCGCGCGTGCCGCGGCGGGATCGCCAGCCGCAGCACGTCGGCGCGGGTTCCGGCATACCGGCCCGCTACGAGGTCGACGACCCGGGTCATCTCCTCGGTGAGCACCCGCTCGGGCGAGATCACCCGTTCGAGCCAGCCGAAGCGGCCCTGGTGGTCGCTCGTCGCGTTGCGGGAGACGACGAACCCGTCGACGAGGCGCCCCGCGAATCGGATGCGGACCCGGACCCCGGGTTGCGCCTGCTCGTCGAGTTCCTTCGGGACGAGGTAGTCGAATTCGCGGTCGAGGTGGGCGAGCGGAAGGAGCGGCAGGACCCGGGCGACCGGGCCTCTTTCTGCCGCAACCTTTTCCGCGCTCATGCGGCGCCGCCTGCCGGGGCGGCGCCCGCCGCGCCGTGACGACCGATCAGAGGCCTGCGGCTGCCCGCAGCTTCTCCGCCCGGTCGATGCTCTCCCAGGGGAGTTCGATGTCGGTGCGACCGAAGTGTCCGTAGGCCGCGGTCTGCGCGTAGATCGGGCGCAGCAGGTCGAGGTCGCGGATGATGGCGCCGGGCCGCAGGTCGAACGTTTCGGTGATGGCCTGCTGGATGCGGGCCGGATCCGTCTTCTCGGTACCGAACGTCTCGACGAACAGGCCGACGGGCGCCGCCTTGCCGATCGCGTACGCCACCTGGACCTCGATCCGGTCCGCGAGGCCGGCCGCGACCGCGTTCTTGGCCACCCAGCGCATGGCGTAGGCCGCCGACCGGTCGACCTTCGACGGGTCCTTGCCGGAGAACGCGCCGCCGCCGTGGCGGGCCATGCCGCCGTACGTGTCGACGATGATCTTGCGACCGGTCAGTCCGGCGTCACCCATCGGGCCGCCGAGGACGAACTTGCCGGTCGGGTTGACGAGCAGGCGGATGTCCGAGACGTCGAGTTCGGGCATGTCGATCTCGGCGAGCACCGAACCGAGCACCTTTTCCCGCAGGTCCGGGGTGAGCAGGTTGTCGAGGTCGATGTCGGCGGCGTGCTGCGTCGAGATGACCACGGTGTCGAGGCGGACCGCCTTGTCGCCGTCGTATTCGATGGTGACCTGGGTCTTGCCGTCCGGGCGCAGGTACGGCAGGACCCCCGACTTGCGGACCTCGGTGAGTCGACGCGACAGCCGGTGCGCCAGCGCGATCGGCAGGGGCATCAGTTCCGGGGTGTCGGTGGTGGCGAATCCGAACATCAGCCCCTGGTCGCCCGCGCCCTGACGGTCGATCTCGTCGTCGCTCAGTTCGCCGGTGCGGACCTCGTGCGAGTGGTCGACGCCCTGGGCGATCTCCGGGGACTGCGCCCCGATCGCCACGTTGACGCCGCAGGAGTTGCCGTCGAAGCCCTTGGCCGAGGAGTCGTACCCGATCTCGAGGACGGTGTCGCGCACGATCTTGGGGATGTCGGCGTAGGCGGTGGTCGTCACCTCACCGGCGACGTGAACCTGTCCGGTGGTCACCAGCGTTTCGACCGCGACACGGGCGCGCGGGTCGTCGGTGAGGAGCGCGTCGAGGATGGAGTCGCTGATCGCATCACAAATCTTGTCCGGGTGCCCCTCGGTCACAGACTCACTGGTGAATAGCCGACTACCGGACTGGCTCACAGAATTCCCTCTCGACAGTTGTCCCTGAACAGCACTTGAAAACAGCTTAGCTGCGTAATACAACGAACGACGCTAGCGCCACCCCGGCGGGAGTGACCACCCTTAGAATCACCGAAACCCTCTCGAACGTTTCGTCAGAGTGTCCGGAACAGCTGGTCGACGGCGTCGAGCACCCGGCTCGCCATCAACGCCTTCGATCCGTGCTCGAGCGCGGACTCGGAACCGTCGGCTCCGAGCAGCCAGCCGTCGTTGTGGTCGACCTCGAACGCCTTGCCCTCCCCGACCGCGTTGACGACGAGGAGGTCGCAGCCCTTACGCGCGAGCTTGGCCCGCGCATAGGTGAGGACGTCGCCGTCGGCGTCTCCGGTCTCGGCCGCGAACCCGACGATCACCGTCGACGACGGGATCTGCCCGTCTCGCCGCGACTGGACCAGGCCGGCGAGGATGTCCTCGTTCTTGGTCAGTGCGATCGAGTCGGGCTCACCCGCACCCTTCTTGATCTTGCTGGCCACCGTCGTCGACGGCCGGAAGTCGGCCACTGCCGCCGCCATGATCACGGCGTCGAATCCGGGCGCGTGCTTGGCGACCGCGACCCGCATGTCTTCCGCGGTGCGGACGTGCACCATGTCGACCGCGGCCGGATCGGCGAGATCGGCGGTGTACCCGGAGACGAGTGTGACCTCGGCGCCGCGCTGCACGGCGAGCCGGGCGATCGCGTATCCCTGCTTGCCCGAACTGCGGTTACCGAGGAACCGCACCGGGTCGAGCGGCTCCCGGGTGCCGCCCGCGGACACGAGGACCCGCCGGCCCTCCAGGTCGCGGGGCAGCGCGTCGGGGCGCTCCAGCAGCAGTGATGCCAGTCCGACGATCTCGTCGGGTTCGGGCAGTCGGCCCGCGCCGGTGTCCTTGCCGGTGAGGCGCCCGGAGGCGGGTTCGATCACGGTCACCCCGCGTGCCCGCAGCGTGGCGACGTTGGCGACGGTGGCGGGGTGCTCCCACATCTCCGTGTGCATCGCCGGCGCGAACATCACGGGACATCGCGCGGTGAGCAGCGTCGCGGTGAGCAGGTCGTCCGCGCGTCCCGCCATGGCCCGCGCCATGAGGTCGGCGGTAGCGGGCGCGATGACCACGAGATCCGCTTCCTGCCCGAGCCGGACGTGCGGGACCTGCGGAACGTCGGTGAACACACCCGTGTGCACGGGATTACCCGACAGCGCCTCGAACGTCGCCTTGCCGACGAACTCGAGCGCGGACTCGGTCGGGATGACCCGCACGTGGTGTCCGGCCTCGGTGAAGGCGCGGATGACGGCACAGCTCTTGTACGCGGCGATGCCGCCGCCGACTCCGACGACGATCCGCTTGCGCGCCGCCCCCGAGAGCGTCGATTCCGGTGAATCCGTCATGTGCCCGGACCCCGGGCCCACTGCCTGCTCCGGCACCGCAGATCCTCCGCTCACTCGCCTTCGGTGTGCTCGAGAAGGTCGGAGTGGATCTCGCGCAGCGCGATCGACAGCGGCTTCTCCTGCAGTCCCGGCTCCACGAGGGGGCCGACGTACTCGAGGATGCCGTCACCGAGCTGGTTGTAGTAATCGTTGATCTGACGCGCACGCTTGGCCGCGTAGATCACCAGCGCATACTTCGACGATGTACGTGCGAGGAGCTCGTCGATCGGAGGATTGGTGATGCCGAGCGGGGTGTCGTAAGCCGGCAGAGCGCCGTGGCTGGGTGTTGCGGACGCTACTGCGGGGGTGCTGCTCACTCGGTATCTCCTGAAATAGTTCTGGCTAGTGGATGTGAGAACTAGTGGGTCGACTCGGACTGTTCCGGTCGTCCAACCAACAAGGATACCAACTCGTCGCACGTTCGGCTGACATCCTCGTTCACGACGACCACGTCGAACTCGTCCTGCGCCTCCAGTTCGACCCGCGCGGTGGCGAGACGGCGCTCGACGACCTCGGCGGATTCGGTGCCCCGGCCGGTCAATCTCTCGACCAGCACATCCCAGCTCGGGGGCGCCATGAAGACGAGAAGCGCCTCCGGCATCGCGGCGCGCACCGCCCGCGCACCGGCGAGATCGACCTCGACCAGCACCGGCCTGCCCTGTTCGATCGCCGCGCGGACCGGGGCGGCCGGGGTTCCCGACAGCTGGAGTCCGCCGTGGATCTCGGCCCATTCGAGCAGTTCACCGGAGTCGATCATCCGCTGGAACTCGTCGCGAGAGGTGAACCGGTAGTCCTTGCCGTCCACCTCGCCCGGGCGTGGGTCGCGCGTCGTCGCGGACACGCTGAAGACGAGCTCCGGCATCCGTTCACGCAGGAGTCGCACCACGCTGGACTTACCGACGGCCGAGGGGCCGGCCAGTACCACCAGCCGGCCCCTCCGCACTACGGTCTTGCGCTCTGACACTTGTGCGTCAGCTACCACTGTCGTGCTCAGGCCTCGAAGTCGAACCTGGCGAGCAGGGCCTTCCGCTGCCGATCGCCGAGGCCACGGAGGCGACGGGTCGGAGCGATCTCCAGCTCGGTCATGATCTCCTGCGCCTTGACCTTGCCCACCTTGGGCAGCGCCTCGAGCAGTGCCGACACCTTCATCTTGCCCAGGATCTCGTCGTCCTCGGCGTCCTTGAGAACCTGCTTGAGGTCGGTGCCACCACGCTTCAGGCGCTCCTTGAGCTCAGCCCTGGCCTTGCGGGCAGCAGCTGCCTTCTCCAAAGCAGCAGCGCGCTGCTCATCAGTCAACTGGGGAAGGGCCACGGTTCCTCCGTCTCGTCGTTGGCAAATAGTCCAAACCACTGGATAACCAGCAGCGATAGCGACCGTACTCACGCCCGGCCCCGATTGCGAACCCACCCCCAGAGGTCAGAGCCGGATTCGGGTGGGCTATGAGAGTGCGGACTCGATCTCGTCACGCACCTTCACGGCCGCCTCACGCAGGGCCGTCACCGACGGTCCCGCCTGGAGAACACCACGAGAACTGTTCGGTAACAACAGGTTTCGCGAATCGGGAAAAATGTCGGCGAGATCACCGGGAGTGGCGCCCTGGGCGCCGAGACCGGGCGCGAGAATCGGTCCGGAAAATTTCGACAAATCCAGGCCGTGTCCGCGTGTCGCACCCACCACCAGCCCCACCAGACCGGGGTGCGCCTCGTTGCGCCGGGCCGCCGCATCCACCACGGATTGGGCCACCGACACTCCCCCGGAGGTCCGGGACGCCTGCAGGTCGCCGCCCTCCGGGTTGGACGTGCGGGCGAGCACGAAGAGCCCCCGGCCCCGCTCCGCCGCCAGCGACAGGGCCGGGTCGAGAGCGCCGAACCCGAGATACGGCGACACCGTCACGGCGTCGGACGACAGGGGCGCGTCCTCGCCCAGCCAGGACTGCGCGTAGGCCGCCATCGTCGACCCGATGTCCCCGCGCTTGGCATCGGCGACGACGAGCGTCCCTGCCTCTCTGAGGACCGAGATGGTGCGTTCGAGCACCGCGTACCCGGCGGAGCCGAACGCCTCGAAGAACGCCACCTGGGGCTTCACGACGGCGACCTCACCGACGAAGGCCTCCACGCAGATCTCCGCGAAGGTCTCGAGCCCCTCCGCCGAGACCGGCAGCCCCCACGCCTCGAGCAATCCGGGGTGCGGGTCGATCCCGACGCACAACCGCCCCCGGTGCTCGACCGCCGAGGTCAGCCGGTGCACCCAGGAGTGATGGTGATGGTGATGGTGTCCGCTCACGACCGCAGCCTCGCGTGCAGCGCCTGGAGCGACTGGACACCGATGTCGCCGCGGATCGCGGCCTCGATGCCCTGGACGGCGGCGGAGGCACCCTGCACGGTCGTGACGCACGGGATGTTCGTGGCGACGGCGGCACTGCGGATCTCGTAGCCGTCGACGCGGGGGCCGGAATTGCCGTACGGCGTGTTGATCACCATGTCGACCTCGCCGTCGCGGATCGTCTCGACGATGGTGCGCTCGCCCTCCTCCAGCTTCTCGCCGGAGTGCTTGTGCACCTCCTCGCAGGTGATGCCGTTGCGACGCAGCACGGCCGCGGTGCCCTCGGTGGCCAGGATCCGGAAACCCAGGTCGGCGAGCCGCTTGACCGGGAAGATCAGCGACCGCTTGTCCTTGTTGGCGACCGAGACGAACACCGAACCCGACGTGGGCAGCGAGCCGTACGCCGCCGTCTGGCTCTTCGCGAACGCGGTGCCGAAGTCGGCGTCGATGCCCATGACCTCGCCGGTCGACTTCATCTCCGGGCTCAGCAGGGTGTCGACTCCGGTGCCGTCGGCGCGGCGGAACCGGTTGAACGGCAGCACGGCCTCCTTGACGGCGACGGGGGCTTCCGCCGGTGTCGATCCGCCGTCGCCCGTGGCCGGGAGCACCCCGCTCGCGCGCAGGTCGGCGATGGACTCGCCGAGCATGACGCGGGCGCACGCCTTCGCGAGCTGCACCGCCGTCGCCTTCGACACGAACGGGACGGTGCGGCTGGCGCGGGGGTTGGCCTCGAGGACGTACAGGATGTCGTCCTTGAGCGCGTACTGGACGTTGAGCAGGCCCTTCACCCCGATTCCCTTGGCCAGGGCCTCGGTGGAGCGTCGGACGTTCTCGAGGTCGGCGCGGCCGAGGGTGATCGGCGGGAGCGCACACGCCGAGTCGCCCGAGTGGATACCGGCCTCCTCGATGTGCTCCATCACGCCGCCGAGGTACACCTCGGTGCCGTCGCAGAGGGCGTCGACGTCGATCTCGATGGCGTCCTCCAGGAACCGGTCGACCAGGACCGGCCGGTCGTCGGAGATCTCGGTGGCGCGGGAGATGTAGCTTTCGAGGGACGCCTCGTCGTACACGATCTCCATGCCGCGGCCACCGAGAACGTACGACGGCCGCACCAGCACCGGGTACCCGATGCCGGCGGCGATGTCGCGGGCCCCGGCGAACGTCGTGGCGGTGCCGAACTTGGGAGCGGGCAGCCCGGCCTCGACCAGCACCTTGCCGAATTCGCCGCGATCCTCCGCGAGGTCGATCGCCTCCGGGCTGGTGCCCACGATCGGCACCCCGGCGGCTTTCAGCCGTTTCGCCAGACCCAGCGGGGTCTGACCGCCGAGCTGCACGATGACCCCGGCGACGGTGCCGGAGATCGATTCCGCGCGGTACACCTCGAGCACGTCCTCGAACGTGAGCGGCTCGAAGTACAGGCGGTCGGCGGTGTCGTAGTCGGTGGAGACCGTCTCCGGGTTGCAGTTGACCATCACGGTCTCGTAACCGGCCTCCGACAGCGTCAGCGCGGCGTGGACGCAGGAGTAGTCGAACTCGATGCCCTGACCGATGCGGTTCGGTCCGGAACCGAGGATCAGGACCTTCGGGCGCTCCGTCTGCGGGGCCACCTCGGTCTCGGCCTCGGGGTCGAGCTCGTACGTCGAGTAGTGGTACGGGGTCTTCGCCTCGAACTCGGCGGCGCACGTGTCGACGGTCTTGTACACGGGGTGGACGTTCCACTGCTCACGCAGCGCCCGGACCGCGTCCTCGCCCCCGATCTCGGGGCGCAGGGCCGCGATCTGCCGATCCGACAGTCCGTGGTGCTTGGCGCGCCGCAGCACCCGCTCGGTCATCTCGGGCGCCTCGCGCAGCTCGTCGCCGAGTTCGTGGATCTGCAGGATCTGGTCGAGGAACCACGGGTCGATCTTGGTGGCGTCGAACAGCTGCTCGACGGTCGCGCCGAGGGCGAATGCCTTCTCGATGCCGTACACCCGACCGTCGCGGGGGACGCTCAGGTCCGCCAGCAGGCCGTCGAGGTCGTCGGCGTCCACCTCGGGGCCCGTCCAGTACCCGGCCCGCTTGGTCTCGAGCGAGCGCAGCACCTTGCCGAACGCCTCGGTGAAGTTGCGGCCGATCGACATGGCCTCACCGACCGACTTCATCGTGGTGGTGAGGGTGTCGTCGGCGCCGGGAAACTTCTCGAACGCGAAGCGCGGGGCCTTGACCACGACGTAGTCGAGGGTCGGCTCGAAGCACGCCGGGGTTTCCTTGGTGATGTCGTTGACGATCTCGTCGAGGGTGTAGCCGATGGCGAGCTTCGCCGCGATCTTCGCGATCGGGAACCCGGTGGCCTTCGACGCGAGCGCACTGGACCGCGACACGCGCGGGTTCATCTCGATGACGACGAGGCGGCCGTCGGCGGGGTCCATCGCGAACTGGATGTTGCAGCCGCCGGTGTCGACGCCGACCTCGCGGAGGATGTCGATCGAGAGGTCGCGCATCGCCTGGTATTCACGGTCCGTGAGCGTCATGGCGGGGGCGACGGTCACCGAGTCGCCGGTGTGCACGCCGACCGGGTCGACGTTCTCGATCGAGCACACGATCACCACGTTGTCGCGGCCGTCGCGCATCAGCTCGAGCTCGTATTCCTTCCACCCGAGGATCGACTCCTCGATCAGGACGTTGGCGGTGGGCGACGCGGCCAGACCGCCGCCGGCGATCCTCGTGAGGTCCTCGTCGTCGTAGGCCATGCCGGAGCCGAGCCCACCCATCGTGAACGACGGGCGCACCACGACGGGGAAGCCGAGCTCGGCGACCGTGTCGCGGACCTCGTCCATCGTGTAGCAGACCCGGGATCGCGCGGATTCGCCGCCGACCTTCGCGACGATGTCCTTGAACTTCTGCCGGTCCTCGCCGCGTTGGATGGCGTCGAAGTCGGCGCCGATCAATTCGACGTCGTACTTCTCGAGGATGCCCTGTTCGTGCAGCGCCACCGCGGTGTTGAGGGCCGTCTGACCGCCGAGGGTCGCGAGGACGGCGTCGATGGGGTGACCCTTCTCGGCCTCGAGGGCGATGACCTTCTCGACGAATTCGGCCGTGATCGGCTCCACGTACGTGGCATCCGCGAACTCGGGGTCGGTCATGATCGTGGCCGGGTTGGAGTTGACGAGGCTGACCCGCAGGCCCTCCTCGCGCAGTACCCGGCAGGCCTGGGTTCCGGAGTAGTCGAACTCGCAGGCCTGTCCGATGACGATCGGCCCGGAGCCGATCACCAGGATGTGGGAGAGATCTGAACGGCGTGGCATTACTTCTTGACTCCCTCGAGCAGGCTGGTGAAGCGGTCGAACAGGTAGGCGGCGTCGTGCGGGCCGGCCGCGGCCTCGGGGTGGTACTGCACCGAGAAGGCGGACCCGTCGAGCAGGCGGACCCCCTCGACGGCACCGTCGTTGGCGCACGTGTGGCTGACCACGGCCTTGCCGAACGGGGTGTCGAACTCCTGCCCGGCCTCCCCCTCGAGCGCGAAGCCGTGGTTCTGCGCGGTGATCGCGATGCGGCCGGTCTCGTGTTCGATGACCGGGATGTTGATGCCCCGGTGCCCGAACTTCATCTTGTAGGTGCCCAGTCCCAGTGCGCGCCCGAGGATCTGGTTGCCGAAGCAGATGCCGAACAGGGGCAGCCCCTGGCCGATGACCTCCTTCGTGAGGTGCACGGCACCGTCAGCGGTCGCCGGGTCGCCGGGACCGTTGGAGAGGAAGACGCCGTCGGCCTTCAGGTCGAGGATCTGCTCGAGCGTCGCGTCGGACGGGAGCACGTGCACCCGGATGCCGCGCTCCGCGAACATGCGCGGGGTGTTGGTCTTGATGCCGAGGTCGATCGCGGCGACAGTGAAGCGCGCGTCTCCCCCGGTCGGCTCGACGACGTACCCGCTGGTGGTGCTGACCTCGCCGGCGAGATCCGCGCCGAGCATCGACGGCTGGCCCTTCACGCGGTCGAGCAGCACTTCGGTGTCGGCCAGTGCATCGCCGGAGAACACCCCGGCGCGCATGGAGCCGCGGGTGCGCAGGTGGCGCACCAGCGCCCGGGTGTCGATGCCGGCGATCCCGACGACACCCTGCTTGACGAGTTCGTCCTGCAGGGAGCCGGTGGCGCGCCAGCTGGAGGTGCGGCGCGCGGGGTCGCGGACGACGTATCCGGCCACCCAGATCTTGGCCTCGGCGCTGCTGCCGGTGGGCCCGACGGACTCGTCGTCCTCGTCGTTCCAGCCCGTGTTGCCGATCTGCGGCGCGGTGGCGACCACGATCTGGCGGTGATAGCTGGGGTCGGTGAGCGTCTCCTGGTACCCGGTCATACCGGTGCTGAAGACGGCCTCACCGAGCGTCTGCCCGACGGCACCGAACGTGGTGCCCCGGAATACCCGCCCGTCCTCGAGGACCAGTACTGCCGAGTCGGTGTCGTAGCCGCTCATGCGTTCTCTCCGTTCTGCTCGACCTCACCAGAGCTCGCCGCATTCGCTGAATCTTCACTGTCTTCGTTGCCGGCCGGCTCCCCCGCGCCCACCCAGGCGGGGTAGACCGACTTGTCGTCGCTGCGGAAACCGGTGTCGATCTCGGTGCCGGTCGGCAGTTCCCACCGGATCACCAGGACACCGTCCTTGCTCATGACCTTGCCCGCGAGCCCGCGTTCGGTGCGCACGGCGCGGATCGCGTCCTGCGGAATCCAGATCGCCGACGCCCCGTCGCGTTCGAGCAGGATTCCGGACGTGTAGCGGGAGATCTCGCCCGTCGCCCGGAACCCGAGGTCGCCGACCGCGATCCGGTCCTGCCAGCTCGGGGCGAGGGTGCTGCCCACGTACAGTCCGGTGACCGGGGCGATCGTCCGATCACCGAGCTGCGCGGGGACGGCGGGGAGTTGCCCGATCCGGTCGGCCTGACGGCGGGCGCGACCGCGCCAGCCGATGTACATGAGGAAGATGGCCAGCGCCCAGAACGCGACGAGGCCGACGATCCACAGAATTCTCTCCACCGTCATCCCCTCCCGTTCCGCGCCGGGACGCGGGCCTGGCCGTCGCTCGCGGTGATCCGCCCGCGCAGGATCGTCGTGGTCACCCGCGCCGGCAGGGTCATCGACTCGTAGGGCGTGTTGTGGGCGACGCTGGCGAGGTCGGGGCCGTGGACCGTCCATTCGGCGTCCGGATCGATCAGCACGAGGTTGGCGGGCTCGCCGACCTCGAGCGGCCTGCCCTGGTCGTCGAGTCCGACGATCTCCGCGGGACGCTCACTCATCACCCGGGCCACGCCCCGCCAGTCGAGCAGTCCGGTGCGGACCATCGTCTGCGCGACGATCGACAGCGCGGTCTCGAGGCCGAGCATGCCCGGGCGGGCGGCGGCGAATTCGCAGCACTTGTCCTGCTCGGCGTGCGGTGCGTGATCGGTCGCGACGCAGTCGATGATCCCCTCGGCCAGCCCGGCGCGCAGCGCGGCGACGTCGCTCGCCTCGCGCAGCGGCGGATTCACCTTGTTGACGGCGTCGTACGTCTCGAGGCGGGAGTCGTCGAGCAGCAGGTGATGCGGAGTGACCTCGGCGGTGATCGAAATACCTTGTCCGCGAGCCCACTTCATCAGCTCGACGGTGCCTGCGGTGGAGGCGTGGCAGATGTGCACCCGCGCCCCGGCGTCACGGGCGAGCAGTGCGTCGCGGGCGACGATCGACTCCTCGGCGGCGCGCGGCCAGCCCGCCAGGCCGAGCCGGGCGGCGGTGGGGCCCTCGTGCGCGACGGCGCCGACGGTCAGCCGCGGTTCCTCCGCGTGCTGCGCGATGAGCACCCCGAGCGAACTCGAGTACTCGAGCGCCCGGCGCATGATCAGCGGGTCGTACACGCAGTGGCCGTCGTCCGAGAACATCCGGACCCGGCCGATTCCCGCTGCCATCGTGGCCATCTCGGCGAGTTGCCTGCCCTCGAGCCCGACGGTGACGGCGCCGACGGGGTGCACGTCGACGAGCCCGACCTCCTGGCCGCGGCGCCACACGTGATCGGTGACGACCACCGAGTCGGCGACCGGGCTGGTGTTGGCCATCGCGAACACCGCGGTGTACCCGCCGAGCGCGGCGGCGGCCGAACCGGAATCGATGGTCTCGGTGTCCTCGCGGCCGGGTTCACGCAGGTGGGTGTGCAGGTCGACGAAACCGGGGAGCAGGATCTGCTCCGCCGCGTCGATCACCTCGGTGTCCGGCCCGCCGTCCTTCCCGGCGTCCGCGCCGATCGCGACGATGACGCCGCCGCCGAGCAGCACGTCGGTGGGCTCGCCCTCGCCGTACAGCAGCACGTTCTTGATGAGCACTGTCTCTCCTGTCACTGCACTGTCACTCATCCCGCAACTGTCACTCATCCCGCAACTTCCTCCGCTCCGACCAGCAGCCGGAACAGCACGGCCATCCGCATGTGCACTCCGTTGGTGACCTGTTGCAGCACAGCGGTTCTCGTGGAATCAGCCACCGCCGAGGCGATTTCCATGCCGCGCAGCATCGGGCCGGGGTGCAGCACCACCGCGTGCTCGGGAAGCAGCGCGAGCCGCTTCTCCGACAGGCCGTACGTGATCGAGTACTCCCGCTGGGACGGGAAGAATCCGCCGTTCATCCGTTCCGCCTGCACGCGCAGCATCAGGACGGCGTCGAGTCCGGGAAGTTCCGCGTCCAGCGAATGCGCCACCGAGACCGGCCAGGACGACACCCCCACCGGGAGCAGCGTGGGCGGCGCGACGAGAACGACCTCGGCGCCGAGCATCGACAGCAGCAGGGCATTCGACCGCGCCACCCGGCTGTGCAGGATGTCGCCGACGATGGCGATGCGCTTGCCCTCGATGTCGCCGAGACGCTGGCGCAGCGTGAGCGCGTCGAGCAGCGCCTGGGTGGGATGCTCGTGTGTTCCGTCGCCGGCGTTGATGACGGCGGGCCCGCCGTCGTCCTGACGTCCGGTCCAATTCGCGATCTGGTGGGCGGCACCCGACGCGGGGTGGCGCACGATCAGCGCGTCGGCGCCGGCGGCGCGCAGCGTCATCGCCGTGTCCCGCAGCGATTCGCCCTTGGACACCGACGAACTCGAGGCGCTGACGTTGATCACGTCGGCGCTCATCCACTTCCCGGCGACCTCGAACGACACGCGGGTCCGGGTCGAGTTCTCGAAGAACACGGTCATGACCGTCCGGCCGCGCAGTGTCGGGAGCTTCCGCACCTCGCGCCCGAGCAGGGCCTGTTCGAAGCGTTCGGCCTCGTCGAGAAGTTCGACAGCCGAGTCCCGGGTCAGGTCCGCGATCGACAGCAGGTGCTTCACTTAGCTCTTCCCCCCGGAGATCATGACCGCGTCCCGGCCGTCGTGTTCGCTCAGCAGCACCTTCACGTCCTCGCTGCGGGCGGTGGGCACGTTCTTGCCCACGTAGTCGGCCCGCAGCGGCAGTTCGCGGTGGCCGCGGTCGACGAGGACGGCCAGCTGCACGGCGCGCGGGCGGCCGAGATCGCGCAGGGCGTCGAGGGCCGAGCGCACAGTGCGGCCGGAGAACAGCACGTCGTCGACGAGCACGACCAGTGTGTTGTCGACACCGCCCTCGGGCACCGACGTGCGTTCGAGCGGGCGGTGCGGTTTGGTGCGCAGATCGTCGCGGTACAGGGTGATGTCGAGGGAGCCGACGGGCGGACGCACCCCGGAGAATTCTTCGATCTTCCCGGCGAGGCGCGCTGCGAGCGTCGTGCCCCGGGTGGGGATTCCGATGAGAACGACCCGCGGCGCCTCGCCGTCGGCGGCGTCGATCGCGGTCTTCTCGATGATCTGGTGCGCGATACGCGCAATGGTCCGTCCCACATCGGCTGCGGACAGCAGCTCTCGTGCGGGTTCGACGGACGGGGACGACTCTGGTGTTGATTCCGCCGGTTCCCCGGCAGGGCGAGACCCTTCGGGCACGCGCATACAACGACCTCCTTCTCCGCCTCACTGGACGGATCGTTAAAGGATGCCTGACGCGGACAGCTTATCAGCGCGTCGAATGCGCCAGGCCCGGACCCCTGACCTGCGGACCCGCCGGATCGCCCTCGGGAGGGCCGACCGGCGTGGCGGGTCCGCGGCGGGACACGAACTTACGGGCGGGCGTCGTTCGACTCGTCGGTGGCGGCGGTCTCGGCGCGCCGCGACGTCGCGGCCGCGGCCGACCGCACCTGCGGGGCCACCAGCACGACCTGACCGAGGATGCCGTTGACGAATCCCGGCGACTCGTCGGTGGAGAGCTGCTTGGCCAGCTCCACCGCCTCGTCCACCGCCACGACCGGGGGCACGTCGGTGGCGTGGAACAGCTCCCACACGGCGATGCGCAGGATGGCGCGGTCGACGGCGGGAAGCCGCTCGAGGGTCCAGTCCTGCAGGTGGGAGGAAATCACCTCGTCGAGGCGGTCCAGGTTCTCCGCGACCCCGGTCACCACGGTGACCGTGTACGGCGCGACCGGTGCCACGGAATCGTCCTTGCCGGCCAACTCCGCGCGCTCGGTCGCGAGGTCGACCGGATCGAGATCCCGCGCCTCGGCCTCGAAGAGGAAATCCACGGCGCGCTTGCGGGCCTTGTGCCGTGCGCCGAGTTTCTTATGCGTACCGGACACTCAGGAATTCACACGCCCGAGGTAGTTGCCGTCACGGGAGTCGACCTTCAGCTTGTCACCGGTGTTGATGAACAGCGGAACGTTGATCTCGGCGCCGGTCTCGAGGGTCGCGGGCTTGGTGCCGCCGGTGGAGCGGTCACCCTGCAGACCGGGATCGGTGTGCTGGACCACCAGTTCGACGGTGACGGGCAGTTCCACGAACAGCGGAACGTCCTCGTGCGTCGCGACCTGCACGGCCATGTTCTCGAGCATGAAACGGGCGCCGTCGCCGACGGTGGCCTCGCTGATCGAGATCTGGTCGTAGGTGTCACCGTCCATGAAGATGTAGTCGGTACCGTCGTGGTACAGGTACGTCATGTCGCGACGGTCGACCGTGGCCGTGTCCACCTTGACGCCGGCGTTGAACGTCTTGTCGACGACCTTGCCCGAGAGCACGTTCTTCAACTTGGTGCGCACGAACGCGGGACCCTTGCCGGGCTTCACGTGCTGGAACTCGGTAATCGTCCACAGCTGGCCTTCGATCTGCAGGACCAGGCCGTTCTTGAAATCACTGGTGGAAGCCACTTGCTTCGCGTCTCCTCGATAAGGTCGAAACCGTCTATACGACAGTCAGGTCTTTGGTGGTGAGTGTGAGCAGCTCCGGTCCCTGCTCACGAACCACGAGCGTGTCCTCGATCCGCACGCCTCCGCGCCCGGAGAAGTACACGCCCGGCTCGACGGTCACCGCCGCACCGTCCAGAAGTGTACCGGTGCCGAGCTTGCCGATTCCCGGAGCTTCGTGGATCTCCAGGCCGACGCCGTGTCCGAGGCCGTGCAGGAACAGTTCCCCGTAGCCCGCGTCCTCGATCACCCGGCGTGCGGCGCCGTCGACCGCGGACACCTCGGCACCGGGGTGCAGGGCGTCCCGGCCGGCCTGCTGCGACCGCGCGACCAGCTCGTATACGTCGCGTTGCCAGTCGGCGGCCCGCCCCAAGACGTACGTTCTGGTCATGTCCGAGTGGTATCCGCCCACCTCGGCGCCGAAGTCCAGTTTCACGAAGTCGCCGCTGCGCAGCACCGCCTCCGTCGGGCGGTGATGCGGAATCGCCGAGTGGGCGCCCGCCGCGACGATGGTCTCGAACGAGATGCCGTCGGCGCCGTGCTCGAGCATCAGCGCCTCCAGTTCGCGGCCCACCTCCTTCTCGGTGCGGCCGGGCCGGAGGCCGCCGCGCTCGATCAGATCGGCGAGCGCCGAGTCGGCCGCCGCGCACGCCGTGCGGAGCAACTCGACCTCGTGATCGTCCTTCACCATCCGCAGTTCCTCGACGAGCCCCGGAACGGGATCGAGGCGGGCGTCCGGCGCGAGCAGAGACCAGGCCGCGAACTCGTCCACGGTCACGACGTGACTCTCGAACGCCAACGACGACGGGAACCCGCGCCCGAGCCTGTCGATCAGGTGCGCGGCGCTGGCGCGGTCGATCTCCGCCCGCAGATCGGGAACCTGTTCCGCCACCTGCGTGAGGTAACGGCCGTCGGTGCAGATGACGGTGCGCTCCTCGGCGCCCTCGGCGTCGGCGGCGTGCACGAGCAGCGCGGCATTGGATCCGGTGAACCCGGTGAGGTACCGGATGTTCACCAGATTCGTCACCAGCAGTGCGTCGAGATCCCGGGCGGCGAGGGCCGCGCGCAGCGCCGCGCGCCGCGAACCATGATCAGCAGGCATGTCGTCAAACGTACCGGCAAACCGGCACCCTGCGGGCACGGATCGACGGCCCGCGCCGACGGCGAGAACAGGTTGCAGAGCGCGACCGTGTGGGTTAGGCCACACGCCGCAAATCCCGCTGGTTACGCTGTGCCCATGAATGCGTGGGTGGTACGCGGCCTCGGCATGGCCCTGATACATGTTTTCGTTCGTGTGATCCTCGGTGTGTCGATCACACAGTGGCCCCTTCAGGGTTCCGCTCTGAGATGGCTCGCACTCCTGGTCGTCGTGCTCGTGGCGCTGATCTGGGCGGGAATCGACGGCATCCGGGACCGTCGCCGGAACCCGGATCCGGAGGACGGCGCCGACCTGACGATGTTGTGGCTGAAGGCGGCGCTGCTCGGGGGGATCGTCGCGGGTGTCGGGAGCTGGCTGGCCAACCTCGTCCCGAACCTCAATGTCACGCAGAACTCGTTCTTCTTCGAGATCACGTCCGGGGCCGCCTTCACGGTGTTGCTCATCTTCGTTCCGGCCATGCTCGCCGTGTTCCTCGGCCGGTTCTTCGTCGGCCGCGAGTCCCCGAAGACCGGGAAGGACCGCAGTGAACGGCAGCAGACGGCGCACGGGGCGGGAGCGGCCGCCGGAGCCGCAGCGGGGGGAACCGCGGCCGCCGCCGTCGCCGACGACGAGGGCTACGGCGAGAACTATCCCGGGCAGGCCTACGAGCAGACCGGGTATGCCGGATCCGACGCCGACACGACCGTGTTCGAACCGGTGCACAATTACCGCGAGGACACGTCCGATCTCGATCACACGGAGGGCGGGGACACCGGCTGGCGGGACCCCGTCGACCTCGGCAAGCGCCCGTCGGACGATCAGCGCCGCGACTGACAGACACGGTTCTCCCTCGACGGACAACGCGGCGGTGTGAGCGCATTCGCTCACACCGCCGCGTTCGTCCGTCCGGCCCTATGTCACAGCAGGATGGCCCCGCCGCCCGGCTTCTCCTCGCGGGCAACGGCCGAGTACGCGGCCACCAGCAGAGACGGGTCGGGTCCCTCGAGTCGTCCGGGCTTCGCGAGTCCGTCGAGCACGACGAACCGCAGCACACCGGCCCGGTTCTTCTTGTCGGTCTGCATGCCCTCGACGAGCTGACCGAAGGCGTCCGCATCGTACGTGGTGGGCAGCCCGACCAGTTCGAGGATGGTGCGGTGGCGATCCGCGGTCGCGTCGTCGAGCCGTCCCGCCAGCCGCCCCAGTTCCGCCGCGAACACCAGCCCGACGGACACGGCGGCGCCGTGACGCCAGCGGTACCGCTCGCGGCGTTCGATGGCATGTCCGAGGGTGTGCCCGTAGTTGAGGATCTCGCGGAGGTCGGATTCACGCAGATCCGCGGCCACCACCTTGGCCTTGACCTCCACGGATCGCCGGATCAGTTCGGGCAGAACCGTTCCCGTCGGATCGAGGGCGGCCTCGGGGTCGGCCTCGATCAGGTCGAGGATGACGGGGTCGGCGATGAAGCCGGTCTTCACGACCTCCGCCATGCCGGCGACGATCTCGTTGCGGGGCACCGTCTCCAGCGTCGCCAGATCGATCAGCACGGCCGACGGCTCGTGGAACGACCCGACCAGGTTCTTGCCGGCCTCGGTGTTGATACCCGTCTTGCCGCCGACCGCGGCGTCCACCATCGCGAGCAGCGTCGTGGGCACGTGGATCACCCGCACGCCGCGCATCCACGTCGCCGCGACGAACCCGGCGAGGTCGGTGGCCGCGCCGCCGCCCAGACTGACGACGGCGTCGCTGCGGGTCAGTCCGATCCGGCCCAGCACCTCCCAGCAGAAACCGGCCACGGCCAGGTCCTTGCCGTCCTCCGCGTCCGGGATCTCGATGCGGTGCGCATCGATGCCCTTCTCGGCGAGCGCGGCGCGGACCGCCTCCGCCGTCTCCGCGAGCGGCGGCTGGTGGAAGATCGCCACCGTCCGCGTGCCGGCGAGTTCGTCCACCAACTCGCCGAGCAATCCGCGCCCGATGATGACCGGGTAGGGGTTGGCCGTCTGCACCTGTACGCGTACCGGTTCGGTCACTGTCTGCTGCTCCGCTCCGTCTTGTCCGAGATTCTCGGCTGTCTCTGTTCCGCCGGGACCGCCGCTCATTCGGCGAGTTTCGCCAGCAACTGCTGCACCACCCGGGCGGGGCTCCGCCCGTCCGTGCGGATCCGGATGGAGGCCACCTGCCGGTACAGCGGTCGGCGCTTGCGCATCAACTCGGTGTACTTCTGGCGGGGGTCGCCACCGGCGAGGAGCGGGCGGGCGGTGTTGGTCCCCGTGCGCTTGAGCCCCTCGGCAACGCTGATCTCGAGGTAGATCACCGTCTGGCCCTTCAACAATTCGCGGGTGCGCTCGGACAGGATGGACCCGCCGCCGAGCGAGACGATCCCCTCGTGGCTCTCGATGGCCTTCCGGACGATCTCTTCTTCCAGCGCCCGGAAAGCGGGTTCGCCCTCCTGGACGAAGATCTCGGCGATCGTGCGACCCGCCTCTTCCTCGACCGCCACGTCGGTGTCGAACAGCGGAAGGTCCAATGCCTGCGCGAGGCGCCGTCCGATCGTGGACTTACCTGCTCCCGGCGGACCGACGAGCACGGCTTTCGGTGCCATCACCCGTCACCGCCCCGTTGCGCGGGCGGATTGGATGGTCATCGCGCGAGCCGGGCGGCGACGCCGGACGCGTAGCGCTCGTAGTTGGCGGCCGTTTCCGCGACCGAGTCGCCCCCGAACTTCTCCAGTGCCGCCTGGGCGACGACCAATGCGACCATCGCCTCGGCGACCACACCGGCGGCGGGCACCGCGCACACGTCGGACCGCTGGTGAATGGCCACGGCCTCCTCGCCGGTCGACATGTCGACGGTGGCCAGCGCCCGCGGGACCGTCGAGATCGGCTTCATCGCCGCACGCACGCGGAGCGCCTCACCATTGGTCATGCCGCCCTCGAGGCCACCCGCACGATTGGTCGAACGCAGAATTCCGTCCGGTCCGGGCCGCATCTCGTCGTGTGCCTGGCTGCCACGCCGGCGCGCGGTCTCGAAGCCGTCGCCGACCTCGACACCCTTGATCGCCTGGATACCCATGAGGGCGGACGCGAGACGCGCGTCGAGTCGGTCGGCGCCGCTGATGAACGACCCGAGACCGACGGGGAGACCGTGGATGACCACCTCGACGACGCCACCGAGGGTGTCGCCGTCCCGCTTGGCGGCCTCGATCTCCGCGATCATCGAGTCCTCGGCGGCCTTGTCGAAGGCACGGACCGGGCTGGCGTCGATCGCGGACAGGTCGGATGCGGTGGGTTCGGGTCCGACGTACGGATCGGATGCGCCGATGGAGATGACGTGCGACAGGACCTCCACACCGAACACCTGGCGGAGGAAACCGCGGGCGAACGTCGCGGCCGCGACGCGGGCCGCGGTTTCGCGTGCACTCGCGCGTTCGAGCACCGGGCGGGCGTCGTCGAAGCCGTACTTGAGCATGCCCGAGTAGTCGGCGTGCCCGGGCCGGGGACGGGTGAGCGGCGCATTCCGCGCCTGATCGGCGAGCAGGTCGGCGTCCACCGGGTCGGCGGACATGATGGTTTCCCACTTGGGCCACTCGGTGTTGCCCACCTCGACGGCGATCGGACCGCCGAGCGTGCGCCCGTGTCGCACACCACCGATGATGGTGACCTTGTCGGCCTCGAACTTCATCCGCGCGCCGCGTCCGTAGCCGAGGCGACGTCGCGCGAGTTGGGTCGAGATGTCCTCGGACGTCACTTCGACGCCCGCGACCATCCCCTCGAGCATCGCGACGAGGGCGGGACCATGGGATTCTCCGGCAGTTATCCAGCGCAGCACGTCCAATATCCTTCCATGTCGCCGCGTTCGGCAGTGACGGTGGTCCTCCCAACCGTGTGAGCCCGGTGCCTCGTTCACGTGATGTGCGCGGAGAACAGCGCGACGAGTGTCGCGGCGCACATCGACGGTCCGTGTGGGAGCGGCCGCGGCGCTCGCCGGGCGACGAGGACGACGCAGCCCGCCGTCGCGGTCAGTGCCGGCGCAAGCGCGGCCGCGCACACCCACGCGTCTCCCCCGGCCAGACCGGTCGCCGCACCGACGCCCAGCGCAAGTTTCACGTCACCGGCCCCGAGAGCCCCCGGTGCACCGAGGTACATGGCGAGATACGCCGACGCCAGCAGGAGCCCGCCGAGCACGGCGGCGCCGGCGGATCCGGTCACGGCACCGAAGCCGGCGATCACCAGGAAACCCGGCAGCGTGAGCCGGTTCGGCAACGTTCGCACGCACAGGTCGGTGACCGCGAGAGCGATGCACCACCACCAGAACGCGGTCGCGCACGGCAGCACCCACGGCGCGGCATCGACTCCCCCGGTCCGGACCGTGACCGCGACACCGACGGCGCACACGGCCTCGCACCAGCCCGGCCGGACCCGGCCCCCGTATCGACCGGCGGTCAGACGCGCACACCGTCCCGCACCCGCACCGGCCACCACACTCGTCGCGATCAGCCACCACATGACGATCAGGGTGCGCGCCCCGGCCACCCCGGCGGTCGTGGCGACCTGGCGGAACGACCGGCCTGTGGATAGTTCCCAGCCCTGTGGACAACTAGCCCAGAGCGGCCGCCATGGCCTCCCGCGGCGCCGGGCGCCCGGTAAACTGCTCGACCTGCCCGAACGCCTGGTGCAGCAGCATCGACAGGCCACCGACGACCGTTCCACCGGCCGCCTCGACCGCCGCCGCCAGCGGGGTCGGCCACGGGTCGTAGATCGCATCGAGAACGAACGGCGCCCGCCCGAGGACGTCCGCATACGCGGCGACGGCAGCGGACGGAACGGTGCTGACGAGCGCGGCCGCCTCGGCGCAGCGGGCACCGAGTTCCGGACTGTCGAATCCGAGTAACCGGACGTCGAGGCCCACCGACTCCGCGCAGGCCAGCGCCCCCGCGGCCCGGCCCGCGTCGCGGGCCACCACGGTCACCGACTTCACTCCCATGTCGGCGAGGGCCACGAGCGCCGGACGGGCCGTTCCCCCGGCCCCGACGACGACCGCCTCCGCGTCCGCGATCGTTCCGACGCCGCCCGCGGTGAGTGCACCGCTGACGCCGTCCACATCGGTGCAATCGGCACGCCAGCCGCCGTCGATCCGGACGAGCGTGTTCGCCGAGCCGATCGCGACGGCCCGCTCGGTGCGCTCGGACGCGAACGCGAGTGCCGCGATCTTGCCGGGCATCGTGACGGACAACCCGACCCACTCCGGGCCGAGCCCGGACACCAGGCCGGGAAGCCGCTCCCCGTCGCATTCGATCCGCTCGTACGTCCAGTCGGTCAGGCCCAGCGCGCGATACGCTGCGAGGTGCAGTTGCGGCGAACGCGAATGCGCGATCGGGCTGCCCAGCACCGCAGCCTTGCGTGCGGTCACCATCTCATCGTCCACTGTCGAGAATCCCATTGTTCAGAGCCTGGTCGATGTTGGCCAGGTGTTCTTCGTAGCTCTTCGTGAACAGCGTCGTCCCCTTGGAATCGACTGTCACGAAGTAGATCCAATCGCCCGGCGCCGGTTGCTCGACCGCCTGGAGGGCACCGATACTCGGCGACGAGATCGGCGTGGCAGGCAGACCGGGGCTGGCGTATGTGTTCCACGGCGTCACCTGTGCGCGGTCGGCGTCGGTGGTGGCCAGTTCGGTGGTGTCCAGCGCGTAGTTGACCGTGGAATCGAATTGCAGCGCCTGGTTGACCGCGAGGCGGTTGAGGATGACCCGGGCCACCTTCGAGAAGTCGGCCGGCATCGCCTCGCGTTCCACCAGGGACGCCGCGATCAGCATCTTGTACGGCGTCAGACCGACCTGGTTGCCCGCGGTGAGGATTCCGGTCTTCTCGTAACTCGCGGAACTCTCCGTGACCAGCCGCTGCAAGATGGCGGCGGGACCCGCGGTCGGATCGAAATCCCAACTGCCCGCAGCGATCAGCCCCTCGAGCTGGCGGTCGCGGTCCGGAACCCCGGCGACCGAGTCCTTCGCCCAGTCGGGCACACCCAGCGCGGACAGGTCGCCCGCGCCTGCGGCGTTGAGGTCGTCGTAGCCGATGCAGTGTTCCTGGCCGGCGTCACCCAGGCAGCTGGCCTCGGAGATCAGCGTGTAGATCCCCTTCTTCTTGGCGCCGGTCTGCACGTCGGTCGTGTCGTGGAGTTGCCGGCCCTCGGAGATGATCATGTGCCCGACCCGTGAGGCGGGGTCGACCAGTTCCTGCACGGCGTCCTTCGCCGAAATCTGGGTGGACAGGCTGTAGAAGCCGGGCTGCACCGAGTTCATCGCGTTGCTCTGGACCGCGGCGTTGAAGAAGGCCGATCCGCTGGCGACGACGTCCCGGTCCGCCAGGGCCGACGCGATCTGCTCCGCCGTGTCGCCCGGATGGACCTGCACGACCACTTCGGGACCGCCGGGACCGGCGTAGTCCGCGGGTGCCTCGTTGCCGAAGAACATCTTTCCTCCGACGAACACCATGCCCACCAGCACGATCAGGACCGATGCGGCGGCGAGGACGCCGAACACCTTGCCGCGGCGTGCGCGTCCACGAGCCTGACTGCGGCGCCGCGCCTGCGCACGGGCGTGGCTGCGGGTCGGCGGGATCTCCTCGGGGATCGCGGCGTCGGGGATCGAGGCTTCGGGGATGGCCGCGATGATTTGCGTCTCGGCGTCCGCGAAAGCCCGGTCGTGTTCGGGTTCGCGTTCGAGAGTCTGCTCGTACCCGTCGCCGGAATACGTCTCGGCTCCGTGCGGCTCGCCTACTTCGGCGTGAGCGTCGTCGGCGGATTCACGGTAACCACGCATGTCCCCGTAGGAACGGGGACCGTATCCGTCCTCGTACACGGGTTCGGGGTGGACGGGCCGCTCGTACGCTGGTTGCTCGTGCACCGGCTGTTCGTACACCGGCTCTGTGTGGTCGACGTCCGGCTCCGCGACCTCGTGGTCGTCGTGATCCCGGTCGTCGTAGAGCACCGCGTGTCTGCCGGTGGTGACGACATCATCGTCGTCAGGGGGCGGGGTGTAGTCGACCTGGTCGTCGTCTTCGAGGTAGCGGTGCCGCCGCGGCTGACGGGGAACGTAGTGGAACTCGGTTCGTTCGCCGGCCGGGCGCCGATGATTGCTCACTGGCCTGCCTCCGGTACCTGCACGTCCGCCCCCGAATCCCCTGCGTCCACCGACCTGCTCCGCTCGTCCAACCATCCCTGCAAGATCGCCACCGCCGCAGCCTGGTCGATCACCGGACGCTGGCCTCTCGCACTGACACCGCTCTCGCGAAGCGCCCGCGCGGCAGTGACGGTCGTCAGACGTTCGTCTGCCATCCGCACAGGTACCGGGTCGACCGTCCTTCGCAATCGCTTCGCGAACACCGTAGCGATCGAGGCGGCCTTTCCCCGTTCACCCCGCAAGGTCTGCGGCAGACCGACGATAACCTCCACCGCTTCGTATTCCTCGACAATGTCGGCAATGCGCCGGATATCCGGCGCGTCGGGCCCACGCTCCTTGGACCGCGGCACCGTCTCCACGGGAGTGGCGAGGATCCCGTCGGGGTCGCTCGACGCGACCCCGATCCGGACACTGCCCACATCGATGCCGATGCGCCGACCGCGCCCAGGGTCGTCGACTCCAGGTCGATCCGGACCCTGTTCCGCGCGATCCACCGCTACTGGCTCCCCACCTTGTCCGCGACTTGTCCGCGGACAGCGTCGAGGGCGGCCGCGATTCCGGTGGTGTCCGAGCCGGAACCCTGTGCCATGTCGGCCTTTCCGCCGCCGCGGCCGCCGATCTTCGGCCCGAATTCCTTGACGAGATCACCGGCCGACAGTCCGAGTTCCTGGGCCGCCT
This sequence comes from Rhodococcus sp. NPDC056960, assembly GCF_042674125.1. NCBI lineage: Bacteria > Bacillati > Actinomycetota > Actinomycetes > Mycobacteriales > Nocardiaceae > Rhodococcus > Rhodococcus sp. NPDC056960. Next base: position 387,313 of record NZ_JBHURF010000001.1, on the reverse strand, counting down.
TGCTCACCGCTACGACGAACGGAACCTTGCCGTCGACGTCACCGAGCAGCACGACCACTGCGGGCTGCGTGCCGAAGCGGCCACGGATGTCGGTGACGAGCCCGCGCAGGTCGTTGCCCCCGACCCCGGCCGGGGCGGAGTCCGCGACCAGCAGCACCGGCCCGACCCGCTGCGCCTTCTCGACGTACGTGCCCGCGGACGCGAGAACCGCCTGCGCGCGGGTCTGCTCGAGTTCCTTCTCCGCCACCCGAAGTCGTTCCACCAGCGCCTCGACGCGGGCAGGCACCTCTTCCGAGGGCACCTTCAGCGACGACGACAGACCGGCGAGGAGGGCGCGCTCCTTGGCGAGGTAGCGGTAGGAGTCGAGCCCGACGTAGGCCTCGACGCGGCGCACACCGGAACCGACCGACTGTTCGCCGAGCAGCGTCACGTTGCCGATCTGCGCGGAGGTTCCGACGTGAGTTCCGCCACACAGCTCCATCGAGAACGGCCCGCCGATCTCGACGACCCGCACCTCGTCGCCGTAGTTTTCGCCGAACAACGCCATGGCGCCCATCGACTTCGCCTTGTCGAGGTCGGTGACGAACGTGTTCACCGAGTAATCGGCGGCCACGGCCTCGTTCGCGACGACCTCGATGTCCTGCTTCTGCGCTTCCGTCAGCGCGCCCTGCCAGGAGAAGTCGAAACGCAGGTATCCCGGCTTGTTCAGCGAGCCGGCCTGAACTGCGTTGGGGCCCAGCACCTGTCGCAGCGCCGCGTGCACCATGTGGGTGCCGGAGTGGCCCTGGGTGGCACCCTTGCGCCACTCGGCGTCGACCTGCGCGAGCACGACGTCGCCCTCGGTGATCTGGCCTTCCTGCACGGTGACCTTGTGCACCCACAGCTTCTTGGCGATCTTCTGCACGTCGTTGACCTTGACCCGCAGACCCGGACCGGTGAGGGTGCCGAGGTCGGCGATCTGGCCGCCCGCCTCCGCGTACAGGGGGCTGCGGTCGAGGATCACCTCGACGTCCTGGCCCGCCGCCGCGACAGGCACCCGCTGCCCCTGCGAGATCAGCGCGAGAACGTGCGCCTCGGAGACCAGTTCGTGGAATCCGGTGAACTCGGTGGGCCCGCGGTCGAGCAGTTCCTTGTAGACGGTGAGGTCGGCGTGGGCGTGCTTGCGCGCCTGCGCATCGTCCTTCGCGCGCTGCCGCTGCTCCGCCATCAGCGCGCGGAAACCCTCCTCGTCGACCGTCAGTCCCGCCTCGGCCGCCATCTCCAGGGTGAGGTCGATCGGGAAGCCGTACGTGTCGTGGAGCGCGAACGCCTGCTCGCCGCCGATCGTCGACTTGCCCGAGGCCTTCACAGACTCGGCGGCACCTTCGAAGAGCTTGGACCCGGACGTCAGGGTCTTGAGGAACGCGGTCTCCTCGCCGACGGCGACCGTTTCGATCCGGCTGAAGTCGGTGTCGAGGACCGGGTACGACGGAGCCATCGTGTCGCGGACGACGGTAATGAACTCACGCATGCTGGGCTTGTCGGCGCCGAGGAGCTTCGCGGACCGGACGATGCGCCGCAGCAGGCGGCGCAGGACGTAGCCGCGCCCGTCGTTGCCGGGGTTCACTCCGTCGGCGATGAGCATCGCGGCGGTCCGCGCGTGATCGGCGATCACCCGGAAGCGCACGTCGTCGTCGTGACTGGCGCCGTACTTCCGGCCCGACAGTTCCTCGGCCTTCGCGATGACCGGCCGCACGAGATCGGTCTCGTACACGTTGTCGACGCCCTGCAGCAGGAACGCCACCCGCTCGACGCCCATGCCGGTGTCGATGTTCTGCTTGGGCAGCGGACCGAGGATCTCGAAGTTGTCCTTGCTGATTCCGAGCCCGCGCTCGTTCTGCATAAACACGAGATTCCAGATCTCGATGTACCGATCCTCGTCGGCCTCGGGCCCCCCCTCCCGGCCGTAGGCGGGACCGCGGTCGTAGTAGATCTCCGAGCACGGGCCGCACGGGCCGGGGATGCCCATGGACCAGTAGTTGTCGGCCATGCCGCGACGCTGGATCCGCGTCTCGGGGACCCCGACCTCGTCCCGCCAGATGTCGCGGGCCTCGTCGTCGTCGAGGTAGACGGTGACCCAGATCCGTTCCGGGTCGAACCCGTATCCGCCGTCGTCGACGCTCGACGTGAGCAGTGCCCACGCATGCTTGATCGCGTCGCGCTTGAAGTAGTCGCCGAAGGAGAAGTTTCCGGCCATCTGGAAGAACGTGTTGTGCCGTGTGGTGATGCCCACATTCTCGATGTCGAGGGTTCGGACACACTTCTGGACGCTGGCCGCCCTCGGGTACGGCGGGGTCTGCTGGCCGAGGAAGTACGGCACGAACTGGACCATTCCGGCGTTGACGAACAGCAGGTTCGGATCGTCGAGAATCAGCGAGGCGCTGGGTACCTCGGTGTGGCCTGCCTTGACGAAATGGTCGAGGAAGCGCCGGCGAATCTCGTGGGTCTGCACGTCAGTGATCCTTATTGTCTGTCTCGAGGGCAACTACGGTCGCCGGGCGGCTGGGCACACCCGGCACTTCGGCAACATTCAGCTTAACCGGCCACCCTGACGGTTCGTGCCGCGGACGATGGCGCGCAGTTTGCCCACCCGCCCCGCGATGTCGCGCTCACCGCCGTGCGTGGTGGGCTGGTAGTAGTCGACACCGACCAGCTCGTCCGGCGGATACTGCTGCGCCAGCACGCCGTCCGGGTGATCGTGGGGATAGCGGTAGCCGACGGCGTTGCCGAGCTTCGCCGCTCCCGCGTAGTGGCCGTCGCGCAGATGGGGTGGGACGAGCCCGGCGTTTCCGGCCGCGACGTCCGCCATCGCGGCACCCAGCGCGGCGGTGACAGCCCCCGACTTCGGTGCGGTCGCGAGGTGGATGGTGGCCTGGGCGAGGGCGAGGCGGGCCTCCGGCATGCCGATCAGCTGGACCGCCTGCGCGGCGGCGGTCGCGGTCTGCAACGCGGTGGGGTCGGCCATCCCGACGTCCTCGCTGGCGTGGACGACCAGTCGCCGTGCGATGAATCGCGGGTCCTCACCTGCGGTCAGCATCCGCGCCAGGTAGTGCAGGGCCGCGTCGACGTCGGAGCCGCGGATGGACTTGATGAAGGCGCTGATCACGTCGTAGTGCTGATCGCCGTCGCGGTCGTAGCGGACGGCGGCCTTGTCGACGCTCGCCTCCACCGTCGCCAGGTCCAGCAGCACGGGACGCTCGGCGTCGCCGGCCTGGTCGAGCGCCGCCCCGGCCGCCGCCTCGAGTGCGGTGAGCGCGCGCCGGGCGTCACCGGCCGCGAGCCGCACCAGGTGGTCCATGGCGTCGCCCGCGATCTCGATCTCCCCGGCGAGACCGCGCTCGTCGGTGCGGGCGCGGTCGAGGACGTTCTCGACGTCGTCCGCCGTCAGGGACTGCAATTGCAGGACGAGGGAGCGCGACAGCAACGGGGACACCACGGAGAACGACGGGTTCTCGGTGGTGGCGGCCACGAGCAGCACGATCCGGTTCTCCACGGCGGCCAGCAGCGCATCCTGCTGAGTCTTCGAGAAGCGATGCACCTCGTCGATGAACAGCACCGTCTGCTCGCCGGCGAGGAGGCGGCGGCGGGCCAGTTCGATGACGCCGCGCACCTCCTTGACCCCCGCGGACAGGGCGGACAGGGCCTCGAAGCGGCGGCCGGTGGCACCGGAGATCAGCGACGCCAGCGTCGTCTTCCCGGTGCCGGGCGGGCCGTACAGCAGCACGGACGCCGCCCCGGACCCCTCGACGAGGCGCCGCAGCGGCGCCCCGGGACCGAGGAGGTGCTGCTGCCCGACCACCTCGCCGAGGGTGCGGGGGCGCATCCGCACGGCCAGCGGCGCGTGCGGACTCACCGACGCCGGGGACGGGAGGGAATGCGGTGCCGCCGCCTCGTCCGGCCGCGCCGACTCGAACAGTCCTGCCGACTCGTCCTCGCCGACATCGGCTCCGAAAAGATCGCTCACAAGTTCGACGCTACCCGGGACCGCACCGTCCGACCCACTCCGGCCGGGCCGCGGGTCAGCCGACGGACAGTCCCCGGATCGTGTCGGCGATGGTGCGGGCGTGGTGGGCGACCACCGTGTTTCCGGCGTGGTCCGCCGACCGGGCCAGCTTGTCCCAGCGCTGGATCAGCGCCTCGGAGCGCGGCACGGACAGGTGATGCTCGCGGACCGCGGCGATGCGGGTGTGGTTCTCGGGCAGGAACAGGTACGTGCTGAGCCACACCCAGATCAGCTGCGCCTCCACCATGCGCGCCGCGAGGACGTTGTCGTCGGCGAGGGCGGGCCACATGCCCACCACCTCGGCCCGCCACGCCTCGATCATCGCCTGCGTCCGGTCTTCGGAGAGGTCGATGCTGCACAGGCAGCCCGGGAACGAGACCAGCGCATACGCGATGTCGAGCATGGCGTCACGGAAACCGCCCCACTCGTAGTCGAGGAACCGCACACCCTCGTCGTTGACGATGATGTTGTCCGGGCACAGGTCGGACGGGCTGAACGCCCGGAACCGGCCGCTCTCGAACAGTTTGGCGGCGCGCGCGACCTGATCGGTCAGCTCCGGGGAGACGTCGACGCCGAGGATCTCGGCCAGCAGGCGCGGCACGGCAGGCACCGCCCGCTCCACCTGCTCGGCGACGGTATCGTCGCAGTGCGCGACCTCGGCGCGGCGCAGCAACGCGGTGAAGTCTTCTTCGCGGCCCACGGTGGCCGCGTGCATGCGACCGAGCGCCTGGGCCATGGCCATGAGGGTGTTGGTGACGGTGTCGGCGTCGGAGTGCTCGAGCAGGGCACTGATGGGAGTCGCGTCACCGAGGTCGCTGAGCACGAGGAGCCGGGCGTCGAGGTCGGACGCGAGCAGTTCGGCGCCGGGACGGCTGTCCGTCGCCAGCGCGGTCGCGAACTGATACGACACGGCTTCGCGAAGGAAGGCGCTGCCACTGTCTCCGGCCAGGTCGTCGGGATCGACGGCCCGCGCCCCGGACACCCCGGACTCCTCACGGACCTGCTTGATCACCAACGTCCGCGGAAGGGAGAAGGGATTCTCCGCAACCCGCACGCGGAGCACGATGGAGCGGCCACTGCCGCCGAGATCCACGGGATCCACCAGTGTCACGGGTGCGCCGGTGCGGCGGGTCAGCAGCTTCTCGGCTGCGGCAACTACCTCTGAAACGGGGTCTGCCAGTATTGCAGTCATCGCGGACCAACTTACCTGCTAGTGACACGGATCATCGAGTCCTCCTAGGGAAGCCCCGATGAATTTCAGCATTTCGGCTGATCCGGTGCGAGCACTTCCATCGGCGCCACGTCAACCGACACCGCAATGGTGCTGTTTCGTGCCTCTGTGTATATGACACCCCGCAGCGGCGGCACGTCCGCGTAGTCGCGACCCCACGCCACCACCGTGTATCGCTCGTCGACCAGCTGGTCGTTGGTGGGGTCGAAGGCCAGCCACCGGTCCCCCGGCATCCACACGGCCGCCCACGCGTGGGTGGCGTCGACGCCGATCATCCGTTCCTTGCCGGGCGGCGGTTGCGTCGCCAGATAACCGGACACGTACCGGGCGGCGAGCCCCCGGGACCGCAGGCAGGCGATGGCGAGCCGGGCGAAGTCCTGGCACACGCCCGACCGCTTCTCCAGGACCTCCGCGACCCGCGTCGACACGGACGTCGATCCCGACTTGTAGCGGAAGTCGCGGTGGATGCGGGTGGTGAGATCGATCACAGCGTCCACGAGGGGCCGTTCGGGCGGGAAACTCGGGGCCGCGTACTCGCGGACGGCGTCGCCGATCTCGGGGGGTTCGAGATCCAGCACGAATTCCTGCGCCATCGCCCCCTCGGTGCCCACGGGCCGTGACAGCTCCCACGGCGAATTCGCCGGCGCGGTGGTGAGCCTGCCCGTGTCCGGCCCGAACACCTCGACCTCGGATTCGGCCGCCACGACCAGCTCCTCGTGCGGCGTGCTCACCTGGAAGTACAGATTTCGGTTGCCGTACGCGTCGGAGCCGGTGGAGCGGTCCGCGGGTGTCGGTGAGATCTCGACGACCGAACTGACGCACCGTTGTTCGTCGGTGTCGCGCGGCAGCAGGTATCCGCGACCGTACGACGCGGACACCGGCCCCGAATACGTGTAGGTGGTGCGGTGGGTGATCGTGAAGCGGCGCAGCACCGGACGCTCCGCCGCGTCGTCCGCCGGGGGCGGCACGTCCGTCATGCGGGCACACCTCCCTGCGCGGCGCTCCGCGCGGTTCCGCTACCCCACAGCGGCTGGGTGCCCCCGGGCAGCGACAGCTGTCCCTTCAGCATCACGTCGGACAGCTCGCGCAGCAGTGCGCGCACGGTGGTCGTCAGCTCCCCCAGCTCCTTCCGGGATCCGGTGGCGTCGACCGATTCGAGTCGGGCGGGGTCGACGCGCCGCACGGTGTTGATCATGTCCTCGACGAGCCGCTCGGCGCGGGACGCACCCGAGGCATCCGGCAGTGCGGCGAGATTCGCGCGCAGCGCCTCGAGCTGGAATGCCAGCGACCGAGGGTTCTTCACGTCGAACAGCAGCAATTCGGCGACGGCGGCCGGGCGGATGCTCCGGTTGCGGCGACGGTAGACCACCGCGCTCTCGGTGGCGACGAGCAGCGAGTCGATCACCGCGCGTTCGGTCGCGGCGTCCGTCGCCCGGCGCAGCGTCGACTCCACCAGCGCGACGAGGGTCGACGCCCGCTCGATCCGTTTGCCGATGTCCATGACGTGCCAGCCGGTGTCGCGGACCAGGGATTCCGCCGCGACACCCGACAGGGCGAGCATCCCCCCGAGCACCGCGGACTGCGCCTCGAACAACACGGACCCGTCGTCGACCGGGTCCGCGGCGACCTGCCCGAGCACGCGCTCGACCGAACCGAGCACGGCCCAGATGTCATTGGACAGTTGCCCGCGCACCGCACGGGCGGCCTGCTCGACGCCGCGGACCGCGTGCGCGAGCGACCCGTCCCGATTCCTGTCGGCCGTCAGCGATCGGAACTCGGACCGCACCCGCACCTGATCGGCGACCGGATCGGAGTCGGCGCCCCGGTCGAACCCGTCCGCGGGGTAGTGGTCGGCGTCCGCGACCCGCAAAACCGTGTCGAGCAGGATCGGCAGGCTGCCGCCCCCGGCCAGCCACGGCCGCAACCGGTAGTCGCGGTACTTCTCGCCCACGGCGATCATCAGTCGTGCGGTTCCCTCGGCGCGCTCGGCGAACCGGCCCATCCAGAACAGTTCGGTGAGCGCGCGGGGCGACGTCATCAGATCGGACGTCGTCGCCGCGTAGACGGGCAGGGCGTCGCCGTCCCGCTCCCGGTCCGCGCCGTCCCCCGCCTCGGTGGATCCGGTCCGCTGGGCCAGCCGGACCCACACGTCCTTCGCACCGGCATGGCGGCGGTCCCCGCGCTCGGCGCCAGGGACCAGAGACGTGCCGAGACCACCGGCCATCGGGGTGTATCCCACCCGCTGCGCGACGCTGAACAACCGCATCCCGACCGGCGCGAGGACGACGCCGCCCGACCCGTCGGCGGCGGGCGCGTACGACGGGTCCGGGACGATCTGCCCCACCCACCGGTCGGGTTCGGCGCGCACCCGGTCCAGCACGGCCTCCCGGTCGTCGTCGCCGAGTTCCGCGGGCAGGACCGGCGATCCGCCGCGCACCTCCCGCAGCACCATCGACGACGCGTTCGCCAGGATGTGGGACAGCTCGGACCGGTCGCCACCCCAGAACGTCGGCGCCGACGGGAGGTGGAGGTCCTCGCCCAGCAGCCGGCGGCACAGGTCCGGAAGCAGCCGGGTGAGCACGGGATTCTCGAGGATCCCGCTGCCCAGTGTGTTGACGACGGTCACCGCGCCCCGACGCAGCACCTCCACGAGCCCGACCACGCCGGACCGGGAGTCGGGACGCAGGTCGAGGGGGTCGGTGAGGTCCGCATCGACGCGCCGCACGATCACGTCGACGCGTTCCAGGTTGCCGAGGGACCGCATCCACACGTGGCCGTCGCGGACCACCAGATCGGCGCTCTCCACGAGCGGGAAGCCGAGGACCGTCGCGAGATACGCCTGGTCGAACGCCGCCTCGGAGCGGGTGCGGGGGCTGAGCACGACGACCAGGGGGTCCTCGGTGCCGGCGGGGGCGGCATCGATCGCCGCGAGCCGCATCGACTGAGCGAACGAGGACAGCGGGCGCGGACCCACCGTCTCGTAGATTCCGGGCATCGCCCGGGCGATGACCCGGCGATCCGCCATCGCGTACCCGGCACCGGCCGGGGACTGCGTGTGGTCGCGCAGTGCGTGGAACGTTCCGTCGGCCCCGCGGCCGACGTCGAGTCCGTGCAGGAACAGTTGATGCCGTCCCGGCACCGTGATGCCGTGCGCCGCCCGGACGTAGCCGGGGTGCCCGAACACCGTGCGAGCGGGGACGGCGCCGCTGCGGACGAGCGTCATGGGACCGTACAGATCCCCGAGCACCGCGTCGAGGAGTCGTGAGCGCTGGACGAAGCCCGCTTCCAGGTGCTCCCACTCGTCGGCCGCCACCACCAGCGGGACGGCGTCGACCTCCCAGCGCGGCGGAGCGGTCGGGACGTCCGAGCCGTCGAGCGGGTTGTAGGTGATGCCGTGGTTGTCGACGAGAAGCCGGATGCGGGACTGCAGGCGGCGGACGGCGTCCGGTCCGCTGCCGGCGAAGTCCTCGGCCAACTCGGCCCACGGTTCCCGGACCGCGCCGTCGCGGCCGAAGAGTTCGTCGTATCCCCCGCCGTCGTGCGGTGTGAGGCTCATCGGATCCTCCGCGGCGACAGGGGGCGCTCTTTCCGCGCCTGTTCGAGGAGGCGCCGCGGATCGCTGCCCTTGCGCAGCCGGAGCGCCAGCACGAGGACTCCGGCGACCACGATGCCGACCATGTTCACACCGAGCTGCAGCGCCGCCAGCGCCGCGACACGCCATTCGCCGACGGTGACCGCGACGACGGCGAAGCCGGCCGCGGGAACGGTGGTGACGGAGATGAACACACCGACGAGGGCCGCCGACTTCGCGGACACGAGCGCGAGCATTCCGGCGCCGCCGGCAAGGAGTGCGACCACCAGGGACAGCGGGCCCACCCGGTAGATGAAATCGACCTGGTCGAGGGCCTCGATGCTCTCGAAATTCATCCAGCCGATCCGCTCCATCAGCAGGGTCGCGATCAGCGTCGCCGCCATCGCGAACGGGAAACCGCAGAGCAGTGCGATCAGCGACCGTCGGGCCAGACTGAGCTTGCGCCGCATCAGGGCGACGGCCAGCGCGGCGAGGGGACCGAATTCGGGACCCACCACCATGGCCCCGACGACGGTGATCGGCGAGTCGGTCACCACGCCCACCGAGGCGAGCAGGCAGGCGATGGTGAGGAACGCCAGGAACGTGCCGTTGAGCGTCGACTCCTCGCGGGTCCGGCTGACCAGTTCCTCCCAGACGACGCTGTCCGCGGGGTCTCCCGGGGCCGCCTTCTCCGCGTCCCGGGCGGCTTTCGACAGCACCGTCTCGACGGGTTCCACCGTGATCGCGCCGGTGCGCGCGATGCCGAGCGCCTCCAGCGCGTCGATCACGTCGTTCGCCGACTCGCGGGCGACGTCAGCCTGGATCGCGTCGCCGGCCGGGTCGATCGCGGCGTCGCGGAGCACCACCACGTGGGTGGCGCCGGGTTCCGCGGCGAGCACACCGAGGACGTCCTCGGTGCGCTCGGCCGGACAGATCACTCGCAGGTGCAACATCGTGTCCCCCGGCTGTTCCGCGTCGTCCGCTCGTTCGGGTACCTCCGGCCTGGAGCGCCGGAGGTCCCGCCTACTTGGCGGCGGGTGCGTCCGCCTTGGCCGCCGCCTCGCCCTTCGGCTCCGGCTTGGCGTCGACACCGGATTCCTTGCGCTGCTGCGCGGTGATCGGAGCCGGCGCGCTGGTCAGCGGATCGACGCCGCCACCCGACTTCGGGAACGCAATGACCTCACGGATCGAGTCGACACCGGCCAGCAGCGCGGTGATGCGGTCCCAGCCGAACGCGATTCCACCGTGCGGCGGGGCACCGAACGCGAAGGCGTCGAGCAGGAACCCGAACTTCTCCTCGGCCTCGTCGTGGGAGATCCCCATCACCTTGAACACCCGTTCCTGAATGTCCTTGCGGTGGATACGAATACTGCCGCCGCCGATCTCGTTGCCGTTGCAGACGATGTCGTAGGCGTACGCGAGAGCGGAACCCGGGTCGGTATCGAACGTGTCGATCGACTCCGGCTTGGGCGAGGTGAACGCGTGGTGCACCGCCGTCCAGGCGCTGTACCCGAGCGCGACGTCGCCGCTCGCGGTGGCGTCCGCGGTCGGCTCGAACAGCGGCGCGTCGACGACCCACACGAACGCCCACGCGTCCGGGTCGATGAGGTTCTGCTTGCGGGCGATCTCGCCGCGCGCGGCGCCGAGCAGCGCCCGCGACGACTTGGTGGCACCGGCCGCGAAGAAGATGCAGTCGCCCGGCTTCGCGTCGACGTGCGCGGCGAGTCCCTCACGTTCGGCGTCGGTGAGGTTCTTGGCCACCGGCCCGCCGAGGGTGCCGTCCTCGCCGACCAGCACGTACGCCAGGCCCTTGGCTCCGCGCTGCTTCGCCCATTCCTGCCACGCGTCGAGCTGCTTGCGCGGCTGGCTCGCACCGCCGGGCATGACGACCGCGCCGACGTACTCCTGCTGGAAGACGCGGAACGTGGTGTCCGTGAAGAACTCGGCGCACTCGACGAGTTCGACCCCGAAGCGCAGGTCCGGCTTGTCGGAACCGTACCGGCGCATCGCCTCGGCGTACGTCATCCGCGCAATCGGCGTCTTGATCTCGTGCCCGACCAGCTTCCACAGCGACGCCAGCACCTCCTCGGCGAGGAGGATCACGTCGTCCTGGTTGACGAAGCTCATCTCGATGTCGAGCTGGGTGAACTCGGGCTGACGGTCCGCGCGGAAGTCCTCGTCGCGGTAGCAGCGCGCGATCTGGTAGTAGCGTTCGATGCCACCGACCATGAGCAGCTGCTTGAACAGCTGCGGGCTCTGCGGCAGCGCGTAGAAGCTGCCCGGCTGCAGCCGCGCGGGTACCAGGAAGTCGCGGGCGCCTTCCGGCGTCGACCGCGTCAACGTGGGCGTCTCCACCTCGACGAACTCGTGGTGCGCGAGGACGGCGCGGGCCGCGGCGTTGACCTTGGACCGCAACCGGATGGCGTGACCGGGGCCCTCCCGGCGCAGGTCCAGGTAGCGGTACTTCAGGCGTGCTTCCTCACCGGCCTGGTCGTCCAGCTGGAACGGCAGCGGCGCGCTCTCGTTGAGGACCTCGAGTTCGGTGACGTTGACCTCGATGGCACCGGTCGGGATCTCGAAGTTCTGGTTGCCCTCGGGACGCACCTCGACGACACCGGTGACCTTGACGCAGTACTCGGCGCGCAGGCGGTGTGCCTGCTCGGCGGCCGCGCCTTCACGGAACACCACCTGGGCCACGCCCGACGCGTCACGTAGGTCGATGAAGATCACCCCGCCGTGATCACGACGCCTGGCAACCCAACCGGTGAGGGTTACGGTCTGCTGGGCCTGCTCGGCTCGCAATGAACCGGCGAGATGTGTGCGCAGCACGGGATTCCTTTCGAAACATGGGGCAAGCTACTTCGTTGGCTGAGATCCTACGGAGACACCGTGCGTGAGCGGAAACGCATACCCGCTTCACGTGCGAGGCTCGATCGGCCCGCACCGGCAAAGTGAAGAGAAAGCGACGACACATGACCTTCAACGAGGGCGCCCGCATGGACTCCGGCAGGGTGTCGGTCGGAGGCGGAGGCGGCGGGGGTGGTCTCGGCGGAAAATTCGCGATGGGGGGCGGCGCGGGCGGTCTGATCGTGCTCGTTCTCGCACTGCTTCTCGGCGGTGATCCGGGTTCGCTGCTCGGCGGCCTCAGCGGCGCGACGGATTCTTCGGCGCAGAGTTCGGCCGGCCTCGAGGGATGTGAAACCGGCGCCGACGCCAACCGCGACGTGAACTGCCGCGTCGTGTTCACCGCGGGCAGCCTCGACTCCGTGTGGGGTCAGGAGCTCGCGCAGCAGACCGGCACCGCGTACGTTCCGCCGGAGGTCGTGCTGTTCTCCGGGTCGGTGAACACCGGCTGCGGCAACGCCACCAGCGACGTCGGCCCGTTCTACTGCCCGGCGGACTCCACGGCGTACTTCGACACGAGCTTCTTCCAGCTTCTCGTCGACCGTTTCGGGTCCAGCGGCGGACCGCTCGCGCAGGAATACGTCGTGGCGCACGAGTTCGGTCACCACATCCAGAACCAGCTCGGCGACATCGGGCGGGCGCAGGCCGATCCACGGGGCGCCGACTCCGCGGCGGTCCGGACCGAATTGCAGGCCGACTGCTACGCGGGTGTGTGGGCCCACTACGCCGACACTCTCCCCGGCCCCGACGGCGGACCGCCGTTCCTCGACACCCTCACCGACGACGACATCAAAGACGCACTTTCCGCCGCCTCGTCGGTCGGTGACGACCGCATCCAGGCGTCCGCGGGCACACGCGTGAACCCGGAGGGGTGGACGCACGGCTCCTCGGAGCAACGCCAGAAGTGGTTCGCCACCGGCTACCGGACCGGCCAGCTGCAGGCCTGCGACACCTACTCGGCACGCGACCTGAACAACCCGCCCGCGTTGCGCTGAGCACCCGTTCCACCGACAAACATTTTTGTCTTGACAGATTTATTTGTCGGTGGGACAGTGGACGCATGTTGGACGTAGCAGTGATCGATCAGGCGGCCGCCGCCGAGATCTCCCTGGATCCGGTTCGGGCCCGACTGCTCGCGGCGCTCGCCGAGCCCGGTTCGGCGAGTTCCATCGCCGCGACGGTCGGATTGACACGGCAGAAGGCCAACTACCACCTGCGGGCGCTCGAGGAGCACGGTCTCGTCGAACTCGTCGAGGAACGCAGGAAGGGGAACGTCACCGAGCGGGTGTTCCAGGCGACCGCCGCGTCGTACGTCATCTCCCCTGCCGCGTTCGCCGCCCTCGCGCCCGATCCCGACCGCTCACCCGACCAACTGTCCGCCCGGTGGTTGGTGGCACTGGCCGCGCGATTGGTGCGTGAGGTCGGCGAGTTGATCGCCGGCGCCACTGCGGCGCGTCAGCCGCTGGCCACGTACGCGATCGACAGCGAGATCCGGTTCGCGTCGGCGGCCGACCGGTCCACGTTCGCCGACGAACTCGGCGAGTCCGTGAAGACCCTGGTGGCCCGCTACCACGACGAGAACGCGCCGAGCGGGCGCAGGCACCGTCTCGTCGTCGCGTTGCATCCCAGCTTGAAAACACCGTCCGCGCAAGCGAAGTCATCCGACAACCGTCACGAGGAGAAGTAGTCATGTCGAAGAATTTCGAGATTCGCCGTGAAGTCGTCCTGAACGCCACCCCGGAGGACGTGTTCGCCGCCGTCACCACCGGCACCGGCGGGTGGATGTTCCCCACCGGGTTCGATCCCGGGGTCGGCGACGAGGGACCGGACGACCCCGCCGTCGTCGCGTGGGAGCCGCCGCAGAAGTTCGCGGTGCGCCAGGACGGACCGGACGGCTGGTTCAACGCGCTCGAATACCTCATCGAAGCCCGCGACGGCGGCACCGCAGGCACCGCAGCCCTGCGGTACGTGCACAGCGGCATCTTCACCGACGACTGGGACGCCCAGTACGACGGCGCCGACAAGCACACCACGTTCTACCTCCACAGCCTCGGCCAGTACGTCCAGCACTTCCCGGGACGCGCGGCCACCTACATCGCGGCCGGCGGCCCCGAGGGCTCCGCCGATCCCGGCGCAATGGCCACGCTCCGCACCGCTCTCGGCCTGTCCGACACCTCGGGCACCGGCGACACCGTGTCGGTCGACGTTCCAGGATTCGGCACGGTCGACGGCGTCGTCGACTACCTGACGCCGAACTTCATCGGCATCCGGACCGCTGATGCCCTGTTCCGGTTCTACGGGCGCAACGCGTTCGGCGGAACGGTCGACGCGGCGCACCACCTCTTCGCCACGGGCGCCGACCAGGAGAAGTCACAGGACGCGTGGAAGTCGTGGCTGGACAACGTCTTCGCGTGAACCGTCGCATCTGAGCTCAGGACGCCGTGAACTCGCCCCCACCCGGGATGTTCGGGGTGCTCGTGGTGATCTCGACGCTGACCCGGCCCGCACCCGGATCGAAATACACGGCTGTCGGCGCACCCGGACCGTCCCATCCGCTGAGCGCCCACTGCTTCGTTCCGGAGGCGCCGGTGTCGAGGTTGCGCCAACGCAGCGTTCCGTCGACTATGCAGACACGGGAGGTGCCCACGAAATGCGTTGTCAACATGACGTAGTTCGGCCCGTACGGCTCCGGGTAGTCCGACGACGCCCGGGCGTCGATCCGGCCTCCACAGATGCTGACATCGCCGGGGTACAGGCCGTGCCCCAGTGCGTAGGTGGGAGTCAGGGCCGCCGTATCCGCTCCGGCCGCGGCCGGAGCGCCGAGGAGTGCGGCAGCGGCGAGCGACCCCACTACCGCCGAACGGGCTGTCAGATGTCCCACAGGCATGGCGCTCCCCGGTCGTGTGCGGCGGACGAATCTCTGCCCCTCTTGTCTCCGGGAACGTGCGGAGCGTTACTCGTCCGCACGACTGGTGTCGACGTCGCGCGATGCCGCCGCGTCAGAACAGCGTGAGCGCCGGTCCGGGACGACCGGCGGCGACGAGTTCACGGCGTTCGGACTCGACGCTACCGGCTTCGCGGTGCTTCGCCCCGCCGCCGAGGCCATACCGGTCGACGAGGGGGTCGACTCGCCCTTTCAGCCACGACTTGTATTCCGGCGGAACGTAAGCCGCCCGCCCGTACAACTGCCGGTACTGCCGGATCAGGGCGGGATGCTCGGTGGACAGCCAGTTCATGAACCAGCCCTTGGTGCTGCCGCGCAGGTGCATCGGGAAGACGGTCACACCCGAGGCGCCGGCCTCGGCGATGGACTCGAGCAGGCCGTCGAGATGCCGCACCGAATCGGTGAGAAAGGGTATGACGGGAGCCACCATCACATTGCAGGGCAGGCCGGCGTCGGTGATCGCCCGGATCAGCTCGAGGCGCGCCTTCGGACTCGGTGTTCCCGGCTCGATCGACTTCTGGAGGTCGGGGTCGTGGATCGCCAGCGACACCCCGATGCTCACCGGCACCTGCTGGGCGGCCAGGGTCAGCAACGGGAGGTCGCGTCGCAGCAGCGTTCCCTTGGTCAAGATCGAGAACGGCGTGGCGGATTCGGCGAGCGCACGGATGATCCCGGGCATGAGGCGGTACCGGCCCTCCGCCCGCTGATATGGGTCGGTGTTGGTGCCGAGCGCCACATGCTCACGCTTCCACGACCTCCGCCCCAGCTCCTTGCGCAGCACCGCCGCGACATTCGTCTTCACGACGATCTGACTGTCGAAATCCTGGCCGGCGTCGAGGTCGAGGTATTCGTGGGTGGGGCGCGCGAAACAGTAGCGGCACGAATGCGAGCAACCGCGAAAAGCATTGACGGTGAACCGGAACGGCAGCTGCGACTCCTCGGGCATCTTGTTCAGTGCGCTCTTGCAGAGCACCTCGTGGAAGGTGATGCCGTCGAACTCGGGGGTCTGCACACTGCGCACGAGGCCGGCACGTTCCAGCCCCGGCAAAGCGCCGTCGTCGGCGTCGACCGCTTGCCCATCCCACCTCATGAGTACATGCGAACATTTGTTCTAACCGCTGTCAAGACTTCGCCCCATCCGGGCGCGGCGGAGTCGAGCACGACCGCGCCGGTGAGCGCCGGATCGGGGCTTGCGAGAATGTCGCTCATGTCGAACAGAAACAACGTCTCGTCCGGTTCCGAGTGGGAAGCCAAGATCGGCTACTCCCGCGCCGTGCGCATCGGTCAACTCGTGTCCGTCTCGGGTACCACGGCGTCGGGCCCCGACGGCCCCGTCGGTGGCGACGATCTCGGAGAGCAGACCCGGGAAGCACTGCGCCGAATCGAAGCGGCACTCGCGGAGGCCGGCGCGAGCACCGCCGATGTGATCCGGACCCGGATGTACCTCACCGACATGAGCCGCTGGGAAGAGGCCGGCATCGCGCACGGCGAGGTGTTCGGCGACATCCGCCCCGCCACGACGATTCTCGAGGTCAGCGCGTTGATCGCCCCCGGCCTGCTCATCGAGATCGAGGCCGACGCCGTCCTCGGCGACTGACCGACCCGGGAGGCGGGCACCCGAACCCTTGTCCGCCTCCTCACAGTCCGGCCTTCGTCCCCGCGGTTTTCAGAGTTCGGAGCCCGGCGCCGAGGGTATCGGCGTCGATCGCCGAAGGAGTTCGGCACGGGTGCCGGGCATGCCGCTGCGACCCCGTTCGGCGCATTTGACCGCCAGAACCTGGTTGATTCCGAGTCGATTCGCCGAAAAGCCCAACGCCGCGCCCGCCATGTACAGCCGCCATACCCGCGCCCGTCCGGCGCTGCTGCAGGCGACCGCCTCGTCCCAGTTCGCCTCCAGATTCGCCACCCAGGCCCGCAGGGTCAGTGCGTAGTGTTCGCGCAGCGATTCGACGTCGCGCACCTCGAAACCGGCCCCCTCGAGCGCCTCGATCATCGTTGCGATCGGTTCGAGTTCTCCGTCGGGGAACACGTAGCGGTCGATGAAGGACGTCTTGGAGAACGTGGCAGCGGGATGGCCCGGCCGCCGCGAGATCGCGTGGTTGAGCAACCGCCCCTGCGGGCGTAGCAGCGCGAACAGGTCCGCGGCGTACGTCTCCAGCATCGCGGCGCCGACGTGCTCGGCCATCCCGATGCTCGAGATCGCGTCGTACGGGCCGTCCGTGACGTCGCGGTAGTCCTGGACCCGGATCTGCACCAGATCGCCCACACCCGCCTCGACCATTCGTTTGCCGGCGTAGTCCGCCTGCTCGTGGGACAGAGTGACACCGACGACCTGCACGCCGTAGTGACGTGCGGCGTGCAGCGCGAATGTCCCCCACCCGCAGCCGACGTCGAGCACCCGCATCCCGGCGGTCAGGCCCAGCTTGCGGGCCACCAGATCGCATTTGGCGTATTGGGCCGCGCTCAGATCGTCGCTCTGCTGCGCCCAGTACGCGCACGAGTAGGTCATCGACTCGCCGAGCACGAGTCGGTAGAAGTCGTTGCCGACGTCGTAATGGTGGCTGATCGCGGCGGCGTCACGGCCCTTGTCGTGCCTGCGGCCGCGCGCCGGCTTCATCTCCTCCGCCGGCGGCTTCGGGGGCGGGCCGATGATCCCCAGGCGCAGCGCCGCTGTCGCCAGCGCCTTCTTCGTGTCTCCGTCGATCCGTACGCCGGGTCCTCTACTCGGATCCGACACCTGCTCCAGCACGTCCAGCCCCGCGAGCAGGTCGCCCTCGATGTCGATGTCGCCGGACACGTAGGCGCGAGCGAAACCGAGATCGTTGGGCGCCCACAGCAACCGCCGCAGACCACGCCGATTGACGAGGTGCACCTGCCACGGCGCGTCCGGAGGCCCACTGCGACTGCCGTCCCAACACTTGATCCCGACCGGGACCTGCCCACCCAGCACCGCGCGAACCAACGGCGCCACCGTCTCTGCGACCGTCATACCCACCTCCATCAGAGTTCGGGTCCGGCCGCCACGGCGACTGCTCCGTGGTCACATCGCACGCCGTGACCCCCGCACCTCGTCGACCATATCCATGGAACCCCGATCGCCGCAGTCCCTCTCGCCAATTCCCGCTCGCTGCAACCGTGTCACCCGAACACGCTCGACCGCTCGCTCCGCACCGATCCGATCGCGCGCCACAGACGGCGCTACGATTACGCGGAATCGTCCGTCCGAGAGCCAGGGGTGCCCATGTCGGATCTGGATCAGGCGTTTGCGGACGCGCAGGAGAACGTCAACAGGCTCACCTCGCGGCCGGCCAACGAGGAACTACTGCGGCTGTACGCGCTGTTCAAACAGGGGTCGAAGGGTGATGTCGAAGGTAAGCGACCCGGCCGGTTCGACATGGTCAAGCGCGCCAAATACGACGCCTGGGCGGAATTGGCGGGGACGAGCAGCGCCGATGCCAAGCAGGGCTACGTCGACCTGGTAGCCCGGCTCACGCAGAAGTGAGTTCGCCCGCGGGACGGAACGACCGAAACGGTCCAGCCAATGCGTGTCGGTCGAGTATGTTTCGGTCGGACGTCCGGCGTGGCCGCGGATCCGTCCCCCCGACGGGCGGCCGATCACGCACCGGTTCATCGCCGTGATTCTGCATGCCCGGCACCGGTGAGGGACCGTCGTCCCTCCCATTTTCCTCGAGCGTCGGAGGCGTGTCATTCGCATGCCGACGGCGCCGCCGGGACCGATAATCGTTCCAGCACCGGTTGATTCGTTGCCGGTGCACCGTCGAATGAGGTGCCGTCATGTACTCCAAGAAGACTGTTCTCAAACTCGCCGGCGCCACCGTGGCCGCGGGGGTACTGCTGTCCGGGGTGATGTTTCCCATCGCCGCCGGGCTCGGGTACGCGTCCAACCGTGCCGCCGACAGCGTCGGCAATTCCTCGGCCGAACTGGCCGACGGGGTGGTGCCGGCCGTGACGACCATGACCGACATCACCGGGAACCCGATCGCGTGGCTGTACGACCAGCGCCGATTCGAGGTCCCCAGCGACCAGATCTCCAACGACATGAAGTTGGCGATTCTCTCCATCGAGGACAGACGGTTCGGCGAACACCAGGGGGTGGACTGGCAGGGCACGATGCGGGCGTTCTTCACGAACACCACCACCGGTCAGATTCAACAGGGCGCCTCGACCATCAATCAGCAGTACGTGAAGAACTATCTGCTGCACGTGGTCGCCAAGACCGACGCCGAACGCCGTGCCGCGATCGAGACCACGCCGGTCCGCAAGATCCGGGAGATCCGGATGGCAATGACCCTCGATCAGGAACTCTCCAAAGAGGAGATTCTCACCCGGTACCTGAACCTGGTGCCGTTCGGCAACGGTTCCTTCGGGGTGCAAGACGCCGCCCGCACGTACTTCGGTATCGACGCCAAGGACCTGAACCTGGAGCAGTCGGCGATGCTCGCGGGCATGGTGCAGTCCAGCTCCGCACTCAACCCGTACACCAACCCGGAGGGGGTGTTCGAGCGCCGCAATGTCGTCCTGGACACCCTGGTCGTGAATGTGCCGGACCGGGCCGCCGAGATCCGCGCCCTGAAGGAAACGCCGCTCGGGGTGCTCCCGAAACCGAACAACCTGCCCCGTGGATGCATCGCTGCCGGCGACCGCGGGTTCTTCTGCGACTACGCGTTGCAGTACCTCCAGAACGCCGGGCTGTCCCGTGAGCAGCTCGAAAGGGGCGGCTACCTGATCCGCACCACCCTCGATCCGGCTGTACAAGGATCGGTGAAATCGGCGGTGTCCGCGTACGCCGACCCGAGACTTCCGGACATCGCGAGCGTGATGAACGTCGTGCAGCCCGGGCAGGACCGACATCGGGTCCTGGCCATGGCGGGCAGTCGCAACTACGGCCTGGACGCCGCCGCCGCCGAGACGGTGCAGGAGCTGCCCTATTCACTGTCCGGGCACGGCGCCGGATCGGTGTTCAAGATCTTCACCACCGCGGCGGCCATGGAGAAGGGGCTGCGTCTCAACGCGATCCTCGACGTACCGGGCCGGTTCGATGCCTACGGGATGGGCGACGGCGGCGCCCCCGGGTGCCCCGGAGGCGCCTACTGCGTGCAGAACGCCGCTCCGTATCCGCGGGCACTGTCGGTCACCGACGCCCTCGCCCAGTCACCGAACACCGCGTTCGTGAAGCTACTCCAGGCCACCGGCGTCGATGCGACGGTGGACATGGCGGTGCGCCTCGGCATGCGGTCCTACAACGAACCGGGCACGTCCGGGTTCGGCGACCAGAGCCTGGCCGACATGCAGAAGGACCAGAATCTGGGGTCGTTCACCCTCGGCCCGGTGTGGATCAATCCGCTCGAGCTGTCGAATGTCGCCGCGACGCTGGCCTCGCACGGCAAGTGGTGCCCACCGACCCCGATCGACTCTATCGTCGACCGGCAGGGCCGGCCGGTCCCCCTCACCGAGCAGGCCTGCGAGCAAGTCATCGATCCCGGCCTGGCCGACACCCTGTCCAATGCACTCAGCAAGGACGACCTGCCCGGTGGCACGGCGTCGGCCGCGGCCGCCGCCGCCGGATGGAAACTGCCGATGTCCGGCAAGACCGGGACCACCGAATCGCACATGTCGTCGGCATTCGTCGGGTACACCAACAACCTGGCCGGCAGCGTCTACGTGTTCGGGGACTCGCCTACCCCCGGCCAGATCTGCACCAGCCCGCTGCGCGCGTGCGGGGAGGGCAACCTGTTCGGCGGCACCGAGCCGGCCCGCACGTGGTTCAAGGCGATGATGCCGATCGCGAACAACTTCGGCCCCACCGCCCTGCCTCCGATCGACCCGCGCTACGCCCGCTGACGGGACGACTTGCAGCGGGCGGGTCGAGGCGATCGGCCTCATCGAGGCACCAGTGGCCGATGCCCGGATCCTTTGGCTCGCGCAGGGCGGGTGTGTCCGAGGTGAGGCGGCCGGGACGAGACTGAGAAGATGCTGATCCTCTCGGGCACAGGTGCTCGAGGATGTGCATCGCGCGCAGGTCGTGCTCACGGTGCTCGCCTCGGGCCCCAGTTCGCCCGTTGGTATCAAGCGCTCTCGACGCATGGATATCCGCCCACCGGCGGGAGTCTTCGATTCCGTCGATGCCGCCGCGGCCTCTGCCGGCGCCCGGGTCGGGCTCCTGGTGACTGCCGCCGAGGACGAAACGGCAGCAGAGTGCGCCCTGGCGGTCGTCGCCGCGGCCGGGTCGGGGCCGATCGGTGATCCGATGCAGCGGATCGCCGGCGCCGCGCGGCTGTTGCATCGCCGGCGGCAGCTGGTCGCCGACTGGAGCACACACAGCTCGGCTCAGATGCCCGCAGACATCATCGACGCGGCGTATCACGCGTTCGACCGAAACCTCGACGTGCCGGCGCTCCTCGACCTGATGCGCCACATCGAGTCCGACGCCGCAATCTCGCCGGGCGCCAGGTTCGAAACCTTCGTCCACCTCGACCGGATGCTCGCCTTCGATCTGAGCCGCGGGGCGCGCGGCGTGCCATCACCGCCTGCTACCGGTAGCAGTATGAATCGGAGGAGGCGTCCCCGCCCTGGAGGCGAACCTGGTGCACCCGCAGACCCCGAAGTCCTCGTCATGGGGGAAGAAGCCTCGTCGATGGTCATTCCGCCGCGAGGATCGGTGTGGATCTCGGCAATCCAGGCACTCCACGGCGCCCGATCCGGTGCGGAGTGCGTACCGGCCAGGAGGAGCCCGGCGCCGCCTAGAATGGGGCGATACGGACGCCTTCGCTGCATCGGGCGTGGCGGTCCGAAGCGCGACTGTGCTGCTCGTGAGGCGCCCCGTGGGAGGTGGCCATGCAACCGTCCGACCGGATGCGGGCGCTGCCGCGGCGGGCACGGATCACGATCATCGTGACGGTGGCTCTCGTCGCGTTGCTGGTGATCGGGCCGCGTCTGGTCGTGGGATATACCGATTGGCTGTGGTTCGGTGAGGTCGGCTACCGCCGCGTATGGGGAACCGTCCTGGTCACCCGGCTGATC
Organism: Rhodococcus sp. NPDC056960; assembly: GCF_042674125.1. Taxonomy (NCBI): domain Bacteria; kingdom Bacillati; phylum Actinomycetota; class Actinomycetes; order Mycobacteriales; family Nocardiaceae; genus Rhodococcus; species Rhodococcus sp. NPDC056960. The sequence goes on along the minus strand of NZ_JBHURF010000001.1, from coordinate 365,580 downwards.
CTGTTCACGGCGGTCACGCTGCTGGTGGGTGCGGTGATCTTCGCGGCCATGGTGTGGGCGTACCGGTCCCGCCCACTGTTCGCGGCCACGGCCTCGGCTACGGCGAAGGATCCGCTCGAGCGGTACCGGACGGTGGTGCTGCGCCGCCCGCAATCGTTCACGGTGGGGATCGCGCTGCTGCTGGCGCTGCCGTTCGGACTGCACGCGCAGGCGAGCTGGGAGACGGTGCAGCTGTTCCTGCACGGCGGCGCCTTCGGCACCGTGGACGCTGAGTTCGGGTACGACATCGGCTTCTACGTCTTCGACTTGCCGTTCTATCGGCTGATCCTGACATGGCTGTTCATCGCGGTGTTCCTGGCGATGCTGATCGGCCTGGGAACCCACTACCTGTTCGGCGGCATCCGACTGGCACCGAACAAGGACCACCTCATCGAGGTGTCCCGGCCTGCGCGCATCCAGCTCGCGGTGCTCGCCGGCACGTTCATCGCGCTGAAGGCGGCCTCCTACTGGCTCGACCGGTACTCCTTGCTGTGGAGCGGCCGGAAGGAGCCCACCTTCACCGGGGCCGGATACACCGACATCAACGCCGTGCTGCCGGCCCGGCTGATCATGGTCGCGATCGCGGTGCTGTGCGCGGTCGCGTTCTTCGCCGCGATCGCGGTGCGGGACCTGCGGATCCCGGCGATGGCCACGGCACTGCTGGTGCTCTCGGCGATCCTGGTCGGCGGAATCTATCCGGCGCTGATCGAGCAGTTCTCGGTCCGCCCGAACGCCGCCGACCGGGAGAGCCCCTACATCGACCGCAACATCGCCGCGACCCGGCAGGCCTACGGTATCGGTTCGGACCGGGTCGAGTACCTCGACTACCCCGGGGTGGGCACCCGACCGCCCCGGGACATTCCCGCCGACGTCACCACCATCGCCAACGCCCGCCTGCTGGACCCGACCGTGCTCGCGCGCACCTTCACCCAGCAGCAGCAGCTGAAGAACTTCTACGGCTTCCCCGAGCACCTCAACATCGACCGCTACACAATCGACGGTCAACTCGCCGACTACATCGTCGCCGCGCGCGAGCTGTCACCGAACAGCCTCAGCGGCAACCAGACCCAGTGGATCAACCGGCACACCGTGTACACCCACGGCAACGGGTTCGTCGCCGCCCCCGCCAGCCGGGTCAACGCCGCCGCCCGCGACGTCGCCGGGCAGGCCACCAGCAGCGACAGCGGGTACCCGGTCTACGCGGTCAGTGACATCGCCTCCCAGGCCGCCGGCCACCAGCTGATCCCGGTCGAGCAACCGCGCATCTACTACGGTGAGGTGATCGCACACGCGGACCCGGACTACGCCATCGTCGGCGGCCCGGAGGGTGCGCCGCCGCGCGAGTACGACACCGACACCGCCCAGTACACCTACACCGGCACCGGTGGGGTGCCGGTGGGCAACTGGGCCAACCGGTTGGCGTTCGCCGCCCGGTACGGCGAGCGCAACATCCTGTTCTCCGGCGCCGTCGGGCCGGGGTCGAAGATCATCTTCAACCGGGACCCGGCCACCCGGGTCGAACACGTCGCCCCATGGCTGACCACCGACAACAACCCGTATCCGGCGGTGGTCGGCGGCCGGATCGTGTGGATCGTCGACGGCTACACCACCGCCGCGCACTACCCGTACTCGCAGGTCGGCTCGCTCGCCGAGCCGGTCGTCGGCGGCACCGGCCGCACCCTGCCTCTCGAGCAGGTGTCCTATGTGCGGAACTCGGTGAAGGCCACCGTCGACGCCTACGACGGCACCGTCACCCTCTACCAGGTCGACGAGAACGACCCGGTCCTGCGGGCGTGGATGCGCGTGTTCCCCGGCACCGTGCAGTCGGCGGAGGCGATCCCGACCGAGCTGCGTGCGCACTTCCGCTACCCTGAGGACCTGTTCCGTCTGCAGCGGGACCTGCTGGCGAAGTACCACGTCGATGATCCGCGGGAGTTCTTCACCACCAACGCGTTCTGGTCGGTGCCCAGCGATCCGACCGCCGATACCGGCGGGGAGCAGCCGCCGTACTACGTCCTGGTCGGCGACGCCGGCTCGGCGGCCCCGTCCTTCCGGCTCACCAGCGCCATGGTCGGCTTCAACCGGGAATTCCTCTCCGCCTACCTCTCCGTGCACTCCGACCCCGAAAACTACGGCAGGATCGACATTCTGCGGTTGCCGACGGACACCCAGACCCAGGGCCCGCGGCAGACCCAGAACTCGATGATCTCCGACACCCGCGTCGCATCCGAGCGCACCCTGCTCGAGCGGTCCAACAAGATCTACTACGCCAACCTGCTCACCCTGCCGATCGCCGACGGCGGAATCCTCTACGTCGAACCCCTCTTCACCGAACGCCTCACCAGCACCGCCGAGGCCTCGACGTTCCCGCAACTGGCCCGGGTCCTCGTCAGCTACCGCGAACCCGGCACCGGCGGGGTCCGCGTCGGCTACGCCCCCACCCTCGCCGAGGCCCTCGACCAGGTCTTCGGCGCCGGCACCGGCGCCGTCGCCACCACCCCCGGCGGCGATGCCACCACACCACCACCTATCGGTGGGCAACCGCCGGCGCCCCCACCGGGCGCCCCGCCCGCCCCACCGCCGGCGGCGTCGGACCAGCTGACCGCCGCGGTCCTCGAACTCAACGCCGCCCTGGCCAACCTGCGCGAGGCGCAACACACCGGCGACTTCACCACCTACGGCGCAGCCCTGGACCGACTGCAACAGGCCATCGACACCTATCTGGCCGCCGGCGGAACCCCGCACTGACCCTCCCCCCGGGCGCGGCGCGGGACAATGACGTAGTGCCGTAAGAATGATCACGGATTCGGCGACGAACCGCGTGCGTCGGACGTGGGTGATCGTTCCCCGGGTCCTCATGTAGCACGGCCTCGCGTGATGGTGTCCCGAACGTCAGAGCCGAGCGGCGACGGTACGGGCGAGCTGAGCGACGGTTTCGCTTGCACAGGCACGGTTGTCGCCGACGCCGCCCGTCGCCCCGCGTTTGGCCCAGCCGACGACGTAGAGGTTGTGGAGGGGTTCGCCGTGCGAGGTCACCTGGCCGCGGTGATTCGGGATGGCTCCCCGTTCATCGAGGGGGACCCCATCGATGCGTTTGGTGGTGAATCCGGTGGCGCAGACCGCGGAGTCGGCGCGGAAGGTGCGTCCGGCCTTCGTCGTGACGGTGACGCCGCCGGCCGCGTTCCGGCGCAGGTCGGTGACCTCTTGCTCGAAAGACAACAGAACGCGCAGGCGGGCGTCGGTGGCTACGCGCGCGGCGCCCTGATCAGCGGAGTTCAGCTCAGCGAAGTTCAGGTCGGCGACAGGTAACCGTGCGAGGTCGCGTAGGAGCGGATTGTCGGCGTGGGGGCTCGGCGCACTGCCGGCTCCGTCGATAAGAATCTCGGTGTCGGCAAGTTCGAGCAGTTCGTAGAACGCCGACGGGGTGAATGACGCCCGGTCCGGGGCCGAGCGCGACAGCACGACCACTTGGGCGATCCGCGTGCCGGCGGGACCTCGGGTGCGTGTGTTCGCCGCCCACCTGACGACGTCGAAGCCAACGTTGCCCGCACCGACCACGACGCAGGTCGGCCCGAGGGGGGCCGGTGGACGGAAGCCGGACTCCTCGCAGTTCTCGGTGACCAGGATGTCGATCGCCTGATAGATGCCGTCGTCGCTGCCGACGGGCGCGTCGAGGTCGGCGGCGGACCCTGGTCTACGCGGCTGTGAGGCGCCGCAGGCGAGGATCACGGCGTCGAACCTCGTCCGGAGTTCGTCGACCGACACGTCCACGCCGATCTCGGTGTTGGCGACGATGGTGACGCGGTCGTCATGGAAAGGAACATCGAACAGCCGAATCATCTCGCGGATGCCGACATGTTCGCGTGAGACTCCCCGGTGCAGCAGGCCGCCGACCGTGCCGTATTGCTCGTAGACGGTCACGCGGATCGACGTCGACCGGCGGAGGAGTTCGCGCACGGTGTACATCGCCGCGGGCCCCGAGCCGACGACAGCGACAGTGAGCCCGTCGCCCGGGCGGCCCAGCGGCTGATCGAATGTGGTGCGGTGCGGTCGCCTGTTCGCGGGTGCCGGTGCCTGCGCGTAAAACTCTCTGTTTCGAGCGGCGTACGGACTCTCGGTGACGGTCAGCGCCTGTTCGGGTTTGATGGCCGACGCCGGGCAGGCCTCGACGCAGGCGGTGCAATCGATGCACGAGCGGGGGTCGATGAACAACGTCTCGGCCGACTCGAAACCCGGTTCGCCGGGGACCGGATGAATACAGTTCTGCGGGCACACTCGTACGCAGGAGGCATCCTTGCAGCAATGCCCCAGGATGACGTGGGTCACGATGACTCCTGCGTGATCAAAGCAGGTTCGATTTCCGGTAGATCCATCGCGCGCCGAAATTCAGCAACCCTTCTTTGCTCAGGAATTCGATAAACGGCTCCGCGGCCTTCCGGAACATCATCCGGTGATGCTCGTTCGCGTCGATGTTCGACCTCACGACGTCCCAGTCGAGGCCTAGCTCCTCGTACACTCGTCGATTGATCAGCGTCCGGGCGATGAGGTGTGTCCCGCTCGCGAGGATCATCGTGCTGATGAATCGCCGCAACCGGGAGATTCCCACCAGCCGGTCGCGGATCTGCCGCCGCGCATACGCCATGTGCCTGGACTCTTCGACCACGTGGATGTAGGAGCTGCGGCGGATGGGCGCGGCGACATCATCGCTGGCCATCCAGTCGCGTTGCATCACGTCGAAGATCTCTTCACCGGCGAGGACGATTCCGTATGCCACCTCGCCCCATGCGAAGTGCCTGAACAGCCAACCGAAGAACTTCAGCATGCGATCGTGCGGATGACAATGTGATCCGATGGACTCGATGACATCGACGAACATCAACGAGTGCAGGTTCTCGTCCGCACATTCATTCAAAAGGAATTTGACGTCCGGCCGCGACGGGTCTGCACTGTGGCTCGCCCGCAGCAGCGCCACCTGCAAGCCCACCTCCAGCCAGATACCGACCCCGAGGAACTGTGCGACTTCAGCCCTGGTGAGTCGGACACGCTCGGCCTCGGACATCTCCGCCCACAACGGCGTGCCGAACAGCGGTGACCACTCCGGTGTCATTCCATGGCGGTGATCGTCAGCCGGATCGACGTCGCAAACGAGCGGATTCCTCGAATCGAAAGACAATCGCTGGGCGGATGCCAAAAGAGTCTCGAACAGCGCGTCACTCTCGGCAGCCGTCATTCTCCCTACTCCCCAATCCTTCCCCGTAGGGCGAATGAAACAAATACGACGTGGTTGTGAAAGTCCCATCCAAGGTACATCCAAGGTGCGTGACGCCCCCGGGCGGGCTATCCGGCCGCGACCGCGTCAGACGCCGGCAGTCGACGCCATCGCCGCACCAGCGGATCGGTGGCGGTCGGGTAGGGCGGCGTGTTGCCGGTGAGGTACTGCTACCTCACGGCGGGCCGGTCGTCCCAGCATCGCTGCGCACCTGTCAGCGCCTCGATCGCGACCTCGTGTCGGTGGTCGGAAACGCGCAGCGGCGGATCCGATCCGTCGGCGACGGCCACCGCCCATTGCCTCCGGCGGGCAGGTGGAGCAGTGTGAAACACGGGGAAATGACCGGCGACGCCGCGTCGGCGCCGCCCTGAGGAGAAGGGTGCCGATCGTGTTCGCACGCTCAACAACAATTCATGCGCATCCGTCGTACATCGACGCCGGGATCAAGCACGTGCGCGACACCGTGATGCCCGCGCTCGCGGACACCGAGGGCTGCCTCGGCATGTCCCTGCTGGTCGATCGCGACTCGGGCCGGTGCATCGCGACCAGTTCGTGGCGGGACGAGGACTCGCTGCGCGCCAGCGAGGGACCGGTGCTGAAGCTGCGGGACACCGCGGCGGAGGTCTTCCACGGCACCACGGAGGTCGCGCGGTGGGACATCGCGGTCATGCATCGCGACCACCATGCGGATCGCGGGGCCTGTTGCCGGGTCACGTGGATCAAGACCGAGCAGGCCCACATGGACCGCGCCGTCGACGTGTGGAAGATGGCCGCATTGCCCAAGATGGAGGAACTCGACGGCTTCTGCAGTGCCAGTTTGATGCTCGACCACGCAGCGGGTCGCGGGGTGTCGTCGCTGACGTTCGACAGCTCCGAGGCGATGGAACGCAACCGAGAACGCATCGACGGCATCCGGGACGAAGGCGTTCGAGAGGCGAACGCCGAGGTGCTCGACACGTGCGAATTCGAGTTGGCCATCGCGCATCTGCACGTCCCCGAGATGGCGTGAACCCCGAAGGCCGGTGGAACGGGCGTCGCCGTCGAGCGGACGTGATCGTTCGTCCGACCGCTACGACGGCGGAGCCGGCCACGGATGGTCGGGGCTGATGATCTTCACGATGTCGGCGAAGAGGTTCCACACGCCCAGCGGATCGACGTTCGAATTGACCAGCATCACCACCGTCTTGTCCTCGGGAGGAAGGTAATAGGCGTAGGTCTGATAGCCCGCGGTATTTCCGTTGTGGCCGATCCAGCCGTTCTGGTACTCGACTCCGAGTCCGTACAGCGAACCGGTCCCTTCCGACGGTGCGAGCTGAAACTGCTCCCGTTCGCGCTGAGTGGCCGGGGAGAGCAACGTGCCCGTGGCCAGGTCGCGCGCCCACGAACCCAGGTCGTCGACGGTGGAAATCATGTTTCCGGCGCCGAAGCCCCACGACGGGTTCCAGTCGGTCGCATTCACCGTGTCGCCGTCGGGCGTTTTCGTGTATCCCTGGGCGTGAGGTGACGGTATCGCCGCATCGGTCGGCACCGAGGTGTCGCCGAGATTCTCGGGTCGCGCGATGTACTCGTCGATGTAGGCGTCCAGCGGCCGGCCGGAGACCTTCTCGACCACGAGGCCCAGGAGCAGGGTATTGGTGTTGCAATAGTCGAACGCGGCGCCCGGCGCGAAGAGCGGTGGACGGCTGAAACTGATCCCGAGCAGCTCCTGGGGCGTCCACTGGCGCTGTGGTTGGCTCGGCAGCGCCGGGATCACCACGTCCGTGTAGTCGGGAAGCCCACTCCGCATGGCCGCCAACTGGCGGATGGTGATCGTGTCCCCGTTGGGGACATCGGGCACATACCGGTTGATCGGATCGTCGAGGCCGATCTTTCCCTGATCGACCAGTTGCAGTACGGCGGTGGTGGTGAAGGTCTTGGTGATGCTGCCGATGCGCGTGAACACGTCGGGCTCCATCGGGTCACCGGTGGCCGTGTCGCGTACCCCGAACGCCTGGACGTAGGGCGCGGCGTCGTCCTGCCACACCCCGACGACCGCTCCGGGAATCTCGGCGCGCTCCATCGCCTTCGGAATCGTGTCGGTGAGCTGTGCATCGGGCACGGCGGGTGGGGCGTCCGACTGACCGCATCCCGCCAGTACCGTCCACGAGATCGCCAGGACTGCCATCCTTCGCCGCCCCGAGAACGTCTGCGCCATCCTCTCCCCTGTCCCATGCCTGTCGTCGCGTGCCTGCAATGTCGACCTGCCCGAAGCTTGCCTCATCCGCTGCGCCGTGCACCGGTTTTCGGGCGTCCGATTTGAGGCAAACGCCCCATGCGGCGACCAATACTGCGGACCGATGATCAGGGCATGACGAATCGAGTTCAACAATCATCCAGATCGGCGGTCACGGCCGAGTCGACAGTCGCACCACCGTCCGCGGGGCGGGTCGACGCTGTCGACGTGAGCCTGAAGGTCGGGGGGCGGCAGATCCTCCAGGAGCTGTCGCTGTCCGTCGAACCAGGCGAGTTGGTCGCCATTGCGGGCGGTAGTGGAGCAGGAAAGAGCACATTGCTCGAGATCCTCGCCGGACTGCAACCGCCGTCCGGAGGGGAGGTCCGGCACGACGGCGTCGTGCGCGGTGCCCGTGTCGGCGCCGATTCCCGCATCGGCTATGTGCCCCAGGACGACATCCTCCACCTCGAGATGCCCCTGCGCCGGACGCTGCGCTACGCGGCGCGACTACGGCTGCCCGCGGGCACATCGACGGCCGAAGCGGACCGGATCGTCGAGGACACCATGCGTGACCTCGACCTGGCCGACCGCGCCGAGGTGCCGGTCCGGGCGCTGTCCGGCGGCCAGCGCAAACGGGCCGCGATCGCCGTAGAGCTACTGACCCGCCCGCACCTGTTCTTCCTCGACGAGCCCACCTCCGGGCTCGACCCGTCGACCGCGGCCGACGTGATGCGCCTGCTGCGCCGACTCAGCCGGCGCGGGGTCACGGTCGTCCTCACGACGCACGAGCCGGCCGGCATCGACCGATGCGACCGGGTGGTGTTCCTCGCTCGCGACGGCCACCTCGCCTTCACCGGCAGCCCGGCCGAAGCTCGGAGCTACTTCGGCGTCGAGGATCTCGCCGAGGTGTACGACAGGCTGGCCCGGGAGCACACCCCGCAGATCTGGGCGCAGCGATTCACGGCCGTCAGCGGAACATCGGCCGCCCGGTCCGATGTGGCGCCACCGCCCGTCCGGGCACCGCGCGCCGACGTCACTCACGCGGGCCCCGTGCGGCAATGGTGGCTGCTGACCCGACGCAATGTCGATGTCCTGCTTCGCAACCGGCTGACGCTGGCGGTCCTGCTCGGCTCGCCGGTGCTGGTCACGGCGATGATGGCGACACTGTTCCAACGCGGCGCGTTCGATCCGCGGGGCGCAGCCGACCTCGGTCCGGCCCAGATCGTGTTCTGGATCGCCTTCGCCGGATTCTTCTTCGGCCTGACGTACGGCCTGCTCCAGATCGTCGGCGAGATGGCCGTCTTCCGGCAGGAGCGCCTGGCCGGGCTCGGCGTGGGCGCCTACGTGGCATCCAAGGTGACGGCACTGCTGCCGGTGCTGGCCGGCGTGAGCGCGCTGCTCCTCGGTGTGCTGCGGGCGCTCGGCCGGATCCCCGCCGTCGGATGGGAGGTGTCCGCCGTCCTGTTCCTGACCATCGTGATCGAGGCGACCTCGGCGCTGGCCCTCGGATTGCTGGCGTCGGCCGCGGTCTCCAACGCCGCGCAGGCCGCCCTCGCCTTGCCGATGCTCTGCTTCCCTCAGGTTCTGTTCGGCGGTGCCATCGTACCCGTCGACGAGATGGCCCTCCCGGGACGGCTGATGAGCCTCGGACTGTCGAACCGCCACGCATTCGAAGCCCTGGGCCGCGACCTGGATCTCGACCGGTACGGCGCCACACTGCCGGCCATGTCCGCCTACGGCGACACCTTCCACGGGGGCACCGGCGCCAGTCTCCTTGCGCTCGCCGCGTTTGCGGTGGTCCTCACGCTGGCCACGGTCTGGGTACTGGACCGGCGGTCCCGACCCGGCGCATCCCGGCGATGACGACGACGTGCAGATGTCACTTCCGCGCCACCGCGTCGACCGGGAATCCCACCAGACCCCGGTCGATTGCGGCGAGGCTGGCCTGCGTGCGGTTGTTCACACCGAGCTTGGCGTAGACGCGTTCGACGTGGTTGCGTGCCGTCTTCTCGGCGATGATCAGTTCGGCGGCGATGTCTCGATTCGACCGGCCCTGCGCGACGAGTCGCAGGATCTCGACCTCGCGGTCGGTCAGGCCTGCCGGCCAGGGCGTCCGCCGCGACGGTCGCCGGCCGGCCGCCGCAAGCACGGCCGTCACCGATTCGGCGTCGAGGCGTCCGGCGCGCGCCTCCTGCCGCACCCGATCGGCGGCACCGCGCGCATCGAGGGCGGGCCGGTGCGGACGCGGCTCGAGCAGTCGCTGATACGCCTCCGCCGCGGCAAGCAACCGGTCCTGCGCGGTCAATTCCGCGCCGCCGATCCCCCGGGGAAAGCCGGAGCCGTCGAGCCGTTCCCGGTGCTTCATCGCGACGGACACCACCGACTCCAAGCCGGTGACTCGGCTCAGTATCCGGCCGGTGAGGTCGGGGTACATCCGAACCCGTTCCCATTCGGCCGTCGTGAGCGGCCCCTTCTTCTCCCAGATCTGGTTGGACACTCCCATTTTGCCGAGGCTGTGCACCAGGCCCGCGCGGTAGAGCTGCGTGACATCCGACGCCGGTGTGCCCAGGTGCCGGGCCGCGCCGGCCACCAGATTCGCGACGCCGCGCGAATGTCCCAGGGTGAACGGCGATTTGAGATCGACGAAATCGGCCATGGCCCCGAGCAACTCGTCGCTCTCCTCGGCCCCGAGTGTTCGGTCCCGGTCCGGTGCCAGGGCCAGCGCGGCGACCCAGACGTCCGTCTCGAACACGCCGTCCACGATCGCGGCCGCGTCACGGTCGAACACGTCCGCCACGGCCGGGCTGAACTGACTGCCGCGCCGGGAACGGAGGACGTCCTTGGCGTGTTCGAGCCCACCCGTCCGCAGGTGCACCTCCACGACGTCCGCCACGTGCGCGATATGGATCTCGACCGGGATGACCTCTCCGCGAGAACCGTTGGGCAATCCGCGGCCGTCCCAGCGTTCGAAGGCGTAGGCGAGCGCCTGTCCGACCTGCCCGTCCAAGCCCATCCGATCGGAGAGAACTCCGGCGGAACTGCAATGCGAATGGATCAGGGTGGCGACCTGGCTGCGAGCCGCGACGAGAAAGACGGCGGCACGGATGCCGCGCTCCCAGCCCGGCAATCCGCGTCCCACGTGACTGGTCATCAGCCGCAGGAACGGCAGGCCGGTCATGTCCACCGTGTACGTGTCGGCGCGGAAGGCGATGTCGTCACCGAAGAGCGCAGCGAGTTCGTGGGAGTCGGCGTGACAACCGATCCACCCGATCAGGTTGGCGTAGTAGACGGTCGCCCGCTGCCGGGTGTCGAGTCCCATCCGCTCGGCGATCCGCGTCGCGATCAGCGACGACCGGAGCATGTGTTCCATCGGCTGACCCAGACCGAGGTCGATCGCCAGCGAGACCGCGGCCAGCAGTTCGGCTCTGCTCAGACCTTTGTCCGAGCCGGGCAGCCTCCCGTGCGGGTGCATCGTCCCATTCTCCACCCGCGCCCGGCCCTGTCGACGCCTCGTCTCGGCGGGACGCGGTGTTCCCCGATTCGCACCCTGGCCACCGCGCACACTGGGTAGGGTCCGATTCCATGGCTGACCAGGGGAAGATCCGGACCGTGGTGTGGGGCACCGGGAATGTGGGGCGGGCGGCGATCCGGGCGATCGACGCGCACCCCGGTCTCGAACTGTCGGCGGTGATCGTGGCGAACCCGGAGAAGGCCGGACGCGATGCCGGCGACCTCGCGCGTCTGGGCCGCTCGCTGGGGGTGGCAGCGACAGAGGACGCCGATACCGTGCTAGCGGACTCCCCCCGGCGCGGTCGTCTACGCCGCCTCCGGCGAGATTCGGCCCGACGACGCGGCAGCCGACATCACCCGCGCGCTCGCCGTGGGGGCCGTCGTCGTGACTCCGTCCCTCTACGCGTTGTACGACCAGCGCAACGCGCCGGCCGAGTTGCGCGATCCGATCGAGTCGGCGGCCGTGTCCGGCGGCGGCGCCCTGTTCGTGTCGGGCGTCGACCCGGGATGGGGCAACGACATCCTGCCGATCCTGATGACCGGCCTGGCCGGCACGATCGATCAGATCCGGTGCCAGGAGATCTTCGACTACACGACGTACGACCAGCAGGATTCGGTGCGGTACCTCGTCGGCATGGGCCAGCCGATGGACTACGAACCGCCGATGGTCGCGGCGACGGTGCCCACGATGGTGTGGGGCGGCCAGATCCGGCTCCTCGCCCGCGCCCTCGGCGTGGAACTCGACGAGATCCGGGAGACCCTGCTCCGCCGGCCGCTCGAGGAGACGATCACCACCGAACTCATGGGCGACTTCGAGGCGGGCACCCAGGGGGCGCTGCGTTTCGAAGTCCAGGGCATCGTGGGCGGCGAACCCCGCATCGTCATCGAGCACGTCACGCGGATCCACCCGTCCTGCGCCCCGGACTGGCCCGTGCCGCCGGACGGCGGGGACGGCGCCCACAAGGTGATCATCGAGGGCCGTCCACGAATCGAGGTCAACGTGGAGGCCACCGACGAGGGCGGCAATCGAGCGGCCGGCGGCAATGCCACCGCGGTCGGGCGCCTGGTCAACGCGATCCCGTGGTTGCGGACGGCCGCGCCGGGTCTCTACGACGCCCTGGACGTCCCGCTCGTTCCCGGCCACGGCAAGCTCGGCTGACACCACCCAGAACAGTTAGCCCTTGCGCTAACCATCACTGCGGTGAATACTTTGCCTTGTGGCTCAGTATCCGGAGCAGTTGAACGGGATCTTCCAAGCGCTCGCCGACCCCACCCGACGCGCCGTGCTGGGCCGCCTGAGCCGCGGCCCGGCCACGGTCAGCGAACTGGCGACACCGTTCGACATGGCCCTGCCCTCCTTCATGAAGCACATCCACTTCCTGGAGGACAGCGGGTGGATCCGGACGCGCAAGGAAGGCCGGGTACGGACGTGCGCGATCGAGAAGGCGCCGTTCACGGCGGTCGAATCGTGGCTCGCGGAGCAACAGGAACTCTGGGAGGGCCGCACCGACCGGCTCGAACAATTCGTCACCGAACACACTCACCCGAAGGACACACCGCGATGACCGACACTGCGAGACCCGATCTCGACCTCACGATTTCGCGCATCATCCGCGCGCCCCGGGCGGTCGTGTGGCGCGCCTGGACCGACCCCGCCAGCTTCGAACAGTGGTGGGTCCCCGCACCCTCCCGGTGCCGCGTCGTCGACATGGAACTACGCCCCGGCGGCGCGCTCACCACCCAGATCAGCGAAGACGGCGGCGAATTCGTGCCCCACCTCAGTGGGTGCTTCCTCGCCGTCGACGAACTCGAACGCATCGTGTTCACCAACTCCCTCGTCGGCGGCTGGCGGCCCGCCGAGCAGCCGTTCATGACCGCGATCATCACGTTGAACGACCATCCGACGGGCACGGAGTACGTCGCCCACGTGATGCACAAGAACAGCGCCGACCGCGACACCCACGAAGAAATGGGCTTCTACGACGGGTGGGGCACCGTCACGGAGCAACTCGCCGACCTCGCCGAGCGCCGGGTGTGATTCGAGTCACCCCACCGTCGCGAACTCCCCTGCCGCGGACCATCGTTGCCGCTCGGCGGCGAACGCGACGGCCTGCTCGGCCCGGAACCCGCCGATCGATTCGGCGTTGGCCGCGAGGAACTGCCGGTGCTCGGCGAGCGAGAACGTGCCCTCCGTGATCTCGATGCCGCCGCCACGGCCCGCTGCGATGTCGGATCGCAGGTCCATCAGCTCGTCCGGTTCGACGGGATACCAGGAGATCCGGTCGAAGAAGCGCAGCAACCAGGGGGTGCCGTCCTCGAACGGTCCGGACTTCTCGGGATGCCGATGGTTCCACACCTGGGTGGTGCGGCCGACGAACTGGTAGCCGCCGGGCCCCTCCATTCCGTAGATGCACAGGTAGGCCCCGCCGATGCCTACTGCGTTCTCCGGCGTCCACGTGCGGGCCGGGTTGTATTTCGTGGTGACCAGCCGATGCCGCGGGTCGAGCGGTGTCGCGACGGGCGCCCCGAGGTAGACGTCGCCGAGCCCGAGCACCATGTACTCGGCGCCGAAGACGGTGTCGAACACGTCGCCGACGCTGCCGAGTCCGTTCATGCGGCGGATGAACTCGATGTTCCACGGACACCACGGTGCGTCGGAACGGACACCGTGCATGTACCGCTGGATCGCCTCCCGCGTCGAGGGGTCGTCCCACGACAGCGGCATCCGCACGGACCTGCTCGGCACCACGAGTTCGTTCGCCGCGGGCAGCGCGTCCTCCGCCTCGGCGAGCAGCCCCATCAGCTTCGGGATCGGCAGCACGTCGGGGTCGACCCGGACCTGCAGCGACCGGATGCCCGGCGTCAGATCGAGGAGCCCGGCCGGCTTCTCGACCTCGAGCCGCTGGTGCAGCGCGTGTGCGCGGGCCCGCAGCGCCAGGTCGAGGCTCATGTCGCCGTATTCGACGAGGACGTTGTCGTCGCCGGACCGGCGGTACGTCACGGCGGTCTCGCCGTCGCGCCGGGCGATCACGCCGTCGTCCCGATCGCCGGTGGTGGAGAAGACCGTCGAATGCCCGGCTCGCCGGGCAGGCCCCAGCGCACGGGTGGACGCCGCGCGGTCGGCCCTGATCGGCACGAAGCGCACCGTGTCGCCGGGGGCCAGTTGTCCGAGTTTCCAGCGTTCCGCGGAGACGACGGTGACCGGGCAGACGAACCCGCCGAGGCTCGGACCGTCCGGGCCCAGGAGGATCGGGGTGTCCCCCGTGAAGTCCAGGGCGCCGACCGAATACGCGTTGTCGTGGATGTTGGACGGGTGCAGTCCCGCCTCGCCGCCGTCCGTGCGCGCCCAGTCGGGCTGGGGTCCGATCAGCCGTACCCCGGTACGGTCCGAGTTGAAATGGACTTCGTAGTCGGTCCGGTACAGCGTGTCGATGTCGGCGCGGGTGAAGAATTCGGGTGCGCCGTGCGGGCCCTCGGTGACCGCGATCTCCCAGCGACTGCACAGGGCGGGGACGTGTTCGGCGGGAACGGCGGCCGCGCGGGCGCCGTTGCGCTCGCCGACCGCGAGCACGTCGCCCTGACGCAGTGTGCGGCCCTGATGCCCGCCGAACTTGCCGAGCGTGAACGTCGAGGCGCTGCCGAGGAAGTCGTCGACGTCGAGCCCGCCCTGGATCAGTACGTAGATGCGCAGGCCGGGTCCGGCCACCGCGCCGACGCCCAGGACTCCGCCCGCCGGCACCCGCACCGGACGCCACTGCGCGTGCAGCACACCGTCGACGGTGACCGGGGCGGGCGCACCGGTCACGCAGACCACCGTCTCCTCGTCGAACTGCAACGCGGGACCGGACATGGCGCATTCGAATCCGGCGGCGCCCTGGTCGTTTCCGAGCGCGGTGTTCCCGAGCCGGAACGACAGGTCGTCCATCGGGCCTGACGGCGGCACCCCGACGTGCCAGTACCCGGTCCGGCCCGGGAAGTCCTGCACCGTGGTGAGCATGCCGGGCCGCTCTACGGTGATCTTGGCGCTCATGCGAGTGCTCCCGTCGGGCGGGTCACGATCATCCGCACCGGGGTCGGATCGAAACCGTTGCAGGGGTTGTTGATCTGCGGGCAATTGGAGACCAGTGCCAGAACGTCCCGTTCCGCGCGGAGCGCGAGCCGGCGGCCGGGCGCGGACAGGCCGTCGACGATGCCGAGCGTGCCGTCGGCGTCGACGGGAACGTTCATGAAGAAGTTGATGTTGGACACCAGATCCCGTTTGCCGATCCCCCACCGCGACCCTTCCGCGAGGAAGTTCTCGACGCAGGCGTGCTGATGCTTGGTGTGGTGGCCGTACCGCAGTGTGTTCGACTCCTGGGAGCAGGCGCCGCCCACCGTGTCGTGTGAGCCGACCTCGTCGGCGACGAGTGTCATCAGCGCGTCATGATCGTCGGTGCGGAGCACACTTCCCTTGGTGAGGAACAGATTTCGCTGCGCCGACACGGTCGCGGCGGCCGAATAGCGTTGCCGGTGGTCGTCGGCCGCGTAGATCAGGGTGTCGACGGCCTGGTTGCCGCACAGGTCGACGATGGTCAGGACGTCGCCGGCCGCGACGACGGTGGACCAGGGTCCGCGGGCGCCGACCTCCTCGTCCAGGATCACCGTTCCCGGTACCAGCGGTGCGGTGTCGATGGTGGTGGTCATGCCTGCTCCCGTCCCTGGCGCTGCGCAGCAGCCCAGACGTCTTCGGTGTTGAGGAAGGCGCGCCGGTACTCCGGGTCGGCGGTGACGGGCGCGGCCACGTCGGCGCCGGTCCAGGCGAGCACTTCGAGCGCGGTGGTGTCGTACGTCGGCGACGGATCGAGCGGATGCGCCGTGTTGGCGATCAGGGCGATCACCGGGAGGTGGATCACGAGTTCTACGGCGGTGTCCGCGCCTGCGGATCCGATGCTGCTCAGCGATCCGTCCGCACCCACCCGCACCCCGTGGAAGAACGACAGCGACGGCGGGAGATCGCGGCGCTCGAGCCCGTGCTTCGCCGCCGCGACGGTGAAGAGTTCACGACCGGCGGGAGACGCCGAATGCAGGCTGCCGTCACCGTATTTCGCGGTGTTCGTGGCGAGCGAGGTGGTGCCGCAGAGGGCGTCGTGCCGCCCGGACCCGTCCGACACGACGGTCGCGAGGACGCGCCCCTGGTCGGAGAGCAGCGGATGCCCGGCCCCGATGTACGCCTGCCACGGCACCTTCACGGTGTCGGCGACGATGAGCCGCTCCCACGGCGCGTCCGCCCGGTGAAGCAGCAGGTGGGCGCATGCCCGGCCGTCGAGGTCCCGCAGTCGCAGTCGGGTGCCGCGGCCCAGCACCTTCGTGGTGTACCGGCCGCCGGGAACGGCCTCCGCCCACGTGAGCAGCGCCGGGTCGACACCGGGCGGCGGGGTGGGCCAGGACGACGCCGGAACCACCGGCATCGAGTCGGTGACCACTCCCGACTGGGCACGCGCGTGTTCCTTCGCGGCGCTGGTGGTCGAGGTGTCCACTGAAGTCATGTCAGGCTCCGATCGTGACGGGGTTGGGGGTCGTGCGGCCGCGCGGGAAACACGCGATCCCGAGCGCGACCACGGCGGCGACGGTGACGGGGGCGGCCCACCGCAGGAGGGGGTAGTCGCCGCCGGGATCGAAGATCTCGGCGCGCGGCCAGGACAGGTTGACCACCATCAGCGCGCCGTAGCCGACCGCCAGGATGTTCACGGGCAGTCCGAACCGTCCGAGCGAGAACAGCGTCCGGCCGTCCGCGTCGACCTGCGGTCCGCCGTGGGGCCAGCCCTTCAGCCTGCGGAGCAGGAGCGGCACCGTGACCATCAGGTACGCGAGGTAGATCAGGATGATGCACACGCTCGAGAGGGTCGCGAAGATCGCGGAGTTCCCGACGTTGACGGCGAGGATGCCGATGCAGACCACCCCGATCAGGACGGACGGCGCGATGGGGGTTCCGGTGCGGGTGTTCACCGTCGACAGGATCCGCGAGGCCGGCAATCGGCCGTCGCGGGCCATCGAGAACACCAGCCGGGACGCCGCCGTCTGGATCGCCAGTGTGCAGACGAACACGGCGATCGCGACGTCGACGAGAAGGAGCGTGCCCCACGGGGAGCTGAGGATCGACGAGAGCACGTACGGCAGACCTTCGGAGGCGAGGCGCCCGTCGGTGAGGCTCGGCGCGGCCATCAGCGCGCCGATGATCATCAGCCCGCCGCCGAGCGCCGACACGGACAACGCAAGGCGGATCGTGCGCGGTGCGACCCGACGCGGGTTCCGCGTCTCCTCGGCGAGTTCGCCCGCCGAACCGAACCCGACCATCACGTACGCCGCCATCAGCCCCGACACGATCCAGGCCCATCCGTACCCGGGTGACGCGCCCGCGGTTCCGGTGTCGAACACGACGTCCGGTCCGCGCCGGGCGTGGGTGAGGAACATGCCGATCACCGCGATGACCCCGACGATCTCGCAGGTGACACCGATATTGTTGATCCGGGACATCCAGTTGACACCGATGCAGTTGATGAACGTGGTCAGCACGAGCAGGACGGAGCCGAGGAGCACCGCGTTGGCGGCACCGCTCGCGGACGTCAACGTGCTGTCCTCCCCGATGATCTGGAATCCGCTCCACACGTTGGGGAGAACGACCTGCAGGGCGATGGCCGCTGCGGAGGCCGTCACCATCTGCGCGAGGATCATGAACCATCCGGCGAACCAGCCGACCACCTCACCGCCCATCCGGCGGGACCACTGGTAGATCGCCCCCGAGATGGGGTACCGAGCGGCCAGTTCGGCGAAATTGAGCGCCACCATGAACTGGCCGGCGAACACCACCGGCCACGTCCAGAAGAAGGCCGGCCCGGCGAATCCGAATCCGAGCCCGAAGAGCTGGAAGATGGTGGTGAGGATGGAGACGAAGGAGAAGCCGGCGGCGAACGACGCGAACTTGCCCAGGGAACGGTGGAGTTGCTGCTCGTAGCCGAATTCGCCGAGGTCACCCGTGTCGTCGACGCCGGACGGGCGGGAAGGTGCGGGAGCCGGCGCGGTCGGCACCTGCGCAGTCCTTGTGGGTGTACTCAAGGGCGTACTCCTTCGGCGAGAGCAATATCTGTCGCTCGATAGTTTTCTCGCGGAGGGGCCTCGATGGGTGACGCCCGCGTATCCAGATCGCGGTCGGCCGTAACAGCATCGTTGCCTGCGTTTCGGTCGCGTGACGAAACCCTCACGGACGGTGGTCGAGGTCGGGTCCGGGCGCGACCTGACATCATGGAGCGGTGACCACAGGGCCGGGACGACCCCGACTGACCAGTCAGCGCAGACCGGGACAGACCACTCCCGAGGAGATCCTCGACGCCGCCGGAGAGTTGTTCACCACCAAGGGTTTCGCCGCCACCTCGACCCGGCGGATCGCCGAGATGGTCGGCATCCGGCAGGCATCGCTCTACCACCACTTCCCCACCAAGGAGGAGATCCTGGTGGCACTCCTCGAGGAGACCGTCTCACCCGCACTGGCCGCCGCGCAACGGATCTCCGACGCCCCCGGGCCCGCCACCGTGCGCCTGCACGCCCTGGCCACCTTCGACGTCACCCAACTCACCGCGACGAAGTGGAATCTCGGTGCGCTGTATCTCCTTCCGGAATTGCTGAGCGATCGATTCGAGCCGTTCCGCACCCAGCGCACGCTGCTGCGCGGGCACTATCGGCACCTCGCGGACCTCGCACTGGCCGAGATCGCCGCCGACGCCGGCACCACCTCCCCCGCCCTCGCCGACCTGCCGTTCCGAATCGTCGAGAGCGCCATCGCAACCCGCGCCGACATCGAACGCGGCCTGCTCCCCGGCCCCGAGAACGAGGGTGCCGCCGGACTCCTCGCCGACACGTGCCTGCGCGCCCTCGGCTGGACGAATTCGATGGACGAGATACGCGCCGAATCGCGGGCGCTCCTCGCCCGGACCGTGACCGGAACATCGCCCCTGAACTAGGACACGTCTCGGCCGTCCGTGTCGTTCCTGTGAGATAAAGTCTGGCGAACGCTTAATCACTGGGGGGTTATCTTGAGCGATGTCTTTGCCGTCCCGGACGGCATCCGGAATTACGGCACCACCGCAGCGCAGGCGGCCGAACAGGTCGGCAGCGCCGCCGCGCTCGATCTCGGGACGAATCTCGCGGCGCTGGCGCCCGTGTTCGGTCCGATCGGCGCCGACTTTCTCGCGTCGTTCGCTGCCGCACAGGCGAATCACGCCGCGTCGGTCGCCGAACTCGCACACCACTACGCGCAGACCGCGATCGCCGCGCACGCCACCGCGGAGTCCTACGATTCCGTCGACGGCGCCACCGGCGATGCGCTCGGTGCCGTCGGCGACGAACTGGGAGGCCTCGCATGACGCCGACCGAATCCGCCGGATCTGCCGCCGAACACGGAACGATTCTCGATCTGATCCAGGCAACGCCCGTCGGCGACGCGCTCCACACACCGCTGCCGAGCACGCCGCTCGAGGCGCTGCAGAACTCTCCGCTCGGACCGTTCCTGGACATGCCGCTCGGTGAACTGCCACCGCTGCCGCCTCTACCCGCTCTGCCCCCTCTGCCCCCGAACCCGGTCGAGGCGCTGTTGCAGGGTCAGGCACTGCCCGGACTGCCGGGGGTGGACGAGTTGTTTCGGCCGCTCACCGATCTCGCCGGCTGTTTCGGCACCGGCACGTTCGGAGCGTTCGATCCGACGGCCCTCCTCGACCTGTCCTCGGGGATGCTCGATCAGGCGATGTCGATCAGCTTGTCGGGACTGAAGGTCCTCGACCAGATCTGGCAGAGCCAGGCCGCGCAGGCGGCGCAGACCCAGGGACTGCAGGCGCAGACGAGCGGCACCGAACTGAGCGAACGCGGCACGGAGATCTCGACTACCACGCAGACCGCCGCCGCCTCGGTGGCGCGGGGTAACGCGAACCTGATGACGATCTCGGAGTCGTTCGCGGCCACCGCGGTCGCCGCCGCGCCGATGGTGCTGACCTCGCCCGGGCAGGCGATGCTCCTCGCGTCCGCCGCCGAGCATCTCAAAGCCGCCATCGGGGTGGTGACCCAGACGCGCACCGAATTGAACGAACAGACCCTCACGATGAACGGTCTCGCCGCGCCGGTGCCGGTGCCGCCGCCCCCGGCGCCCGGAGCCGTCGCGGGAGCCGCCCCGCCGTCACCGTTCGCCATCGCGTCCACCGTGATCGAAGAAGTGGGAAAGCCGATGATCTCCACCGTCACCGACAGCGTCGGCGACCTGGTGTCGGCGAACACGCAGGCGGCGAGCGCCGTCCCGGGCGACCTGCCGACCGACGCCGTCGCCACGAAATCAGCGGTCGCTCCCGCGCACGGACCCACGGGCGGGTCCTCCGGAGCCGTGGGACTCGCAGGTGGCGCCGCGATCGGCATGTACGGCGGCGGCGCCGGCGGAAGTGCTTCCGCAAGTGGCGGTTCCGTGCCGCGCGGAACTGCCGGGGCGGTTGTTCCCCCGGCGGCAGTCGGCTCCGTGTCGCCGGCCTCCACCGTGACCCCGGCCCCGCCCACGTCACCCGGCGGCGCCATGGGCGGTATGGGCGGCGCCGGTATGGCGGGTGCCGGGCGCGGGGGCGACGACCAGCTGAGCGGCCGGTCCACACCGAGCTACCTCGTCAACGCCGGCGAGAACAACGCGTTTGCCGGCGATCTCCCGATGGTCGCGCCCGCCGTGATCGGCGGCGACGAACTCGACGACATCTCGTTCGGCGATCGGACCTGATCGCTCAGTCGACGAGCGCGGCCACCTCGCGATCGGTGAGGGTGGTGGTGGGAACGCGGCCTTCCGAACGCACCAGTTCCACGGCACGGAACAGCGGGCGTTCGGGCAGCGCCGCGCCCCGCGCCTCGGCGCGCAACTGCTCGATGAGCACCGACGCGATCGCGGCAGCCGGTACCAGTTCGCTCGTGGTCAGCGCGTCGGCCAGTCGGCGAAGCCCGAGCACCTCGAGTTCGCGACCGCCGTCGGTCGTGTAGAGGGCGAGCGGCACCGCAAGCGCACCGTCCGCATCCGTGATCCGGACACTCACCTCGCTCACCCGCGCCGAACGAACCACCAGTTCGGTCGCGACCGCCCGAGTGACGTCGACATGCCGGCTGCGCAGTCCCCCGGTCGAGCGGATCCGCCCGTTCTGCAACGTGACTCGACGGCGCAACGTGAGGAGCGCGGACGCGGCGGTCGGGACCGCGATCACGGCCCCGACCGTCACACCCACCCACACGGGCCCGAAGAATCCGACGATGACACCGACCACCACACCGATCAGCACGGCGATCGCCGCGACCCGCTTGAGCCGCGGTGCGATCAACTCGATCGGAACGAGGTCGAGTGACACCGGCGGGGTGTCTTCACGCGCCAAGGATGGCTCCGACGCGCGCGACGACGTCCGCCGACGACACCGATTCCTGATCGCCGGTGGCGAGATTCTTGATTCCCACCGTGCCCTCGGCGATGTCGCGGTCGCCGAGCACGAGTGCCAGCGCGGCGCCGGAGCGGTCGGCGGCCTTCATCGCGCCCTTCACCCCACGGTTGCCGTATGCGAGATCGACACGAATCCCCTGCGCGCGCAACTGCTGAGCGATCACCACCAACTTCGCCTTCGCCTCGTCGCCCAGCGGGACGCCGAAGACCTCACAGCGGGCGGTCGAGCCTGTCGTCTTGCCCTCGGCGGCGAGCGCGAGGACCGTGCGGTCGACGCCGAGCCCGAACCCGATGCCGGACAGCGGCTGACCGCCGAGCTGCGCCATCAGGCCGTCGTAGCGTCCGCCGCCGCCGATGCCCGACTGCGCGCCGAGTCCGTCGTGGACGAATTCGAACGTCGTCTTCGTGTAGTAGTCGAGGCCGCGGACCATGCGCGGGTTGACGACGTAGGGCACACCCAGCGCGTCGAGGTGGGCGAGCACCTCGTCGAAGTGCGCCTTCGCGGTGTCCGAGAGGTGATCGAGCATCAGCGGTGCGTCCGCCGTCATCTCGCGCACCTCCTTGCGCTTGTCGTCGAGAACACGCAGCGGGTTGATCTCCGCGCGCCGGCGCGTGTCCTCGTCGAGGGGAAGGGCGAACAGGAAGTCCTGCAACCGTTCCCGGTACTGCGGCCGGCAGGTGTCGTCGCCGAGGGAGGTGATCTCCAACCGGAAGCCCTCGAGACCGAGACCGCGGAACCCGGCGTCGGCGACGGCGATGACCTCGGCGTCCAGCGCCGGATCGTCGACTCCGATGGCCTCCACCCCGACCTGCTGCAACTGCCGGTAGCGGCCGGCCTGCGGACGCTCGTAGCGGAAGAAGGGGCCCGCGTAACTGAGCTTCACCGGCAACTGGCCACGGTCGAGGCCGTGCTCGATCACGGCACGCATCACACCTGCGGTTCCCTCTGGACGCAGGGTCACCGAGCGGTCACCGCGGTCGGCGAACGTGTACATCTCCTTGCTGACGACGTCGGTGGACTCGCCCACACCGCGGGCGAAAAGCGCGGTGTCCTCGAAGATGGGCAGCTCGATGTGGCCGTACCCGGCCAGTCGCGCCGCGCGCGTGAGTCCGTCGCGGACCGCGACGAACTCGGCGGACTGCGGGGGGACGTAATCGGGGACGCCCTTGGGGGCGGAGAAGGTGCTGGCTTTGCTCACTGTCGTTACTTTTCCTTATTTCGATCCCGAGAGTCCAACGAGAAACGGGTTCGACCCGCGCTCGGCGCCGACGGTGCTCGACCCGCCGTGTCCGGGGAGAACCGCCGTGTCGTCGGCGAGGATCAGCAGCTTGTCGGCGATGGACTGCAGCAACTGTTCGTGATTGCCGCCGGGCAGGTCGCTGCGGCCGATCGACCCCTGGAACAGGGTGTCGCCGGTGAGGGCGATCTCGACGGGACCGTTTCCGGTGTCGACCCGGGTCCGGAAGACCACGGACCCCTGTGTGTGGCCGGGGGTGTGATCGACGGAAAACGACATCCCGGCCTGCTCGATCACGTCGCCGTCGGCGAGGGCGATCACGTCGCCGGGCTCGACGAACGTCATGCCCTCGATGAACGGTTTCATCGTGGGACCGATGCCGCGACCGGGGTCGGACAGCATGTACCGGTCCTCGGGGTGGATATACGCGGGGATCCCGAACTTCTCGCACACGTCGTACGCGTTCCAGACGTGGTCGAGGTGACCGTGGGTCAGGAGAACCGCGGTGGGAGTGAGATTCGACTGGTCGAGGAACTCGAACAACGGTTCGGCGGCGTCCTGTCCTGGGTCGACGACGACGCATTCCTGGGCATCGTCCTGCGCGAGGATGTAGCAGTTGGTCTGAAACATCCCGGCCGGGAATCCTGTGACGAGCACGCGTGACGCTCCTGTTCGAGTGATCATTGCAGTCGCTACAGCCTAAGCCGCCGCCCGGCCAGGATGTTCTCAGGTTCGGATGGCAGACTCTGGAGGTCGTGTGCCGGGGGTAGTACGCACCGTCCGACTGCTAGATCGACCGACTTCCAGACAGACCGAAACGGGAGGACCACCGCAGTGCCGAGCAACGAGCAGCGCCGGGAAGCAGCCAAACGAAAGCTCGAGCGTCAGCTCGAACGTCGAGCCGACAGGGCGCGCAAGCGCAAGCAGCTGACCATCGCGGGTTCGGTGCTCGGGGTGGTGCTCGTGGTGGCCGCGGGCACGATCGTCTTCGCCCTCACCAGTGGCGACGACAACGCGACGGACGCGTCGGCGGCCGAATCCGTGTCAGCGTCGCCGCAGTCGCCCGGTGTGATGCCGGCCGGTCGGTCCGAACCACTGCCGGACAAGGTGTCCTGCACGTACACCCCCGACAGTCAGCCGCCCGCGAAGCAGGTGAACCCGCCGCGGACCGACGAGATCGACACCACCCTGAAGGAAGTCAGCGTCAGCATGCAGACGACCCAGGGCAATATCGGCCTGACCCTGGACAACGCCGACTCCCCGTGCACGGTCAACAACTTCCTCAGCCTCGCGAGCCAGAACTACTTCGACAACACCCCGTGCCACCGGCTCGTCACGTCCGAGGGACTGAAAGTCCTGCAGTGCGGTGACCCCACGGGTGCGGGCACCGGCGGCCCGGGCTACGGGTTCGCCAACGAATTCCCCACCGACCAGTACGACCCCTCGGATCAGGCACTGCAGGTCCCGGTGACGTACCCGCGCGGCACCATCGCGATGGCGAACACCGGGCAGCCCGGCACCAACGGCAGCCAGTTCTTCCTCGTCTACGCCGATTCGCAGCTTCCGCCGCAGTACACGGCGTTCGGCACGATCGACGAGACCGGGCTCGCGACCATCGAGAAGGTCGCCGCGGCCGGGGACGACGGATCGATGCAGGCCGGCGGCGGCAAGCCCAACCTGCCCATCGACATCACGTCCGTCCGGATGGACTGACGTCTCGTGTGAGGATGGACCGATGAAACGTACCTCGATCCTCGTCGCAGGCGTGAGCCTCGCGGTCCTCCTCGCCGGCTGTTCGGATTCGTCCGACTCCGGGGGCTCGTCGGCGAGCACGACCACCTCCAAGGCGGCATCCACGAGCGGGGCGGCGAAGTCGCTCGACCTGTCCAAGTTCGGTACGTTGCCCCCGGTCCCGGCGCCCGCCGCCGCCACCGTGGACTGCACGTATCCGGCCGGGCAGCCCGCCGCCAAGGACGTCACCCCGCCGCCCACGTCCGGCGTGTCCACCGAGGGCACCGTCCCGGTCGCCCTGACGACGAGCGCCGGACCGATCGGCCTCGTCCTCGATCGCGCCGAGGCCCCGTGCACGGTCAACAGCTTCACGAGCCTGGCCCAGCAGGGCTATTTCGACGACACACCCTGCCACCGGCTGACGACGGAGCTGGGACTGCAGGTGCTTCAATGCGGTGACCCCAGCGGGAAGGGCACCGGCGGACCGGGCTACGGCTTCACCACGGAATACCCGGAGACCGCGTTCGCACCGAACGATCCGGCGCTCGCGAATCCGGTGGTCTATCCGCGCGGCACCGTCGCGATGGCCAACAGCGGAACCCCGGACAGCAACGGCAGCCAGTTCTTCCTCGTCTACGCCGATTCGGTGCTCCCGCCCAACTACACCGTGTTCGGTTCGATCTCCGAGGAGGGCCTCGCAACCGTCGAGAAGATCGCCGCGGACGGCGACGACGGATCCATGGCGGCGGGCGGCGGCAAGCCCAACACCCCGGTCCAGATCGAGACCGCGAAGGTCGGCTGACCCCGCTCCCCCGGACACCCGAACGGGACGGTCGCGCGATCAGTGCGCACGACCGTCCCGTTCGTCGTTGTCAGGCGGCGGACGTCACCCGGTACACGTCGTACACGCCCTCGACGTTGCGCACCACGTTCAGCACGTGCCCGAGATGCTTAGGGTCGCCCATCTCGAACGTGAACTTGCTGATCGCCACCCGGTCGCCGGACGTCGTGACCGACGCCGACAGGATGTTGACCTTCTCGTCCGCGAGCGCCTTCGTCACGTCCGACAGCAGCCGGTGCCGGTCGAGCGCCTCGATCTGGATCGCCACGAGGAACACCGACGACGGTGAGGGCGCCCATTTGACTTCGATGATGCGCTCGGACTGCTCCTGCAGCGAGCCGGCGTTGGTGCAGTCGGTGCGGTGGACGCTGACCGCGCCGCCCCGGGTCACGAACCCCATGATCTCGTCGCCGGGAACCGGGGTGCAGCACTTGGCCAGCTTGGCGACCGTGCCCTCCGCGCCGGGAACGAGCACACCCGCATCCCCGGTGCTCCGCGGACGCATCGGCATGGTGGACGGGGTCGACCGCTCGGCCAGCTCCTCCTCGACGTCGCCGACCCCACCGAGGTGGGCGACCAGCCGCTGGACGACGTGCTGCGCCGACACGTGACTCTCGCCGACCGCGGTGTAGAGCATCGACACGTCGGTGTAGTGCAGTTCGTGCGCGATGGACGCCATCGATTCGGCGTTCATCAGGCGCTGCAGCGGCAGACCGACCCGGCGGACTTCCTTCGCGATCGCGTCCTTGCCCGCCTCGAGCGCCTCTTCGCGGCGTTCCTTGGCGAACCACTGCCGGATCTTCGTCTTCGCGCGCGGCGAGACGACGAACGTCTGCCAGTCGCGGCTCGGGCCGGCGTTGACGGCCTTGGAGGTGAAGACCTCCACCACCTCGCCGTTCTCCAGCTTTCGCTCGAGCGCCACCAGACGGCCGTTGACCCGGGCGCCGATACAGCGGTGCCCGACCTCCGTGTGCACGGCGTACGCGAAGTCCACGGGGGTCGACCCGGCGGGCAGCGTGACGACGTCGCCCTTGGGGGTGAAGACGAAGATCTCCTTGACGGCGAGGTCGTAGCGGAGCGACTCGAGGAACTCCCCCGGGTCGGCGGCCTCACGTTGCCAGTCGAGCAGCTGACGCATCCACGCCATGTCGTCGACCTCGGCGACGTCACCGGAGTGCCTGCCCTTGGTCTCCTTGTACCGCCAGTGCGCGGCGATGCCGAACTCCGCGGTGCGGTGCATGTCGTGGGTGCGGATCTGCACCTCGAGCGGTTTGCCTTCGGGGCCGACCACCGTCGTGTGCAGCGACTGGTAGACGCCGTACCGCGGTTGCGCGATGTAGTCCTTGAACCGGCCCGCCATCGGCTGCCACAGCGAGTGGACGACACCGACCGCCGCGTAGCAGTCGCGCACCTCGTCGCACAGGATCCGCACACCGACCAGGTCGTGGATGTCGTCGAAATCGCGGCCCTTGACGATCATCTTCTGATAGATCGACCAGTAGTGCTTGGGCCTGCCCTCGACGACCGCATTGATGCGCGACGCCGTCAGCGTCGCGTTGATCTCCGCGCGGACCTTCGCGAGGTAGGTGTCCCGCGACGGCGCCCGGTCGGCGACGAGTCGCACGATCTCGTCGTACTTCTTGGGATGCAGGATCGCGAAGGACAGGTCCTCGAGTTCCCATTTCACGGTCGCCATGCCCAGCCGGTGGGCCAGGGGCGCGATCACCTCGAGGGTTTCGCGGGCCTTGCGGGCCTGCTTCTCCGGTGGCAGGAACCGCATGGTCCGCATGTTGTGGAGCCGGTCCGCGACCTTGATCACGAGCACGCGGGGATCACGGGCCATCGCGATGATCATCTTGCGGATGGTCTCGCCCTCGGCGGCGTTGCCGAGCACCACCTTGTCGAGTTTGGTGACGCCGTCCACCAGGTGGGCGACCTCTTCGCCGAATTCGTCGGTCAACTGCTCGAGGGAGTACCCGGTGTCTTCGACGGTGTCGTGGAGCAGCGCCGCGACCAGGGTCGTGGTGTCCATCCCCAGTTCGGCGAGGATGCTGGCGACGGCGAGCGGATGCGTGATGTACGGGTCGCCGGACTTGCGGCGCTGGCTGGCGTGCCGTTCCTCCGCCACGTCGTAGGCGCGCTGCAGGAGCGCCAGGTCGGCCTTGGGGTAGAGCTCGCGATGCAGACTGACGAGGGGTTCGAGAACCGGCCGGATGGTCGTGTTCCGCTGCCCCGTGATGCGCCTGGCGAGTCGCGCTCGTACCCGGCGCGATGCGGACGCCGGAACGGCGAATCCCTGTGCCCCACGGTTGTTACCGGAAGCCGGGTTCGCTGCAGGTGACTCGGCATCGGATTGCGCAGACGAGGTTGATCCCGTGTTCTGCGACCGATCAAGATTCGAAGTCATGCCGTCACCTCCTACCACTGAAATGGCTCGGGCCCTGCGGCCCTGGTTGGTCTCGGGCATGCGCCCCGGTGGCCGTGTCGACCGCCAGGCACAACTTTAGTACTCAGACCGTGACGAGGGACGTGAGCGGGTACTTTCGGAGCCGCTCACGGCCGCCGAGCGCCGCGATCTCCAGGACCACCGCGACGCCGATCACCCGGGCACCGGCAGATTCCACCAGCCGCGCCGTGGCCTCCAGTGTTCCCCCGGTGGCGAGGACGTCGTCGACGACGAGCACCGAGCGACCGTCGAGGCCGATCGATTCGGCCGGGATCTCCAGCGTCGCCGTACCGTATTCGAGGGTGTACGACTCGGCCAGGACGGGCGGCGGCAGCTTGCCCGACTTCCGGACGGCGACCACACCCGATCCCAGTTCCCGGGCCACCCCGCCGCCGAGGAGGAACCCCCGCGCGTCCACGGCGGCGATCACCTCCGCTCCGGGGGCGGCGTCGGCGAGCGCGTCGACGACCACCCGGAAACCCGCGGCGTCGGAGAACACCGGCGTCAGGTCGGCGAATCGCACGCCCGGCTGAGGGAAGTTGTCGGCCCACCGGGTGAGCCGGGTGACGGCGTCGCGAGCCGCAGCATGATCGGTCACCTGCGCAGAACCCACCTGTCCATGTTCCAGCCGGCGCCCGAACGCGTCGGATTGACTGTTCCGGCCTGCAGACCGTTCGCGAACGCGACGGTGCGCGGCTGGTCGAACAACGGCACCGTCGGCATGTCGGACCACAGGATGTTCTCCGCCTCCGTCGACAGCGACAGCTGGGTGGCGGTCGAGTCGTCGACGGCGAGTTGGTCGACGATCTGATCGACGCGGCCGTTGGTGTAACCGCCGAAGTTCGAACCGCTTCCGCTGTGCAGGGCGTACATCGCGGTGGTGGCCGCCGCCGTGCCCGCCGCACCGGGCGCGGACGCCGTTCCGGCGAGGACCACGTCCACCTGACCCTCGCGCAACAGGGACGGGGTGAACTCCGGCGACGCGACGTCCTGCACGGTGATGCCGGCCGGGGCGCAGGCCGCCGCCACTGCGGACACGATCTCGGCGCGGCGCGGGTTCGGGCCCTGATAACCGATCCGGACGGTCGCGGTCGTGTTGTCGGTGTCGGACAGCGCGGCGGTCGCCGCCGAGGTGTCCGCGGTCTGATACCGCCCGCCCACGGCACCATCCACCGACTGGTGGACGAGGCTGTCGGGGGCGGTGACGCGCGTGTCCACCGGTCCCCCGGTCGCGGCACCGCCGGTCTCCTGGGCCTCGGCGGCGATCCCGAACTTCGACGCCAGCTCCTCACGGGGCAGGCACAGCGCGAACGCCCGTCGGCCGGCGGCGGTCTCGAACAGACCGGACGTGGACAGGACGAACTGTTCGACGCTGCGCGAGGACACCTCCGACACGTCGAACCCGGAGAGGTCCAGATCCGGCGCCGATCCGGTGGCGACGTCCACGACCTCCACGGAACCGTCACCGATCCGGGCGCTCACGTCGGAATTCTTGGGATACACCACGATCCGGGCCGTGGCGGGGCGGTTCCCCCACCAGCGGTCGTTGGCCACGAGCACCAGGCCGTCGTCCGGGGAGAACGATTCGACCTTGTAGGGGCCGGACGCGGGGAACTTGGCGAGGTCGAGATCGCCGCCCGTCATCGTCCAGCCGTCGTTCCAGAAGTCCGCGACGCGCGACAGCGCCCCGGTGTCCGAATTCTGCACGGCGGCAACGATGTCGGGAACGCCGGCGGCACTCGCGACCACGTGGGCCGGCATCATCGACGTCGCGCCGAACAGCGACTTCCAGTCGGTGACGTTCCGTCCCGCCTTGAACGTGACGACGGCATCCTTCGCGCCGGTCTGGCAGTCGACCCGGTCGATGTCCGCATAGCCGGCGGTGCTCGCGGCCGCGAACATCGGGAAGCGGCCGCTGTTCGCCGCCCACGCCAGCACCAGATCGTCGCAGGACATCGGGACACCGTCGGAGTAGACGGAGTTGGGGTTCAGCTTGTATTGGATAGTCAGGGCGTCCCCGGGCATCGCGTTGGCCGTGCCGATGTCCGTGTCGGCCACCGGTCCGCCTTCCGGTCCCGTGTAGTTGAATCCGGGCAGCACCCGGGCGAACGCCTGCCGCGCCCCCGACACCGCACCGGCGACGGTGTTGGCGTTGTAGGTGGTGACGGTGTTGTCGATCGCGTACCCGATCGACGGAATCTGCTCCCCCTCGTCCGAACATCCGACGAGCGAGCCGGCGAGGAGCACGGTCGCGAGGAGGCCGGTGCCCGACACGGCCGCCGTGCGGCCGTGTCGGCGGAACGCACCGCGCCGGGTGCTGTGCGATGCGGGCATGTCAGTGCCTCTTCTTGTTGCGCTTCCCGGTGGGACGTGAACCCGGGGTGGGTGCGGTCGCCGCCGTCCGCCGGCGGGGGGTGACCGCGTCCGGTGCCGCGGCTCCGGCGGTGGCCGTGGCTGCCGCCTTCTGCCCTCCACCTTCTGCCAGGGTCGCGCGGCGAGCGAGGACCTTGCGCGTGTGCGCGGCCACCGGACCCCACCGCTCCTTCAGCGTCACCAGAAGCGGCGTCGCGAAGAAGATCGACGAGTAGGCGCCGACGATGATGCCGACGAGCTGGACCAACGCCAGGTCTTTCAGCGTTCCGACGCCGAGCATCCACACCGCGACCACCATCAACGCCAGCACCGGCAGGACACTGATCAACGTCGTGTTGATGGACCGCATGAGGGTCTGGTTGACCGCGAGGTTCGCCTGCTCGGCGTATGTGCGACGGGTCAGGTGCAGGATCCCCCGCGTGTTCTCCTCGACCTTGTCGAACACCACCACCGAGTCGTACAGCGAGAAACCGAGAATGGTGAGCAGGCCGATGACCGTCGCCGGGGTCACCTCGAACCCGACCAGCGAATACACGCCCGCCGTCACGGTGATGTCGAAGAACAGTGCGACGATCGCGGCGATCGCCATGTCGCGCTCGAATCGGACGGCGATGTACACGCTGACGATGACCAGGAACACAAGCAGCGCGATCAGCGCCTTCTGCGTGATCTGCCCGCCCCACGTCTCGCTGACGTCGGCCACGCTGATCACGTTCTTGCTGACGGCGCCGTCGCTGTCCTTCGGCTGGAACTGGTCGTACAACGCATCCTGCAGCTTGATCACCTGCGCGGCGTCGAGCGCCTCGGAGCGGATCTGCACCGTCGCACTCGAACCCGAGCCCACCGTCTGCACCGAGACGGGATCCATGCCCAGCGCCTGCGAGTACACCTCCTCCACCTGCGACGTCTCGATACCGTCGCCGGCGGGGAACTGGATCCGCGACCCACCCTCGAAGTCGATACCGAGGGTGAACCCGCGCACGAGGATGCTCAGCAGCGAGATCAGCACGATCGTGCCGGTCAGGATGTAGTAGAACTTGCGGCGGCCGACGACCTCGAAGGCACCGGTACCGGTGTAGAGCCGGGACAGCCAGCTGTGCTGAGGCATCGACGACTGATTGACACCCGAATCGGACAGCGAAGCGTCGGAGTCCGTCTGCGCCGCAGACTGGGACGACGTGGTCGACTCGCTCATACTCGTGACTCCTTCGCCGACGCTGCGGCAGCCTTGCGTTCCCTGGCGATCTGCTGCACGGCACCGAGCCCGTTGACCCCCGGCTTGGACCAGAACGGCGACTTCGAAGCCAGATGGACCAGCGGCCACGTCACCAGGAACACGACGACGACATCGAGGATGGTGGTCAGGCCGAGTGTGAACGCGAAACCGCGCACCTGGCCGACCGCGAGAACGTACAGGACCGCGGCGGCGATGAAGCTGACCGCGTTACCGGACAGGATGGTCCGGCGCGCACGCGCCCAGCCGCGGGGAACCGCGGACCTGAAGCTGCGTCCTTCCCGCATCTCGTCCTTGATTCGCTCGAAGAACACCACGAAGGAGTCGGCCGTCATACCGATACCGATGATCAGACCGGCGATGCCCGCGAGGTCGAGCGTGAAGTTGATGTACCGGCCGAGCAGCACCATGATCGCGTAGACCATCACACCGGAGAGCACGAGCGACAGCGCCGTGAGCACCCCGAGCATGCGGTAGTAGATCAGGCAGTAGATCAGCACGAGGACCAGGCCCACCAGACCGGCGATGAGACCGGCCTGCAGCGAGGCGAGCCCCAGCGTCGCCGACACGGTCTCCGCCTCCGACGCCGCGAACGAGAGCGGCAGCGAACCGTACTTCAGGGTGTTCGCGAGTTCCTTCGCACTGTCCGCGGTGAACGAACCGGTGATCGACGTCGAACTGCCTGCCGGTGTCGCACCCTGCACGACCGGTGCGCTCACCACCTTGGAGTCGAGCGTGAACGCGGCCTGCTTGCCGATGTTCTGCGACGTGAACGTGGCCCAGGTGTCGCTGCCCTCGGACTTGAACGTGAGGCTCACCTCGTGCCGCGACTGCTGCGAGTTGTAACCCGACGTCGCGTCGGCGATCTCCTGGCCGTCGATGATGGCGGGTTCGAGCAGGTACACGGCCTGACCGTCGGTCGAGCACGCGACGAGCGGCAGGGCCGGGTCGTCGTTGCCGCGCAGCGGGTCGGGTACTCCGCAGTCGAGTGTGGCCATCGCCTGCTGCTGCACGGCGGGATCGGTGCTCTGACGCGTGGCCCGGGCGGCCGCGATCTCGTCCGCTGCCTCGCCGGTCTGCGTGCCGGACGCGGCGGCGGGTGCCGCCGGTTCCGTCGTCGGGGACGGCTCGGGCGACGTGGAGGGATCCTGCGCCGGGAACGGCCGGTTCTGCGGCGCGGGCGTCTCGGTGCCCGCCGGAGTGCCCGCCGGGGTCTCACCGGTGGCCGGTGCGGTTCCGCCGGTGGCGGCCGCGGCCTGTGACGTCTGGACCGGGCGGACGTACAACCGCGCCGTCTGGCCCAGCGACCGCGCCTGCGCGCTGTCGTCGCCCGGGACCGTGATGACCAGGTTGTCGCCGTCGATGACCACCTCGGAGCCGGACACACCGAGTCCGTTCACGCGGGTCTCGATGATCTCCTGCGCCTGCCGCAGGCTGTCCGGCGTCGGCTTGCTGCCGTCCGGAGTGCGTGCGGTGAGGGTGACCCGGGTCCCACCTTGCAGGTCGATGCCCAGCTTGGGTGTCGCGGACTTGTCGCCGGTGAAGAACACCAGGGCATACAGAACCGCCACGAGCACCGCGAAAACGGTGAGGTAGCGGACGGGATGCACCGATCCTGTGGAAGGTGCCACGATCTCTATGTCTCCTCAGTACGTGCAGTTCGAGTGGGAACGTTCACGGCGCACCGGAACGGCACACGCAGGGCTGCGCCCCGGTTGCCGCGCCCGGCGGGCCCGCGACGCGGCCGCCGCACGGGTACGCCGCGGACGCGTCGATCAATCCTTGTCGAGCCTCGGCGTGGTGCCGGCGCCGCTCTCACGATCCTCGCGCACGATGTCGGCGGCGGGGGCCTCGGCGTCGATCGACTCGTGGTCGGTGGCGCCGTCACCCTGCAGCGGGGCGTCGACGATCTGCTCGCGCACGACGAGACGCGACCACGTGGTGACCACGCCGGGGGCGATCTCGAGCTCGATCGTCTCGTCGCCGAGCGCGACGACGGTTCCGTGCAGACCGGCAGTGGTGAGGATGCGGTCGCCTACCGAGAGTGAGTCCTGCAGGGCAGTCGCCTTGGCCGCCTCCTTCTTCTGCCGGCGGATCCCCAGGAACATCGGGACGAGCAGCGCCAGGATCAGGAGCGGGAAGAGAAAATCCATCTGTAAGTCAACCTCGAGGTATGTCGCACGGTCCGAAGCACAGGTCCCGGTTGGACCGATGCAATACACCAGTGTGCCATCACCGGCCCGGAGACCGGTTCGGTCGGCACGAGGCGGGCGTTTCTTCCGCGGCCGATCAGGGGGCGTCCGGATCGAACAGGGAAGCCTGCGGTTCGTTGACACGGACGTCGATTCCGCCGGTCACGGCGTCCGGCGGAGGGGTCAGGCCCAGTTGCATCCACGCGGCCGCGGTGGCGACGCGGCCACGGGGTGTCCGGGCGATCATTCCGGCGCGAACGAGGAAGGGCTCACACACCTCTTCGACGGTGGCGGGCTCCTCACCCACCGCAACGGCCAGCGTGGACACCCCGACCGGACCACCGCCGAAGCTGCGCACCAGGGCGCTGAGGACGGATCGGTCGAGTCGGTCGAGACCCAGTTGATCGACGTCGTACACGGCGAGGGCCGCGTGCGCGATCTCGCGGGTGACGACACCGTCCGCGCGGACCTCGGCGTAGTCGCGGACCCGGCGGAGCAGGCGGTTCGCGATGCGGGGCGTTCCCCGGGACCGGCTCGCGATCTCGGCGCCCGCCTCCTCACCGAGTTGCACGCCGAGGATCCCGGCCGAGCGCATGAGGATCTGCTGTAGCTCGGCTGGTTCGTAGAAGTCCATGTGGGCGGTGAACCCGAAGCGGTCACGCAGCGGCCCGGTGAGCGCACCCGAACGGGTGGTGGCCCCGACCAGGGTGAACGGCGCGACGTCGAGGGGAATGGATGTGGCGCCGGGGCCCTTGCCGACCACGACGTCCACCCGGAAGTCCTCCATCGCGAGGTACAGCATTTCTTCCGCCGGGCGGGCGATGCGGTGGATCTCGTCGATGAACAGCACGTCGCCCTCGACGAGATTGCTCAGCATCGCGGCGAGGTCGCCGGCGCGCTCGAGCGCCGGACCCGACGTCAGCCTCAGCGACGAGCCCAGTTCGGCGGCGATGATCATCGCCATGCTGGTCTTGCCCAGCCCGGGCGGTCCGGACAGGAGGATGTGGTCCGGGGTGCCGCCGCGCATCTTGGCGCCGGTGAGAACGAGTTGCAACTGCTCGCGGACCCGCGGTTGGCCGATGAAATCGTGGAGGTTCTTCGGCCGCAGGCTGGCCTCGATGTCGCCGTCGCCGGCGACGAGGTCGGCCGAGACCGGGGACTCCTCGTCGGGTTCGGGATTCATCTGGTCTTCCCGAGCAGGGAGAGAGCGGACCGCAGCGCGGACGAGGTCGTCGACTCCGGTGCCTCGGCGAGGACGGAGTCGGTCGCCTGTTCGGCCTGCTTGGCCGGGAACCCGAGCCCGACGAGGGCTTCCACGATCTGGTCGCGGACCGATCCGCCGCCCGCCGCACCGAGCGGGACCGCGCCGGACGAGGATGCGACCGCGTCGACCTTGTCGCGCAGTTCGACGACCATCCGCTCGGCTCCACGTTTGCCGATTCCGGGTACCCGGGTGAGTGCGGTGACGTTGCCCTCGGCCAGCGCCGCCCGCAGTGCTTCGGGTTCGAGGACGGCCAGGGTCGCCATCGCGAGGCGCGGACCGACACCGGACACCGTCTGGAGGAGCCCGAACAGTTCCTTGGACTCCGAGTCGGGGAAGCCGTACAGGGTCATCGAGTCCTCACGGACGATCATCGCCGTGACCAGCCGTGCCTCGGCCCCCCGCTGCAGTCCGCCGAGCGTGGCCGGCGTCGCGTTGACGCGGTAGCCCACGCCCGCGGATTCGATTACCGCATGGTCGAGGGCGATCTCGAGCACCTCGCCGCGGACGGACGCGATCATCGTGTACCTGCCTTCTTCACTTCGGCCAGTCGGGCCTGGTAGCGACGTTTCTGTTCGGCGGCCGCGGCTTCGGCGCGGGCCATGCGTTCGATCATCGGCGCCCGCCAGCAGTGGCAGATCGCCAATGCCAGCGCGTCCGCCGCGTCGGCCGGTTTGGGTGCGGCCGACAGTTTCAGGATCCGGGTGACCATCGCGGTCACCTGAGCCTTGTCGGCCGAACCGCTCCCGGTGACGGCGGCCTTGACCTCGCTGGGGGTATGGAAGCATACGGGGATCCCGCGGCGCGCGGCGGCGAGGGCGACGACACCGCCGGCCTGCGCGGTTCCCATCGCGGTGCGCACATTGTGCTGGGAGAACACCCGCTCGATCGCCACGACCTCCGGCCGGTGGAGGTCGATCCACGATTCGGCCGCTTCGGAGATCCGCAGCAACCGCGACGACAACTCCAGATCGGCCGGGGTGCGCACCACGTCGACCGCCACCGGTGTGACGGTGCGACCGCCGCGACCGTCGACCACTCCGAATCCGCACCGGGTCAGACCGGGATCCACACCCAGCACACGCACGCAAAGCCACCTCTCCCACGCCGAACAGCTGTTCGATAGCTTAGCCGTGGGGTCGGACGAGTCAGCGCACCAACACGCAGGACGGTGCGGGGCGGGCGAGCGTCCGCTCCCCCGCCCCGCGCCGTGCGTCGTGCGATCAGTCGTCGAGTTCGGCGAGCACCTCGTCGGAGAGATCGACGTTGGTGTAGACGTTCTGCACGTCGTCGGACTCCTCGAGCGCGTCGACGAGCTTGAACACCTTGCGGGCCCCGTCGGCGTCGACGGGGACCTCCACGGAGGCGCGGAAGTCGGCCTCGGCGGAGTCGTAGTCGATGCCCGCCTCCTGCAGTGCGCTGCGGACGGCGACGAGGTCGGTGGGCTCGCTCACGATCTCGAACGTGTCGCCGAGGTCGGTGACCTCTTCGGCGCCGGCATCGAGGACCGCCATCAGCACGTCGTCCTCGGTCTGGTCGCCCTTCTCCAGCGTCACGACGCCCTTGCGCGCGAACAGATAGGACACCGAACCCGGATCGGCCATGTTGCCGCCGTTGCGGGTCATCGCGGTGCGAACCTCGCCGGCCGCACGGTTGCGGTTGTCGGTGAGGCACTCGATCAGGACGGCGACACCGTTGGGCCCGTAGCCCTCGTACATGATGGTCTGCCAGTCGGCGCCGCCCGCCTCTTCACCGGCGCCGCGCTTGCGCGCGCGCTCGATGTTGTCGTTGGGGACCGACGTCTTCTTGGCCTTCTGGATGGCGTCGTACAGGGTGGGATTTCCCGCAGGATCGCCACCGCCGGTACGGGCCGCCACCTCGATGTTCTTGATCAGCTTCGCGAAGGCTTTGCCACGCTTGGCGTCGATCACAGCCTTCTTGTGCTTGGTGGTGGCCCATTTGGAGTGGCCGCTCATGCGATTCAAGCCCCTTTCCTGCTGCCTTTGGCACGCCGAATGCGCGGTTTCAGCTTTGACGATGTTACCCGCAGCCCGGTCGCCGCTGCGCCTTCCCGGGGTAACAACTCGCATAAGTCGCCATTGTTTGCATAGAATGCAAACATGTTGATGCGGGTCGACCACAGTTCCACCACCCCGCTGGGTGAGCAGATCGCCGCGAACGTGCGCGGCGCGTTCCTGCGCGGCGAGATCGGGCCCGGCGACCGGCTTCCCTCCGCGCGGGCCCTGGCCGAGTCGGTCGACGTCAACCTGCACACCGTGCTGCGCGCCTACGCCGCCCTGCGCGACGAGGGACTGATCGACCTCCGCCGGGGACGTGGCGCTGTCGTCCGCGCGGACACGGACCCCGTTCACACCGGATTGACCGAAGCTGCACGCGCTTTCGTGGCCGAGGCACGGCGCCTCGGACTCGACACCGACCAGATGCTCGACGTGATCAAGGAGACCACGACACGATGACGACCTCCCGCACCCGCCTCGCGGCCGCCGCCGGGGCAACCGCCCTGCCCCTCCTCGCGCTCGTGATCGCGCGACTCGCCTGGAACGGCGAACTCCCGCCGGTGGTGGCCAGCCACTGGTCCGGCACCCGGCCCGACCGGTTCAGCGACACGGCCACCTATTTCTGGATCGCGCTCACCGTCTGCGCCGCCGCGACCGTGATCGCGGGTGTCGTGGCGATCCGAGGCCGCACCGACGCCGCACTCTGGCTCCCGGCCACCGTCCTCGTCGGGTGGACGGTGGCCACGACCTGGATCGTCGGCGTCGCTGCCACGATCGACGCCGGCTCCCCGGAAGCGGCGACGCTGGGATGGTGGATCGGGATTCCACTACTGGGAATCCCGTGGGCGGTTGCCACGTACGCCGTGCTGCCCCGCAGGTCGCAGTCCACGCCGCACGACCCGGCGCCGACACTGCCCGTTCCCCTCGGCCCCGGCGAACGCGCGGCCTGGACGGGTTACGTCCACGGGCGCTGGGCGGGCGTACTCGCGCTCGCGATGGCGCTGGCGACCGTCGCGTCCGCACTGATGGGAGCACTGTGGCTCGCAGTCCTGTTCCTCGTCCTCGCGGTGCTCGGCGGCGCCTTCACGTCGGTCACCGTGCAGGTCGACCGGGCAGGACTGTCCCTGTCGTCGTGGAACATCCGCTGGCGCAGGATCCCCCTCGACTCCGTCGACGAGGCCCGGGTCACCGAGATCGTGCCCCTGGAGTGGGGCGGCTGGGGTTACCGCTTCACCCCGCGCGGAACCGCGGTCGTGATCCGCGCCGGTGAGGGCATCGTGGTGACCCGCAGGGACGGCCGCCCGTTCGCGGTCACCGTCGACGACGCCGCACAGGGCGCGGCGCTCCTCAACTCACTCGTCGTACCCCGCCCCGGCTAGACCCCGCGGACGATGTCGACGAACAACTCGTGCACCCGCCGGTCCCCCGTGACCTCCGGGTGGAACGACGTCGCCACCACGGAACCCTGCCGGACCGCCACGATGCGTCCGGCGGCCGCACCACCCGACTCGGGCACGCGGGCGAGGACCTGGACGTCGTCGCCGACGCGCTCCACCCACGGAGCCCGGATGAAGACGGCCCGCATCGGGTCGCCGACGATGCCCTCGAAATCGAGGTCGGCTTCGAAGGAGTCGACCTGACGGCCGAAAGCGTTGCGGCGCACCGTCATGTCGATCGCGCCGAGATGCTGCGCGTCGGGTCGGGTGTCGAGGATCTCGCTCGCGAGGAGGATCATCCCGGCGCAGGACCCGTAGGCGGGCAACCCGTCGTGCAGGCGGGCCTTCAGCGGTTCGAGCAACTCGAAGATCTGCAGCAGTTTGCTCATCGTGGTCGACTCGCCGCCGGGGATGACGAGGCCGTCGATCTTCTCGAGCTCCTCCGGGCGGCGGATGCCGACGGCATCGGCACCCGAATCATTCAGCGCGGCAAGGTGTTCACGGACGTCGCCCTGGAGGGCGAGTACTCCGACGAGGGGGCGGGTCATGTCATGTTTCCTGTCTCGATGTCGCGCTGGTCCTGATCGCGCTGGATTCGGGTCAACCCCTCCTGCACGACGGCGGCCACCATGGTGCCGTTCCGGTCGAACATGCGGCCCTGGGTGAGCGCGCGGCCGAATCCGGCGGAGGGTGAGGTCTGGTCGTAGAGCAACCACTCGTCGGCGCGGAACGGGCGCAGGAACCACATCGCGTGATCGAGCGACGCCGTCTGTGTCACCACTCCCGGGTGCGGGACCTTCGACGCGCCGAGCAGGGTCATGTCGCTCAGGTAGGCGAGGGTGCAGATGTGGAAGACCTGATCGTCGGGCAACGTGTTGCGGTAGCGCATCCACACTCGTTGCTGCGCGGCGATTCCGGGCGTCTTGCGGGTCGAGTCGGCCGGAACGATACGGACGTCCCATTCCTTCCATTCCCGGTACAGGTCCATGGCGGCGAGTTCCTCGACGGTCTGCGCGTCGACGAGTTCGTCGGGCGCCGGAACCGACGGCATCGTGTCGTGATGCTCGATCCCCTCGTCCTCGCTGTGAAACGACGCCGACATCGTGAAGATCGCCTTGCCGTCCTGGATTCCGGTGACCCGCCGGGTGCAGAAGGACCGGCCGTCCCGGACCCGGTCGACCAGGTACACGGTGGGTTTCAGCGGATTGCCCGGACGGAGGAAGTACCCGTGGAGCGAGTGGACCTTGTACCGCTCGTCGACGGTCCGGACGGCGGAGACCAGCGACTGACCCGCGACCTGCCCGCCGAAGGTCCGCTTCAGAACAGACGGATGCACCGCGCCGCGGAAGATGTCCTTCTCCAGCGCCTCGAGTTCGAGAATGTCCTCGATGCTCGCCATCAGCCCTCCTT
Organism: Rhodococcus sp. NPDC056960; assembly: GCF_042674125.1. Lineage (NCBI taxonomy): Bacteria > Bacillati > Actinomycetota > Actinomycetes > Mycobacteriales > Nocardiaceae > Rhodococcus > Rhodococcus sp. NPDC056960. The sequence continues at coordinate 325,893 of NZ_JBHURF010000001.1, read as the reverse complement.
CTGTGCCTGGTCAAGGTTATCGGCCCGATTCGGGCTCGAGGCACCATGGGTGCCATGACGATGTTCACACCGACGAGCCCGGACGGTCTCGTCGCACTCGTCGCCGAACGCTGCCTCGCGGTGAACGGCACCGCCGTCGTGGCGATCGACGCCCCCGACGGAGCGCACCCGATCCCCTTCGCGGACTCGATCTGCGCGTCCCTGCGGGAGCAGGGACGGCCCTGCGACGTCGTGTCCCTCCACGACTACGTCCGGCCTGCCTCGCTGCGCCTCGAACACGGCCGCGACGACGAACTCAGCTACCGCACCCTCTGGTTCGACTACGAGGCGCTGAACCGGGAGGTGGTGGGTTCGGTGCGCACCGACCGCCGGTGGTTGCCGAAATTGTGGGACGAGCGCGAGGATCGCTCGGCCCGGTGCTCCCGCGTTCCCGCCGCCGACCGGCAGGTGGTTCTCGTGACCGGTCCGATGCTGCTCGGCCGGGACCTCGATTTCGACGTCACGGTGCAACTCCATCTGGGTGAGGGGGCGCTGATCCGCCGGACCCCGGCCGATCAGCGGTGGACGGTGCCCGCCCTGCTGCGGCACGCTGCCGGTATCTCGGACGCCCCCGATCTGCTGGTGCGCTACGACCACCCGCCGAAACCCGCGGTCCGGTCGGGTCGCTGATCCTGTCATGTCGTGCGCAGGAACCGGGTCAGCCCTTCCTGCACCACGGCGGCGACCAGATTTCCCTTCCGGTCGAAGATCCGGCCCTGCGCCAGCGCGCGCCCGAAACCGGCGGACGGCGACGTCTGGTCGTACAGCAGCCACTCGTCGGCACGGAACGGTCGCAGGAACCACAGCGCGTGATCGAGTGAGGCACTGTTGATCTCGACACCGGGGTGCGGTGTCATGGCGGACCCGATGAGCGTCATGTCGCTCATGTAAGCGAGGGCACATATATGGAAGACGGGATCGTCGGGCAGCGCCTTGCGGGACCGGAACCACGCCTGCTGCTGGGCGGCCGCGCCGCGCCTGCGGTCGACCTCACCGTGCCCGACCATCCGGATGTCCCAGTCGGACCACTCCTGGGCGAGCCAGGCGACCTCCGGGTCGTCGGAGTCCCTGGCGAACGGCAGCATGTCGGGCGGCGGGACCACGGGCATCGCGTCCTGGTGCTCGATGCCCACGTCCTCGACCTGGAAGGACGCCGACATCGTGAAGATCGCCTGACCGTCCTGGACGGCGCTGACCCGCCGGGTGACGAACGAGCGCCCGTCCCGGATGCGGTCCACCAGGTACACGATCGGCTTCGTGGGGTTTCCGGGACGAAGGAAGTAGCCGTGCAGCGAATGGACCATGAACCGCGGTTCGACCGTGCGCACCGCCGCCACCAGCGCCTGACCGGCCACCTGCCCACCGAACGTGCGGGGAAGCATGGTCTCGGTCGCTATGCCCCGGAAGATGTTCTCCTCCAGGCGTTCCACTTCCAGGATCTCTTCGATCGTCGCCATCCACGGCCCCTTCCGATGCTCGTCCGCTGACACTCTCACACGGATCCGCCGCGCCGACACACCGGCACCGCACGAGGCCCGAATCGGACCTGGTGCGGTGCCGGGAAAGCGGTGCCGGATGGGCCGCGCGAGCGATCAGCGATCGATCGCGGGGATCACCAGCCGCGTTCGGCGAGCCGGTGCGGGACGGGGATGTCGTCGACGTTGATACCGACCATGGCCTCGCCGAGCCCACGGGACACCTTGGCGAGCACGTCCGGGTCGTCGAAGAACGTGGTGGCCTTGACGATCGCCGCGGCCCGCTCCGCCGGGTTGCCGGACTTGAAGATCCCGGACCCGACGAACACACCCTCCGCGCCGAGCTGCATCATCATCGCCGCATCGGCCGGAGTGGCGATGCCACCGGCGGTGAACATGGTGACCGGCAGCTTGCCGGCCTTCGCGACCTCGACGACCAGGTCGTACGGGGCCTGCAGCTCCTTCGCCGCCACGTACAGCTCGTCCTCGCTCAGCGACGTCAGCCGGCGGATCTCCCCGCCGATGGTCCGCATGTGGGTGGTGGCGTTGGACACGTCCCCGGTGCCGGCCTCACCCTTGGACCGGATCATCGCCGCACCCTCGGTGATGCGGCGCAGGGCCTCGCCGAGGTTGGTGGCACCACAGACGAAGGGGACGGTGAACTTCCACTTGTCGATGTGGTTGGCGTAGTCGGCGGGGGTGAGGACCTCGGACTCGTCGATGTAGTCGACGCCCAGGGACTGCAGGATCTGCGCCTCCACGAAGTGCCCGATGCGGGCCTTCGCCATCACCGGGATGGAGACGGCGGAGATGATGCCGTCGATCATGTCCGGGTCGCTCATCCGGGACACGCCACCCTGGGCGCGGATGTCCGCGGGAACCCGCTCGAGCGCCATGACCGCGACCGCACCGGCGTCCTCGGCGATCTTCGCCTGGTCCGGGGTGACGACGTCCATGATGACCCCGCCCTTCAACATCTCGGCCATGCCACGCTTGACGCGTGCCGTACCGGTGGTGGGGGTGGTGTCGGGGGTGCTCACAACGAACTCCTGAGGTGTGGCGTGGATTGACTTCGATAGCGGCATGCGTGAACGAGAACGTTCACGCTGCGGTATCCGATTCTAGGACCAATGCCAGTCCACTTCCGTATCCAGTCCGCGTTTGCTGGCTTGCTCCGGACGGTAGGCGACGACGAGGGCGGTGCCCCCGACGGCACGCGGCTCAGGTGATCGCGCGCACCTCGGGGTCGTCGGCGGCCGCGGCCACCGCTTCGGCCTCGTCGAGGAGGTCCGCGAGGTCGTGCGGATACACGGCTTCACCGGCCGCCGCCAGTTCGCGGACGGTGTCCGCGGTGCACCACCGGTGCCCGGTGATGGTGCGGTTCTCGAGTTCGGTGAAACCGCCGTGATGCGGCTCGAATCCGTCGGTGCGCAGCGCGAAGAACAGTTCCTCGGAGCGGATGAGGCTGCCGTTCCAGGAGAAGATCGCGACCCGCCGCCACATGGGCCCCCGCAGCGAGTCGGCCGAGGCGGTGTGCCCGGTCTCCTCGGCGATCTCCCGGACCGCGGCGGCCCGCAGGTTCTCCCCCTTCTCGACGGCGCCGCCGATCGTGAACCAGTAGTAGACGTCGGGGACGGTGGGGTCGTGCCCGCGGAGCAGCAGGACCCGGCCCTGACCGTCCAGCAGGACGACCCGGGCCGACGTGCGGACGGAGTCGAGGGCGAGCCCCTCGGTGACCGCGGCGGCGGACGACCGTTCGGTGATCTCGAAATACGTCGGAAGCGGCGCGGTGCCCCCCAGGTGCAGCCAGCGGACCGGCCGCCGGGTCCGCAGCGCGAGGGTGTCGCGGACGGCGTCGTTGTGGAACCGGCGGGCGATGAGCACGCGCGCCTCGGCATCGGCCAGTTCCGCCACCAACTGGGGTCGCAACGTGTCCGGGTCGAGGGACGACAACGCACTCGACAGCGCGTTCTCGGCGATCTCACGTTCCGCCCGGTCCGACCGTTCGGCCCGGGCGGCCAGCGTCGCCAGCGACCGGCCCTCCGGGGGGTCCATCGCCGCGGCCGCCGCCCGCACGACCACCGCGCGGCGCGCGAGGGCCGCGTCGAGGGCCTGCCAGGACAGGTCGGAGCGCACGTGCAGGCGGTCGAGGCGGTTGGCCGTTCCGTACGCCCACAGACCGATCGCCAGGACCACGGCGGCGACCAGGGCGAGAACCAGGATCGTCAGGGCGGAGAACGTCACGAGCCGACCTCCCGGACACCGTCGCGGCCGACGGTGACCGTCTCGTAGACACGCAGGATCTGTTCGGCCACCACCGGCCAGTCGTAGTCGGCGACGACGGTCCGGCCGACGTCGGTGAGCCCGGCGCTGCGCTCGGGATCACCGAGCACCGAGTCGATCCCCGCGGCGAGCGCCGCCGCATCCCCCACCGGCACCAGCACCCCCGCCTGCCCGTCCCGCAGGACCCGGCGGAACGCGTCCAGTTCGCTGGCCACGACGGCCGCGCCCGCGGCCATCGCTTCCACGAGCACGATGCCGAAGCTCTCTCCGCCGAGGTTGGGGGCGCAGTACACGTCGGCGCTGCGCAGCGCCGACGCCTTCTCGGCGTCGTCGACCTGCCCCAGCAGCCGCAGATGCCCGAACACCGGGCCCGCCTCGCGGCGCAGCTTGTCCTCGTCACCGCGGCCGACCACCAGCACCTCGAGGTCGGGATATTTCTCCACCAGCGCCGGCAGCGCGCGCAGCAGCACGGCCATGCCCTTGCGGGGTTCGTCGTAGCGTCCGAGGAAGAGGATCGTCTTGCCGGGGCGCGGGTACCCGGGCAACGGCTCGGCGTCGGCGAACGCGGGCACGTCGACCCCGTTGGGGATCTCGACCGCGTCGGAACCGAGAGACTCCACCTGCCACCGGCGCGCGAGTTCCGACACCGCGATGCGTCCGCTGATCTTCTCCAGGTAGGGCTGGAGCACTCCCTGAAACGTGCTCAGCACCAACGACTTCGTGGTCGACGTGTGGAAGGTGGCCACGATCGGACCCTCGGCGACCCGCATGGCGAGCATCGACAGGCTCGGCGCGTTGGGCTCGTGGATGTGCAGGACGTCGAAGTCGTTGTCCGAGATCCAGCGCCGCACGCGGGCGCTGGCGGCGGGGCCGAAACTCAACCGGGCCACCGACCCGTTGTACGGGATGGCGAGGGCGCGGCCCGCCGAGACGACGAAGCCGGGCAGGTCGACGTCGTCGGAGGCCGGAGCCAGCACGCTCACCTTGTGCCCGCGCTCGATCAGGACCTCCGCGAGGTCGACGACGTGGGCCTGCACTCCGCCCGGCACGTCGAAGGAGTACGGGCAGACCATTCCGATCTTCACGAGTTCTCCATGCGTGCGAGCCTCGCCTGCGACAGGTCGGACAGCCACAGCGGCTGAAGCATGTGCCAGTCCTCGGGGTGCGCCGAGATGTTCGCCTCGAATCGTGCCGCGAGAGCCTGCGTCGCCGCGTCGACCCCGGCGGTCGTGTCGATCGGGGGGTCGATGCGGAAGCCCCAGCCGCCGTCCGTGAACCAGCAGTGCACCGGAAGGAGGCGGGCGCCGGTGTCGATCGCCAGCTTGGCCGGACCGGCCGGCATGCGGGTCGGTTCCCCGAAGAACGTCACCGGGACGCCCTTCTTCGCCAGGTCGCGTTCACCGAGGAGGCACACGATTCCGTTGTCCCGCAGCCGCGCCGACAGTTCCACGAACGGTGGATGCTCTCCCCCGCTGAGCGGGAAGATCTCGAACCCCAGCCCCTCGCGGTACGCGACGAAACGCTGGTACAGCGATTCCGGCTTCAGCCGCTCGGCGACCGTGGACAGCGCACCCCAGTGCTGGGCGCACCACACCCCGGCCATGTCCCAGTTGCCGCTGTGCGGCAGCGCCAGAATCGCACCACGGCCGGCTTCCTTCGCGGCGTCGAGGTGGATCTGCCCTTCGATCAGCTCGTCGAGCGCGGCGCCGGTCTGCACGAGGTCCATCGACGGCAGGCGGAAGGCCTCCCGCCAGTACCGCGCGTAGGACCGCATCGACGCGCGCATCACCGCGTCCGGCACCTCTGCCGGGTTTACGCCGAGCACGCGGGCGAGGTTGCGCCGCAACTGTTCCGGTCCGCCGTTCCGCACGGCGAAGTCGGCTCCCCTGTCGAACAGGGCGACCGCCACCTTCTCGGGCAGCGCTCGAACCAGCCGCCAGCCCGCCGCGTACCCCAGGTCGCTGATCCGTTCCGACAGGCCGCTCACTGCGCGGTCGCCTGTCCGTCGTCCGACGTCGTGTTCGCAGGCGGCAGGGGCAGCACGTCCCGCGCGCCCGGCGACCTACGGACCGCCAGCACCCGCTGGAACACCGTGATCACGCTGCCCACCGACAGCAGCCACATCGCGACGTGCACGGCCCACGGCACGCCGAGACCGGTCACACCGGCGCCGACCAGCACGATGATCAGCCGGTCGGGTCGTTCGATCAGTCCACCGTCGGCGGACAGTCCACTCGCCTCGGCGCGCGCCTTGGCGTACGAGATCACCTGGGAGGTGACGAGGCACAGCAGCGTCGCGATCAGCAACGGCTTGCTGTTCTCGTGGTAGACCGCCCACCAGGCGAGGCCGGCGAAGATCGCACCGTCGGCCACGCGGTCGCAGGTGGCGTCCAGTACCGCGCCGTATCGCGTTCCGCCGCCGCGGGCGCGGGCCATCGCACCGTCCAGCATGTCGAACATGACGAACAGCCAGATGAACATCGCTCCCCAGAACAGATGTCCGCTGGGAAACAGTGTGACCGCGCCGGCCACGGTTGCCACGGTGCCGATGACGGTGACGGAATCGGGGGTGAGCCCCGTCTTGACCAGGGCCTTCCCCAACGGCGCCGTCACCTTGGACACGGATGCCCGCCCGAAGAAGCTCAGCACCTCTCCACCCCGTTCTTCACTTCCCGCCAGGTACCCCGCACGCGTGAGTCAGCGACTCGCGCGTCATTCATCTATCGCGTCATTCATTCCAGGCCTTCGCCAGCAGCCCCCGGGTCTCCCGCAGCAATTGCGGCATGACCTTGACCCCGGCGAGAACCGTGATGAAGTTCGCGTCCCCGCCCCAGCGCGGAACGATGTGCTGATGCAGGTGTTCGGCGAGGGACCCGCCGGCCGCCGCACCGAGATTGAGGCCGACGTTGAAACCGTCCGGACGCGACACCCGCTTGATCACCCGCAGCGCCTGCTGCGTGAACGACATCAGCTCGGCGCTCTCCGCCTCCGTCAGGTCTTCGAGCGCCGCGACCTTGCGGTAGGGAACGACCATCAGATGTCCGGGGTTGTACGGGTACAGGTTCAGCACCGCGTACACGTGTTCACCGCGGGCCACGATCAGCCCGTCCTCGTCGTCCATCTTCGGGATGTCGATGAACGGCTCGTTCGGGGTGTCCCGCGACTTCGGCGTCTCGGCGATGTACGACATGCGGTGCGGCGACCAGATCCGCTGCAGGTGATCGGGTTCCCCGGGGCCGCGGTCCACGAGGCGTCCGGGACCGGCGAGCATCTCGTCGGCTGTCATGTCGTCACCTCCGGTCATGTGCGTCACCCTTCTCACCGGGTTGCAGCAGCTCCGCCGTCGGCGACGCGTTCTCGCGGCGGCCGATCCATTCGGTGACGATGCGAAGGGCGTCGTCGACGGCCACGCCGTTGACCTGGGTGCCGTCCCGGAATCGGAAGCTGACGGCGCCCGCTTCGACGTCCCGCGCGCCTGCCAGCAGCATGAACGGCACCTTCTGGGCCGTGTTGTTGAAGATCTTCTTCTGCATGCGGTCGTCACTCGCGTCGACCTCCGCACGGACACCGGCCGCCTTCAGCCGCTTCACCACGTCGAAGAGGTGGTCGGCGAACGCCTCGGCCACCGGGATGCCCACCACCTGGACCGGGGCGAGCCACGCCGGGAACGCACCCGCGTAGTGCTCCGTCAGCACGCCGAAGAACCGTTCGATGGAACCGAACAGCGCGCGGTGGATCATGACCGGACGCTGCTTCGTGCCGTCGTTGGCGGTGTACTCGAGGTCGAAGCGCTCGGGCAGATTGAAATCGAGCTGGATGGTCGACATCTGCCAGGTCCGGCCCAGCGCGTCCTGCACCTGCACCGAGATCTTCGGCCCGTAGAACGCGGCGCCGCCCGGATCCGGCACCAGGTTCAGGCCCGACGCCTCGGCGACCTCGGCCAGGGTGTTGGTCGCTTCCTCCCACACCGCGTCGTCGCCGACGAACTTGTCCGGGTTCTTGGTGGACAGCTCCAGGTAGAAGTCGTCGAGACCGTAGTCCGCGAGCAGGCCCAGCACGAAGTTCAGCGTGGTGGTCAGCTCGTCGCGCATCTGCTCCTTGGTGCAGTAGATGTGCGCGTCGTCCTGCGTCATGCCGCGCACCCGGGTCAGCCCGTGGACGACGCCCGACTTCTCGTACCGGTACACCGACCCGAACTCGAAGAGCCGCAACGGAAGCTCGCGGTACGACCGACCGCGGGAGCGGAAGATCAGGTTGTGCATCGGGCAGTTCATCGGCTTGAGGTAGTAGTCCTGGCCCGGCTTGCGCACGGTGCCGTCCTCGTTCAGTTCCTCGTCGATGTGCATCGCCGGGAACATGCCGTCGCGGTACCAGTCCAGGTGGCCCGACACCTCGTAGAGGTGCCCCTTGGTGATGTGGGGGGTGTTGACGAAGTCGTACCCCTCCTCCACGTGGCGCTTGCGGGAGTAGTCCTCCATCTCGGTGCGGATGATCCCGCCCTTGGGATGGAACACCGGCAGACCCGAGCCGAGCTCGTCGGGGAAGCTGAACAGGTCGAGCTCGGACCCCAGCTTGCGGTGGTCGCGGCGCTCGGCCTCGGCGAGCAGTTCCAGGTGCTGCTCCTGCGCCTCCGCCGACTCCCACGCGGTGCCGTAGATGCGCTGGAGATCGGCGTTGTCCTGGTTACCGCGCCAGTACGCGGCCGAGCTGCGGGTGAGCTTGAACGCCGGGATGTGCTTGGTGGTGGGGATGTGCGGGCCGCGGCAGAGGTCGCCCCACACCTTCTCGCCGGTCCGCGGATCCAGGTTGTCGTAGATGGTGAGCTCGTTGCCGCCCACCTCCATGATCTCCGGATCGTCGATCCCCGACTTGTCGTCGATCAGTTCGAGCTTGAAGGGCTCCTTCGCCAGCTCGGCGCGCGCCTCCTCGAGCGACTCGACGACGCGGCGGGAGAACCGCTGCGACCCCTTGATGATCTTCTTCATCCGCTTCTCGAGGGTCGCGAGGTCCTCCGGAGTGAACGGGCGTTCGACGGCGAAGTCGTAGTAGAAGCCGTCCTTGATCGGCGGGCCGATGCCCAGCTTGGCTTCGGGGAATTCCTGCTGGACGGCCTGCGCGAGCACGTGCGCCGCCGAGTGCCGGATGACGCTGCGGCCGTCGTCGGTGTCCGCCGCGACCGGCTCGACGTCGACGTCGGCGTCGGGCACCCAGGACAGGTCCTTGAGCTGGCCGTCGGCGTCACGGACCACGACGACGACGTCCGGACCCTTGCTCGGGTAGCCGGCCTCCCGAACCGCGGTACCGGCCGTAGTCCCCGCGGGCACCCGGACGAGGGCGGCTGGGGCGGCGGGTGCGGGGGTGCTCACGGCGATGTTCTCCTAGGTGAGGTGTGCGGTGCGGACAGGGTGAATGTGCCAGCCCATGTTATCGGCCCAGCAGACACACCCAACCACGCGTCCGGCTAGAGCGGGCTCTCCAACCACGAGTAGTCGAGGCCGATCCACGTTCCGACGAGACCGAACGTCCCGAGCAGCCACAGCGTGGCGAGGACGACGACGGCCGTCAACAGTGCGCCCGCGCCCTTGACGACCAGCGACTGTCGCGAGAACCACTCCATGAACGCGTCGTACCGCTTGCGCGCGTAGTGCAGCAGCCGGTGCGCCCACGCGAACTCGGACGCGAGAATCCCGAGTCCCGCGAACACGATCAGCCAGCCCGGACCCGGGTAGGGAATCGCGACGATCCCGGCGGCGAGGACGAGGGCGCCGATCACCCCTACCGCGATCCGGTACGCCACGTTCAGGCTCGGCCGCGCGGCGATGTGCTCTCGCCACCTGCGCCAGCGACTCTCCACTTGCTGGAACGGAGACAGATCCGAATCGTCGACGTCCACGTTCTCGGAAGCGGGTCCCGGCCGAGCTTCTCTGCTGGTCACCAGTCCACCCTACCGACCACGACCTGCGGCGGCGCGTCGTCGCACCGCCGCGGCCGCCGGCGGGTCAGCCCTTCACACACACGACCTGGCGCAGGTGGGCCACGACCTCGACGAGATCGGCCTGCGCCTCGATCACTTGCTCGATGTCCTTGTAGGCGCCGGGAATTTCGTCGATCACGCCCGCATCCTTGCGTGATTCGACTCCGGACGTCTGACGCACGAGGTCGTCGACGGTGAAACGCTTCTTCGCCTTCGTGCGGCTCATCGTCCGTCCGGCCCCGTGCGACGCCGAATTGAACGACAACTCGGAGCCCAGTCCCCGCACCACATAGGATCCGGTGCCCATGGATCCGGGGATGAGTCCGAGATCACCCCGGCCCGCCCGGATCGCGCCCTTGCGGGTGACGAGCATCCGCTCCCCGTCGACGATCTCCTCCGACACGTAGTTGTGGTGGCAGGAGATCGGTTCGTCGAACCGCACGGTCCGGCCGGGAAGCGACTGCCGGAAGGCCCGCATCACCAGCGTGAGCATGACGGCGCGGTTGCGGGCCGCGTACTCCTGCGCCCACGTGAGGTCGTGGCGGTAGGCGTCCATCTCCTTGCTGCCTGCGAGGAACACGGCGAGATCGCGGTCGACGAGCCGCTGGTTGTGCGGCAGCGAGCGCGCGACCGCGATGTGCCGCTCCGCCAGTTCCTTGCCGATGTTCCGGGACCCGGAGTGGAGCATCAACCAGACCTCGTCGGTATCCGACAGGCACACCTCGATGAAGTGGTTGCCGCCGCCGAGCGTGCCGATCTGCTTCATCGCCTTCGATTCCCGCGACTGGACGCCGGAATGGAGGTCGCCGAACTCCTGCCAGAAGCGGTGCCACCCCTTCTTCACGCCCCCGGCGTCCGTGACGTCCAGTGCGCCGACGTTCACCGACCGCTCGTGCATGGCGAAGCCCACCGGCACCGCACGCTCGATGTGAGACCTCATCGACCGCAGGCTGTCGGGCAGATCCCCCGCGGTGGCATCCGTGCGGACCGCCGTCATTCCGCACCCGATGTCGACGCCGACCGCCGCTGGGGCGACCGCCTCGCGCATCGCGATGACGGAACCGACCGTTGCACCCTTACCCACGTGCACGTCGGGCATGACGCGCACACCGTGCACCCAGGGAAGGTCGGCCATGTTCCGCAGCTGCTGCAACGCAGCCTGCTCGATGGTCTGCTCCTCTGCCCACATCAACGTCGGCGCGGCAGTGCCCTCCAGCCTCACGGGGAACATTCGACTCGGTCCTTCGATAGCGGATCACCCGGGGAATTTCGGCCGGCTGAGAACATTGTCCGCCGCGCCGCGGAGTCGCTACAACCGAATTTCCCGGGTGCACGCACGTAAAAGAAGAGGGCGTCTCCGATTTCGGAGACGCCCTCTTCTCTCTGTGGTCCCGGCTGGGATCGAACCAGCGACCTTCCCGGTGTGAACGGGACGCTCTTCCACTGAGCCACGGGACCGAAGCACGCCAGACACTCGCGCTCGAACGAGTTGGAACATTAACAGACCGAGCCGCCGAACGAAAATCACGTCGTTGGGATTCGTACCGGCCCCCACCCGGCCCCTGACCCAGACCCGGCGTCGTTCATGCGTAGTTCACCGTCTGATCCCTTGACCTGCAGATTTGTAACTATCGAGGATGGTCCGCTAATGTTCTCAACCGCACCACGGAGAACATTCTCCGCGAGTTACACGGTGCATGCGGACGTGGCGCAGCTGGTAGCGCACAACCTTGCCAAGGTTGGGGTCGCGGGTTCGAATCCCGTCGTCCGCTCGAGAGGTTGGACTCAACCTTCACGGTGGAGTGGCCGAGTGGTGAGGCAACGGCCTGCAAAGCCGTGCACACGGGTTCGATTCCCGTCTCCACCTCGCGCGATTAGCTCAGCGGGAGAGCGCTTCCCTGACACGGAAGAGGTCACTGGTTCAATCCCAGTATCGCGCACCGAGATAGATGATAGATGCTCGACTGTTTGACTTGCTCGACAGTGACGGCCCCTCGCGGGGCCTTCACGAATGCGGACGTGGCGCAGCTGGTAGCGCACAACCTTGCCAAGGTTGGGGTCGCGGGTTCGAATCCCGTCGTCCGCTCTCTTTTTTCCATCCCGCGCGATTAGCTCAGCGGGAGAGCGCTTCCCTGACACGGAAGAGGTCACTGGTTCAATCCCAGTATCGCGCACCATTTCGCAACAACCGCACAGAGCGCAGCAGTTCGGCCCCGGTCATCGACCGGGGCCGAACTGCTCTTCGGCGTCAGGCGGGGCGCAGCCGGTTGGCGCCCGAGATCATCGCCCGCAGTGTCGATTCCGTGTGGGACTCGCCGATACCCATCGCCCACAGCCGGATGCCGGCGCTTTCGCAGAGCAGGAACGTCGCCGTGCGGTGTCCGATCTCGTGCTGATGGAAGGACAGGATCTCCATCGGACAACCCGCGTCGTACAGCATCGAAGTCATGGCGGCCACCGGGCCGGGCGCGCTCGCGCCGGTCTTGCAGATCGATTCGCCGATACCGAGCGTCGCTTCGAAGTCCCACATTCCGGGGCCGGTCTTCCGTTCCGACCAGCTGCCCAGCCGGAACGGCCCGCTGGACGGCGCGTAGGTGTTCTCGAACGCGGACCAGGTCAATCCCGCGGCTTCGGTCCGGAGCTCCCGAGGCAGCGACTTGTGGTGGCGTGCGGCGAACGGATCGGCAGCCGGCGTCGTTGACGACGACGGGAAGGATGATGCGAAAGAACTGGAGGTGCTCATTGTCGTGGTCTTCCTGCAAGAAGGGAGGACCAACGCGTAGCTCGACGACCCGCAGCGAGGGGTCGGTCCGTATCAGACCCCGCTACGGCGGAGAACTACGAGAATGCGCTGCATGATCACACTGTAAGCGACAACCGTCCGCCGGGACAACTCCCTTGCGCACAGTGCGTCACCCGGCCGTCACGTCCGGCCGGGTGACGGAATTGTTACCGTCACCCCTGGAACGTGAGGAAATCCTCATGTATCGTCGAACTAGCCATCCACCCCCCCGATGGCAATGAGCCCCAGCCATGACCCCCCATCCAAGGCTGGGGCTCAGTCTTGCGTCGGGGGCCTCCCCGCGTTGTCGGATATTTCGCCCGTCCATCCGGAGAACCCTGCGCGTCGCGCCAAAGTATTGGACACTCGTCCAACGATGTCGCCCACCGAAGGCTCCCCGCCATGACGGATTCACCACGCACGGATGTGTCCGCACCTCACCGTTCGGCGCGGGCCGCCGCGGCGGCCGCCTTCGGGTTGCAGGGTTTCCTCCTCGCGGCCATCCTCACGCAGCTACCCCGGTACCAGGACCGATTCGGTTTCGACGACACCGTCATCGTGGTCGCCGTGGTGACGGTCTCGCTCGTCGCCGGCGCGGGAAGCGTCGTCGCCGAGCACCTGGCCCGGCGATTCTCCAGCAAGTCCGCGCTGCGACTCGGCCTCGCGACCATCGCGGTCGCCGGCGGCGCACTCGGTTTCAGCCCGGACACCGGGACGTTCCTCGCCTGCCTGTTCGTGTACGGCGCCGGACTCGGCATGGTCGACGCCGCCGCCAACATGCAGGCCGTGTCGATCCAGCACGCCTACGGCCGCTTCATTCTGTCCTCGTTCCACGCGGTGTGGAGTGTCGGCGCGATCGCGGGTGCGCTGTTCGTGGCCGCCACCTCGGCGCTCGACGTGGGTGTCGCCGCCGCGCAGCTGACGGCAGCACTCGTGGTGGCCGCCGGTCTCGCGCTGTGCGGCCCGAGGCTGCTCGTCCGGTCCGACTCGATCCGGACCGCCCCCTCGACGACCGGGGCACTGCCCGTGACCGTTCCGATCCGCGCACTGCTCGCACTCGGGTCCGCGATGGCGTTGTTCTACGCCATCGACTTCAGTGTCGGGAACTGGTCTGCGCTGTATGTCAGGAACGTCCTGTTCGCGGATGCCGGCACCGCCGCCCTGGCATTGGCGGCCTACCAGTGCGCCGCTTCGGCGGCGCGGCTGAGCGGCGACCGGTGGGTGGCGAGATACGGCGAGATCAGCGTCGTCCGTGCGGGTTCCGCGATCGGCGTCACCGGAATGACCGTCGTCGTACTCGCCCAGTCCCCCGCCGTCGCGATCGCCGGGTTCCTCGTCGTCGGTCTCGGAGTGCCGGTCGTCGCACCCCTGTGTTTCAGTGCCGCCGGACGGCTCGCACCCGCCGGGCAGGTGGACGACGTCGTCGCGCGGATCAACCTGTTCAACTACGCAGGCACCCTCGTGGGCGGGGCGATCGTCGGTGGCGTCGCCGCCGCGACCAGCCTGCGGATCGGGTTCGTCGTCCCGCTCCTGTTCGCGGTGGCGCTCCTCCTGCTCGCCCCCGCGTTCGCCCCGCACAGGAACCGCGACCGGCAATCCGAGCGGGCCCCGGAACGCGACTGACGGCGGATGATCTACTTAGGCGGACGCCCGCGGCGATTCCACCGCCGCGGGGAAGTACCGAAACGACACGGTCAGGGAAGCGAAGGACACGGTGGATCAGCTGTGACTGTCGAAATAGACCCGGCGGGCATCTGGGATTCCGAGGCGATCGCCGACGTCGCCGCGGCGACGTTCCCCCTCGCGTGCCCACCCGAGGCGACGCAGGACGACATCGCCGCCTTCATCGACGACGTGTTGTCGGCCGAACGGTTCTCGGAGTATCTGACCGACCCCGCTCGCACCGTCCTGAAGGTCACCCACGGCGGAGCGATCGTCGGCTACGCGATGCTCGTCGACGGCGAACCCGCCGACGCGGACGTGAGCCGTGCCGTGACACTGCGACCGACCACGGAGATCAGCAAGCTGTACGTGCTGCCCGGCAATCACGGGACCGGCGTGGCGTCCGCGCTGATGGACGCGATCGTCGAACGCGCCGAGGCCGCCGGGTGCGCCGGACTGTGGCTGGGAGTCAACCAGGAGAACGTTCGGGCCCAGCGCTTCTACGCGAAGCACGGATTCACGAAGGTCGGGACGAAGACGTTCCCGGTCGGCACCCAACTGCACCACGACTACGTGATGCAGCGGGCGCTGTAGCGAGCCGGGTCAGCTCGCGGCGACCTCGAACCGCGACAGCGCGAGCAGCCGGGACGTGGCACGCAGGTACTTCTTCCGGTAGCCGCCGGCCAGCATCTCGGGGGTGAAGATCGCGTCGAGCTTGGCCCCTGCCACGGTGACCGGGATGCTGGCGTCGTACAGGCGGTCGGCGAGCACCACCAGGCGCAACGCCACCGACTGATCCTCGGCGGGGTGGACGCCGTCCAGGAACACGGCAGGGATGCCCTCGACCAGCTTGTTGTAGCGGGACGGGTGCAGCGTGCTCAGGTGCTTGCACAGTGCGTCGAAGTCGTCGAGCGTGGCACCCGGGATGCTCTCGGCGCGCTCGGCGAGTTCCTCCGAGGAGATCGGGTCCGGGGCCGGTGGCAGGTCGCGGTGCCGGTAGTCCGGTCCGTCGACGCGAATCGTCTCGAAGATCGAACCGAGCTTCTTGATCTCGCGCAGGAAGTCCTGCGCGGCGAAGCGGCCCTCACCGAGCTGACCGGGCAGCGTGTTCGACGTCGCGACGATGGAGACACCGCGTGCCGACAACTCCGACAGCAGGCGGGACACCAGCATGGTGTCGCCCGGGTCGTCGAGTTCGAATTCGTCGATGCAGAGGACACTGTGGTCGGACAGCTGCTCGACGGCCTTGTTGAAGCCGAGCGCGCCGACGACGTGCGTCAACTCCACGAACGTGCCGAACGCCTTCGGCGACGGGACGCTGTGGAAGATCGAGGCGAGGAGGTGGGTCTTACCGACACCGAAACCGCCGTCGAGGTAGAGGCCGGCCCCGGTGGCGGGCGTCTTCTTCCCGAACAGGCCGCGTCGCCCGCCGCTGCGGATCTTCACGACCTTCTTCGCGAACTCCTCGGCCTTCTGGACCGCGACGGCCTGGCTGGGTTCTGCGGGGTCGGGGATGTACGACGCGAAGCTCACCTCGTCGAACATGGCCGGGGGCACCATCTGAGCTACCAACTGATCAGCCGGTACCACGGGGCTACGATCGACAAGACGTGCATGCATACAAGCAGGGTATCCACGTGTTGTGATCACCAACATGCACCGTGTACATATTGCGACATTTTTCACACCGGGCACCCCACCCGTGCGCGAGGAGTCCAGTGAATCGACCGCGAACTCACTGCGGGAGCTCTACGCCTACCCGGAGGACACGCCGCGGCCCTGGATCCGCGTCAATTTCGTGAGCAGCATCGACGGCGCCGTCTCCGTCGACGGCGTCAGCGGTGCACTCGGCACGCCCGCCGACAAACTGGTCTTCGACACCCTGCGGGAGCTGGCGGACGTCGTGCTCGTCGGGGCGGGCACCGTGCGGGCGGAGAACTACGGCGGTGTGCGCGTCGGCGCGGAGGGCAGACGGCGCCGCGTGGAGTCGGGGATGCCGGAGGTGCCCCCGATCGCCGTCGTGTCGGCCCGCGCGCACCTCGACCCGCAGTCGCGACTGTTCACCGACACCGAGGTGCCACCGATCGTCGTCACGAGCAGCGACGCCGACCCGGCGCGGACCCGCGCGCTCGCCGATGCGGGTGCGCGGATCGTCACGGCCGGCACGGGGCAGGTCACCGGCACCAGCCTGATCTCCGCGCTCGACGACCTCGGACTGCGCAGGGTGCTGTGCGAAGGGGGGCCGAGCCTGTTCGGTCAGCTCACCGTCGACGACGCGGTCGACGAGGTCTGCCTCACCACGGCGCCGGTGCTGGTGGGCGGGACCGCGGGCCGCGTCGCCACGTCACCCCACGCCCGGACCACCGCCATGACACCCGCGCACATCCTCACCGACACCGACGGCACCGTCCTGACCAGATGGGTGCGCCTGCCCCGCCCGTAGCGGAACCTGGCAGGCTGGGCGCCATGCGCAGATCGGTGTTGCTCGCAATGGTTCTCGTGGTGTGCAGCGCGTGCGGGGCCGGACCGTCCAACCGGCCGCACGTGGCCGTCGAGCGCGAGGGCGTGGGCAGCGAACCCACGGCAACCGAGACCGAGAACCCCGACGCCTCCCCGCCCGTGCTGCAGACCCCGAAGAACGATCTGGCGTGGACCGACTGCACCCAGAGCACGCTCGCCTCGCTGGGCCCCGGAACGGCAGCCCCGGCCGGACTCGTCTTCGAATGCGGCTCGTACGAGGCGGCCGTCGACGAGAACGGCACCCTGCCCGGCTCCTTCACGATGGGCGCCATGCGGGCACGGCTCGCGGACACCCCCGAGAACGCGGCCCCGCTGGTGCTGACGTCGGGCTCCGACCGGTCGTCGACCGCGACGCTCGCGGCACTGAGCACCGGCGGGCTGACGTCACTGCTGTCGACGCGCCCGGTGGTCGCGGTGGACCGCCGCGGCATCGCCTCCTCCCAGGAGATCGAATGCCTCACCCCGGACCTCCGCGCCGGCCTCGCCGATCTGGGACAGTTCGCGCCGGGGACGGGTGACCAGGTCGACAAGGTGACCGCGCTGGGCCGCGACGCGACCATCGCGTGCACCGATTATCTTCAGCCGCAGGAACTCGCGTTCGACAGCACCCACGCCGCGGACGACATCGAGGAGTTGCGCCGCACGTGGGACGTAGATTCCCTCGGGATCCTCGCCACCGGCAACGGCAGTGCCGTCGCGCTCAGCTACGCGGCCGCGTATCCGGGCCGGGTCGGCAGGCTCGTCCTCGACTCCCCCGCGGTCACCACGGTGGACGCCGCGACCGCCACCGAGCAGCAGGTCGCGGGACAGGAGGCGGCGTTCGACGCGTTCGCCCGCCAGTGCACCGCCCTGAACTGCTCGCTCGGCGCCGATCCCCGCGCCGCGATGTCGGACGCCGTCGCCCGCGCCGCGGACGGCCGGATCCCGCAGGTCTCCGCGAGCGCCCTCCTCACCGCGGTGTCCGGGTCGCTCGCCGCCGCCGGCGGCGACCAGCAGGGCCGCGTCCGCGCACTGTCGGATGCGGTCAGCGCCGCGGTCGCCGGAAACACCGCGCCGATCCTCGGCCTGATCGGGCAGGCCGAGGCCGCCTACGAGAGCGACGGACAGTTCATCACCCGCTGCACGGACGGCCAGCAGTGGCCGGCACCCGACCGCGTCCGTGACCTGCAGAAGGTGTGGGGCGAGCGCTACCCGCTGTTCGGCCCCACCGCCGCCGTCGGACTGCTCCCGTGCACGTCCTGGCCCGCGACCGCGCCGCCCACCCTGCCCGGGGAGCTGACCCTGCCGGTTTTGGTGCTGAACGGCACCGCCGACCCGGTCGTCGGGAACGCCGGGGTGGGAACCGTGACGGGCGCCGTGTCGAGCGCGGGCGCCACCACGGCGACGGTGACGTGGCACGGCAGCGGCCACCCCGCCACCCATTCGGACTGCGCGCAGAAGTCGATCGTCACCTACGTCACGGACGGTGCGCTGCCACCGGACGGCAGCGCCTGCCCCGCCTGACCGGCGTGGTCCGCCCGACACACAGGGGGTGCGTGACCGCACGTCAGGGCTTCTCGGTGTACCGTGCCGTGGTGTTCCTTCGACAACTCGAACCGCGCACCGGGCGGACCGCCAACGAGGTCGTCCACTTCGCGCTGTGGCCGATCGCCGTCATGACCGTGCTGCATCGAGTGGTCGTCAAGGCGGTCAACGGTTACATCACCGACGACTTCCGCCCGGTCTACAACGCCGCGCTGGCGTTCCTCAACGGGCGGCCCGTGTACACCGCCAATTTCAACTGGGTGGACCCGCACTACCTGTATCCGCCGTCCGGCACCCTGCTGATGGCCCCGATCGCCGTGATCGACCCCGAGCGGTCCCGGTGGTTGTTCATCATCGCCAACGCGATCGCGATCATGATCGCGCTGTACCTGCTGCTGCGGCTGTTCGGCCTGGGATTGAATTCCATCGCCGCCCCGATCCTGCTGCTCGCCACGTTCTCGTCCGAGACCGTCACGAACACCCTCGTCTTCACCAACATCAACGGTCTCGTCCTGCTCGGTGAGATCGCGTTCCTCGTGTTGCTGATGAAGCGGAAGGACATGTGGTCCGGGGTCGCGATCGGGCTGACGTTCGCAGTCAAACCGATCCTCGCCCCCCTCCTGCTGCTGCCCCTGGTGCGCGGCCAGTGGAAGGTGTTCGTCACCGCGATCGGCATCCCCCTGATCCTCACCGCGGTCGCCTGGCCGCTGTCCGCGGACCCGATGGACTTCGTGCGCCACACCGTGCCGTACCTGATGGAGTCGCGTGACTACTTCAACAGCGCGATCGTCGGCAACGGCAAGTACTACGGCCTCCCGACGGCCCTGATCTGGGGTCTGCGCGGCGCGTTCGCCGCCATCGTGGCCGGCTCCCTGTGGATGCTGTACCGGTACTACCGCCACGACGAGCTGTTCTTCGTCGTCACCACGTCCGGGGTGCTGCTGACCGCGTCCTGGCTGCTCGGCTCCCTGGGCCAGATGTACTACTCGATGATGCTGTTCCCGCTGCTGATGTCCGTGGTGCTGAAGAACTCGGTGATGCGGAACTGGCCGGCCTGGCTGGCCGTGTACGGGTTCATGAGCTACGACAGCTGGCTGTCGAGCCGGTTCATCGAGGCCGGCCGGACCGCCGAATACATGAAGACCACCCTGGGGTGGAGCCTGATCCTGCTCGTGATCTTCGGCGTGCTGACCGTCCGGTACGTCACCGCGCGCCGGGAGGGGCGACTCGACCGGGGCATCGACCCGGCGTTCCTGCTCGAACCGGAGGACGCGCGGCCCGACGCTCCGCGGGACACCGCGCCCGACGAGCAGCCGCAGGTCGAGTCGGCCACCGCGAAGACGTAGGCCGCCTCTCGGGCCGCGCGTCGCGGCCGGAGCCGGCGAAACGTATTAGCGTGGAGCCATGAGTTCGCAGCAGCAGGATCCCACGCAGTCCGCACCGAAGGTTGATCTCTCCGACAGCGAGTGGCGCGAGAAACTGACTCCCGAGGAGTACGCGGTGCTGCGCCAGGCCGGCACCGAGCGGCCCTTCGTCGGCGAGTACACCGACACGAAGACAGAAGGCGTCTACCACTGCCGGGCATGCGGCGCCGAGTTGTTCCGCAGCGCGGAGAAGTTCGAATCGCACTGCGGGTGGCCGTCGTTCTTCGATCCGGCCGACTCCGACGCCGTCATCCTCCGCGAGGACAGCTCACTCGGCATGCGCCGCGTCGAGGTGATCTGCCGGACGTGCCACAGCCACCTCGGCCACGTCTTCGAGGGCGAGGGCTACCCCACCCCCACCGATCAGCGGTACTGCATCAATTCGATCTCGCTGGTCCTGGAACCGACCGGCGACTGATCGTGGGCGGATCGAACGCGCAGATGGGCGGCAGTTCGCCCTCGTAGCGTTCGATGTCGACGAGCACGTGCTGACCCGTGCAGCCGTGGGCCAGCGACGAGGTGCCCACGTCCGGGGTCAGCACGTTCGGGTTTCCGTGCACGCACAGCGAGTCGGGGTCGGTGGCATCGAGCGGGTCGTACCAGGCGCCCGTCGACAGCTGGACGACACCGCGACGGACCCCGTCGTCCACCACCACGCCGGCGAGGCACGCGCCGCGGTCGTTGAACACGCGGACCACGTCCCCGGCGGCGAGAGCGCGCTCGGCCGCGTCGTCCGGGTGGATGCGCAGCGGTTCGCGGCCCCGGATCTTCGACTTCTGACTGGTACCGCCGTGGTCGAGTTGGCTGTGCAGGCGAGTGCGCGGCTGGTTGGCGATCAGGTGCAGCGGAAACTGCTGTGCCCGCCTGCCGCCGAGCCATTCCTCGGGCTCGTACCAGCGGGGGTGACCGGCGCAGTCGTCGTAGCCGAATCCGTCGATGTCCTCGGAGAAGATCTCGATCCGCCCGCTCGGGGTGGCGAGGGGGAACTTCACCGGGTCTGCGCGGAAGTCGCCGAACAGGATCAGGTCGTCCTCGGTGCGCATCCGCACCTGTCCCTGCGTCCAGAATTCGTCGAACTCGGGGGCCGGACCACCGTCGGCGCGGACGAAGTCGCGCCACTGCCCGTACAGATGTTCGAGCCACTGGTCGGACGAGCGGCCCTCGGTGAACTTCTCACCGGCGCCCAGTTTCGCCGCCACCGCGGCGAACGTGTCGTAGTCGTCCCGCGCGTCGGCGTACGGCCGCACCGCGGCGTGCATGGCGACGAGCAGTGGGTCGTTGCGGGTGCAGCTGAGGTCGTCCCGCTCGAGTGAGGTGGTGGACGGGACGACGATGTCGGCGTGCCGGGCCATCGGCGTCCAGTAGGGGTCGTGGACCACGATCGTGTCCGGCCGGGCCAGCGCCCGGCGCAGCCGGGGAATGTCCTGATGGTGGTGGAACGGGTTTCCGCCGGCCCAGTACAGCATCTTGATGTCCGGGTACGTCAGCCGCTGACCGTCGTAGTCGAACGGCGCGCCCGGGTTCAACAGCATGTCCGAGACGGCGGCCACGGGAATGAAGTCGCGGACGGGGTTCAGCCCCTGCGGAAGCGTGGGCAACGGGTACGGGACGGGTGCGAGCCCGGGCTCGTTCATCGAGCCGTAGCCGTGACCGAAACCCCCACCGGGAAGACCGATCTGGCCCAGCATCGCGGCGAGGGTGACCCCCATCCAGGGGGCCTGTTCGCCGTGCCGGACCCGCTGCAGCGACCAGGTGACGGTCACCATCGTCCGGCCCGACGCCATCCGCCGCGCGAGGGCGGCGAGTTCCGCGGCGGGGATGCCGGAGATCTCCTCGGCCCACCCGGGCGATTTCGGTACCCCGTCGGAACGCCCGAGCAGGTAGTCCTCGAACCGGTCGTAGCCGACGCAATGACTGTCCAGGAACGCCGTGTCGTGCAGGCCTTCCGTCGCGAGGACGTAGGCGAGCGCGAGCATGACCGCGACGTCGGTGCCGGGCACCGGGGCGTGCCGTTCGGCGGCGCCGTGCATGTCGTCGCGGAGCGGACTGAACGACACGACCGAGCCGCCGCGACGGCGGAGCGCGTCGAGCGCGTCGCGGGTGGGATGGTCGCTGGTACCACCGTGGTTGATGCCGGTGTTCTTCAGCGGTACACCACCGAAGCAGACCATGAGGTCGGTGTGCTCGGCGATGATCGTCCAGGACGTGGAGCGGGCGAACATCTTCCAATGCGTGCCCACGACCCGGGGCATGATCACGCCCGTCGCACCCAGCGAGTAGCTGTGCACGGAACGGGTGTAACCGCCGAGGGTGTTCAGGAACCGGTGAACCTGGCTCTGGGCGTGGTGGAACCGTCCCGCGCTGGCCCAGCCGTAGGAACCCCCGTAGATCGCGGCGTTGCCGTACATGTCGACGACCCGGCGCAACTCGTCGGCGAGCCGCTGGATCAGTTCTTCCCAGTCGACCGCCACGAACTCGTCGGAACCCCGGGAATCGCTCGGACCCGGACCGTGGTCGAGCCACCCGCGGCGCACCACCGGTCCGGTGATCCGCGCCTTGGTGCGAACCGATCCGGCGATATTGCCGAGCACCGGTGACGGGTCGGCGTCACCGCTGTACGGGTGCGCGGCGACGACGTCACCGTCGGCCACCTCGGCCTCGAACATTCCCCAGTGCGACATGTGCTGGTAGCGGGGCGCGGTGCGGGCCCCGTCGGCGTCACTCATCGATGATGCGTCAGATCACGGAAGCGCCGCGACCAGCTTCTCCACATCCACCCGCGGGCCGGTGAAGAACGGCACCTCCTCGCGGACGTGCAGCCGGGCCTCGGTGGCGCGCAGGTCACGCATGAGGTCGACGATGCGGTACAACTCCGGTGCCTCGAACGCCAGGATCCACTCGTAGTCACCGAGCGCGAATGCCGGCACGGTGTTGGCGCGCACGTCCTTGTAGGTGCGGGCCGCCATGCCGTGGTCGGCGAGCATCTTGCGGCGCTCGTCGTCGGGCAGCAGGTACCACTCGTAGGAGCGGACGAACGGGTACACGCAGATGTAGTTGCCCGGGTCCTCGCCGGCCAGGAAGGCCGGGATGTGGCTCTTGTTGAATTCGGCGGGGCGGTGGCACGCGACGTTGCTCCACACGGGCTTGCTCGCGCGGCCCAGGGCCGTGGTGCGACGGAAGTCCGCATACGTGGCCTGGAGGGCTTCGATACTCGCCGAGTGTGTCCAGATCATGAAGTCGGCGTCGGCGCGGAGTCCGGCGACGTCGTACAGCCCGCGAACGACGACACCCTTCTCGGCTTGGCCTTCGAAGAAGATCCGCGCCTCCTTGATGACGGCTTCCCGGTCGTCCCCGATAACCCCGGGTTCCACTTGGAACACCGAGAACATGAGGTAGCGGATTTCAGAGTTCAATGCGTCGAAGTCGAGGCGTGCCATGGGTCTATCGTGCCACTCGCTCCGCGAGGCGTGTAGCCGCCGTCGTCGCAGCGGCCACGCACGCGGGAACACCCACCCCGTGCAGTAGGGCACCGGACACCTCCACACCGTCCAGACCTGCGACTTCCTGCTCGATCACCGACACCCGGTCGAGGTGGCCGGGACCGTACTGCGGCAGTCCACCGTGCCAGCGCTGGACGTGGGCGGCAACCGGCTCCTCCGACACCCCGGTGACGGTCGCGAGGTCGCGCCGGGCCGCGGCGATCAGGTCGTCGTCCGGTGCGTCGACGACGGCGGCGTCGCCGAACCGGCCGAACGACGCCCGGACGAGGGTCACCTCACGCTGGGCGAGGTGCGGCCACTTACGGCTCGACAGGGTGAACGCCTTGGCGCCGAGCGACGCGTCGGTGGCCACGAGGATCCCGGAGTTCTGTGGAACGTCGGCGCCGGTCGGCAGTGCCAGCGCGACGACCGCCGACGAGGCCAACGGGATGTCCGCGGCCGCGGCCGCCGCGCGGGGTGCGACACGTCCGAGCAGCGCGGCGAGTTGCGGGGCGGGCACGGCGAGCACGATTCCGTCCACCCGGCCGAGCGGATCCGCACACCAGCCGTCGCCGTCCCGTGCGAGTGTCCGGACACGTTCGTGCACGATCTGTGCGGACGCGGCTTCCGCCAGTGCACGCAGCAGAACGCCGTAGCCGTCGCGCAGGGCGCCGAACACCGGACCGGGGGCGGGTGTGGGAAGGGCGTCGGCCACGGCCGCGGACAGGCTGGTGGCACCGCGGTCGAGGGCCGCGGCGAGCGCAGGCACCGCGGCGCGGACGCCGATGGTGTCGGCGAGACCCGAATACACCCCGCCGAGAAGCGGATCCACCGACCTCCGGACCACTTGCGGGCCGAACCGCTGACCGACGAGCGCTCCCACCGTGGTGTCGGCGCCCGGTGTCCAGTCGAGTGGGACCGCCCGCTCCCCCGCCACCCGGGCGAGCGTCGGAGCGTCGACGAGACCGCGCAGGCTGTCCGCGTCGGCGGGTATCCCCATCAGTGTGTTCGACGGCAGCGGGTGCAGTGCGTCCTCGGACCAGATGAGGGGTCGCAGACCCGCCGGGTGCACCAACTGGTCGGCGAGGCCGAGTTCGTCGAGCAGCGCCGGCAGTTCCGGCCGCCGCGCGATGAACGCCTCCGCGCCCACGTCGACCGGTTCACCCGCCAGGTCCACGGTGCGCAGCTTGCCGCCGAGCCGCTCCGCACCGTCGGCGACGGTGATCCGCGCACCGGCGCCGAGCCGCTGCCGCAGGCGGTACGCGGCAACCAGCCCGGAGATACCGCCGCCGACGACGAGCACGTTCGGCGACGACGCGGTCACAGCGAATGCACCAGCTCGACCAGGGCGGTCAGCGCGCCCGGGTCGGTGTCGGGGAGAACGCCGTGCCCGAGGTTGAAGATGTGCCCGGTGGCGCCGGCGGCGAGCGCGGCGTCGGCCTCCGCGGTGATGCGGCGGACCTGCTTCTCCACGGCCGCGGGACCGGCGAACAACACGGCGGGGTCGAGGTTGCCCTGGAGCGCCTTGCCGGGCCCGACGCGGCGCGCGGCCACGTCCAGCGGGATCCGCCAGTCGACGCCGACCACGTCGGCGCCCGCCTCGCCCATGGCGCCGAGCAGTTCACCGGTGCCGACGCCGAAGTGGATGCGTGGCACCTTCGCGCTCTCCACCTCCGCGAACACCCGCTCGGAGTGGGGCAGGACGAATTCCCGGTACTCGGCGAGGGACAGCGCGCCCGCCCACGAGTCGAACAGCTGGACCGCGTCGACGCCCGCGCGCAACTGGGTCTGCAGGAACGTGATGGTGGTGTCGGCGAGGGTGCCGAGCAGCGCATGCCACGTCTTGGGGTCGGAGTGCATGAGTGCCTTCGTGCGCTCGTGGTTGCGGCTGGGCCCGCCCTCGACCAGGTAGGAGGCGAGGGTGAACGGAGCTCCGGCGAACCCGATCAGCGGCGTCGACCCGAGTTCGGCGGTGAGCAGTTGCACGGCCTGTGCGACGGCGCCGACCTCCTCGGGCACCAGCCGTGGCAGCGCGGCGACGTCGGCGATCGACCGGACCGGGTTCGCGACGACGGGACCGGTGCCTGCCACGATGTCGAGGTCGATGCCCGCGGCCTTCAGCGGCACGACGATGTCGGAGAACAGGATCGCCGCGTCGACGCCGTGCCTGCGCACCGGCTGCATGGTGATCTCGCAGACGAGTGCCGGGTCGAAGCACGATTCGAGCATGCCGATGCCCGACCGGATCTCGCGGTACTCGGGCAGCGAGCGGCCCGCCTGCCGCATGAACCACACCGGGCGATGGCGCGGAGCGCGGCCCGCGGCGGCTGCCAGAAGGGGTGCATCGGTGAGCACCCGCCTCGAGGCGTACGTCGCCCGCTCACTCATGCCTGCATTGGTGCTTTCCAACCCGCTCATCGGTCCTCGCGCTCTCTGCCTGCTCGAATTTCGGCAGCTCTCATGCTGCCATGCCGGGACTCCGCCGCCGATCGGCCCTGCTCGGCGCGCCTCCGACGAGATGCGTGGGCGCGGGTCTAACGTCCCGAGCTGTGACGACTTCGGGATCGCCCGCCGAACCGGCCGAGTTCCGCGCCGCCGTCGAAGCGATGAATTCTGCGCAGGTGCGCGCGGACATCGAACTGGGACCTATCCGGCCTCCGCAGCGGCTCGCACCGTTCAGCTACGCCGTCGGCGCAGAGGTCGTGCACGAGGACACCGGGGTGGTTGCCGAACAGAGCGAAGGTGACGCGTTCGGCAGACTGATTCTCCTGTTCGACCCGGAGGGCGACGACGCCTGGAACGGCACGATGCGGCTGGTCGCCTACATTCAGGCCGACCTCGATGCCGCCGTCGCGTCCGACCCACTCCTTCCCGAGGTGGCGTGGAGCTGGCTCGTCGACGCTCTCGAGTCGCGGCACGAACCCCTCAACGCGCTCGGCGGCACGGTGACCGCGACAACGTCGGTGCGCTACGGCGACATCGCCGGACCGCCCCACGCGCATCAGCTGGAACTGCGTGCGTCGTGGACGGCGACGTCGGTCGAGTTGGCCGCACACGTCGAGGCGTTCTGCGAGGTGCTCGCGTACGCGGCCGGTCTGCCGCCCGCCGGGGTATCGCAGTTGCGCACACTGGGCGGCAAGTAATTCAGGCCGATTCCGTGCCAGCCGCCGGGACGCCGGTGGTGGCGCTGCGCGACCATTCCAGGAACCGGCCGACGGCCTGCGTCACCGAGATGCTGCGGATCGAGGGGAACACGTCGAACGCGTGCTGCGCCCCCTCCAGCTCCGCGTAGGCCACAGGGTTCTCGGACACGTCGCGGAGCCGGTCGACGAAGATCCGCGCCTCGGCGACGGGAATGAGTGAATCGCTGGTGCCGTGGATCACGAAGAACGGCGGGGCGTCGGTCCGCAGATGCGCGAGCGGAGACGCCGCCCGGTAGTCGTCGGGGAACGTCGCCTGTTTGCCGAGGACCATCGGCATGAGACCGGAGTGCACACGCTGCAGGACCGCCTTGATGCCGGTGTCGCCGGCGATGTCGTAGACGCCGTAGTACGGAACGCACGCCTGCACCGACGTGTCGACGTCCTCGAACCCCGGCTGGAAACGCCGGTCGTTCGCGGTGAGACCGACCATGGCGGCGAGGTGACCGCCCGCCGAGCCACCGGTGACGGCGACGAAGTCGGGGTTGCCGCCGTACTCCTCGACGTTCTCACGGAGCCAGGCCAGGGCCTGCTTGATCGCGATCAGATGTTCGGGCCACTTCGCCTTCGGCGACAGCGGATAGTTGACGGCCGCGCACACCCAGCCGCGTGAGGCCATCTCGAGCATGAGCGGCAGACCCTGTTGATCCTTGTTCCCGATCACCCATCCCCCACCGTGGATCTGCAGCAGGACCGGGCTCTTCGTCGGCAGATCCTTTCGGTGGTAGATGTCGAGCCGGGTCCGGCGCCCGCCCGGCCCGTACGCGAGGTTGCGGACCCGGGTGACCATTTCGTTCCGCATCCGGAACGGGTTGAGGAGTTGCCGCCAGACCGGTCTGCCCGGGCGTTCGATGGCCCTGTCGCGGTCGGTGTAGTTCTCGCCGAGCGCCTCGACGAGTGCGGATTCGGCCTCCTCGCCCGCGCCCCGGCCGGTGGCGACGACCATGGCGAGCCCGGCAGTCGAGGCCGCGGCCAGGGCGAGCCCGACCCGGTCGCTTCGCGTCCGCGCTCCGTGACGGGCGGTGTGCTGAACGACGTCGGCGGCGGTCACGGCGAGAAGGTGCGGTGCGAGTTCGGTCGTGAGCCACCCCGAGAAGAACGCGACCACCGACGTGGGCGCACCGGGCAGGGGACGCAGGGCGTTGGCGGCGAGTGCGGCGCCGACCGCCTGCCGGAGAGCGAAGCCTCGGGTCATGTCCCCACCGTAGAACATGTTCTACTCGTCACCCGGGCCGCCCCTGCCGCGCGCGGGATCGAGAACCGGACCGTCGGCGGGGCCATCGCGTCGACCTCGCCCTTCGACGGCGAGATGGACCACGTACTAGAACGTGTTCTAATATCTGATCATGCAGCGACTCAGTGGTCTCGACGCGTCCTTCCTCTATCTCGAAACGTCGACGCAACTCCTCCACGTCTGCGGGGTCATCCATCTCGACGTCTCGACGGTTCCGGGCGGATACACGTTCGCCGGACTCAAGGCCGAGCTCGACGCGCGCACCGAGTCGATTCCGGCGTTCCGGCGCAAGCTGCAGGACTCCCGGTTCAACCTCGACCATCCGGTGTGGGTGGAGGACACCGACTTCGACATCGACCGGCACTGCCATCGCGTCGCCCTTCCCGCACCCGGCGGTCGCGACGAGCTGGCCGAGCTGTGCGGCGATATCGCCGGCCTCCCCCTCGACCGTGCCCGGCCGCTGTGGGAGATGTGGGTGATCGAGGGTCTCGCCGACGGTGCGGTGGCCGTGATGTCGAAGATGCACCACGCCGGGGTCGACGGCATCACCGGCGCAAACATGATGGCCCAGCTGTGCGGTCTCGAAGCGGACGCACCCCGCCCTGAAAGCGACCAATCCGCCGAGGGCGCGGGGCAGGCGAGCACCCTGGACATCGCCGTGGGCGGGCTGCTCGCGGTCGCGTCCCGGCCCGCGAAGCTGCTGAGAATCGTCCCGCAGAGCCTGACCCTGCTGCCCCGGTGGATCGGCCGGGCCCGCCGCGGCGAGGCGATGCCCGCGCCGTTCACCGCTCCGCGCACCTCCTTGAACGGCACGTTGACCAGTCACCGCAATCTCGCGTTCACCCAGCTCGACCTCGAGAAGGTCAAGACCGTGAAGAACGCGTTCGACGTCAAGGTCAACGACGTGGTCCTCGCGCTGTGCTCGGGGGCGCTGCGGAAGTACCTGCAGAACCGCCGGGAGCTGCCCGACAAGTCGCTGGTCGCCATCGTCCCCGTCTCCGTCCACGGGAAGTCGGACCGGCCCGGCACCAACCAGGTGTCCGGGATGTTCACCCAGCTCGGCACCCAGATCGAGGACCCCGCCGAACGGCTGCTGGCCATCGGGGAGCACAACGCGACGTCCAAGGAACACAACGAGACGCTCGGCGCGAACCTGCTGCAGGACTGGTCGGAGTTCGCCGGCCAGGCCGTGTTCGGCACCGCCATGCGCCTCTACTCGACCCTCGGCCTGGCGGACCGGCATCCGGTGGTCCACAACCTGGTGATCTCCAACGTGCCGGGACCCACCGTTCCGCTGTATTTCCTCGGCGCGCTGATCACGGCGATGTATCCACTGGGCCCGATCTTCCACGGTGCGGGGCTCAACGTGACGGTGATGTCGCTGAACGGTCAGCTCGACGTGGGCCTGATGAGTTGCCCGGAGCTCGCACCTCACCTGTGGGACCTCGTCGACGCGTTTCCCGAGGCGCTGGACGAGCTCGTCGAGGCCGCGGCGGCGCGGTCGTGAACCCGCCGGTGCGCTGCGGGAATCCCGAAGCGACGTAGAGTCAGCTGTCATGTCCGAAGTCACCGACGACGCCTCGTCACCCGTTCCCGTCGAAGAGCCCGCACGGCAGGTAGTGCCCCTGCTCGCGCCCCGGGACGGCGTGCCCGACGTGGTGACCACCGCGGAGGGTGTCGCGAAGGCAGGCGCCGCACTCGGCGAGGGCACCGGACCGCTGGCCGTGGATGCCGAGCGCGCGTCCGGCTTCCGCTACTCGGCGCGGGCGTATCTCGTGCAGTTGCGACGGGAGGGTGCGGGGACGGTGCTCCTCGACCCCATCCCCACCGCCGCCGATCTCGCCCCGCTGGCGGAGGTGATCAATCCGCTGGAGTGGATTCTGCATTCCGCCGACCAGGATCTGCCGGGGCTCGCCGAACTCGGCCTGGCGCCGGCGACCCTGTTCGACACCGAACTGGCGGGCCGGCTCGCCGGGTTCGAACGGGTCGGGCTCGCCGCGATCGTCGAGCGCACGCTGGGCTTCGAACTCCGGAAGGGTCACGGCGCCGCGGACTGGTCGAAGCGGCCGCTGCCCGACTCCTGGCTGAACTATGCGGCCCTCGATGTCGAGGTCCTCGTCGAATTGCGGAACGTGATGGCGGCGGAACTCGACGAGCAGGGCAAGAGCGAGTGGGCCGCACAGGAATTCGATCACATCCGGCTCGCCGGGCCGCCGAGGCCCAAGCCGGACCGCTGGCGCCGGACGTCGCACATCACGTCGCTCAAGACGCAGCGGCAACTCGCCGCGGCCCGCTCGCTGTGGCAGGCGCGGGAGGATCTCGCCCGCCGACGCGACGTCTCCCCGAGCCGGGTGCTTCCGGATTCGGCGATCATCGACGCGTCGACGAAGGATCCGCGGAGCATCGACGCTCTCCGGGCGCTGCCGGTGTTCGGCGGTCCCCGTCAGCGACGGCATTCCCGCATCTGGCTCGAGGCGCTCGAGGACGCCCGGGCACTGCCGGATTCCGACCTGCCGCCCAAGACCCCGCCGATCACCGGGCCGCCGCCGGCGAGCCGGTGGGCGCGGCACGACCCCGCGGCGGCCGAGCGGCTGACGGCGGCGCGCGCCGCGATGGCCGCCCTCGGCGAGAAGGTGTCGGTTCCGGTCGAGAACCTGGTGACGCCCGAACTCGTGCGGAGAGTGTGCTGGGACTGGGCGGCGCCCGGGGACGGCGACGTCGAGGCGGCGATCGACCGGGTGCTCGACGCGGGCGGGGCCCGCCCGTGGCAACGGCTGCTGACCGTCCCGGTGCTGGCCACGGCACTGACGTCGGCGGACCGGACGAGCGCCGCCGAAGACTGATTTCCCGCGCCGATCGCGGGACGAACACGCGAATTCCCGATGAGGTACCCATTAAGTTACCCACGAGTAACGGTCGGGGTACGCTGGTCTGGAGGCCGGACGCCTGGCCGTGATCCGGAACCAAACTGCTCCATCAGGAGGAATTCGCGTGGCTCCATCCACCACATCTCAACGCAACGTCGTATTCGTCGACGGCATCCGCACTCCGTTCGGCAAGGCCGGGCCCAAGGGCATGTACGCCGAGACCCGGGCGGACGACCTCGTCGTCAAGACCATCCGTGAGCTGCTGCGACGCAACCCGCAGCTCGACCCCGCCCGCATCGACGAGGTCGCCATCGCCGCGACGACGCAGACCGGCGACCAGGGCCTCACCATCGGCCGCACGGCCGCGATCCTGGCCGGGCTCCCCGAGACGGTCCCCGGCTTCGCCATCGACCGCATGTGTGCGGGCGCCATGACATCCGTCACCACCACAGCCTCGGGCATCGGCTTCGGCCAGTACGACGTGGTGATCGCCGGCGGAGTCGAGCACATGGGCCACCACCCGATGGGCGAGGGCGCCGACCCGAACCCGCGTTTCCTCGCCGACCGCCTCGTCGACCCCAGCGCGCTCGTGATGGGGAACACGGCCGAGAACCTCCACGACCGGTTCCCGACCATCACCAAGGACCGCACCGACTCCTACGCCGTCGCGAGCCAGAACAAGTACGAGGCCGCCCGCAAGGCCGGCTTTATCGCCGACACCCTCGTGCCCGTCGCCACCCGGTCCGCGGCCGGGTGGGGCCTGGCCACCGAAGACGAGCCGCCGCGTCCGGGCACCACGCTCGAAGACCTCGCCAAGCTGAAGACGCCGTTCCGTCCCGCGGGCCGCATCACCGCAGGCAACGCGGCCGGGCTGAACGACGGCGCCACCGCCGCACTCCTCGCCGGCGAGGACACCGCCACCGAACTGGGGCTGCCGATCGGCATGCGGATGGTCGGATTCGCGTTCCAGGGCGTCGACCCCGCCGTCATGGGCATCGGACCGGTCCCCGCCACCGAGAAGCTGCTGGCCCGCACCGGCCTGAAGATCGAGGACATCGGTCTGTTCGAGATCAACGAGGCCTTCGCCGTCCAGGTACTCGCGTTCCTCGAGCACTACGGCATCGCCGACGACGATCCGCGCGTCAACCAGTGGGGCGGCGCCATCGCGTGCGGCCACCCCCTCGCATCCTCCGGCGTCCGCCTGATGACCCAGCTGTCCCGCCAGTTCGCCCAGCGCCCCGACGTCCGCTACGGCCTGACCACGATGTGCATCGGTCTGGGCATGGGCGGCACCGTGATCTGGGAGAACCCGAACTTCGATGGAGCCAAGTAGATGACCGACATTGCAACGGCATTCGCCGACGAGGTCGTGACCCACGCGTACACCAAGATCGTCGCCGTACCGGGCATCGAGGGCCCGGTCGCACTGATCACCCTCGACAACGGCTTCGACCACACCAAGCCGTCGTCGTTCGGTCCGGGCGGCCTGGCGGCCCTCGACACCGCACTCGACGAGGCGTTCGCCGCCCACCCGGTCGCGATCGCGATCACCGGCAAACCCTTCATCTTCGCCGCCGGGGCGGACCTCAAGGGTGTTCCCAGCATCACGAACCGTGACCAGGCCCTCGAACTCGGCCGGCTCGGGCACAAGGTGTTCCGCCGGCTGCGCGAGTCGTCGGTCCCGACGTTCGCGTTCGTCAATGGCGTCGCACTCGGCGGCGGGCTCGAGGTCGCACTGCACAGCCACTACCGCACCGCCTCCGAGAGCGCGGGCGCGCTGGGTCTGCCCGAGACGTTCCTCGGCCTGGTTCCGGGCTGGGGCGGAACGCAGTTGCTGCCCAACCTCATCGGTCCCTCGAACGCCGTCACCGTCGTCCTCGAGAACGCGCTGAACCAGAACAGGACACTCACCCCGAAGAAGGCCCTCGAACTCGGCGTCGTCGACGCGGTGTTCGGTTCCGCCGATTTCCTGGAGCAGTCGTTCGCGTGGGCCGCGCAGGTCCTGGCCGGCGAGGTCACCCCGACCCGACCCGAGATCGACCGGGGCACGGGCTGGGACGACGCGATCGCCCGCGCGAAGGCGATCGTCGAGGGCAAGACCAAGAACAACGCACCCGGACCGGTCAAGGCCGTCGAACTCCTCGAGCTGGCCCGGACCACCGACCTCACCGATCCCGCTTCGCTCGACAAGGGCTTCGCCGCCGAGGACGAGGCGCTCGCCGACCTGTTGCTCGCAGACGAGCTCCGCGCGGGGCTGTATGCGTTCGACCTGGTGAACAAGCGCGCGAAGCGGCCCGCAGGCGCACCCGACAAGTCCCTCGCCCGTAAGGTCACCGGCGTCGGCATCGTCGGTGCCGGTCTGATGGCGAGTCAACTCGCGATGCTGTTCGTCCGCCAGCTGAAGGTGCCGGTGATCCTCACCGACATCGATCAGGAGCGCATCGACAAGGGTGTCGGCTACGTCCACGGCGAAATCGACAAGCTGCAGGGCAAGGGCCGCCTGTCCCCCGACGCGGCGAACCGTCTCAAGGGTCTCGTGTCCGGTTCCCTCGACAAGGCCGCGTTCGCGAACACCGACTTCGTGATCGAGGCCGTGTTCGAGAACATGGACGTCAAGAAGAAGGTGTTCGCCGAGCTGGAGCAGTGCATCTCAGCCGAGACGATCCTCGCGACCAACACGTCGTCGCTGTCGATCACCGAGATGGCGGCGGACCTGAACCACCCGGAACGGGTGGTGGGCTTCCACTTCTTCAACCCGGTCGCCGTGCTGCCCCTGCTCGAGGTCATCAAGGGCGACAAGACCGACGACGCCACGCTCGCCACGGCGTTCGCCACCGCCAAGGCGCTCAAGAAGTCGGCCGTCGGTTCCGCCGACCTGCCCGGGTTCGTCTTCAACCGGCTCCTGATCCGCACCCTCGGTGAGGTCATGAACGCGGTCGACGAGGGCACCCCGTTCGAGGTGGCCGACAACGCCATCGCCGAACTCGGCATGCCGATGACACCGTTCACCCTGCTGGCCCTCGTCGGACCGGCGGTCGCGCTGCACACCGGCGAGACCCTCGCCGAGGCGTACCCCGAGCGCTTCCACAACTCCCCCGGGCTCGAGGCGCTGGTCGAGGCCAGGAAGCCCGCGGTGTGGAGTTACGGCGCTGACGGCGCGCAAGTCGTCGACCCCGAGGTCGCCGAACTGTGGAAACAGGGCGACAAGGCGTCCACGTCCGAGGAGGTTCTGGAGCGCACGCGTCGCGCGTTCGCCGAGGAGATCCAGATCATGCTCGACGAGGGCGTCGTGGCCGCGGCCGAGGACATCGACCTGTGCCTGATCCTGGGCGGCGGGTTCGGCTTCTGGAACGGCGGCATCACGCCGTACCTGGACCGCACCGGCACGTCCGAGGCCGTCAACGGCAAGCGGTTCCTGGCACCGGGCGTCGCGAGCGTCTGATCCCCAGGTGAGTGGCAAAGTGTGCCCCGGCACACTTTGCCACTCACGTGCTCAGGGGACGGGGACGTGGTCCGCCGCGGCGAGTGCCTGGCGGGCGTAGGCCCGCACGTCGGCGTCCGTGTCCTCGAGTGCGGTGGTGAGCGCACCGACGGCCGCGCGGTCGCCGGGCCACCGGCCGAGTGCGAGGACGGCAGCCTTGCGCACGTCGAGGTGCGCATCCGTCAGGGCGTCCGTCAGCGCGGGTACCGCGTCTTCGGGCTCCGCCCCGGCGAGGGCCCGCGCGGCGCCCTGACGGATCTGCCACGCCGACTCCCGCAGGCCCGACACCGCGAGGGCCACGTCGTCTCCGTGGCAGCCCAGACCCGCGAACGCGGTGAGCGCGGCGGCCCGGACCAGCGGATCGCGATCGCCGGCCAGGAACCGAACGGTGTCGACGCCGCCGAGCCCGACGGTCGCCAGTCCGTGGGCGACGGTGATCCGCACTTCCCGGTTCTCGTCCTGCGCCCCCGCCGCCACCGACTCCCACCGGTCCAGCGACACCAGCGCGCGAACCGCTTCGATCCGGACGTGATGGTCGCCGTCGGACAGCGCGGCCAGGAACTGTTCCGCCGAACCCGCGTGCAGGGCGCGCAGGACGTCGACGACGGCGGCCCGGACCACGGCGTCACCCGACCCCAGGTGCTCGGCCAGCCCGTCGGCGGACGGCAGCACCTCGACGAGTTCGCGCAGGCCGTCCGCGGCGGCGCGGCGGACCGCGACGTCCCGGTCGCCGAGCGCCGCGATCACCGCGCCCCCGAATCCGTCGGGGGTTCCCTCCGTCAGCACCGACAGCGCCGTGACGCGGACCTGCGGGTCGGCGTCGCCCAGATACGGTGCGAGTTCGGCGACGCTCGGGGCGTCAAGTCCGAGGACCGCGACGATGGCCGGTGACGACGCCTCCTGCCGGACCGGTGCCGCGATGCGGGAGCGTTCCTCCACCGGCGCCCGACCCCCGACCAGCGGAGGCTGCGCGACGGGCAGGACCGTCCGGTCTTGTGGCGGAAGGGAATCGAGTCCGGGGACCGGCACGAAGTACGGTTCGACCGGCCGCTTGAGGAATTCCATGTCGCCGTTCTCGCCGCGGCGCAGATTCAGGTGGTATCCCCATTCGTCGTCCTGCTGCTCCGGCAGATCCGCGCGTTCGTGGTAGAGCCCCCAGCGACTTTCGGTCCGGGTCAGGGAGCTACGGGACGCCATTTCGGCGCAGTCCCGGATGAATGTGACCTCCGCGCAGCGCATCAGCTCGTGCGGGGTGACGGCGCCCATCCCGGCGATCTCCCCCGCCATCCGTTCGAACGTCTCGACGGCGATCGACAGCTTGGCCGCCGTTTTCGGCGGTGCGACATAGTCGTTGACGAAGCGGCGCAGCTTGTACTCGACCTGCGGCTGGGGCGGGCCGTCCGGGTTGCGCAGGGGCCGGTAGATCAGCTCGTGCGCGGCGGCGAGTTGCTCCGCGGGCAACGCGGCCGGCGCCTCGACACCCGGCAGGGTGCCGGTGGCGTGTGCCCCGGCGAGGTCGCCGTAGACGAACGCGCCGATCATGTAATTGTGCGGGACGCAGGCGAGATCGCCTGCGGCGTACAGCCCCGGGACGGTGGTCGCGCCGTGCTCGTCCACCCACACGCCGGACGCGGAATGTCCGCTGCACAGACCGATCTCGGAGATGTGCATCTCGATGTCGTGGCTGCGGTAGTCGTGGCCGCGGTTCGCGTGGAACGTGCCGCGGGTGGGTCGTTCGGTGGTGTGCAGGATCGATTCGAGGGTGCCTAGGGTTTCTTCCGGGAGGTGGCTGACCTTGAGGTAGATGGGCCCGCGCGCGGACTCGATCTCGCTCTTGACCTCGCTCATCATCTGCCCCGACCAGTAGTCGGAGTCGACGAACCGCTCCCCCTCGGCGTTCACCTGGTAGCCGCCGAACGGGTTCGCGACGTACGCGCAGGCCGGGCCGTTGTAATCCTTGATCAGCGGATTGATCTGGAAGCATTCGATGCCGCTCAGCTCGGCGCCGGCGTGGTAGGCCATCGAGTACCCGTCACCGGCGTTCGTCGGGTTCTCGTACGTTCCGTAGAGGTATCCCGACGCCGGAAGCCCGAGCCTCCCGCACGGACCGGTCGCGAGGATCACCGCCTTCGCCCCGACCGCGACGAATTCGCCGGTGCGGGTGTTCAGCGCGGCGGCGCCGACGGCCCGGCCGTTCTCCGTGAGCACGCGGACGGGCATC
This sequence comes from Rhodococcus sp. NPDC056960, assembly GCF_042674125.1. Taxonomy (NCBI): domain Bacteria; kingdom Bacillati; phylum Actinomycetota; class Actinomycetes; order Mycobacteriales; family Nocardiaceae; genus Rhodococcus; species Rhodococcus sp. NPDC056960. The sequence goes on along the minus strand of NZ_JBHURF010000001.1, from coordinate 289,728 downwards.
AGCCGGTTCTCGATGCGGATCTTCTCCCGCATCTTGCGTTGCCGCAGCACCCGGTACAGCGCCTTCTTCACGTCCTTGCCCTCGGGCATCGGCAGCACGTACGAGCCGGATCGGTGCACCCGGCGCACCGCGTATTCACCGTACTCGTCCTTCTCGAACTTCACGCCGTACTTCTCGAGGCGCTGCACCATCGCGAAACCGCGGGTCGCCGTCTGGTACACGGTGCGCTGGTTGACGATTCCGTCGTTGGCCCGCGTGATCTCGGCGACGTAGTCCTCGGGTTCGGCCTTGCCGGGGATGACGGCGTTGTTGACCCCGTCCATTCCCATGGCGAGCGCCCCGGAATGACGCACGTGCGCCTTCTCGAGCAGGAGCACGTTCGCGCCGTTCTCGGCCGCGGTCAGTGCCGCCATCGTGCCGGCGGTACCGCCTCCGATGACGAGGACGTCGCAATCGAGACGGACGGTGTCGGCGAGGTCGGGAATGTCCATCACTTCTCCGGTGTGTGGTTCAGCGCGGCGAGAACGTCGGCACGCGCGGCACGGGTGTCGGGGTGGTCGAGGCGGTCACGGTCCCGCGGGCGCGGAATGTCGACGAGTGTGCGCAGCGGCTCGCCGGCCCGGCCGAGCACGGCGACGCGGTCACCGAGCAGCACCGCCTCGTCCACGTCGTGGGTCACGAACACGACCGTCGTCGGGTGCGTGCTCCAGGTGTCGACGAGCAGTCGCTGCATGACGCCGCGGGTCTGGGTGTCGAGTGCGCCGAACGGCTCGTCCATCATCACCGCCCGGGGCGCCCCGGCGAGGCCGCGCGCCAACTGCACCCGCTGCCGCATGCCCCCGGACAGGTTCTTGGGCAGGAAGTCCCCGAACCCGGTGAGACCGACCTCCGCGATCCAGCGATCGGCGACGTCCCGCCGCCCCTTGCGGGGTTCGCCGCGCAGCGCGAGAGCCAATTCGATGTTGGAGCGCACCGTGCGCCACGGAAGCAGCGCGTTGTCCTGGAACACGACAGCCCGGTCCCGCGACGTCGTGGTCACGGCAGCGCCGTCGGCGACGACGCTGCCGGAATCGGGCGGCAGCAGTCCGGCCAGGGCGCGCAGCACGGTGGACTTTCCGCAGCCGGAAGGTCCGGTGAGCACGAGGATCTCACCCGGGACCACGGTCAGCGACAGCGAACGGATGACCGGGTTCCCGGTGTAGGACAGGGTGACGTCGTCGAGGACCAGCGACATTCCGGCGGTCACGGACGGTGCCGCGGTGGTGGTCATGCGCGCTCCCCTCGCGGCAGCCAGCGGGTGACGCGCCTGCCGAGCAGTTCGACTGCACCGGACGTGACGAACCCGAGGATGCCGATGGTGATCATCCCGACGAAGACGCCGGGGTAGTCGACGATCGTGTACGCCTGCCAGGTGCGGTACCCGACTCCGAGCCTGCCGGAGATCATCTCGGCGGAGATCACACAGATCCAGGCCACACCGATCCCGACCGACAGTCCGCCGAACACGCCGGGCAGGATGCCGGGAAGCACCACCCGGGACAGCACGTCCCAGCGCCCGCCGCCCAGCGTGCGCACCGAGTCCTCCCACAGCGTCGGCAGGGCCCGCACCGCGTGCCGGGTGCTCACCATGATCGGGAAGAAGGCGGCCACGAACGTGATGAACACGATGCCCGCCTCGTCGCTGGGAAACAGCAGGATCGCGACGGGCACCACCGCGATGGCCGGGATCGGCCGGGCGAGTTCGGTCAGCGGCCCGAGGACGTCGGCGAAGAGTTCCGATCGGCCGAGGGCGATTCCGGTGGCCACGCCGATCACGGTCGCGAGCCCGAATCCGGTGAGGATCCGGATCAGCGACTGCCCGAGATCGAGATAGAACAGCTCGGTCTGCAGCTGGGTGCCGAACGCGGACACGATGTCGGTGACGGTCGGCAGGGTGTCGAACCGCAGCCACATCCGCACGTCGTGCGCGGTCAGCAACTGCCAGGCGGTGATCGCGACCACGACCGACGCGATCCGGATGAGCCGCGATCGCCACGGCGACGTCCGCCGGCCGGTCGTGGCCCGATCATGTTCTTCCACAGCAGCTTCGGTGTCGGTGAGAACGGCCGACCGTTCGAGAGTGGTCATTGCCGGACCTCCTCGACGGCGCGGTCGTACGTGATCACGGCGCCCGTGGGGTGCGTACGCAGATAGCGGTCGGCCGCGGCGCCGGTGGTGAACGGCAGGAAGGTGTCGCCGTCGCGGACCCACACCGATTTGTCCGCGAACCATCGGGTGCCCAGTTCGGCGTCGGGGACGTAGGCGGAGCGCACCGTGCGGCCCCCGGCCCGGGCCTGCTTCACCGCCCGCAGCAGGCACGTCGGGTTCGCGGCCGGCTGGGTGGCGGCAGCGCCGTCGATCCACACCTCCCCGGCCAGGGCCGGATCGTCCGCCGGTGCGGCGCACACCGGGTCGGTGCCGGTGACGGCGGCCGGGTTGGCTGTCGACGCCAGCGCGGTGTCGTAGTTCTGCCCGTCGGCCTCGAACGCGGACCGGAGCGGCGCGTCGTTCACGAAACCCCCGACGTCGAGGTCGGCGAAGTCGCCGATCGACTTCAGGTAGGGCACATCGTTCTTCAGCGCATCGATCAGCCCGGGTTTGAGTGTCGTGTCGAACGACGTGCCACCCGGCCCGTTGTATAGGTACACGACCTCCTGGGGCAGCCCGCTCGCGTCGGCCACGATCCGGGACGCCTCGAGCGGCTGTGTGCGGATGAACTGTGTGGCGTCGAGTTGCGCCCGCAGGAACGCGTCGAGAACCTCGGGGTGTTCGTCGGCGTAGACGTCCCGGACCACCACTCCGTGCAGGGTCGGCGTGTTCAGTTCGGCGCCGTCGTACAGCAGTTTGGCCTTGTCCTGGAAGACGAGAAGTCCGGGCCAGGCGACGAACTGTGACAACGCCGCCACCTGACCGGATTCGAGCGCCGACGATCCGACCTGCGGCTGCTGGTTGAGTACCTCGACGCCGGTGCCGGGGTCGATTCCGGCGCGGTCGAGCGCCTGGACGAGGGTGCCGTGGCCCGCGGAGCCGACGCTCGCGGACACCTTCCGGCCCGCCAGGTCGGCGAGCGTGGTCGCCGGTGAATTCGGCGGCACGACCACCATGTTCAGGGCGCCCTTGGGGTTGTAGCCGGTCACCGAGACGATCTGCGTCTTCGCCCGCGGGTTGGCCTGGGTGCGGGAGCCGTTGATCAGCATGGGGTAGTCGCCCATCGATCCGATGTCGATCTTCTCGGCGACCATCTGCGCGGTGATCGGCGCGCCGGTGTCGTAGTCCTGCCATTCGACGGAGTACTTCGTCCCGGTCTGCTCGGTCACCGCCTGCAGTCGCTGCTCGAGGTACCCCTGCGCGCGGAGCAGGGTTCCGGCGGTGACGGTGTTGATCGTCTTGGACTGGTATCCGATCACCACCGTCACCGCGTCACCGTCGCCGGTGGCCGGTTCGAGGGAGCAACTCGTCGCCACGAGTGTCAGTGCCGCGGCGGCGATCGCGGCGGCGGGAAAACGTCGCTTCATCTCTGTGGTCTTTCGGTCAGCGGAGGAGGTAGGGCATGTTCACGGTGACGGCGCCGGTCGGGCAGCGCGCCGCGCAGGGGCCGCAGTACCAGCATTCGTCGACGTGCATGAACGCCTTGCCGTTGTCGGGATTGATCGCCAGCGAATCGAGGGGGCAGATCTCGACGCAGAGAGTGCAGCCCTCGATGCACAGCGACTCGTCGATGGTGACGGGCACATCGGCTCGTTGGTTGACCAAGGTCATGAGGTGAGCTCCCAGCTGGTGATGTCGGGTCGGCGGACGAGGTTGCTGCGCATGGTGATTCGGTCACCGCGCATGCGGATGTATTCGAGGTCGACGGGACGTCCGTCGACGAGCCGGGTGAGGCGTTCGAGCAGCAGCAGCGCCGCACCTTCGGGGGTCTGGAGGTTCGCGGCGGAATGCGCGTCGGCGTTGACGGATTCGATCGAGAGGTCGGCGGAGCCGAGGGGCTGGCCGCAGACCACCTCGATCAGCGCGAACACGTCGTTGGATTCGAGGTCGTGCCCGAGGATCTCGGCTCCGATGTCGGGAACGAGATACGTCAGGTCGAGGCTGAGCGGCAGGTCGCCGAGGTAGCGGACCCGCTCGATGTAGACGGCGGGTTCGCCCGCCCCCAGCTGCAGCCGGCGGGCGACCGCGGGCGGCGGGGCGATCTCCACGGCCGCGCGCACGTCGTTGCGAACCTCGCCGTGCCCCTTGAGCGTCTCCTTCAGTCCGAGCAGGGCGTCGAGGCCGTGGTCGTACTTGCGCTGCGCCACGTGGGTTCCCACGCGTGGCGCGCGGTCGATGAGCCCTTCCTGCTTGAGCAGTGCCAGACCGTCGCGGACCGCGTTGCGCGACACGCCGAACTCGGCGGCCAGTTCCGATTCCGACGGCAATCCCCGCTCGGCGAAGGCGTCCGCGTGGATCTGCTGGCGGAGCAGGTCGGCGAATCTGCGCGCATGATCCGCGCGTGAACTGCGCGACGCCGCCTGGAGGGGAGTCGGATTCGCCACCACGGTCTCCTTCGTAGAATGTGCGTGTGAGCTGGACGAAGACTCACGCTAACGGCACTCCGCCGGGCCGGGAGCCGCGTCGGACGGGCACCCGGACCGCTCATCCGAATCGGCCGGGTCCGCGACGGGACAGGAGCGCCTCACCTGCGCGAACGCATCGCCCACCGGGTAATGCGCCAGGCTGCGCCGGTCCCGGGACTTGCAATCACGGTGATTCGAAGTGGCGACGTCCGCCGATCGGGCGGGTAAGCCTAGGTTAGGCTTACCTTCCATTCTCGTCCCGAAGGAGCCGTTGCCGTGTTCGCACTCCCCGCCCGACGTCAGATCGCCGTCGCACTCGCCGTGGCCAGTTCGTCCCTCTTCCTCGCCGCGTGCTCGTCCGGCGACAGCGGAGGCACCACGCAAGCGGCCGGTGCGGGCTTTCCGGTGACGATCGACAACACGTTCGGGTCGACCACCCTCGATGCGGCACCCGAGCGCATCGTCACACTCGGATGGAACGCCCAGGACGTCGTGTACGCACTCGGCCAGACACCGGTCGGCATGCCCGAGTACACGTACGGCGCCGAGGCGAACGGAGTGATGCCCTGGCTGCAGGACCGATTCGATCCGGCCGAGACCACCCTGCTCGACGCGGCCACGTCCACCCCGATCGAGTCGGTCGCCTCGCTGGCGCCGGACGTGATCCTTGCCCCGTACGAGGGATTCGACCAGGCCACCTACGAGAAGCTGTCGGGAATCGCCCCCACCGTGGGGTACCCGGACAAGGCGTGGCAGACAACGTGGCAGGACCAGACCGCGCTGGTCGGACAGGCGCTGGGCAAGAGCGCGGAGGCGGAACAGCTCGTGGCCGGTCTCGACGACACCCTCGCCCGGACGGCCGCCGCGCACCCCGAATTCGCCGGCAAGACGATCTCGGTGATCAACTTCGACACCGACGCCGCGACCGTCAACGTCTACATGCCGTCCGATCCCCGCGTCCAGGTGCTCACGCAACTCGGGTTCACCGTGTCGCCCGGCGTGCAGAAGCTGGCTTCGACGAACGACCCGGACAAGTTCTTCGCCGACATCTCGGTGGAGAACATCTCCGATGTGGACGCCGACGTCGTCGTCGCGTTCGTCCCGGAGAACACCACCGTGGCCGCGAACCCGGCCTACGCGAATCTCGGCGCCATCGGCCGGGGTACCGCCGTCCCGCTGTCGGACACGAAGATCATCTCGGGGCTCAGCCAGACGAGCGTCCTCGCGACGCCGTGGGTCCTGGACAAGCTGACGCCTCAGCTCAGCGAGGCCGCGAAGAAAGCGGGTGCCTGAACTCCCGCCTGACAGGCGGCCTCGGGCGTAGCGTATTCCGGTACACCTAGTTCGATTGTGCCCGCATCAGGAACGCTCGTCGAAAGCAGGTATGCGATGACGCAGATGTCCGAAAGACACACCGCGAAGGTCATCGGCGTCACCGTCGCCGCCGCGGTGGGTGGATTTCTCTTCGGTTTCGACAGCTCGGTCATCAACGGCGCCGTCGACTCCATCCAGGACCACTTCGAGCTGGGATCGTTCTTCACGGGCTTCGCCGTGGCGATCGCCCTGCTCGGATGTGCTGTGGGCGCGTGGTTTGCGGGTCGCCTCGCGGACCGCTGGGGCCGCAAGAAAGTGATGCTGCTCGGCTCGGTGCTGTTCGTGGTGTCCTCGCTGGGCGCCGGCCTCGCGTTCAGCGTCCCCGACCTGATGCTGTGGCGCGTCCTCGGCGGCCTCGGCATCGGTATCGCGTCGGTCATTGCGCCCACGTATATCTCGGAGATCGCCCCGGCCCGCTACCGCGGCGCGTTGGCGTCGCTGCAGCAACTGGCCATCACTCTCGGCATCTTCGCCGCACTGCTGTCGGACGCGGTGCTGCAGAACGCCGCGGGCGGCGCCTCCAACGAACTGTGGCTGAACCTCGAGGCCTGGCGCTGGATGTTCATCGTCGGCGTGATCCCCGCGGTCGTGTACGGCGTTCTCGCCCTGATGATCCCCGAGTCTCCGCGGTACCTCGTGGGCAAGCACCTCGATCAGGAAGCGGCCGACATCCTCGCGAACATCACCGGCGAGGTCGACCCGCACGAGCGCGTCTCCGAGATCCGGCTCACCCTCCGCCGCGAGTCGACAGCGTCGTTCGACGACATCCGCGGCCCCAAGTTCGGGCTGCAGCCACTGGTCTGGGTCGGCATCTTCATGGCCATCTTCCAGCAGTTCGTGGGCATCAACGCGATCTTCTACTACTCGACCACACTCTGGAAGTCGGTGGGCTTCACCGAGAACGAGTCGTTCACCACGTCGGTGATCACCGCCATCATCAACGTGGGCATGACGTTCGTCGCGATCCTGTTCGTCGACCGGATCGGCCGCAAGATTCTGCTCGAGGTGGGCTCGCTCGGCATGTTCCTGAGCCTGCTCCTGGCGGCGATCGCCTTCTCCCAGGCGACCGGCAGCGGGGACGACGTGGTGCTCCCCAGCCCGTGGGGGGCGCTCGCCCTGGTCGGCGCCAACCTGTTCGTGATCTTCTTCGCCGCCACCTGGGGTCCGATCATGTGGGTGATGCTGGGCGAGATGTTCCCCAACAACATGCGCGCCTACGCACTCGGCATCAGCACGGCGGCGAACTGGATCGCGAACTTCACGGTCACCCTCTCGTTCCCGCCGCTCACCCGGTCGGTGGGGCTGTGGTTCCTGTACGGACTGTTCGCGTTCTTCGCGTTGCTGTCCTTCTTCTTCGTCCGGTTGAAGGTCCGGGAGACGAAGGGAATGGAGCTCGAAGAGATGCACACCTGACCCAGCTGATACGGATCCGGCCGAATCACACTGTGATTCGGCCGGATTTCTCGTGTCGGGCGGTCGGTGTTACTGCTTCTCCGCGCGCTGCGCGTCGAGGTCGGCGACCACGCCGTTCTGCTGCCCGGCGGGCAGGTTCCCGAGGCCGGCGAACCACCCGGTGATCTGCCGGGCGACGTCCTGTGCGGTGAGACCCAGCTCGGCGTGGATCTGCGCGCGCGACGCGTGGTCGAAGAACCGCTGCGGAACACCGAGATCACGACAGGGGACGTCGACCCCGCCCGACCGCAGCGCCGCGGAGACGGTGGAACCGACACCGCCGTGCAGTCCGCTGTCCTCGACGGTGACGACCATCGTGTAGTCCTCGGCGAACTTCACCAGCGACTCCGGGACCGGCAGGACCCACCGCGGGTCGACCACGGTCGCCGAGATGCCTTGCTGCTCCAGCCGTTCCGCTGCGGCGAGCGCGAGACCGGCGAACGCGCCGACCGACACGATGAGTACGTCGTTCCGCCCGGAGGGGGCCCGCAGGACGTCGACGACACCGTCGAGACGGCGCACCGCGGGGACGTCGTCACAGACGGTGCCCTTCGGGAAGCGGAGCGCGGTCGGGCCGTCGTCCACCGCCAGCGCCTCGTCGAACTCCTCCCGCAGGGTGGCGGTGTCGCGGGGGGCGGCGACCCTCATCCCGGGGACGATGCCCAGCAGCGACATGTCCCACATGCCGTTGTGGCTGGCGCCGTCGCTGCCGGTGATGCCGGCGCGATCGAGGACGAGGGTGACGGGCAGTTTCAGCAACGCCACGTCCATCAGCAACTGATCGAAGGCGCGATTGAGGAATGTCGAGTAGACCGCGACCACCGGGTGCAGACCCCCGAGCGCGAGGCCGGCCGCCGACGTCACGGCGTGCTGTTCGGCGATCCCGACGTCGAACATGCGGTCGGGGTACTTCTCGCCGAACGCCGCGAGACCCGTCGGGCCCGCCATCGCGGCGGTGATCGCCACGATGTCCTGCCGGCGGCTCGCCTGATCGATCAGCTCGGCCGAGAACACGGACGTCCAGTCCGCGGCCGCGTTTCCGGCCGACTTACCCGTGACGGGGTCGATCACGCCCGTCGAGTGCATCTGATCGGCCACGTGGTTCTCGGCGGGCGCGTAGCCCATGCCCTTGCGGGTGACCGCGTGGACGATGACCGGTCCGCCGAACGCCTTCGCGCGGCGCAGCGCGGATTCCATGGCCGCCTCGTCGTGTCCGTCGACCGGTCCGAGGTACTTGATGCCCAGATCGGTGAACATCACCTGCGGGGCGACGGCGTCCTTGAGACCCGCCTTCATGCCGTGCAGAACCGAGTACGCGGTGCGACCCACCCACGGAAGCTTCTTGACGATGCGACGACCGCTGTCGAGGATGCGCTCGTATCCCGGCTGCAGCCGCAGGGCCGCGAGGTGGTCGGCGAGCCCGCCGATGGTCGGCGCGTACGAGCGGCCGTTGTCGTTGACGACGATGACCACCGAGCGGTCCTTGCCGGCTGCGATGTTGTTGAGTGCCTCCCAGCACATGCCGCCGGTGAGCGCGCCGTCGCCGACGACGGCCACGACGTGGCGGTCCTGGCCGGTCAGCTCGAACGCCTTTGCGAGGCCGTCCGCGTACGACAGCGACGCCGACGCGTGGGAGGACTCGACCCAGTCGTGATCGCTCTCCGCCCGGCACGGGTAGCCGGACAGGCCGCCCTGTTTGCGGAGCGAGTCGAAATCGTCCTTGCGGCCGGTGAGGATCTTGTGGACGTACGCCTGGTGGCCCGTGTCGAAGATGATCGGGTCGGCCGGCGAATCGAAGATGCGGTGCAGCGCGAGGGTCAGCTCGACGACGCCCAGGTTGGGGCCGAGGTGCCCGCCGGTCGCCGCGACCTTCTGGACGAGGAACTCACGAATCTCGGCGGCGAGCTGCTTCATCTCCGCCGAACTCAGCCGACGAAGATCGTCAGGCGTCTGGATACGGGCAAGAACACCCAACGAGATCGCTCCCTCCGTGATGCACGCGACCGTGCGTGCCTCTGCCACGTGGCTTTCGTGTCACGTCACAGTGGAACCAGTCTACGGAGCCGCGGAAGTGAGGGACACACGGTACCGGCCGCTGCGGCCCCGTAGTGCGGGTTCGTCCTCGGGCATTCCGGCCACAGCCGTGACCGGGTTCACACAATTGCGTCGCCGGGCGGGCCGGACGGAACGCCCGACAGCGTCGTGCACAGCCTCTAGGGTCGTCCCATGAGCACCGTCGTGGACGCGCTGATCGGAAAAGTCTTCACCGCAACCCAGGCGAATCGCAGCGGCGAGCTCGCCGACTACATTCCCGAGCTCGCCGCGGTCGCCCCCGACTCGTTCGGCATCTGCATCGCGACCGTGGACGGCTACGTGTACGAGGTCGGCGACACCCGGCTCCCGTTCACGATCCAGTCCATCTCGAAACCGTTCACCTACGCCCTGGCCCTCGCCGATCGCGGGTCCGACGCCGTGGCCGAGAAGATCGACGTCGAACCGTCCGGGGAGCCGTTCAACGAGATCAGCCTCGATCCGCGGACGGAGCGGCCCCGCAATCCGATGATCAACGCCGGGGCGATCACCGCGGCGTCGCTGATCGCCGGGCCGGACGTCGACACCCGGTTCGAGCGAATTCGATCGACGTATTCGAGGTACGCGGGACGGGACCTGACGTTCAACCGGTCGGTGTACGAATCCGAGTTCCGGACCGGGCACCGCAACCGGGCCATCGGCCACATGCTGCGCTCGTTCGACATCATCACGGGCGACCCCGACGAGGCGGTCGACCTCTACTTCCGCCAGTGTTCCCTCGACGTGACGTGCCGCGACCTGAGCCTGATGGCCGCGACGATGGCGAACAACGGCGTCAACCCCGTCACCCGCGAGACGGTGCTCGAACCGGTTCTCGTCGAGCGGGTCCTCAGCGTGATGTCGACGTGCGGCATGTACGACGCCGCAGGCAAATGGGTGTACGAGGTCGGGTTGCCTGCCAAGAGCGGGGTCGGGGGCGGCGTGGTCGCCGTCCTTCCCGGGCAGATCGGCATCGCGATCTACTCACCGCGCCTCGACGCCCACGGCAACAGCGTCCGCGGCGTCGAGGCGTGCCGGGCGCTGTCGAACGAGTTGGAACTGCACTTCCTGCACGTCACGCGCGCCGCCCGCGCTGCGGTCCGCGCCCGGTACTCCGTGACGGACGCCCCCTCGCGGATGCGGCGCTCCCCCGCCGAGCGCGCCGCCCTCGACGACGTCGGCAAGCGCAGCCGGATCTACGAACTGCACGGGGATCTGCTGTTCGCCGGCGCGGAGAGCGCCGTTCGCGAGATCGGCGCCGTCGAGGAGGAACTCGACGTGGTGGTCGTCGACGTCCGGCGTGTCGACGACGTCAGCGGTGTCGCACGCCGGATGTTCGAGACGCTGCGGGCCGACCTCGCCGCCCGTCGGTGCGCGATCGCGTTCGTCGACCCGGCCGGTCTGCTCGGCAACACTCACTCCGACCTGTCGGGGAAGTCGGGCCGGGTGTTCGCCGACCTCGACGCCGCCGTGCAGTGGTGCGAGGACATCCTGCTCGAACGGCACTGCAGCACGGCCCGTCAGCCGTCGTCCGTCACGATCGACCGGCATCCCATGCTGTCCAACCTCACCCCGGAGCAACTCCGGCGCTTCACCCGCGACCTCGTCACTCGCACCTATGCCCGCGGTGAACTCGTCCTCCACCGGGGCGACCGGGCCTGCGGGCTGTTCCTCATCCTGTCCGGGCAGGTCAGCTCCACGGTCACCGACCGGTCTGGTGCGGTGCACCGGATCATGACGTTGTCGGCGGGAATGAGCTTCGGGGAGATGACGATGATGCTCGACTCCCGGTTCCTCAACGACGTCCGGGCCGACACCCCGGTGACGGTCGCGGTGCTGACGTCCGAGCGCTACCTCGAAATGGCTTCGGAGGAACCGAAACTCAAGTTGGCACTGCTCGAGCGCCTCGCGTCGGGCGCCTACGAACAGCTCGACGTGATGCTGCGGTCCCTGCTGCGGCAGAGCGACAGCATGTGATCGGCTCCCGCGAGGACGCAGGGAAAACCCGTTGCCCAATTCGGAGAAATCGGACAGGCTGGGGGCTCCGGATCGACGACGCCGTAATCGAAAGCAGGGGGCAATGCTCACAGCGACCACGCTCGCCATCGAGACGACAGCGCTCGTCAAGACCTTCGGATCCACCCGCGCCGTCGACGGCCTCGATCTGGCCGTCCCGCTCGGCGGCGTCTACGGCGTCCTCGGACCGAACGGGGCGGGCAAGACCACCGCGATCCGCATGCTGGCCACTCTGCTGCCGCTGGACGGCGGAACTGCCACCGTGCTGGGGCACGATGTCGCGAGCGAACCGGACGCCGTCCGCGGGAAGGTCGCCCTCACCGGGCAGTTCGCGTCACTCGACGAGGATCTGACGGGCACCGAGAATCTGTTGTTGCTCGGCCGGCTGTACGGGTACTCCCGGGCCGCGGCACGCACCCGCTCCGAACAGCTGCTGTCCGCCTTCGGACTCGAGGAGGCAGGCAACCGGCAGGTGAAGAATTACTCCGGCGGTATGCGCCGGAGGCTCGACATCGCGGCGAGCATCATCGTCACTCCCGAGATGATCTTCCTCGACGAACCCACCACCGGACTCGACCCGCGCAGCCGCAACCAGGTGTGGGAGATCGTCCGCGCGCTGGTGGCCGGCGGGACGACGGTCCTGCTGACCACGCAGTACCTCGACGAAGCCGACCAGCTCGCCGACCGGGTGGCCGTCATCGATCACGGCAGGGTCATCGCCGAGGGCACCACCGGCGAACTCAAGGCGTCCGTCGGATCGGGCGCGCTGCACGTGCGCGTCACCGATGTCGCCACCCGCCCCGCGGCGGCGGCGTTGCTGCGGCAGGTGCTCGAGGTGCCGATCATCGAAGAATCCGACCCGGCCGCTCTCACCGCGCGCATCGACGACGCGACCCGCGTGTCGCGGGCGCTGCCCGCACTCGACGACGCCGGAATCGCCGTCAGCACGTTCGCACTGGGGCAACCGAGCCTCGACGAAGTCTTCCTCTCCCTCACCGGCCGACCCACCGAGGAGAATGCGTCATGACCTCCACCACCGACCGGACCGCCGACACCGCCACCGCTGTCGCCGACGTCCTGCAGATGCCCGGCCCGCGGCCGGCGCGACCCACCGCCTGGTCCACGTCGCTGTCGTTCGGGTGGCGGGCGCTGCTCAAGATCAAGCACGTCCCCGAGCAACTGTTCGACGTGACGATGTTCCCGATCATGTTCACGTTGATGTTCACCTACCTCTTCGGAGGCGCACTCGCCGGATCGACGAGCGCCTACGTCCAGTTCCTGCTGCCGGGCATCCTCGTGCAGACGGTCGTCATGATCACCATGTACACCGGCCTGACGCTCAACAAGGACATCGAGAAAGGCGTTTTCGACCGGTTCCGGTCGCTCCCGATCTGGCGGCCGTCACCGCTCGTCGGCGCACTGCTCGGTGACGTCGTCCGCTACACCATCGCCTCGATCATCGTCCTGATCCTCGGGCTGGTGCTGGGTTTCCGCCCGGACGGCGGTCTCGTCGGCGTGGTCGCGTCGATCGGACTGCTGCTGTTGTTCTCGTTCAGCCTGTCGTGGATCTGGACGATGTTCGCGATGCTCATGCGCACCGAACAGGCCGTCATGGGCGTATCGATGTTCATCCTGTTCCCGCTGACGTTCGCCAGCAACATCTTCGTCGACCCCGCGACCATGCCGGGCTGGCTCCAGGCCTTCGTCGGCGTCAACCCGATCAGCGCACTGGTGACGTCCATCCGCGGGCTCATGGCCGGGTCGGTGGAGATGGCCGACCTCGCCGTCGTCCTCGGTTGGTGCGCCGGTTTCGTGGTGATCTTCGGACCGCTGACGATGCGGCTGTACAACCGTAAGTCGTGACGGTGGCCACCCCCGATCCCGCCGAGCGCTCGGTGACGGTCCGCGGATCCGGAATCGTGTCCGCGGTTCCGGATCTCGTCCGCGCCACCGTCACCGTGACGGCAACACGTCCCGCGGTCGCTGCGGCGTTCGAGGCGGTGTCGCGGTCCACCACGGCCGTCACCGCTGTTCTACAGGGCCACGGCGTCTCGGGCCCCGATCTCGCGACCACCGGGCTGTCCGTGCACTCGGAAACCAGCTGGACCGAGGGCCGGGGCAGCGAGGTGACGGGCTACACCGCGGCCACGACGCTGCAGATCACCGTCCGCGCCGACGGCGCGTCCGCCGCGTCACCGGCACAGGTGGTGGCGGACTGCGTGGGCGCGGGCGGCGACGACATCCGTCTCGGCGGGCTCGAATTCGACTTCTCCGACCCCGCCGTCCTGACGGCCACCGCCCGGGAGCGGGCCTGGGCCGATGCGCTTGCGAAGGCGGAGCAGTACGCGTCGCTGTCGCATCGCGCGCTGGGCGAGGTGCTGGAGATCTCGGAAGTCGACACCGGCGAGGTGTCGCCGCGGCCGGCCGTGAAGGCGCTCGCGGCGGCCGATTCCCCGGTCCCGGTCGAACGGGGTGAGAAACCGACGCGGGTCGATGTCCGGGTGCGGTGGCGTCTGCTCTAGACCCGCGGTCCGCGCTGCTGCACCGACGCCGCGAACGTGTCACTGAGCTGCGTCAGCGCCGTCACCGCGGCCAGGGCCTGTTCCTGGGACCAGCCTTCGAGCATGCCGCGCAACCGTTCGGCGCGCCGTTCGGTGGTCTCGCGCAGAATGTCCATTCCGTTCGGCGACACCCGGATACGGGAGGCACGCTTGTCGTCGGGGTCGACTGTCCGGGACACGTAACCCGCCTCGACCAACTCCGAGATCTGCCGGCTGAGCGACGACTGACTGACGCACAAATCGGTGGCCAGTTCGTTCTGCCGGCATTCCCCCCGCGCGGCGAGCACGAAGAGCACGCTCGTCAATGCCGGTGCGAGCGGTGTCTCGCCGCCGGCGGCGACGACCGCCCGCAACGATCGCCCGAGTGCGAAAACCGCATCGACGAGCGCTTGCGCAGTATCTGCCTGTACCGACATCCAGTCCCCGTCCCACCACTACTTCTGTGCGGCTCGACTATACGTAAAGTTGCGTTCGGTAAACAACGAAGCGACCCGGCGTTCAGCGGGTCAGCAACGCGATGCACTCCACGTGGTGGGTGAGCGGGAACGCGTCGAACGCGCGGAGCCCGTCGAGCCGGAATCCCTGCCCGAGGTAGAGCCCGATGTCGCGGGCGAACGACGCCGGATCGCATCCTACGTGGACGACACGTTCGGCGCCCGCCGCCGCCACCGCATCGATCACGTCCCGCCCCGCACCCGCACGCGGCGGATCGAGCACCACCACCTGTGGCGGGGCGGTCAGACCGGAGATCGCGCGCTCCACCCGGTCGGCGTGGAAACGCACCTGCGGGACGTCGGACAGCGCGGCCTTCCCGTCCGAGACGGCCTGGCGTGAGGACTCGACGGACTCCACCTGCCCCGACGGTCCGGCATGTTCCGCGAGGGCCGCGGCGAACACTCCCACCCCGCCGTACAGATCCCAGGCGGTCTCCCCCGCCGACATCCCGGCCCAGTCGGCGACCACGGCCGAATACGTGTCCGCGGCGCCGCGGTGCGCCTGCCAGAACCCGGTGGCGGCGAGCGCCCATTCGCGGTCACCCACCCGTTCCACCGGACGACCCGAACCGACGACGACCCGCTCGGCGCGCGGGGCGCCACCGGCCGCGCGACGTGCCATGGCACCGCGCCGCCCGGGACTGGTCCGGCCGGTCCGCGACACCTTCGGCGGAGCGATCTCGACGACGTGCCGCTCCCCCGTGCCGTCGAGAACGATCTGCACCTCGCTGCCCGGCCTCCACTCTCCTTCGCTCACACCGTCATAGGCGGCGGCGTCGATCTGCGGGCACGCGAGGTCGGTGACGATATCCGAACTGCGGTGCCGGTGATAGCCGGGGCGCCCGTCCTGATCGACGGCGAGCCGTACCCGCGTGCGCCAGCCGGTGCCGTCCCCGGTGCCGGGCAGTTCCTCGACCTCCACGTCCCGCTGCACCCGCGCGAGCCGCACCAATTGTTCCGACACCACCTGAGACTTCATGTCCCGCTGCACGTGCAGGCTTGCGTGGGAGAAGTCGCAACAGCCCGCGCCACCCGGACCCGACACCGGGCACACCGGCGTAACCCGCTCCGGGGACGCATCGAGGATGTCGATCGCGTCGGCCCGGCAGTAGGATCCGCCGCGGTCTTCGGTGACGAGCGCCGTCACCCGCTCACCCGGCAGGCCGTGCCGGACGAAGACCACCCGGCCCTCGTGCCGGGCGACGACGAAACCGCCGTGCCCGGGGTTTCCCAGCCGCAGTTCGAGGCGGCGGTCCAACCAGTTCTCACTCAACGCGTCTCGCCCGTCACTTCTCGTCGGGTTCGTAGCCGCGGCGCGAGGCCCCGGCCGTGTATTCGATGTTCAGGGTCTTCGCCTTCTCGGACGAGTTCAGCTGCCACGGAACGCTGGTGACCATGACACCCGGCTGGAACAGCAGACGACTCTTCAGCCGCAGCGCACTCTGGTTGTGCAGGATCTGCTCCCACCAGTGCCCGACCACGTACTCGGGGATGAACACGGTGACGACGTCCCGCGGCGAGTCCTTGCGGACGCGGCGCACATAGTCGAGGACCGGTTTGGTGATCTCCCGGTAAGGCGACTCGATCACCTTGAGCGGCACCGCGATGTCACTCTTCTCCCACTGACGCACGAGCGCCCGGGTGTCGGGTTCGTCGACGTTGACCGTGATCGCCTCGAGCGTGTCCGGCCGGGTGGCCCGGGCGTACGCGAGCGCGCGCATCGTCGGCATGTGCAGCTTCGAGACGAGGACGATCGAGTGCGTCCGGCTGGGCAGCACCCCGTCCCATTCCTGCTCCTCGAGTTCCCGGGCCACGCTGTCGTAGTGTTTCCGGATCAGCTTCATCACGACGAAGATCGCGACCATGGCCACGATCGCGATCCACGCGCCTGCGGCGAACTTCGTGATGAGCACGATGACGAGCACGGCGCCGGTCATGGCGAGGCCGATGGAGTTGATCACCCGGGAACGCTGCATCCGCCGCCGCTGGGCGGCGTCCTTCTCGGATTTCAGGTGCCGGGTCCAGTGCCGGATCATGCCGGTCTGGCTCAGCACGAACGACACGAACACACCGACGATGTAGAGCTGGATCAGCTTGGTGACCTCGGCGCCGAACAGGACGACGAAGGCGATCGCGGCGCCGGACAGGAACAGGATGCCGTTGCTGAACGCCAGGCGGTCGCCGCGGGTGTGCAGCTGACGGGGCAGGTAGCGGTCCTGCGCGAGGATCGATCCGAGCACCGGGAACCCGTTGAATGCGGTGTTGGCCGCCAGCACGAGGATCAGGGCCGTGACGATGGCGATGAAATAGAACCCGATGGGGAACCCGCCGAATACCGTCTCGGCGATCTGCGCGATCAACGTCTTCTGGTGATACCCGTCCGGGGCGCCGATCAGCTGCTCCGCCGGACTGTGCGCGTACACGATCCCGATCTTCTGGGCCAGGATGATGATGCCCATCAGCAACACGACGGCGATCGAACCCAGCAGCAGAAGCGTGGTGGCCGCATTGCGGGACTTCGGCTTCTGGAATGCCGGAACACCGTTGCTGATCGCCTCGACACCGGTCAGGGCCGCACACCCGGACGAGAAGGCGCGCGCGATGAGGAACGCGAACGCGATCCCGTACAGGTGGGAATCCTCGGCTTCGAGTTGGAACCCGGACGATTCGGCCCGCAGATCCTCGCCCAGGACGAAGATCCGGAAGAAGCCCCACAGCAGCATCAGGACCATCCCGACGATGAATGCGTACGTCGGGATCGCGAAGGCGGCACCGGATTCGCGGATGCCGCGCAAGTTGATCGCGGTGAGCAGGACGATGGCCGCGACCGCGAACAGCACCTTGTGCTGGGCGACGAACGGCACCGCCGAACCGATGTTGGAGGCCGCCGAGGAGATGGACACCGCGACGGTGAGGACGTAGTCCACCAGCAGGGCGCTGCCGACCGTCAGCCCCGCGTTGGGTCCGAGATTGACGGTCGCGACCTCGTAGTCGCCACCGCCCGACGGGTAGGCGTGCACGTTCTGCCGGTAACTGGCGACGACCACGGCCATCACCGCGGCGACGGCGAGACCGATCCAGGGGGTGTAGGCGTAGGCGGAGATACCCGCCACCGACAGCACGAGGAAGATTTCCTCGGGGGCGTACGCCACCGAGGACATCGCGTCGGACGCGAAGACCGGGAGGGCGATCCTCTTGGGAAGCAGCGTGTGCCCGAGCTTGTCGCTCCGGAAGGGTCTGCCTAGCAGTAGCCGCTTTGTGGCGGTCGAGAGCTTTGACACTGCCAAAGCGTAAGCCGTCCGCGGAAAAGCTGGACCCTCACCCACCAATGTGTCCGGATTGCGATCTCTGTCGCGGTTGCTCTTCTGTCTGCGCACTGTACGGTTCGATTCGGTATGCACGTACTCGAGACGTGACACCAGAGCCCATGAACGGAGTACAAGGTGTATGTGGTCATCATGGGATGCGGCCGGGTCGGCTCATCCCTCGCCGGCTCGCTGACCCGGATCGGCCACGAGGTCGCGGTCATCGATCGCGATCCCGCCGCATTCCTGCGTCTCGAACCCGACTTCCCCGGCCACACCGTCGTCGGCATGGGGTTCGACCGCGACGTGCTGGTCAAGGCCGGTATCGAGCGTGCCGAGGCGTTCGCCGCGGTGTCGTCCGGCGACAACTCCAACATCATCTCCGCGCGCGTGGCGCGGGAAACGTTCGGCGTGGAACGCGTCGTCGCCCGCATCTACGACGCGAAGCGCGCCGCCGTGTACGAGCGGCTCGGCATCCCCACCGTCGCCACCGTCCCCTGGTCGACGGACCGCTTCCTGCACAACCTCACCCGCGACAGCCAGACCGCCAAGTGGCGCGATCCCTCGGGAACGGTCGCGGTCACCGAGTTGTCCCTGCACGAGGACTGGATCGGCAGGCCCGTCGCCGAACTCGAAGCGGCGACGAATTCGCGTGTCGCGTTCATCATCCGCTTCGGCACGGGTGTGCTTCCCGACCGCAAGACGGTCTTCCAGGCCGACGACCAGGTGTACATCGCGGCCGTGTCGGGAACCGTGGCCGAGGCGGTCGCGCTCGCGGGCAATCCCCCGCCCTCGGACAACTGACACAGTGAGAATATTCACGATCGACCACCCGAACGGAAGCACACGATGAG
Source organism: Rhodococcus sp. NPDC056960 (assembly GCF_042674125.1). Lineage (NCBI taxonomy): Bacteria > Bacillati > Actinomycetota > Actinomycetes > Mycobacteriales > Nocardiaceae > Rhodococcus > Rhodococcus sp. NPDC056960. Next base: position 271,010 of record NZ_JBHURF010000001.1, on the reverse strand, counting down.
AGTCGCAATCGCAGGAGCCGGCGCAGTCGGACGCTCCATCGCCCGCGAACTGGTCCGCAGCGAACACGACGTCATGCTGATCGAACGCAAACTCGAGCACGTCGAACAGGAGTCGGTGCCCGAGGCGACGTGGGTTCACGCCGACGCGTGCGAACTGAGCAGCCTCGAAACGGCATCCCTCGAAACCTACGAGGTCGTGATCGCGGCCACCGGCGACGACAAGGCCAACCTCGTCCTCAGCCTGCTCGCGAAGACCGAGTTCGGGGTCAGCCGCGTGGTCGCCCGCGTCAACGACCCCCGCAACGAGTGGTTGTTCGACGAGTCCTGGGGAGTCGACGTCGCCGTGTCCACCCCCCGCATGCTCGCCTCACTGGTGGAGGAGGCGGTGTCGGTCGGCGACCTCGTGCGGTTGATGACGCTGCGCCAGGGGCAGGCCAACCTCGTCGAGGTCACCCTGCCCGACAACACCCCGCTCGCCGGAAAACCCGTCCGCAAGCTCCAATTGCCCCGCGACGCCGCGTTGGTCACCATCCTCCGCGGCGGCCGGGTGATCGTTCCCCAGCAGGACGATCCGCTCGAGGGAGGCGACGAACTGCTGTTCGTCGCCTCCGTGGACGTCGAGGACGACCTCCGGGCCGCCGTCGGGCTCTCGTGATCGCGGCGCGGGCGAGCGACTTCGCCGCCGGCGCAACGACTTAGAGCCCCACGGCGGGCACCGGCTACGGCCGGCCGGGCTCCTCGCGGGGACCGCCCGCCTCGGTGTCGTCGGTCGGCACGGCCGCCTCGGTACCCTCCGTCGGCAGGGCGGCCTCGGTGTCGTCGACCGGCACGGCGGCCTCCTCGGACGGGCCGGGTTCGACGATCCGGTCGGCCCGCCGCACCGCCCAGATCGTCACCAGCAGAGCCAATCCCGCCAACGGCCAGCCCATCGCGATGCGCGCAAAGGCGAGCCAACCGGTCTGGTCGGAATCGTAGAGTTGCGACTGCACGACGTACCGGGCCCCGAACACCAGCGCCCAGGCGGCCGTGGCGACGTCGTAGGCACGCACCGCGCCGCGATGCCGCCGCCAGAGGTTGCCGTGGCCGTTGAGGAACCCCCAGATGAGTCCGACGATCGGCCGGCGCACCAGGATCGAGATCAGGAACACCGCCCCGTACGCGAGGCTCGTGTAGATGCCGAACAGGAAGTACCCCTTGGCATCACCCGTGCGGTACGCGATGAACGCGGAGATGCCGACGCCGAAGAACCCGGAGACCGCGGGCTGGACGGGGCTGCGGCGCACGAGGCGCCAGACGAGGATGGCGACCGCGACGCCGAGGGCCGCCCAGATAGCCGGACCCAGGCTCCACACCGCGTTGACCGGGACGAAGACCAGGATGGGCAGGGTCGAATAGACCAGCCCGCTGATCCCACCGAGCTGTTCGAGTATGGATTGCTGCTTCGTTTCGGTCACTCGACGAGAGTGCCACACGAGACGGACCCTACGATTCGCCGCGCAGCTCGTAATACGGGTTGAAGATCACCTTCTGGCCGTCGCGTTCGCCGACGCGTCCGCGAACGAGGAGGGTCTTGCCCGGCTCGATCCCCGGAATCCTCCGCCGGCCGATCCACACCAACTTGATCTGTTCGGTGCCGTCGAAGAATTCGGCTTCGATGCTGGCGTTCCCGGACTTCGGACACGCTTCGACGCTGCGGAGCCGTCCCAGCATGGTGACCTCTTCACCGCGGCTGCAGTCGCAGGCACGTTGTGCGCCGGACGCCTGTGACGTCTCGGCCATTTCCTCGGCGTCCAGCTGCTCGAGGTCTTCGGTGAGCCTGCGAGTCAGCCGACGAAAATATCCTGCCGTGGCGGGTGCCATTGCGCGCTCCTGGAGCATGTGCGACGCGAGATCTTCGCGCCGCTCGTAGGGCTGTGTATTCGCCACTGTAGACCCATTGGTTCCCGGCAACCACACCAGCGGAAGGGGCGCTGCCGGGGACGAGGCAAGATCACCTCATGCCCTCTGATGACCGGCCGTCCGTGGCCGTAGTACTCCCGGGTACGGGATCCGACGCGGACTTCGTGTCTCGCGCCTTCACCGAGCCTCTGGCCTGCCGCAGAGTGCGTACGGTCGCAGTCCAACCCGACCCGCGACGGGTCGTCGGCAGCTATCTGGACGCGCTCGACGCCGCGGCTGCGCAGCATTCCCGGATCATCGTCGGCGGGGTCTCGATCGGAGCGGCAGTGGCGTTGCAGTGGGCAGGATCACACCCTCTGCACGCCGCCGGGGTCCTCGCGGCGCTGCCCGCGTGGACCGGGACCGCCGCCGACGCCCCCGCCGCCGCCAGCGCCCGGTTCACCGCCGCCCGGCTGCGGGCGGACGGCCTCGAACAGGTCACCGCCGAGATGATCGCCTCCAGTCCGCCCTGGCTGGGACGGGAACTGGCCAAATCCTGGCGATCGCAATGGCCGCACCTTCCGGCGGCACTGGACGAGGCCTCCGAATACCACGCCCCGAGCGCGGACGACCTGGGTCGCATCGTCGTGCCGGTCGGCATCGCCGCCGCCGTCGACGACGCGGTGCACCCACTCGAGGTCGCCCGCAGCTGGTCCGAACTGTTGCCGCATGCCGGTCTGGTCACCGTGACGCTGGACGAGATCGGTGCCGACCCGGCCGTCCTCGGTTACGCCGGTCTCGAGGCGCTGGATTCGGTACTGCACACGATCTGAGCTGCCGTCAGCGGCCGAGTTGCTGCATCGCAGAACCCGATTCGCCGCGACGCTGCTGCGGCTGGGCCGGGGGCTGGGGTGCCTGCGACTCGTCCTGAGAGCCCGGGCCGGGCTGCTGCGGGGCAGGTTGCTGCGCGGTGGCGCCCTGCTGCTGTGCCAGCTGTTGCTGGTGGGCGGCCGCCAACTGCTGAGCGAGCGCCTCCGGCAGGACCACCGGCAGCGGGGTCCGCACCGGGTTCGGCTCGTTTCCCCGCTTGACGACGGTGTCGCGCAGGATCGCCCGGGCGGTCGCGACGAGTTCCGAATCGGACGTGTTGCCACCGCTCGGTCCCGCGACCACGCACCGCACCATCCAGCGGTAGCCGTCGACGCCGATGAAACGCAGGTCCGCATTGGGGGTGACGGCGAACACCTCGCGGCCCCACGGTCCGCTCTCGACGCTCACCGTCGCGTTGTCGTTCCGCAGGGATTCGGCGAGGTCGCCGGCGACCTCGCGCCACTGGCCCGGCGACTTCGGGGCGGCATACGCCGCCACCGTGACGCGCCCGTGCTGAGTGACGAGGTGCACGGCCTGCGGCGAACCGTCCGGCGCCATCTCGACCTGCAACTGGGCCCCCTGCGGCATCGGCACGAGGACCGAACCGAGGTCCAGCCGGGTCCCCACCTCACCGACGGTGAGATCGGCGCCCGACTCCAGGTCGTCGGCGTCGTACGGTCCGCCGTCGACCTCGGTGACGGCGTCGAAGTCGTCGAATTCCGTGTCGTCGTCGGCGGCGTCCGTGTCGGCGTCCTCGAAGACGTCGGGCCTGCCGTCCTCGGCTTCCTTCTCCTTCTTACGACGTCCGAACATGATCAGGCTCCTTCACTGACATTGCCGACGAGGCTGGCGTGGCCGCCACTCGACCCGTGTCCGTCGCTACCGCGGGAGGTGCCGTCGAGGGATTCGACCTCGACGAACGACACCAGTTCGACCCGCTGCACCACGAGTTGGGCGATCCGGTCGCCGCGGCGGATCTCGATCGGCGTCTCGAGATCGTGATTGATCAGGCACACCTTGATCTCGCCCCGGTATCCTGCGTCGATGGTGCCCGGCGTGTTGACCACCGACAGCCCCGACTTGGCGGCGAGTCCCGACCGGGGGTGGATGAGTCCGACGGTGCCCAGCGGCAGCGCGATCGCGACGCCCGTTCCGACGAGGACGCGGCGCCCCGGCTCGATGGTCACGTCGAGGGTGCTGCAGAGGTCGACACCGGCGTCACCGTCGTGCGCACGCCGCGGCAGCGGAATGTCCGGGTCCAGGCGCTGAAGGGCGACGGGCGGAAGGGCGGGGGTCGCGGCGGAGGAAGGGCCGGGAGATAGGTCGCTCACGTGCACCGAGCCTACTCGCAGACACCGACTATCCTGGTCGGGTGTCAGAAACGTCCCGGCCCGATGTCGCGCCCACCGATCACACCTCGCCCACCCTGTACTCGGAGCGCCTCTGGGTGCCCGTCTGGTGGTGGGCGGTCGGGTTGTTCGTCGCGGGCCTGCTCGCCGCGGAGGTGCACATGGGTGCGCCGGGCATCCGCGCCTGGCTGCCGTATGTCCTGCTGCTTCCGCTGCCCGTGTGGGGACTCGTCTGGCTCAGTCGCCTTCGCGTCGAGGTCGTCGAAGAACCGAACGGCGTCCACCTGCGGGTCGGACAGGCGCATCTCCCGGTCGACGTCATCGCGCGGGTCGCCGAGGTGCCCGGTTCGGCGAAGAGCGCGGCGCTCGGTCGTCAGCTCGACCCCGCAGCCTTCGTGCAGCACCGGGTGTGGGTCAAGCCGATGGCACTGATCGTGCTCGACGACCCCGAGGACCCGACCCCCTACTGGCTGATCAGCACGCGTCGGCCCGCGGAGTTGCTGGCCGCGGTCAACCGTGCGCGCCCGCAGGCGGACGGCGACTGATCGGACGGTGGGCCTCCCACCGTCCGCCTCTCGTACTCGCCGCCGCTCAGGCCGCGCAGTCCCTGCACACCAGCACTCCGCCCGCCTCACTGGCGAGCCGGCTGCGGTGGTGCACCAGGAAGCAGCTCGAACACGTGAACTCGTCGGCCTGCTTCGGCACGACGCGCACCGAGAGTTCCTCGCCGGACAGATCCGCGCCGGGCAGTTCGAACGATTCCGCCGTGTCGGACTCGTCCACGTCGACAACAGCCGACTGAGCCTCGTTACGTCGCGCCTTCAGCTCCTCCAGCGAATCCTCCGAAACCTCGTCGGACTCTGTTCGCCGCGGTGCGTCGTAGTCAGTTGCCATGTCGCCTTCCCCTCATCTTCTTCCCTGTATCCCGGCCCGCGCGGTACGTCGAACCGTGTGCCGGTCGACCGTCCACCCGCAAACCGCCTCGGCGCAGATCACACCCTGCGGCCACACAACGCCGCAACGGATGGGAACGTGCCCGGAACCAGGCCCCGGAAACATGATCTACGCCTCTTTATTCATCTTCTGCCGACCCTCGTTCTGCACGCTTTGAACGACTGGGGCCGCCAGACAGTAGCCGAAGGAAGTACAAAAGTCGTAACCGAATCGGCCGATCGCGCAAATTGTCTGCTAATCGTCACCAACCCCAGAGCAAGCTGTGACATTCCACAACGGGGACGGGTTCGGAGTTATGACGCCGCGGGGATCTAAGGTAGGTGCCAAACCTGCGCCACGACGTGTGGCCAGGCCCTGTATCGGTGCGCTGTGCGGGCGATACGTCACGAGCGCAGTCTGTAGGAGAGGTCGAGGCACACTGTGGTTTCACTGATCACCGAAGGCAGCTCGCACGACGACAGGGGTCGTCCGTTCCGGCGGCGCCGGGCGATGCCGATCCTCGTGGTGTTCGCGGTCCTCGCCCTGCTCGGCGCAATCGTGTGGATCCGCGTACTCGGCGACGACGAGGATCTCGCCACCACGGTCGACTGCAATGCGCCCCAGCCCGCGGCGCAGCCGGTCGACCCCGCCGCCCCGCCGCAGCAGGCGCTGGGCGAACGCGTCGACGGTTCGATCCTGCGGGACGTGGAGCCTGCCGCCCTGTCCGCCACCAAGGTGCGCGTGTTCAACGCGAACGGCGAGCACGGGCAGGCAGCGCAGGTGGCCGCCCAGCTGAGCGACTACGGGTTCGCGAGCGCCCCCGACGTGCAGGCGGGCAACGACCCGGTCTACGTCGACCAGAACATGCAGTGCCAGGGGCAGCTGCGGTTCGGCCCCAACGGCGTCGCCGCCGCGAGTGCGCTCTGGCTGGTCGCCCCGTGCGCCGAGCTCATCGAGGACACCCGCACCGACGACACGGTCGATCTGGCGCTCGGAACCTACTTCCGCAAGATCTCACCCAACACCGACGCCGAAGAGGTGCTGCGGTCGCTGAAGGAACCGCCGTCCGGAACCCAGCCGGCGCCTCTCGACATCGATCTCCTGAAGGCGGCGCGCACCGCCCGCTGCTGACCGCCGGTCACACCTCCGGGATCGGGGCGTCCGCCCCGGTCTCGGCGAACAGCGCGTCCAGCGCATCGGCGATGCCGGGAGCGGCCGCCACCACCACCTCGCCATCCGCGCTGAACGTGTGCGGCGCGGGGATGCGCACGCGGGCTCCGGCCTCGGTCGCGATCAGCGACCCGGCGGCCCAGTCCCACGGACTCAGCCCGTGCTCGAAGTGGGCGTCGACCCGGCCGGCCGCGACCATGCACAGATCGAGGGCCGCCGAACCGATCCGGCGGATGTCGCGCACCTGCGGGAGGATGTCGGCGATGAGTGCTCCCTGCGCCTTCCGCCGTGCCGCGCCGTACCCGAATCCGGTGGCGAGCAACGCCATCGACAGGTCCGTCACGGGGTTGCACCGGAGTTCGCTCACCCGTCCGTCCGCGTCGGTGAGTGTCGCGCCGCCGCCGCGGGCCGCGGCGTACGTCGACCCGGCGGCCACATCGACCACGGCCCCGGCGACGGACACCCCGTCGATCTGGACGGCCACCGACACCGCGTAGGCGGGGACGCCGTACAGGAAGTTCACCGTGCCGTCGATCGGGTCCACGATCCACCGCACCCCCGCGACGGAATGTCCCTCTCCCCCACCCTCTTCGCCGAGGATCGCATCACCCGGGCGCAGCTCCGCGAGACGGTCCCGGATGACGTGCTCGCTCTCGGTGTCGACCACCGTGACCGGGTCCGTCGGGGTGCTCTTGGCCGTCACGGAATCGCCGGATCCTGCTCGCTCCCCGACGATTCCGAACACCGCGGGCCGCCTCGCGCGGACGTGCGCGGCGGCTTCCTCGGCCACGGCGACGGCGACCTCGAGCAGTTCGCGGGGATCGGTGCCGACGTGGCCGGACGGGGAGTCTGAACTCTGGGGTGCGTGCACGTACCCATCGGAACACACTTTCACTGCCTCACACCACCGCTGACGTTTTTCGCGCCCTGACGCACGGTGCCTCTCCGGTCGGCCCGTGTCACCCACCGAAGTCGTCTCGACGCACTAGTGTGACGAGCAGCAGAAGCGCGCCGGAGAACAGTCGTCGTCGACACGGAGGAGCACACGCCATGACCAAGACCGGGTTCGGTGTCGACGTCGGGGGCAGCGGCGTCAAGGGCGGCGTCGTGGATCTCGAGACCGGTGAACTCGTCGGGGATCGGATCAAGCTGCTCACGCCGCAGCCGTCCACACCGGAGGCGGTCGCGCAGACCGTCGCGGAGATCATCCACCAGGCGGAATGGAACGGACCGGTCGGTATCACCTTGCCCAGCGTCGTCACCGGCGGAGTGGCGCGGACCGCCGCGAACATCGACAAACACTGGATCGGGACGGACGCGCGCGCCCTGTTCGCCGACGCGCTCGGCGGCCGGCTCGTCACCGTCCTCAACGACGCCGACGCGGCGGGGATCGCGGAGGACGCGCTCGGCGCAGGCAAGGACGCGAAGGGGGTCGTCATCCTCCTCACGTTCGGCACGGGCATCGGCTCCGCGATCCTCCACGACGGCGTCCTGCTCCCCAATACCGAGTTCGGGCACATGGAGGTGGACGGCAAGGAAGCCGAGCACCGGGCGGCGTCGTCGGTGAAGGAGAAGAAGGATCTGTCCTACAAGGAGTGGGCGGCCGAGGTGACCCGCGTCCTCACCCGGTTCGAGAACCTCCTGTGGCCGGATCTGTTCATCGCCGGCGGCGGAATCAGCCGTAAACACGAGAAGTGGATTCCGCATCTGACCAACAGGACACCCGTCGTACCTGCTGCGCTGCTCAACACGGCAGGCATCGTCGGTGCTGCTCTCGCCGTCGAAACGGGCATCGCTCCGTAACTATTTCGGATGGGTCGTTACAATGGAAGGGCCCGGCTGCGCGCCGGCGAAACCAGTAGACCTCTCCGCCGGATGACCACTCTGGCGTGACGCCGCACGACACCGTCACGAAAGGGCGTACGTGGCAGCCACCGATACACGTCAGACTGCTGATTCGACTTCGGAGTCAGGACCGGAAGCACCAGTCGGAGCGGCAGCCCCCGGCACTGCTCCGGCAGCCGAAGACACTTCCGTGAAGAAGCCGGCGGCCAAGAAGGCGCCGGCCAAGAAGGCAGCAGCGAAGAAGGCTCCCGCCAAGAAAGCGGCAGCGAAGAAGGCGGGCGCCAAGAAGGCCACGGCCGGTAAGTCAGCGGACGGCGAGGACCTCGACGAGGACTCGGCCGACATGGAAGACATCGACATCACCGAAGGCGACCTGGCCGAGGTGGAGTCCGATGTCGTGGAGGTCGTGGCCGTCGGCGAGGACGAGGAGACCGAGGAGCCGTCCGAGAAGGACAAGGCCTCCGGCGACTTCGTGTGGGACGAGGAGGAGTCCGAGGCCCTCCGTCAGGCCCGCAAGGACGCCGAGCTCACCGCGTCCGCCGATTCGGTGCGCGCGTACCTCAAGCAGATCGGCAAGGTCGCCCTCCTCAACGCAGAAGAGGAGGTCGAGCTCGCCAAGCGGATCGAGGCCGGGCTATACGCGACGCAGATCATGCAGGAACTGTCCGATACCGGGGAGAAGCTCCCCGCCGCACAGCGCCGCGACATGAGCTGGATCTGCCGCGACGGCAACCGCGCCAAGAACCACCTGCTCGAGGCAAACCTCCGCCTCGTCGTGTCGCTCGCCAAGCGCTACACCGGCCGCGGCATGGCCTTCCTCGACCTGATCCAGGAAGGCAACCTGGGCCTCATTCGCGCGGTCGAGAAGTTCGACTACACGAAGGGCTACAAGTTCTCGACCTACGCCACGTGGTGGATCCGCCAGGCCATCACCCGCGCGATGGCCGACCAGGCCCGCACCATCCGCATCCCGGTGCATATGGTGGAGGTCATCAACAAGCTCGGCCGCATCCAACGTGAGCTCCTGCAGGATCTGGGCCGCGAGCCCACTCCCGAAGAGCTCGCCAAGGAAATGGACATCACGCCCGAGAAGGTGCTGGAGATCCAGCAGTACGCGCGTGAGCCCATCTCCCTCGACCAGACGATCGGCGACGAGGGCGACAGCCAGCTCGGCGACTTCATCGAGGACTCCGAGGCCGTCGTCGCCGTCGACGCCGTGTCGTTCACCCTGCTGCAGGACCAGCTGCAGTCGGTGCTCGAGACGCTGTCCGAGCGTGAGGCCGGCGTCGTGCGCCTGCGCTTCGGACTGACCGACGGACAGCCCCGCACCCTCGACGAGATCGGACAGGTCTACGGGGTCACGCGTGAGCGCATCCGTCAGATCGAGTCCAAGACCATGTCGAAGCTGCGTCACCCCTCGCGGTCGCAGGTGCTGCGCGACTACCTGGACTGACAGCCGTACCCCGATGCCCCCGGACTCCGCGCGAGTCGCGGGGGCATCGTCGTGTGGGCGCACGGAGCGCCGCTACACGCTCGTACGGACCCGGATCCAGGCGCTCGCCACCGGTTCGACGACCCGCGCCGCCACCGGCCCGATGACGGCCATCAGGAGGACGTAGGCGGTGGCGAGTGCGACGAGTTCGCTCTCCACCGCGCCGGCCGACAACGCCAGGCCGGCGATGACGATCGAGAACTCGCCGCGCGCGATCAGCGCGACCCCGGCCCGGGCCCGGCCCAGCCGTCCGACGCCCTGCTGTTTCGCCGCCCACGCCCCGGTGATCATCTTCGTCAGCGCGGTGACGACGGCGAGGAGCACTGCCCAGCCGAGAACCGGCGGGATCGCCCGCGGATCGGTGTTGAGCCCGAACACCACGAAGAACATGGCCGCGAACAGATCGCGGAGCGGTTCGAGGACACGACTGGCGTTGTGGGCGGTCGTTCCGGAGATCGCGATTCCGAGGAGGAATGCGCCGACGGCGGCGGAGACCTGCATCGCCGAGCTGATCCCCGCGACGAGCAGCGCGGCGCCGAGCAGTTTCAGGAGCAGGGTCTCGCTGTCCGGGCTGTCCAGCAGCGCCGAGACGTATCGCCCGTAGCGGAGGGCGATCACGAGGACGACCGAGATCACGACGAGGGAGATCGCGACGGCCTCGAGTCCGCCGGCGAAACTGACACCGGCGAGCAGGGCCGTCAGGATCGGCAGGTACACGGCCATCGCGAGATCCTCGAACACCAGTATCGAGAGCACGACCGGTGTTTCGCGGTTACCGAGCCTCCCCAGGTCGCTCAGTACCTTCGCGATGATGCCCGACGACGAGATGTAGGTGACGCCGGCCATCACGACGGCGCCGGTGATCCCCCAGCCCAGCATCAGCGCGACGACGGCGCCCGGCGCCGCGTTGAGGACGGCGTCGACGACACCGGCCATCCACGACCGGCGCAGACCGGTGACGAGTTCCGACGCCGTGTACTCCAGACCCAGCAGCAGCAGCAGGAGCACCACGCCGATCTCGCTCGCCAGGTGACTGAACTCGCTGATGTCACCGAGATTGACGAACCCACCGCTGCCGAAGCAGAGGCCGCCGAGAAGGTAGAACGGGATCGGCGACATGCCGAACTGCGCCGCGAGACGGCCCAGGAGCCCGAGCGCGAAGAACACCGCGCCCAGTTCGATGAGCGCGAGCGTGGTGGTGTTCACGGGACGGTCAGCCGTTGGCCAGGAGCTTGGCTGACGCGTCCAGTCCGTCTGTTGTTCCGACGGCGACCAGGAGATCGCCCGAAGTGAGCAGGAAATCAGGTTTCGGCGACGGGTAGACCTGACCAGCCCGCATGACCGCGACGATCGAGACCCCGGTCCGGGTCCGCATCGCCGTGTCGCCGAGCGGCCGGCCGTCGAATCGGGAGTCTTCCTTGATGTACAGCTGCTTGGTGCGGATGCCGGGCAGGTCCCGGTGCTCCTCTTCCAGCTGCGCCACGAGTTGCGGAGCCCCCAGCAGATTGCTGAGGACCGCCGCCTCCTCGGTGGTGAGCGGTACGGAGGCGGCGCACGCGTCGGGGTCGTCGGCCTTCGAGACGATCAGATCCGTGCGACCGTCGCGATGGGTGATGACACCGATTCGACGACCTGAGGCGAGTTCGAAGTCCTTACGCACCCCGATGCCCGGGAGCGGCGTCACTTCAACGTTCATGTCTCCACGGTAGTCCGAACGGTAGGGGCAACCGTGGGAGGCTCGCTTCAGTGCCGGGCGGGGAACGTTCCGTCGGCGCCGGGGCGGTAGTCCTCGACCGCGGTCACCGCCGTGACGGGCAGCGGCCCGTACAGGTGGGGGAAGAGCATCGAGGACGGATCGGTGGGGACACCCGGCTCCCACTCGACGGGTGCACCGAGAGCGGCGGGGTCGAGCGTCAGCAGGACGAGGTCCGTGCGCCCGGCGAACAGCCTGTCTGCCGGCAGGTGCACCTGGGCCGGTGTCGACAGGTGGACGAATCCGTCGGCCGCGAACCCGTCGGGGATGCGGTGGCCTTCGCGTTGCGCGGTCTGCCACTCCTCGCGGCTGCAGAGGTGGACGAGCCGGGCGGGTGCGCCGGGGTGAGCGGGTTCGGATTTCACACGGTGAGACTAGCGTCACGCCCGAAACCGAATCAGCTGTCAGCGAACTCGGACCGCGCGGTCTGTTCACGTCCGCCCTCTTCAGGGCTTGTCCGGCGCATTTCCGGCGCGTTTCGTGTGTGATGCAACACTGAGAAACGCCGTCGGGAACAACGCGTAAACCTCAAACGTCTGACAGAGTAGATCCACCGCGCCACCCCGACGCGGCGGACCAAGGCCCCAGGCACTCGGCATCAGTCGAAAAGCCAGTACGGAGGAGTCATGCCCGGAACACTGACCAGCCCCCCGTTGACCGCAGCCGACCGGTGCGACCGGTGCGGTGCGGGAGCCCGCGTTCGCGCGGTCCTTCCGACCGGAGGAGAGTTGCTCTTCTGCGGTCACCACGCCAACGAGCACGCAGACCGGCTTCGCGAGATGAACGCAACGATCGTGTCCGAAGCCGAAGCTGCAATCTGATACGTCAGCCCGGGTGACCCGTCCCAGGCTCACCTCTTTCAGAACACGAGACCGGCGAGTGCACTGCACTCGCCGGTCTCGTCTGTTCGGCGGACCGGGTGACGGTGGTCACCACTGCCGCAGCGTGGAGATCCGCTCGGTGAGTTGGTCGACGGTGGCGATCGCCGTGGGCGGTCCCCCGCACACCCGACGCAGCTCGCCGTGGATGGTGCCGTGCGGTTTGCCGGTCCTGTGATGATGCATGGCGACCAGGCTGTTCAGTTCCCGGCGCAGCTGCGCCAGCTGTCCGGCCGCCGCCACCCGGTCCGCGACCTGCGGCACCGGCGTGTGGGCGGGCGCAGCGGGAGCGGGCTCCGGCTTGTCCAGCTGCTCCGCCTGACGCTGACGCAGCAGGGCGCGCATCTGATCGGCGTCGAGCAGACCGGGCAGCCCGAGATAGTCGGCCTCCTCGTCGGAGCCGGAGAACGTGGCCGTCCCGAAGGACGAACCGTCGTAGATCACCTGATCGAGCTCGGCATCCGCCCCGAGTGAGGTGAAGGCCTTCTCGTCTTCGCCGAGTTCGTCCTTCTGTTTGTTCGCGTCCGCGAGGAGGTCGTCGTCGAAGCCGTCCTTCTCGCGGTGCGGCTTGCCGAGCACGTGATCGCGCTGCGCCTCGAGCTGGCTGGCCAGGTCGAGCAGCACCGGCACCGACGGCAGGAACACGCTCGCCGTCTCACCCTTGCGGCGGGACCGCACGAATCGTCCGATCGCCTGCGCGAAATAGAGCGGGGTGGACGCGCTGGTGGCGTACACGCCGACGGCCAGACGCGGCACGTCGACGCCTTCCGACACCATGCGGACGGCGACCATCCACTTCTGGGTGCTCGCGCCGAACTCGGCGATCCGCTTGGACGCCGTCGGGTCGTCGGAGAGCACCACGACCGGATCTTCCCCGGTGACCGCCTTCAGCGTCTGCGCGTAGGCGCGGGCCACGGTCTGATCGGTGGCGATCACCAGACCGCCCGCGTCGGGCATGCCGCCCGTGCGCAACTGGCCGAGCCTCGTGTCGGCGGCGTGCAGGACGGCGGGAATCCAGTCACCCGACGGGTCCAGCGCCGTCCGCCACGCCCGGGCCGTCTGCTCGGCGCTGAGCGGCTCCCCGAGTCGCGCCGAGAACTCCTCGCCGGCATTGTTCCGCCAGCGCGCCTCGCCCGAGTAGGCCAGGAACACGACGGGCCGGACGACGCCGTCCGCGAGCGCGTCGGAGTACCCGTAGGAGTGGTCCGCCTTCGAGCGCATCAGGCCCTCGCGGTCGGGTTCGTAGGTCACGAACGGGATCGCGCTGTCGTCGCTGCGGAAGGGCGTTCCGGTGAGCGCGAGGCGGCGAGTGGCGTCACCGAACGCCTCCCGGATCGCGTCACCCCAGCTCTTCGCATCGCCGCCGTGGTGGATCTCGTCGAGGATGACCAGCGTGCGCCGGCTCTCGGTGCGGACACGGTGCTTGAACGGGTGGGACGCGACCTGCGCGTACGTCACCACCACACCCTGATAGTCGCTGGACGTCTGCCCCGTCGAGTTGGAGAAGTACGAGTCCAGCGCGATGCCGTTGCGCGCCGCCGACTCGGCCCACTGGTGCTTGAGGTGCTCGGTGGGCGCGACCACGGTGACCTGGTCGACGGTGCGGTCGCGCAGCAATTCCGACGCGACGCGCAGCGCGAACGTGGTCTTGCCGGCGCCCGGCGTCGCGACCGCGAGGAAGTCCTGCGGTCCGGTGGACAGATACTTCGTCAGGGCGCGACGCTGCCAAGCACGCAGCGAACCCGACGGTCTGGCCGGTTCGGTCTGTGCGAGGTAGGCCTCGGTGCCCACTATCTGCGCGGCCTCGGTTTCCACTCTCGGCGCCGACTGGGAGCCCACTGTCTCAGCACTCACGGGCTGCCCTCCGCTGACATGGCACTGTTTGTTGCACTCCTCGGTATTCGATCGACATGTCCGGCTCCAGACCCGAAGGCGCTGTCCGTCAAGGAGCCTAGCGCCCGGATCCGACGTGAACTGCATTCGCGAGTTCCGATAGTGGCAGATTTGTCGCGACACGAGGACAGCAGCGGTGGGCAACCGGGCGTGTCGTCAGGGATGCTGGAAACATCATGACCGAAACGCCCTCGAAAACGCCGGAAGGTGGCGGCGACCCACCCCAGTCCGGGTGGCATCCGCTACGTCGGACGCTGAGCGTGATCGGCCGCACAGCGAGCAAGGCGTGGGACGACTCGATCTTCGGGAAGGCGGCCACGGCGGCGTTCTGGCAGACGCTGTCGCTGCCGCCGCTCCTGCTGGGGCTCCTCGGAATGCTGGGATACGTCGGCGGCTGGTTCGGACCCGACACGGTCGACATCATCCAGTCCAAGATCATCAACTTCAGCGGGACGGTGTTCAGCGACAACGTCGTCGAGCAGATCATCCGGCCGACGGTCGGCGACGTGCTGCAACGGGGACGTCCCGAGATCGTGTCGCTGAGCTTTCTGCTGTCGCTGTGGGCGGGGTCGTCCGCCATCTCCACGTTCGTCGACTCGATCGTCGAGGCCCACGGGCAGCAGGAGGCGCGGCACCCGGTGTGGCAGCGCGTATTCGCGTTGCTGCTCTACGTGATGTTCCTGATCCTCGCCGTGTTCACCCTGCCGCTGGTCGCGCTGGGACCGACCCTCGTCGGCCGGGTACTCCCCGAGGCGTGGCGGACCATCGGGACGGAGATCGTCGACACGTTCTACTACCCCGCCGTCGGGTTGCTGCTGATCGTCGGCCTGACCACCCTCTACAAGGTGGCGCTGCCCCGGTCGCTGCCGTGGCACCGGCTGCTCGGCGGCGCACTGGTCGCGGGCGTGTTCTTCCTCGGCGCGAGCACCTGCCTTCGCTGGTACCTGTCGTGGGTCGCGGGCACGGGATACACGTACGGGGCACTGGCCACACCGATCGCGTTCCTGCTGTTCACGTTCTTCCTGGGTTTCGCGGTGGTGCTCGGCGCCGAGTTCAACGCCACCGTCCAGGAATTCTGGCCCGCCCGCGCCACCCGCATCGATCAGATGCGGGACTGGATCGCGGCGCAGGCCGACAGCTCACCGTCGGCGAATCCGGTGACCAGCCTCACACGGCGCATCGCGACGGGTCCGATCAAGATCGTCGGCGACCGCACCCCGACGGACCGTCCCGAACCGGCGTCCGGGAACGACGTCCAGCCCGACGGCTCGGTTCCGGAACGTCCCGAGCCACCGGGTGTGCGACGGGCGGCGAAGCCTCAGTCGCCCTTGCGCAACCCTTCGTAGATCTTCTTGCAGTCGGGGCAGACGGGCGATCCCGGCTTCGCGGATTTCGTCACCGGGAACACCTCGCCGCACAGCGCGACGACGTGGGTGCCCATGACGGCGCTCTCCGCGATCTTGTTCTTCTTCACGTAATGGAAGAATTTGGGAGTGTCGTCATCGGTCGACTCGTCGGTGGTGACGTCGGGCCGTTCCTTGGTTTGAGTGCTCACCCCTCAATAATGCCGCAACCGGCCCGCGATCCCACCCCTGCCGCCCCCGTGTGTGCAATTGCCGCCCGACAGTGGAACAGTGGAGTCATGGCACGAAGTGCAGGGTTCGGCGCGTCCGACGACGCCGGCTCACCGAACAATCCGGTTCTGATCACCGAAGCCGCGCGATCGATCGAGGAACAGCATCGCGCCCGTGTTCGCAAGTACCTGCTCATCATGTCGTTCCGGTTCCCCGCGCTGATCTTCGCGGCGGTGGCGTACGGCATCTGGGAGAACCCGTGGATCTCGATGGCGATCATCGGCGTGTCGATTCCACTGCCGTGGATCGCGGTCCTCATCGCGAACGACCGGCCTCCGCGCACCAAGGACGAACCCAGCCGTTACGACCACCGCGAGTCGCCGGGCACCGCCCTGCCCGCTCCGCCGCACCACACCATCGAGGGCTGACGCGCCCGCGGCGCGTACTGACACAATGCACGGGTGAACCGTGACGAACTGCTGTCGATCTGCCCCTCCCTGCGTGAGGCGCTCCGCCGCAACCGGTACGACACGGACACTCTGCTCGACGCGCTGGGCCCCGAGAATCATGCCGCGCTGAGCCGCAGCGAACCGGTCCCGGTGCGCCGGGCCAGCGCCGGCTGCGGGGAACTGGGAACTCTGATCCGGCTGTTCCTACTCACCGACGACTGCCCCGCCGCCGAGGTGGCCGCGGCGCTGGCCCCGCTCTCGGTCGAGGACGCCGTCGCTGCGGGCCTGCTCGTGTCCGACGGCGACGTCGTCCGGGCCGCCCTCGACCTCCGCCCCATGGACATCGGCGGCGGAAACCGCTGGGTGGTCTCCGACCTGGACGGGTCCCTCCGCCCTCGCGAGACCCCGGTCGATCACGTCATCGGCGTCGGCCACGCGTCGCTGTCGCTGCTGCAGGCCACCCCGACCGCACCGGTCGGGTCGCTGCTCGACGTCGGAACCGGCTGCGGCATCCAGGCGCTGCACGGAACCTCCTACGCCGGCTCGGTGACGGCCACAGACCTCAATGTCCGTGCCGTCGATCTCGCGGCCGTCACGGCCGCACTCAACGACGAGGAGATGGAACTACTCGCCGGGTCGTGGTTCGAGCCGGTGGCCGGCCGCACGTTCGACCAGGTGGTGGCGAATCCGCCGTTCGTCGTCAGCCGCGCACGGGTGGGGCACACGTACCGCGACTCGGGTCTCGACCTGGACGGCGCCAGCGAATTGATGATCTCCCGGGTCGCCGACTACCTGGCGCCCGGCGGGACGGCGGCGCTGCTGGCGTCCTGGATCCACGTCGGGGGCGAGGACTGGCGGGCCCGGGTGGCTTCCTGGCTTCCGGCCCACGGCATCGACGCGTGGGTGGTGCAGCGCGACGTCGCGGACCCCGCGCTGTACGTCGGCACCTGGATGCGGGACGGGGGCCTCGACACCCGCGACCCGGCATCGGCGACGATCGCCGAGGACTGGCTCGATCACCTGGCGAGCGCTGACGTGGAGGGCATCGGCTTCGGGTTCGTCTACCTGCGCCGGACCGACGCGCCCACCGACCTGATGGCGGAAGATCTCACCCACGGCTTCAGCGACCCGCTCGGCGCGGAGGCGCTCGGATACTTCGACCGGGTGGCGTGGCTGCGCGAGAACGACGTGCTCGCCGCGCGGTTCCGCGTCGAGGAGAGCACCGCCCTCGAACGGGTGTTCCTCCCCGGCGACGAGGGCTGGAGTCAGGTGGTCGCGCGGTTGCACCGCGGCAACGGCCCGGCGTGGCAGCACGAGGTCGACGATCTCGTCGCCTCCCTCGTCGCGGGCATGCGCGGCAGCGACGGCCTCGTACTGGGCGAATTGATCGATCTCCTGGCGGCCGCCCACGGCGTCGACGCCGGTGAACTCGCACACTCCGCGGTCCCCCTCGTGCACGCCCTCGTCCGGCACGGACTGGTGCTCCCCGCGTAGCCGGCGGGTTCCCGACTCGTCCCCCTTATACGTGTTCTCAGCAACTTCTCAGGACCGAATCGGGGAACCCGCAGGTCACAGCCTCTTCGTAAATTACCGGCCGGGAACTTTCCCGGGCCTTCGGTGCGTTGATCCATATGAGACACCACCGATGAGGAGGCAAGTCATGACAAGCCCCAGCACCACTACTCGCATTCGCCCCAGCGCCGCCGATCTGGACGCCCAGAGCCCCGCTGCCGACCTGGTCCGCGTCTACCTGAACGGAATCGGCCGCACCGCGCTGCTGACGGCCGCAGACGAGGTGGAACTGTCCAAGCGAATCGAAGCTGGGCTGTACGCGGCGCACATCCTGGACACCGGGAAGCGGCTCTCCCCCGCCAAGAAGCGCGACCTCGCGACGATCGTCCGTGAAGGCCAGTCGGCCCGCGCCCACCTCCTCGAGGCCAACCTGCGGCTCGTCGTGTCGCTCGCGAAGCGGTACACCGGCCGGGGGATGCCGCTCCTGGACCTCATCCAGGAGGGCAACCTGGGCCTGATCCGCGCGATGGAGAAGTTCGACTACGCGAAGGGGTTCAAGTTCTCGACGTATGCCACCTGGTGGATTCGTCAGGCGATCACCCGTGGCATGGCCGATCAGAGCCGGACGATCCGGCTGCCCGTGCACCTCGTGGAGCAGGTCAACAAGCTGGCCCGCATCAAGCGTGAGCTGCATCAGCAACTCGGGCGCGAGGCCACCGACGACGAACTCGCCGAAGAGTCCGGAATCCCGGCACACAAGATCGCCGATCTCCTCGACCACAGCCGCGACCCGGTCAGCCTCGACATGCCGGTCGGCAACGACGAGGAGGCACCTCTGGGCGACTTCATCGAGGACTCGGAGGCCACGTCAGCGGAGAATGCCGTCATCGCGGGCCTCCTGCACAGCGACGTGCGCAGCGTGCTGGCCACCCTCGACGAGCGTGAACAGCAGGTCATCCGCCTGCGTTACGGGCTCGACGACGGTCAGCCGCGCACCCTCGACCAGATCGGCAAGCTCTTCGGGCTCTCCCGCGAGCGTGTCCGTCAGATCGAGCGGGAAGTGATGGGCAAGCTGCGGCAGGGCGACCGCGCCGAGCGGCTGCGCTCCTACGCCAGCTGACCCCGGTCAACCCACTGGAATCGACGCCGGTGCCGGTCGTACTCGACCGGCACCGGCGTCGTGCTGCCTCCCGGAGGTCGTGACCGGGTCAGCGCAGGCGGCGGGGACCGAGGTCGGCGACACTCGGTTCCGGGCCGATCCGCACGCGGGAATCGGTGACCTGTGCCCCCTCCGCCGAGGCGAGTACGGGTTCGCACGCCAGTTCCCGGACTTCCGGAAGGTCGTCGGCGAGGGCGGAGATCCGCTGTACCAGGTCGACGAGGGCCGATTTGTTCACGGGCACCGCGCTGCGATATCCGGACAGCAGCGGCGCGGCCTTCGGTGCGTCGATCAGTTCCGCCGCGGCATCCTCGGTGAGGGGCAGCACCCGGTAGGCGCGGTCACCGAGGAGATCCGAGATCACGCCGGCCAGCCCGAACGAGATGAGCGAACCGAACGACGGGTCGTCCTGCACGCCCACCACGCAGCCGATTCCCTTGGTGGCCATCCGCTGCACGTGGAGCAGCGGTTCGCCGGACGCGGCGGCGAGGTCGCGATAGGCCCAGCGAACCGAATCGGGTCCGACCAGGTCGAGTCGGACCCCGCCGAGGTCGGGCCGGTGCCGCCACTGCTCCCCCGTCGCCTTCACCGCGACCGGGTATCCCAGTTCCTCCGCGGCCTGCACAGCCTCGTCCTCGGTGGTGGCGGATCGGAAGTCCACCACGTTCACCCCGTAGCACGCGAGGAGCTGCGACGCCTCGAAGTCCGAGAGCCAGCGTCCGGACGACGTCGAGAGCCAGCCGTCGACCATCTCCTTCGCCCGCTCCGGATCGATCCCGTTGGGGCGCACCACCTTCGAGGACGGCTTACGCTTCCACGCGGCGTACCGCCACGCCCGTGCCAACGCCAGGGCGGCGCGCTCCGGGCCGGGATACGAGGGAACCGAACCCCGGGTGGGGTGTCCGTCCTCACCCCGGACGGCCAGCACGTCGGGCACGCCCTCTGCCGCGAGGAACGTGGTCAGCACCGGTTTGTCCGCTTCCCGGACCGCCTCTCGCAGCGCCTGGGCATACGGTTCGGCGGGAACGGCGACGGGTGGGACGAAGACGGCGATCACCGAATCGACGTCGAACGACGCCAGCGCGGTGCGCACCGCCGTCGCGAACTCCTCGGGACCGGCCTGCGGGCCGAGGTCGACGGGGTCGCCGACCTGAAGGCCTTCACTGCGTGCGGCGTCCGCGGCGAGGACACCGAGCGCAGTGGAGTTGCCGACCACCGCGAGCCGCGGGCCCGCAGGCAGCGGCTGGTATCCGAACAACAGCGCGCAGTCGAACAGCTGGGAGATCGACCCGACCTGCACGACGCCGGCCTGCTCGAACAGGGCGCGGACGATCGAGTCGTCCATCTCGCCGCCGCTGGCCGCCAGCGCGGGCGGGACGGCGTGCCTGCCGCTCTTGACCGCGACGATCGGCTTGTTCCTCGCCACCCGGCGCGCGATGCGCGAGAACTTGCGCGGATTACCGAAACTCTCCAGATACAGCAGCACCACCTCGGTGGCCGGATCCGAATCCCAGTACTGCAGGAGGTCGTTACCGGAGACGTCGGCGCGGTTACCCGCGGAGACGAAGGCGGACAAGCCGATTCTGCTCCGCGCGGCCTCGTCGAGGATGGCGATGCCGAGTGCACCGGACTGGCAGAAGAAGCCGACGTTGCCCGGACTCGGGAGCACGGGTGCGAGGGTCGCGTTCAGCGACACCTCGCGGTCGTTGTTGGCCACGCCGAGCGCGTTGGGACCGATCAGCCGCATCCCGTGCGCACGCGCGGCATGGACGAGCCGCCGTTCGGACTGCCTTCCGTCCGAACCGGTTTCACTGAAACCCGAAGACACGACGACGAGCGCCTTGACTCCCTTGTCGAGGCAGTCCTCGAGAACGGCGTTGATCGATTCGGCGGGAACGGCGACGACGGCGAGATCCACCTCGTCGGGGATGTCGCGGACCGTCTGGTACGCGCGCACACCGTGAACCGAACGATGCTCGGCGTTGACCGGGTACACCGGGCCGGTGAATCCGGCCCGCAGCAGGTTCGTCAGAACGGCGTTGCCGACCTTCGCCCGGTCGGTGGACGCACCGATCACCGCGACCGATCGCGGACTGAGCACGTTGCGCATACTGCGTGCCTCCGCCGCGCGCTCGCGGGAATTGCGCACGGACACCATCGCTTCGGTGGGGTCGATCGCGAACTCGAGCCGCAGGACTCCGCCCTCGAAACTGCGGCTCACCTGATACCCCGCCTCGCGGAAGACCGTCACCATGTTCCGGTTCTCCGCGAGCACCTCGGCGACGAACATCGTCAGGCCGTTCTCCGCGGCCGCCGCCGCCAGATGCTCGAGCAGGATCGGCCCCAGCCCGCGGCCCTGATGCGCGTCGGCGACGACGAACGCCACCTCCGCAGACTTGCCGTCCCCTTCGCCGGTGAGCCGTTCGTAGCGCCCGACGGCGATGATCTCGTCGCCGAGGACCACCACGAACGCCACCCGGTCGTGGTGGTCGACCGTGGTGAAGTGGACGATGTCCCGCTGCGACATGGTCGGGTAGGGCCCGAAATACCGCAGATAACGGGTGCGTTCGGAGAGCTTCGAATGGAACGCGACGAGTTTGTCCGCGTCCTCGGGAACGATGGGCCGCAGCGCGACCGCCCCGCCGTCCGCCGCCAGCACGTCGGCGACCCACTGCCGCGGGTAGTTGTGCGCGGCGTCGGGCGGATTCGCCTTAGACTCGGCCGGAACCGGTTGTGCGCAGCCGTCCGTCGTGGCGGTACCGTCCGTCGGCTCAGTCACGGGGATCCTCCGGGTCGAGTCCGAGTAGCGGGAAGCAGGCGCGGCGGGTGGCGATGACGGCCGAGTCGATGCGGGTCAGAGCCCGGTCGACCGACGGGATCCCGGACTCCGGTGTGCCGCCGGGTCCGTCCCACGGCAGGTAGTCGATCTCGCCGCCGTCGCCCATCGTGTCCGGCAGGTCCACGCTGGGCGCGAGCACATGGGCCCGCTCCTGCCAGTCGGCGGGTACGGCACGCGCCGTGTCGATCTCGCGGTCGAGTGCCGCCGCGATGAGGTGCGTCCACGCACGGGGGACGACACGGACGAGTCCGTACCCACCCCCGCCGACGGCCAGCCAGCGACCTTCGGCGTAGCGGTCGGCCAGATCGCGCATCGCGAGAAACGCGGCCCGCTGGCCGTCGACCGTCAGCGCGAGGTCGGCCAGCGGATCCTCGCGGTGGCTGTCGACGCCGCACTGGCTGATCACGATCTGGGGCCGGAACGCCGCGAGGGCGCCGGGGACGACGGCATGGAAACCGCGCAGCCACAACGCATCGACGGTGCCGGGCAGCACCGGGAGGTTGACGGCGGTGCCCTCCGCGGCCCCCTCACCGACTTCGCTCGACCACCCGGTGTTGGGCCAGAGCGTCGCCGGATGCTGGTGGAGCGAGATCGTCAGCACCCGGGGGTCGCCCGCGAACGCGTGCTGCACCCCGTCCCCGTGGTGTGCGTCAACGTCGATGTAGGCGATCCGGTCGAAACCGTTGTCCAGCAGCCAGGACACGGCGATGGCGACGTCGTTGTAGACGCAGAAGCCGGACGCCCAGTCGGGCATCGCGTGGTGCATGCCGCCGCCGATGCTCACCGCCCGCCGCGTGCGTCCCGCAGCGATCTCCTGCGCCGCGGCGAGGGACCCCCCTGCGAGGATCGCGCTCGCTTCGTGCATCTGGGGGAAAACGGGATTGTCCTCGGTGCCGAGCCCGTGCGGGGCGTCCGCGCCGAGCACACCCGAGGTCGCCGAGTGCCCGGCCTGTTTGACGGCGTCGACGTACGCGGGGGTGTGGATCCGCAACAGATCCGCGTCCGACGCTGGGTCGGGCCGCAACAGTTCGACCCCCTCCAGAATTCCGAGGCTGCGGGCGAGCGACATGGTCAGCTCGAGCCGGGTGGGGTTCATCGGGTGGTCCGCACTCCACCGATAACTGAGATAGTCCGGACTCCACACGACCGCACGGTTCGATACCAGTGCAGCCGAATCCTCTCCGGAACTGAACGACGCGGTCATGGACTCACGCTACTGGTACCCCGCGGAGGGTGCGAGCAGACCCCGCTACGACTACGGTCGACGCGCTGCGAGGCGGACGGCGCCGGTGAGGGGCAATCACCGGTAGAATCATTCGAGACGAAGGGGTGTGAGTGTGAAGGATCTGGTCGACACCACGGAGATGTATCTCCGGACGATCTACGACTTGGAAGAAGAGGGCGTCGTCCCCCTTCGAGCACGTATTGCCGAACGACTCGAGCAGAGCGGTCCGACGGTCAGCCAGACCGTTGCCCGGATGGAGCGCGACGGTCTCCTCCTGGTCGCCGGTGACCGCCACCTGGAACTGACGGAGAAGGGCCGCGAACTGGCGGTGTCGGTGATGCGGAAGCACCGCCTCGCCGAGCGGCTGCTGGTCGATGTCATCGGCCTCAAATGGGAAGAGGTTCACGCGGAGGCGTGCCGCTGGGAGCACGTCATGAGCGAAGAGGTGGAACGGCGCCTGGTGGAGGTGCTGAACAATCCGACGACGTCGCCGTACGGCAACCCGATTCCGGGGCTCGCGCAGCTCGGGCTCGACCGCCCGGTCGACGCCCCCGAGACGCTGATCCGTCTCACCGACGTACCGCCCGGCAAACCGACCGCGGTCGTGGTCCGGCGCCTCGCCGAGCACGTGCAGTCGGATCCGGACGTCATCGGCCAGCTGCGGGAGGCGGGCGTGGTGCCCGACGCGCGTGTCACCGTCGAGACCAAGCCCGGTTCGGTCACGATCACGGTGCCCGGCCACAGCGGTTTCGATCTGTCCGAGGAGATGGCACACGCCGTCCAGGTGAAGCAGGTTCAGGGATAGTCGATGAAACTTCTGGTCACGGGCGGCGCCGGCTACGTCGGCAGCGTCTGCAGCACAGTCCTGCTCGAACGAGGACACGAGGTCGTCGTCGTCGACGACCTGTCCACCGGTAACGCCGACGCGGTGCCGCTCGGGGCCGAGTTCGTCGAGGGCGACGTCGCGGAGGTGGTGTCGGACGTACTCGGCACGGGCGGCACTCCCCGCTTCGACGGCGTCCTGCACTTCGCGGCGCAGTCGCTGGTCGGCGAGTCCGTCGAGTATCCCGAGAAGTACTGGCGCGGCAACGTCGTCACCACGCTGGAACTTCTGGAGGCCATGCGGAATTCGGGGACGCAGAAGCTGGTGTTCTCGTCGACGGCCGCCACCTACGGCGAGCCCGAGCACTCGCCGATCACGGAGGCCGACCCCACTCGGCCCACCAACCCGTACGGGGCGACGAAACTCGCGATCGACCATGCCATCACGTCGTACTCGGTGGCGCATTCGCTCGCGGCGACCAGCCTGCGGTACTTCAACGTCGCGGGCGCGTACAAGTCGGCCGGTGAGAACCGGGTCGTCGAAACTCATTTGATTCCTCTCGTGCTCCAGGTCGCGCTCGGCCAGCGGGAGAAGATCTCCATCTTCGGCACCGACTGGCCCACGCCGGACGGAACCGCGATCCGCGACTACATTCACGTACTCGACCTCGCCGAGGCGCACGTGCTGGCACTGGAGTCGTCGATCGAGGGCAGGCACCGGATCTACAATCTCGGTAGCGGTGCGGGTTTCAGTGTGCGCGAGGTCATCTCGGCATGTGCCCGGGTCACCGGGCTGCCCATCGCGGTCGAGGACGCGCCACGCCGGGCAGGCGATCCTGCCGTGCTGGTGGCATCGAGCGACCGTGCCATCGCGGAGCTCGGGTGGCGTCCGGAGCACACCGACCTCGACGAGATCGTCGCCGACGCCTGGACCTATCTGCAGAATCTGGGCGACCGGTCGCACGCGGCACGTCGCTGACGCCGGCTCAGCCGGCGAGGGGCGGGGGCAGCACGACACCGACCGCGCTCGCGCGTTCGTAACCGACGTCGGCCAGTCCCCGCACCTCCGCCGGCCGCATTCCGCTGTGCAGTGCACCGTCCAGCAGGGTGGCCAGTACGTGCCCCGGCTCCGCGTCCAGTGCGGCGTCCAACGCGATGCCGGCGAACGGCCCGTCCCCCCGCAGGTAGGCGCTGTAGCCGAGCAGCGCCGCCGGGTTCGCGCGTTCCGGGTCGGGTAGGTTGCGGGCCAGGAGAATCCACAATTGCTCGGCATCCTCGGCGAACGGGCCGACGGCGAGCGCGAGCACACTGTCCCGGACGGTGACATTGTCCAGCGCGAGCGCGAGTTCCGCGTACTCCGGCGCGAGGAGCCTCTCACCGGACGACACCCGCGCCACGTGTGTCAGCACAAGTTCGAGCTCGAGCCGATGGCAGCGATCCGGCATGGACGATCGCTCTGCCAGTTCCCTTCGCAGCAGCGAGGACGGGCGGCCACGTTCGATGAGAGCGGCGATCTGCATCCGTTCGAGCACCGGCCCCACCTCGATCATGGCCTCCATCTCCTCGCGCGAGGCGCGGATAGGCCTGCCCTCGAGGACCCGCGCGAGCGCGACGCGGGACGCCGCCGGATCGGACTGGACGCCGTAGTTGCCGCCGAAGAGGCTGAACCACGGACCGCCCGAAGCGATCTCCGCCGCAAGGAAGACATCGAGAAGGTCGGTCGACGTGAAGTCGAGGAGCTCCTCGAATTCTTCGACGATCGCGGACAATTCGTCGAGACAGAGCGCGGACGGGCCGGTGAAACGGTCGTCGACGAGAACCAGGATCACCCCGCCGGCGCGGTCGCGCTCACAGACGGTGGCGAACTGGCCGAGCGCCGCGCACATCGTCGGGGTCGGCTCTCCGGCACCTCCGAGGACCAGGTCGTGTCTCATGACCGCGCCGACCGAACTGGTGCGCTTCCCGGTCAGGCACACCGCCACGATCGACCGGGCCGGCCGGAATCCGAGCAGCGCGGGAACCGAGGCGAGGAGGTCGCCCGGAGCGGACAGCGTGACCGTGTGCTGCCGCGGGGGCGGTCCCCCGCCGGGGTCGCCGGAGTAGTCGGAACTGTGCGGAAATGCCGGAGTCGTCATGCACCAGACTCTGATCGGTCCATGCCCCCGGCCACGGAACGCGACCTGGGCAAATGCACAGGCCTGTGGATGAGCGCTCGGTTGTGGACAACCGGCCCGCCACGCCGGGCGGACGCGCCGATCGCCGGGAGAGTCGTCGGAGCCGTGTGCTAGGGCCTGCTCAACTGTTCTGCACCTTCTGCACCGCCGCGGTGAACACCTCGTCGAGCGCGACGGTGTCGGCTTTCGCGTCGCCGAACGACATGAACGTCGCCGACACCCGCACGTCGCCGACCTGGGCGATCAACGTGATCATCGACTGGGTGACCTTCTCGTTGTCGTTACCCGACCTGACGGTCCGCCGGAGCGCCAGCGTGTCGTCGGCGCGGACGGGAGGCGCAGGCGTGATCTCGGTGGTGACGGTGGACTCGGCGCCGTTGTCGGTCACCGTGACGTCGCCGCATCGCTCCGTCTGCGCGGCCAGTTCGTCCAGGGGTGTGTCGGTCTTGGTGAGTTCGATCGAGATCGTCGAACGGCTCGCATTGTCCGTGCCCACGGCCATGACCGTGCCGGTCGGTCCGAAGTCCTGCGCCGGCGGCGCGCAGTCCGCGGGATCGACGACGGCACCCTGCGATACGCCTGTCAGGTCGGGCGCGGCCATCGCCACCGCCTGGGCGGGGAGCACGATCGCCTCGTACCGGGCCGGGAAGTCGGAGGGG
Organism: Rhodococcus sp. NPDC056960; assembly: GCF_042674125.1. Taxonomy (NCBI): domain Bacteria; kingdom Bacillati; phylum Actinomycetota; class Actinomycetes; order Mycobacteriales; family Nocardiaceae; genus Rhodococcus; species Rhodococcus sp. NPDC056960. The sequence goes on along the minus strand of NZ_JBHURF010000001.1, from coordinate 244,536 downwards.
TCGACCAGGAGCTTCGACAACCCCTTTCCGGACGGCGAACCGACGGCGATGGCCGTACTCGGCTGTGCGACCCCGGAGACCGTCGAGGAGCACCCGGACAGGAGCGCTGCGGCCGCGGACAGCGCGACCACGGGGACAACGATGGCCCTTCGTACCGCTGTGCGCCGAGACCTCACCGTCGACCTCCCGTGTCGGATCCGTGGCAGCCCCGCCCGGGGTGCCCCTTTTCCGCCACTCTGCCACGCCGGTGCACCGGCAGCGGGGAGGCTGCGGGTCAACTGCCGCGGGCGATCCACTCCTCCAGATGCGGGGCCTCGGCTCCGATGCTGGTGCCGTCGCCGTGTCCGGTGCGCACCGTCGTCGACGCCGGCAGCGCGAACAGACGGTCGCGGATGGACCCGATGATCGTCGGAAAGTCCGAGTAGGACCGCCCGGTGGCGCCGGGGCCTCCGGAGAACAGGGTGTCGCCGCTGAACAACTCCCCCGCCTCGGGGAGGTACAGGCAGCACGAACCCGGCGAGTGACCGGGAGTGTGCAGTACCCGGATGTCGGTCCCGGCCACCGGGATCTGCTGCTCGTCCTCGATCGGTGTGTACGCGACGGCGGTGTGCGTCTGCCGCCACAGCACGTCGTCGGCCGGGTGGAGGTAGAGGGGAGCATCGAGCGCTGCCGACAATTCGGGTGCCACCGTGACGTGGTCGTTGTGCCCGTGTGTGCAGACGATGGCCCGCACCTTCCGGCCGCCGACCGCCGCGACGATGGGTTCGGCGGAATGGGCGGCGTCGACGACCACCACTTCTGAGTCGTCGCCGACGATCCACACGTTGTTCTCGACGTCCCACGTGCCGCCGTCGAGGCTGAAGGTTCCGGACGTGACCACTCGGTCGATGCGCACGCTCACGACGCGACCGCCGATCGCCGCACCCGGCCGGCAAATGCGTCTCCCCGACTCGACATCGTGCACCTCCAGAAACGTCGTCCCGCTCGGACCGTGCCGTTCTCACAGTGCCACAATTCACGTGCGGGATCTCGCTGTGGGCGAACACCGAACGGCCCGGGGCGGGAATTATCGGTCGAGCGGGGCGTGTTCCCCCAGAGCAGGCCGTCCGAGAGCAAAGTCCGACGTATCGATGCCGGAGACGATAGGGGACACTGGAGGCCAGGCACGAAGGAGAAGAGGTCTGTAATGGACGAACAGTCGAAGATGTACGAGCTGGAGTTCCCGGCGCCGCAATTGTCCTCCGCGGACGGGCAGGGACCTGTGCTGATCCACGGACTCGAGGGTTTCTCCGACGCCGGCCACGCCGTCAAACTCGCCACCACGCATCTCCGCGAGAGCCTGGAGAGCGAACTGGTCGCCTCTTTCGCGGTCGACGAGCTAGTCGACTACCGCTCACGTCGGCCCACGATGACGTTCAAGGCCGATCATTTCTCGGACTACGACCAGCCCGAGCTGAACCTGTACGCCCTGAAGGACACGGCGGGAACCCCGTTCCTCCTGCTGGCAGGCATGGAACCCGATCTGCGCTGGGAGCGGTTCACCACGGCGGTGCGGCTGCTGGCCGAGCAGCTCGGGGTGCGCCGGACCGTGGGGATCAACGCCATCCCGATGGCCATCCCGCACACCCGTCCGCTCGGAGTGACGGCTCATTCCACCAACAAGGACCTGATCAAGGATCATCAGCGCTGGTCGGGCGAGCTGCAGGTGCCGGGCAGCGCCTCCTCGCTGATCGAGTTGCGGATGGCGCAGCACGGACACGAGTCGGTGGGATTCTCCGTTCACGTCCCGCATTACCTGGCTCAGACGGACTACCCCGGGGCCGCCGAAACCCTCCTCGAGAACGTGAGTGACGTCACCGCCCTCGACCTGCCGCTGACCGCGCTGGGCGAGGCGGCCGCACGCGTCCGCGAACAGGTCGACGAGCACATCGCGGGTAACGAGGAGGTACAAACCGTCGTCCATGCCCTGGAGCGCCAGTACGATGCGTACGTGACGGCTCAAGAGCAGCAGTCCACACTTCTGGCCAGCGAAGAAGATCTTCCGAGCGGTGACGAACTCGGCGCGGAGTTCGAGCGTTTCCTCGCCGAACAGGCGATGCAGGACGGCAACGGCGGCGACTCCGACGAGGAGGGGGGATCACCGGGCGGGGCATGACCGGCAAGTGGTTGTGCGGCCGCCACGCGGACACTGTGCGGCCGCACGGTCCGGTTGTTCACCCGACACCCGGTGCAATAGCGTCGAGGTGAAGCGGATGATTGAGCTGTCAACATTCGGGCATTGCACCTAGTTCAGGAGGCGACATGAGCGACAATCGCATTCGTAAGCTCAGGCCTGTTCCGAACGCCGAAACCCGCATGATGTTCCGCACCATCCACGGTTACCGCCGTGCGTTCCGCATGGCGGGCGAGGGCCCCGCACTGCTGCTGATCCACGGCATCGGCGACAACTCGTCCACGTGGACCGAGATCATCCCGCACCTCGCCAAGAACTACACCGTCATCGCACCCGACCTGCTCGGTCACGGGCGTTCCGACAAACCGCGGGCCGATTACTCCGTCGCGGCGTACGCCAACGGCATGCGCGACCTCCTGTCCACCCTGGGCATCGACAAGGTCACCGTCGTCGGTCACTCGCTCGGCGGCGGGGTCGCCATGCAGTTCTCCTACCAGTTCCCGCAGATGGTCGACCGGCTCGTCCTGGTGTCGGCGGGCGGGGTCACGAAGGACGTGCACCCGCTTCTGCGCCTCGCGTCGGTCCCGGTGGTCAACGAGGCGCTGAAATTGCTGCGCATTCCGGGTGCGATGCCCACCGTCCGGCTGGTCGGCAATGTGCTGAGCCAGCTGAACGGAACGCGGCTGCGTCCCGGTGCGATGCTGCACGACACACCCGACCTGGTACGGGTACTGGCCGAGTTGTACGACCCCACCGCGTACGAGGCCTACCTGCGCACCCTGCGGGCCGTCGTCGACTGGCGTGGCCAGGTCGTCACCATGCTCGACCGATGTTATCTGACCGAGAACCTGCCGGTGCAGCTCATCTGGGGCGATCAGGACGCCGTCATCCCGGTGAGCCACGCCCACCTGGCGCACGCGGCCATGCCCGGCTCACACCTCGAGATCTTCCGCGGCGCAGGCCATTTCCCGTTCCGCGACGACCCGATGCGGTTCCTGCGCACCATCGAGAAGTTCCTGTCGGGAACGCATCCCTTGCAATTCGACGAAGCGAAGTGGCGGCAGATGCTCGTCACCGGCGTCGGCGAGAGCACCATCACCGGCAGTGCGTCCACCCGCATGGCGGTCCTGGACGCGATGGGATCGGACGAACGCAGCGCGACCTAGGCCCGGCGGCGGCGTACCGGCGTCCGGCTAGCCTGTAGCAGTGCTTCTCTCCGACCTGATCCCCGGGAACGCGGATTCCGATTCCGTTTTCGACGCTTTTACCTCGTGGACCGAAGATCGAGGTCTGACGCTCTATCCCGCCCAGGAAGAGTCGGTCATGGAGTTGGTGTCCGGGGCCAACGTGATCCTCGCGACACCCACCGGATCCGGCAAGTCCATGGTGGCGGTCGGCGCGCACTTCTACGCGATGGCCACCGGCAAGCGCACGTTCTACACGGCCCCGATCAAGGCCCTCGTCAGCGAGAAGTTCTTCGCCCTGTGCGAGGTGTTCGGCGCGGAGAACGTCGGCATGATGACCGGCGACGCCGCGGTCAACTCGCGGGCACCCATCATCTGCGCAACCGCCGAGATCGTCGCGAACCTCGCACTGCGGGAGGGCCCGGACTCCGACATCGGCCAGGTGGTGATGGACGAGTTCCACTTCTACTCCGAGCCCGACCGCGGGTGGGCGTGGCAGGTCCCCCTCGTCGAACTCCCCCGCGCCCAGTTCCTGCTCATGTCGGCCACGCTCGGCGAGGTCGACTTCTTCTCGTCCGACCTCACCCGGCGGACCGGACGCCCCACTACCGTCGTGGCCGGCACCGAGCGGCCCGTGCCCCTCCTGTTCTCGTATGCCACGACCCCCGTGAGCGAGACCATCGAGGAACTGGTCACCACCAACCAGGCCCCGGTCTACGTCGTCCACTTCACCCAGGCCGCCGCCCTGGAACGCGCCCAGGCCCTGACCAGCGTCAACTTCTGTTCGCGCGAGGAGAAGGACGCGATCGCCGAAGCGCTTGGCGGATTCCGCTTCACCACCGGATTCGGCAAGACCCTCTCACGCCTCGTCCGGCACGGCATCGGCGTCCATCACGCGGGGATGCTGCCGAAGTATCGCCGTCTCATCGAGAAACTGGCGCAGGACGGTCTGCTGAAGGTCATCTGCGGCACCGACACTCTCGGTGTGGGGATCAACGTCCCCATCCGCACCGTCCTCCTCACCGGGCTGACCAAGTTCGACGGCACCCGCACGCGGCACCTCCGCGCCCGGGAGTTCCATCAGATCGCGGGCCGGGCCGGACGCGCCGGCTACGACACCCTCGGCACCGTCGTGGTGCAGGCCCCCGAACACGAGGTCGAGAATCTGCGCGCGCTGGCGAAGGCCGGCGACGACCCCAAGAAGCGCCGGAAGGTGCAGCGGAAGAAGGCACCAGACGGCTTCGTCTCGTGGAGCGAGGCCACGTACGACCGGCTCGTCGCCGCGTCCCCCGAACCGCTCACGTCGCGGTTCTCCGTCTCGAACTCCATGCTGCTCAACGTGATCGCCCGACCGGGTAACTGCTTCGAGTCGATGCGGCACCTGCTCGAGGACAACCACGAGTCCCGGCCGGCGCAGCGCAAGCACATCCTCAAGGCGCTGTCGCTGTACCGCGGGCTGATCGACGCCGGCGTGGTGCAACGGCTCGACGAGCCCGACGCCGACGGCCGCATGGCCCGGCTCACGATGGAACTCCAGCGCGACTTCGCGCTGAATCAGCCGCTGTCCCCGTTCGCCCTCGCCGCCCTCGAACTCCTCGACGCCGAATCCGATTCGTACGCGCTGGACGTGGTCTCGGTGATCGAGTCGACCCTCGACGACCCGCGGCAGGTCCTCATGGCGCAGCAGCACTTCGCCCGCGGGGAGGCGGTCGCGCAGATGAAGGCCGACGGGATCGAGTACGAGGAGCGGATGGAGCTTCTCGAGGAGGTCACCTGGCCCAAGCCCCTCGCCGAATTGCTGTTTCCCGCGTTCGAGATGTACCGCGGTGGTCATCCGTGGATTTCGGAGTTCGCACTGTCACCCAAGTCGGTCGTGCGGGACATGGTCGAGCGTGCCATGACGTTCGCCGAAATGGTCAGCCATTACGGCCTGGCCCGTTCCGAAGGACTCGTGCTGCGTTATCTCGCGGATGCGTATCGCGCACTGCGCCAGACCGTTCCGACCGAGGCCCGGACGGAGGAGCTCGACGACCTCATCGAGTGGCTCGGCGAGCTGATCCGCCAGGTGGATTCGAGTCTGCTCGACGAGTGGGAGCAACTCACCGACCCCGGCGCCGAGGGGGACGAGCAGCAGGTCGCGTTCGGAGCCGATGTGCCGCGCCCGATTTCGGCGAACACGAGAGCATTCCGGGTGATGGTGCGCAACGCCATGTTCCGGCGTATCGAACTCGCGTCCCGACGGCGGTGGGCCGAACTCGAGGGGCTCGACGACGGCATCGATGCGGACGAGTGGGAGGACCAGCTCCAGCCGTACTTCGACGAGTACGACTCGCTCGGTACCGGCCCGTCGGCGCGCGGCCCCCAGCTGTTCCAGGTGGAGACCGCGCCCGAGCTGTGGCGGGTCCGGCAGGTCCTCGAGGACCCGCAGGGCGATCACGGGTGGGCGCTGACGGCGGTCGTCGACCTTCCCGAATCCGACGCGGCCGGTGAAGTCATCTTCGACGAACTCAGCATCGTCGAGGGATAGCGGTCAGGAACGCGGCCGGCGGGGCTGATCGCGCCGCGCCGCGTTCTTCTCCTTGATCCGGACGGCCTCCTTGCGGACCTCCGCCTGGGTGGCACGCTCCTGTTGCAGCCAGTCGGGGCGATCCGCCATCAGTGCGTCGATCTGCTCGGTCGTGAGCGCCTCGGTGACCCCGCCTCGGGCGAGGCCCGCGATCGATACGCCCAGTTTCGCCGCGACCACCGGCCGCGGGTGCGGGCCGTTGCTGCGCAGCGCGAGCAGCCACTCGGGCGGGTCGCTCTGCAGGGCGCTCAGTTCGTCGCGGGACACGACACCCTCCTGGAACTCCGCGGGGGTGGCCTCGAGGTACACACCCAGCTTCTTCGCCGCGGTGGCGGGCTTCATAGTCTGGGGGCTCTTGTGCGACGTCATGGTGTCAAGAGTAACGAGCGTCCGCGGTGCCGTTGACCGAGGCCGGTAGCCTGGCGGGGTGACAGACGCGGACGCATCCCCTTCCTTCCGGCTCGCGTACGTCCCGGGGGTGACCCCCACCAAGTGGGTGCGGATCTGGAACGAACGGCTGCCCGACGTGCCGCTCGCCCTCGTGGCGGTGTCCGCCGCCGAGGCGCCTGATCAGCTGCGTGGCGGCGGAGCGGACGCCGGCCTGGTGCGGTTGCCGATCGACCGGACCGGGCTCAGCGCCATCCCCCTGTACACCGAGATCCCGGTGGTGGTGGCACCGAAGGACCACGTCGTGGCCGCGGTGGACGAGGTGTCGGTCGCGGATCTGGACGACGAGATCGTGCTCCACCCGCTCGACGACACCCTCGAGTGGGGCGCGGTGCCGGGACGGCCCGCCCAGGACCGGCCGGCCACGACGGGCGACGCCATCGAACTGGTTGCGGCGGGGATCGGGCTGCTCGTCGTGCCGCAGTCGCTGGCCCGGCTCCATCACCGCAAGGATTTGATCTATCGGACCGTGACGGACGGCCCGGAATCGCGGATCGCGTTGTCGTGGGCCGAGGACGAGACCACCGACTTGGTGGAGGAGTTCATCGGCATCGTCCGCGGCCGGACCGTCAACAGCTCCCGGGGGCGCACTCCGACTCCGGCCCAGCCGAAGAAGAAGCGTCCAGCGGCGGCGGCCCCGCGACAGAAGCCCGCCGCGGGGGCCAAGACGTCGCGGTCAGGTTCCGGAACCAAGGGCGGCAAGCGGGGCAAGCCCCGGCGGCGGTCCTGACCCCGGCCCGTCAGGCCGGTGCCATCTTCGTGAGCAGGCCGGCGAGTTGCCCGTAGTTGTCTGCACGGGCGCTGGACGAGCGGAACACGAGGCCGATCGTGCGGCCGGGAGCCGGCGCCGCGAAGCGGGCGGTCGCGAGCTGCCCCCGGCCAGTCTCCACCTGGACGGCGGATTCCGGCACCAGGGTCACCCCGAGTCCACCGGCGACGCATTGCACCACCGTGGACAGCGACGTGGCGCGGGTGTCGCCCGCCACCGGGTGCACGTCGACCGAGCGGCACAGATCGAGGGTCTGGTCGCGCAGGCAGTGCCCCTCGTCGAGCAGCAGGAGCGGAAGCTCGTCCAGCATCCGCGGCGAGATGTCGGTGCGACCCGCGAGCGCGTGCCCCTCCGGCACGACCATCACGAAATCCTCTGTGTACAAGGGAATGTCGACGAGACCGCTGACACCGCTCGGCAACGCCAGCACCGCGACGTCGAGCGCGCCCACCCGCAATGCCTCCAGAAGTCGCGCCGTCTGATCCTCGATGACCTGCGGCTCGAGGGCGGGCATCTCCTCGCGTAGCGCCGGCAGCAGGGCCGGCAGGACGTACGGGGCCACGGTGGGGATCAACCCGATCCGCAGCGGTCCGGCCAACCGGTCGCCGACGCCCGCGGCCGTCGCGACGAAACCGTCGGCGGCCTCGAGGATCACCTTGGCCTGACCGAGGAGCCGCTCCCCCGCCGCGGTGACGAGGACGCGGCGAGTGCTGCGCTCGATCAGCTGCACGCCGAGCCCGTTCTCCAGGGCGGCCAGCGACTGCGACAGGGTGGGTTGACTCACACTCAATCGTGCTGCCGCCGTGCCGAAGTGGCGGTACTCCGCGACAGCCACGAACGCACGCAGCTGTGACAGGGTGGGTTGATAACTCTGATCGGCCATGCCTATCAGTCTAAACGTCATCCATCACCCGACCCTTTCGACGGGTTTCGTCCGGAGGGAATCACCCCGGACCGCGCCGACCCTCGCCGACGTGCGCGTCCGGCACACGTGGTTCACCGACGCGCCGGAGCGATAGGGTGCATCAATGCCCATCCACGTAGACGTCGTCCGGGTGTTCACCGACGACAAAGGACGCCACGGCAATCCGCTCGGCATCGTCGACGCGTCGACCGTCCCGCCCGAGGACCGGCAGTCCGTCGCCGCCGCACTCGGGTACAGCGAGACGATCTTCGTCGACATCCCCGGGCCCGGCGACGAGCACGCGTCCGCCCGGATCTTCACCCCCACGACCGAACTCCCCTTCGCCGGACATCCCACCGTCGGGCTGTCCTGGTGGCTGCACGAGCGCGGCGCCTCGGTGAACACGCTCGACGTCCCCGCGGGCCCCGTCGCCACCCGGAGTTCCGGCGCGATCACATGGGTGCGGGCCCGTCCCGAGTGGGCGCCCGAGTTCTCGCTGTACCCCATGGACAGTGTGCGCCAGGTCCAGACGGCGGACCCGAAGAGATTCGGCGCCGGACACCACTACCTGTGGGCCTGGACGGACAAGGTCGAGCATTCGATCCGGTCGCGAATGTTCGCCCCGGACATGGGTATCACCGAGGACGAGGCCACCGGGGCCGCTGCCGTCCGCATCACCGCGCACCTGCGGCACGCCCTCCTGATCACCCAGGGCAAGGGCTCCGAACTGCGCACCACCTACGATTCCGCCGGCTGGGTCGAGGTCGGCGGACGGGTTCACCCCGAGAAGTCACGCACCGTCTGACGCGGGCCCGCCGCGTCGTCCCGCGGCGAGGTCGGCGGCGCTCAGCGTCACCTCGATCTCCCGGCCCAGCGTCACACCGGGTGCGAGGGGAAGCTTGTCGCCGCTCCAGAATCTTCCGGGGTCGTACCAATTGGTGCGCCGCCGGCCGATGAGCAGACCCATCTCCTCGTACGTCTGCGCGACCACCTCGGCGCAGTAGGCACTTTCGAGGCTCCCCGACCGCACCTGCCGACGCCCCTTCCCCGGCAGGCGCCCGCCGAACCATCGCGAGGCGAGTCTCGCCGTCGACGGGAACGGCGTTCCGTCGAGCCGCGCGATGGTCCGCAGCAACGCGTCCTCCTGCTGCGCGGTCGCAGGTTCGGCGAGCTGACGCAGCCAGCCCCGCTGCCCGTACCGCGCTCCCCACACCTGGACGGCGGAATGCAGGTCGTGGAGTTGCACACCCCGCTGGAAGCGGCCGGTCCACATGTCCTGCAACGAATGCCCGAGTTCGGCGTGCCACATCAGCGGCGGGAGGTCCTCCAGGACCACCGACATGCCGACGTGGTTGACCGGGCTGTTCGTCAGGGTCTGAATCGCCCTGTCCGCCGGGGACTCTCCGCGGAAGATCCAGATGTCACCGGTGCGGGTGACCTCGACCGCGGTGTCGAGGTCGATGGTGGAGCCGTGTCGTCGTGCGTCCGTGTGCCGTGGCGCGTGCATGGCACCTAGCCTAGAAGGATGCGACCTCGCGGCAGGCAATGGTGGAAACTTCTCGGACTCGCCGGAATGGTGGGCGTGGCCGCGACCGGAGTCGTTGCGGTCCGCGCGGATCGGCAACGCAAGGCGTACACGCCCGACGAGGTGCGGACGCGTCTTCACGAGCGCTACACCCGCGCGTACGCGGCGCACGACGGGCAGACGGAGATCGAGCTGACCGAGCCGACGTGGCGGGACCGGGTCACCTGTGCCCTGCGCCGGGTCCGCGGGCGGGGCACCGGCAGCGATCAGCCCAGCGCCCGGCGGATGCCGTCGGCGAGCTGACCGACCTGCTCGTCCGTCATGACGAACGACGGCGAGATCTGCATGGCACCCTGACCGGCGGCACGGCCCGAGATTCCGTGTTCACGCAATGTGCTCACGAACGGGAGAGCTTCCGCCGGATCGGCCAGCTGCACCGCCGCGACGGCACCGAGTCCACTGCGCACCTCCTCGACCCGCGGGTGGTCGGCGAGCGGCGCGAGGTGCTCGTGCAGTGACGCCTCGAGCCGCTTCGACTCCGCCAGCAGATTTTCCCGCTCGATGATGTCGAGGTTGGCGAGAGCGGCCGCCGCCGCGCCGGCATGACCGCCGTAGGTGTAGCCGTGCCGCCACCAGACTCCGCCGGCGAAGAACGGCTCGGCCACGCGGGGCGCGATGAACACCGCACCCATCGGGACGTAGCCGGACGTGAGCCCCTTCGCCGTCGTCATCATGTCGGGCTGTAGGTCGAATCGCGTCGACGCGAACCACTCGCCGCCGATACGGCCGAATCCGGTGACCACCTCGTCGACGACGAACAGGATGTCGTGTTCGCGGCAGATGTCGCGGACCTCCGCGAGGTACCCCTCCGGCGGCAGGTACACGCCGCCCGCGCCGATGACAGGCTCGCAGAAGAACGCGGCGATCTTGTCGGCGCCGATCTTCTCGATCAGTTCGAGCAGGCTCTTGGCGTCGTTCCAGGCGACCGTCGCGGCGTCGGCCATCAACTCGCCGTAGCCCTCGCGGTTGACGGGAATACCGGCCAGCGCGGTTCCCGCGACGTGCATTCCGTGATACGCCTTCTGGCGGCCGACCACGATCGTCTTGGCCGGCTTGCCCATCTCGTGCCAGTAGCGGCGCGCGAGCTTGGCCGCCGTGTCCACCGAATCCGAGCCGCCCGAGGTGAAGAAGATCTTGCTCCCGGGCACCGGCGCGATGGTGGCGAGGCGATCGGCCAGGGTCGCGGTGGTCTCGGGAACGAAGTCACCGAAGTTCGAGAAGTGGGCCATCGTCCGCAACTGTTCCGCAACGGCGTCCGCGATCTCCGCACGCCCGTGCCCGACGTTGGTGAACCACAGACCCGCAGTCGCATCGAGGTACCGGTTGCCACGGTTGTCCCAGATGTATGCGCCCTCGCCGCGGGACACCACGAAGGCGCCCTTCTGTTCCACCGCGCCCATATCCGCGAATCCGTGCCACAGTGCCGACGCCATGCTCATCCCTTCGTGAAACCCCACCCCAGGCGACTATGCCACGGCGCCCCGGCTCGGATCCGGTCGCGTCACTTCTGCACGAGTGCGGTGGGGTGCGCTTCCGTGTCGACACCCGGTATCCCGCGACCGCGGATGGACGCGCCCGCCGTCTCGGCCACGAAGTACAGCGCGACGAGACCGATTCCGCAGGCGGCCATCATGTAGAACGCGGGCATGAGCGTGTTTCCGGTCCAGTCGATGAGCAGTTCGTTGACCGCGGGGGCCGTGCCGCCGAACAGCGAGGTGGACACGTTGTACGCGATGGCGAAGCCGGCGAACCGCACGTGGGTCGGGAACATCGCCGGGAAGGTCGCCGAGATCGTGGACAGCTGCAGCACGTACAGCAACCCGAGAACCGCGAACGCCAGGATCGCCCATCCGAAACCCTGACGCATCAGCAGATACATCGGGACGGCGAGCACGATCAGTCCCACGAGGGAGCCGTACCACAACGGTTTCCGGCCCACCCGGTCCGACAACCCGCCCGCGAACGGAATGACGGCCATCATCACGAGTTGCCCCACGATGAACAACGTCAGCGATGCGGTGGACGACAGTCCGATCTGTGTTTCCAGATAGGTCGGCATGTAGCTCAGCAGGGTGTAGTTGGTGACGTTCAACGCGATGACGAGACCGCCGAGCAGCAGCAACGGCTTCCAGTACTCGGTCACCAGGTCCTTGAACTCGTGGGTCGTCCCCGACTCCACCGCGCCCTCCGCGTCCAGTTCGCGGAAGACGGGTGTCTCCTCGAGCTTGGTCCGCAGGTACAGACCGATCAAACCCATCGGGCCGGCGATGAGGAACGGGATCCGCCATCCCCACGTGGACATGAACGGGTCGGAGGAGAACAGTTCCACCACCAGCACCACGATGGCACCGAGCGCGTAACCACCGAGGGTGCCGAATTCGAGGAAGCTCCCGCAGAAGCCGCGCTTGCGGTCGGGCGAGTACTCGGCCATGAACGTTGCCGCTCCGCCGTATTCGCCGCCGGTCGAAAAGCCCTGGATCATGCGCAGCAGCACGAGCAGAAGCGGCGCCCACACACCGATGACGTCATAACCGGGCACCAGACCGACGCAGAACGTCGCACCCGCCATCATGACGATCGTCAGCGCGAGTACCTGGCGGCGGCCGAGCCGGTCACCCAGCGGACCCCACACCAGACCGCCGAGCGGACGCACCACGAACGACACCGCAAACACGAGCAGGGCGTACAGCGTGGCCGAACCGGTATCGCCGGGAAAGAACGCGGCCGAGATGTAGGTGACGGTGAACGCATAGACACCGTAGTCGAACCACTCGGTGGCGTTGCCCATCGCCGACGCTGCGATCGCACGACGGAGAACACCTGGTGGGAGCGTTTCCTGCTCGGCTGACGCATTCGCAGATGCCATAGATCCCGCCTCCTGAGGCCGGTGTTCGCGTGCCCTCATTGTGTCCCGAGTGACACGTGTTGTCGTCGCTTTGCGGTTTACAGAGACACCGAGTACCCGCCCTGGACGGTGTTCAGTCACCGGACGCGGGGGTAACCGCAACCCATGACCAGCCGAATCATCGCCATTGCCGTCGACTGCCGGGACTCGGAATCACTGGCACGATTCTGGTGCGAGGCCCTGGGCTACCCGTCGACCCGCCGGCGGACGGACGCAGGGCAACGAATTCTGCGTGCTACCGGAACGTGGGACCGACGGCGGGACGACGGCGTGAGCCCCTCCACCAGGCGGCGGGCCCGCCATGAGAGAGCCAGTGCCGTACGTGGTCGACGGAGTCGACGACCACCCGGACCCACTCGTCCCAGGCAGTTTGGGTGGGAAGCGTTTCGACGGCTCGGGTCAGGAGACGATCGATCGCATCCGACACGACGTCCGCGCGTTCGAGCTGCACCATGTGTCCCGCACCGGGCACCTTCACCAGTTCCGTGTCCGGCAACACGCCGGCGATGGCCTTCGAATAGCGGAACGGGGTCAGGACGTCCCGATCGCCGCACACGACGAGCGTCTCGATCGGTGCAAGCAACGGCACGGCCGCCGTCTCGTCGTGGTTCTTGAACGACGGCAGGAAGTCGACGAGCGTCTTCAGCGAGGTGTCGTTGATCATCTGCTCGGAGTGCCACATGATGGCCGGGCTGATGCTGCGGTCGCCGAACGACGCAGACCTCAGGATCGGCGCCAGCACCCTCTTGCTCGCGCCGCGACCGCTCTGTACCACGCGGGGCAGGTGCCGGGCCGCGGTGCTGAATCCCGCGACGACCGGCGTGTTGAGGGTCCGGGCAAGTCCCACATCGCCCAGCTTCTCCGCCGCGGTGGCGATCAGCCCCACCCCGACGACGCGCGAGCCGATCAGATCGGGGTGCTGCCCCACGTACGAGAGGACGGCCATCCCGCCCATCGAGTGGCCCACCAGCACGATCGGACCCTCGGGCACGAGCGCCCGGATCACGGCGTCCACATCCTGCGCGAGGTGCGGGATCGTGCACGTGTCGCGGCGCGGCATCCCGGAATTGCCGTGCCCCCGCAGGTCGAAGAACACCATGCGAATCGTGGAGCCCCACGTCTCCTCCAGCCGGACCCGCTGGAAGTGCCACCCCGTCATCCGATTGCAGAAGCCGTGCACGAACACCACCGTCAGCGGAGCGAACTCGGGACCGACCTCCCGCACCGCCAGCGGTACTCCGTCGTCGGCGGCAACCACACTCCCGCGGTCGCGGCTGAGCAGGTCGAACGTCTCGCCTGCGAACTCGTCGAACATAATCTCCCAGCCGTTGCCGAAGTCACGGATGATGTCGCGGACGCCTGTCCAGCTGAGGATAGCGCGGCCCGCGAATCGTCCGCGCGCAACTTCGCCGCTACCGGACCTCGCCGTACCGGCGACGCGCACCGAGACGTCCCACCGCATTCACGGCGAGCGCCATCAACGCCATGGCGAGCAACAACACGACCGCGGTGACGGCCAACTGGAGGTAGCCCTGTTCCCGCGGATCGAGGAACGGGTACGGATACCAGTCGACGATCGGACCGCGGATCAGCGAATAGACGCCGTAGACGACGGGAAACACCAGCCAGCTCAGACACCGGGCGTCGGTGATCCGCACCCGAGACGGCGCGATCACCCAATCGACCAGCAGGACGAGCGGGAGCAACCGGTGCAGTGCGGTGTTGATCCAGGCGTCCTGCAGCATCACGTCGACCTGTGCCAGCAACACCGCATACACGATTCCCGTGATGACCATGTACAGCGTCGTCGCACCACGGAACAGCTGCCAGCCCCGCGACTGCGGATCCCGGACGGCACCGATCAGGAGGACGACGACGGCGAGGATGTTGCTCTCGATGGTGAAGTAGCTGAGGTAGTTGGCCGGCGAGAAGTCGGGGCTGCCGGCATTGCGGACGGGAATCCACAGCAACGCGATCAGCCCGTAGACAGCGAAGACCGCCCGCAGAACCCGAACGATCCTCTGACCTCGCAGATCCGTGACGACGGCAGCGTCCATGCGCCGATACTCGCACATGGGCGGGCGCGGCACGGGCCGATCCACCGCGCCCGCTAGGCTGGGGTCCAGCATGTCCACCACAGCACCCAGCCGACGGGAACTGAAGAACAGCCTCGGCGACCTCACCCTGCGTGACGAACACCGGCTCCGCCGGCGACTCGACCGTGCGCGCACGCCCGACGCGCTCGCCTCCCTGTCCGACGAGATCGCCGCCGCCCGCGGACGCGTCGCACGACGACACGACAGCGTCCCCGCGATCGATTACCCCGACTCGCTGCCCGTCAGTCAGCGCCGCGACGACATCGCACAGGCGATCTCCGAAAACCAGGTCGTCATAGTGGCGGGCGAGACGGGATCCGGCAAGACGACGCAGATCCCGAAGATCTGCCTCGAGCTCGGCCGCGGTGTTCGCGGACTCATCGGACACACCCAGCCCCGCCGACTCGCGGCACGGACGGTCGCCGAACGGATCGCCGAGGAACTTCACAGCGAACTCGGTGAGACCGTCGGCTACACCGTGCGATTCACCGACCAGGTGTCGGACGGCACGCTGGTGAAGCTGATGACGGACGGAATCCTGCTCGCCGAGATCCAACGCGACCGGATGCTCCGCCGGTACGACACGCTGATCATCGACGAGGCCCACGAACGCAGCCTCAACATCGACTTCATTCTCGGGTACCTGCGGCAGCTCCTCCCCCGCCGTCCCGATCTGAAGGTGATCATCACGTCGGCCACCATCGACCCGCAGCGTTTCGCGCAGCACTTCGCCGCCGACGGTGTGCCCGCCCCCATCGTCGAGGTGTCCGGGCGCACCTTCCCCGTCGAAATGCGGTACCGGCCACTCACGGTGGACGTCGGCGATCAGAGCTTCGACCGTGACCCCGTCGACGCGGTGTGTGAAGCGGTCGAGGAACTCTCCGGCGAGGGCGACGGCGACATCCTGGTCTTCCTCTCCGGCGAACGGGAGATCCGCGACACCGCCGACGCACTGCGCGATCGCAGACTGCGCGGCACCGAGATCGTGCCTCTCTACGCCCGCCTGTCCGCGGCCGAACAGCACAGGGTGTTCACACCCCACACCGGGCGCCGGGTCGTGCTGTCGACCAACGTCGCGGAAACGTCCCTCACTGTGCCCGGCATCAGGTACGTCGTGGATCCCGGAACCGCTCGCATCTCCCGGTACTCGGTGCGCACCAAGGTGCAGCGCCTGCCCATCGAACCGATCTCGCAGGCGTCCGCCCGCCAGCGTTCCGGACGCTGCGGCCGTGTGGCCGAAGGCATCTGCATCCGGCTCTACTCCGAGGAGGACTTCGAGGCGAGACCGGCGTTCACGGAACCGGAGATCCTGCGCACCAACCTCGCGTCCGTCATTCTCCAGATGACCGCGCTCGGCCTCGGCGACATCGCCGCGTTCCCGTTCGTCCAGCCGCCGGACCCGAGGGCCGTCCGCGACGGCATCGGCCTGCTCGAGGAACTCGGCGCGATCGAACGGAAAGCCCAGAACGAGCAACCCGTCCTCACCGCGGTCGGACGCGAACTCGCGCAGATCCCCGTCGATCCGCGGATGGCCCGGATGCTCGTCGAGGCGCACCGCAACGGCTGTCTGGCCGAGGTGCTCGTCATCGTCTCCGCCCTGTCGATCCAGGACGTGCGGGAACGTCCCGCCGAGTTCCAGCAGGCGGCCGACGAGAAGCACGCTCGATTCACCGTCGAGAATTCCGATTTCCTCGCGTTCCTCGAACTGTGGAAGTACCTGCGCGAGCAGCGGAACGAGCTGTCCTCCAACCAGTTCCGGAAGATGTGCCGCAACGAGTTCCTGCACTGGCTGCGGATCCGCGAATGGCAGGACCTGCACGGTCAGCTTCGTCAGATCACTCGCGGGCTCGGTTGGAACACCAGCGACACCCCGGGCGGCGAAGCGGCGATCCACCAGTCCCTGCTCGCGGGCCTGCTGTCGCACATCGGACTGCGCGAGGGCGACAAACGCGACTTCCTCGGGGCCCGGGGAAGCCGCTTCGCGGTGTTCCCCGGCTCCAGTCTGTTCAAGAAGCCGCCGCGGTGGGTCATGGCCGCCGAACTCGTCGAGACGTCCCGCCTATGGGCGCGGATGTCGGCCCGGATCGAACCCGAGTGGGCCGAGAAGCTTGCCCCCCATCTCGTGAAACGTACGTACTCCGAACCGCACTGGTCCTCCAAGCGCGGCGCGGCCATGGCCTATGAACGCGTGACGCTGTACGGGATTCCGCTCGTCGCCCGGCGCGCGGTCACCTACAGCACCATCGACCCCGAGACGTCGCGTGACCTGTTCATCCGCCACGCGCTCGTGCAGGGCGAATGGCAGACGCAGCACGCGTTCTTCCACGCCAACCGCGCGCTCCTCGACGATGTCGAGGAACTCGAGCATCGTGCCCGCCGGCGCGACATCCTCGTGGACGACGACACCCTCTACGACTTCTACGACCGGCGCGTCGGCCCGGAGGCAGTCTCGGCCCGGCATTTCGACTCCTGGTGGAAGGTCGCCCGCCGAACGACGCCCGACCTCCTCACGTTCACGCAGGCGACGGTCGTCAACGCCGAATCGGCCACGGTCCTCGGCGGCGCCTACCCCGATGCATGGCGTCAGGGCGACATGCAGTTTCCCCTCACGTACCAGTTCGAGCCGGGCAACGAGGACGACGGAGTCACGGCACGGATCCCGATCGCCCTGCTGGCGGGCCTGCGCCCGGTCGGCTTCGACTGGCTCGTCCCCGGCATGCGCGTCGAACTCGTCACCGCCCTCATCAAGACTCTCCCGAAGACCCTTCGCCGACAGGTCGTTCCGGCGCCGGACTTCGCGGCTGCGGCGCTGGCGGCCGTGAAACCCCGCTCCGAACCGCTGACCGCCGCGATGGCACGCGAATTGTCCCGGCTCGGCGCGTGCCGCATCGATCCCAAGGACTTCGACGTCACCGCTCTCCCCGATCACCTGCGGATGACGTTCGCCGCCGTGGACGAGAAGGGCGCCGTCCTCGGCCGGGACAAGGACCTCGTGTCGCTGCGCAAGGCGCTCGCCCCCCGCGTCCAGGTGGAAGTCGCGAAGGCGGCGTCGAATTCGGAGCGCCCGCCCGCACTCACGTGGACCCCCGCCACCCTCGGTTCCCTCGAGGCCACCGTGACACGCGAACTCGGCGGCCAGAAGGTCACCGGCTACCCCGCTCTGGTCCCGGAAGGTGACGGTGTCGCCGTCCGCGTCCTCAGTACCGCTTCCGCTCAACGAGCCGCGATGCGCGCCGGGACGCGCCGGTTGCTGCTCGCCGCCGTTCCCACCCAGGCGAAAACGGTCACGTCCGGTCTGAGCAATGCACAAAGGCTGGCGCTCGGGCAGAACCCCGACGGCAGCCTCGACGCCCTGATCGACGACTGCCGCAACTCCGCAGCCAACCAGTTGATCGCCGCACACGGCACGCCGGTGCGCACACCGGACGAGTTCGACGCGCTGGTGAAGACGGCGCGCGCGGAGATGGCCCGGGACGTGGCGGTGCTCCTGCGACTGGTGGCGCCGGTGCTGGAAGCGGACCATCGGCTGGCCGTCGTCCTGGACCGCGCCACCGGTGAGGCCGCCGACGACGTGCGGGAACAACGGCAGTCGCTGCTCTTTCCCGGATTCGTCGCCGACATCGGCGCGACTCGCCTCCGCGAACTGCCCCGCTACCTCACTGCCGCAGTCACCCGTCTCGAAGCGTTCCCCGGGAGCGCACTCCGCGACCAGAAGGGGATGGACACCCTCGACCGGGTGTACGCCGACTACGAACGCATGCTCGCGGCGCTACCGGAGGAGCGACACAATTCGCCGGAAGTCGACGCGATTCACTGGATGATCGAGGAACTGCGGGTCAGCCTGTTCGCCCAGACACTCGGCACGCCTGTCCCGGTCTCCGAAAAGCGTGTGACGAGCGCCATGCAGAAAGTGCGCTGACGGGCAGGCTCAGGCTTCGTCGCGGGACTCGCGGTGTTCGCGTAGTTCTTTGATCTCGCGGGCGAAATCCTCTGCGGACGAGAACGACCGGTACACGGACGCGAAGCGCAGGTACGCCACCTCGTCCAGATCACGGAGCGGACCGAGGATCGCGAGACCCACCTCGTTGCTCGGGATCTCCGCCGATCCCGAGGCGCGGACTGCGTCTTCGACCTGCTGGGCAAGAAGATTCAGCGCGTCGTTGTCGACCTGCCGGCCCTGGCAGGCTCGGCGCACGCCGCGCACCACCTTCTCGCGGCTGAACGGTTCGGTGACACCGCTGCGCTTGACCACCGACAGGACCGCGGTCTCGACGGTAGTGAATCGGCGACCACACTCGGGGCACGACCGGCGGCGGCGGATGGCCTGCCCTTCGTCGGCTTCTCGCGAATCGACCACACGTGAATCGGGGTGCCGGCAGAACGGGCAGTGCATGGCGATTCCTTCGTCGTAGCCGTCGTGGCCGCAACTGTTCGCCTCCCCCGATGGCGAACCGACGAAAACGGATTCACGCAGCGGATGCACGATCTCGACGCGACCACACGCAGTGGTGGGACTGACAGCATCCGAGACTACTCGTCCGTTCGATGGGACAGTCATGCAGCGCCTCCCCCGTCATCGGGTAGCGGACGAGGGAACGATCAGATTCTGCCCCGGGTGCAGCGCCGAATTGGACATGGCGTTCAGCTCCATGATCCGCTCGACCACCTGTGCCGCCGGCAGATCCGGCGCGACACGTCCGGCGATGGCGGCCAGGCTCTCCCCCTGCTGCACCTGCACGACCTCCGTGGCCGCCGAGTCGCCCACGCTGTCGGTGGTGGCCAGCTGCGCCAGCCCGACGAGCCCGCACAACACACCGGCAGTGATCACGACGCTCGCCAGAACCATCCGCCAGCCGACGTCGTTCGCCCCGCGGCGATGATCGGCACGCGAGACGCCCACGTGAGTGGGCCGGTACTCGACGGCACCGGACGACGGACGCCGCAGGTCGTACCCCGGCCCACGCCGGCGCGGCACGGTCCGGTACGGGCGTGCGGCCCCGGATCGCACGGCACCCCGGTCGAGCGCCTGCCGGTCCAGCACCGTCTGCCGGTTCACTACTGTCTGCCGGTTCACCACTGCCCGCCGAGGGAGAACTGCGTTGCTCATCGGTACCTCCGCTGTTCGTAGCCGATATCAGATCCGGGCTTGTCCGATCCAGGGTTGCCAGATCCGGTGTGGGATCCGATGTCGGATCCGTTCGCGACCCGGCAGGAGTCCGATCCGGCCGGGTGTTCGATCACGCGTTCGAAAGAACACATGTTCGATTTCTACCACGGCGGTCCGACAAAGTCTCTACTTCTCGCGACACGTGTCGAACAGATGTTTGATACTCCGAGGAAACAGGGATAGATTCGTGTCACGCGGCACAGCAGTCACATGCGACCCAGACCGGCAAGATCACACACAGACGGAGGCACCTCGCCATGAAGGACCACAGCTCGACCGACGGTTCGACTCCACGTGTGAGCGGTGGCGCCGCCGCCGGGTTGACCGACCGGCAGCGCCGTGTCCTCGAGGTGATCCGCACATCCGTGAACGAGCGCGGCTACCCGCCCAGCATCCGTGAGATCGGCGATGCCGTGGGGCTCACCTCCACGTCGTCCGTCGCGCATCAACTGCGCACGCTCGAGAGGAAGGGTTTCCTCCGACGGGATCCCAACCGTCCGCGCGCGGTGGACGTGCGCGGTCTCGACGAGGTGGCGGCAGGCGCCGCGGCCAACGCGGCAGGCGCCGCGGCCGGCACCGCCGGGTCGGCCGCGGTCAAGTCCGGCACCGCGGGCTCGCCCCTGCCGGAGCCCACGTTCGTCCCGGTCCTCGGCCGGATCGCCGCCGGCGGCCCGATCCTCGCCGAGGAAGCGGTCGAGGACGTCTTTCCGCTTCCCCGCGAACTCGTGGGCCAGGGCTCACTGTTCCTGCTCAAGGTCGTCGGGGAATCGATGATCGACGCCGCGATCTGCGACGGCGACTGGGTGGTGGTCCGTCAGCAGAACGTCGCGGAGAACGGAGACATCGTGGCGGCGATGATCGACGGCGAGGCCACGGTGAAGACGTTCAAGCGCACCGAGAACGAGGTGTGGCTGATGCCGCACAATCCGCTGTTCGATCCGATCCCCGGCAACGACGCAGTCATTCTGGGCAAGGTCGTCACGGTCATGCGCAAGATCTAGCCTGTCCGCCCGCAGACGCGAAAAGGCCCCACGGCGAGATCGCCGTGGGGCTTTTTCGCATCGCGCCTCGTCAGAGATTGAGTCCGCGCCCGATGATCTCCTTCATGATCTCGGTGGTGCCGCCGTAGATCGTCTGGACACGAGAATCCATGTACGCCTTGGCGATCGGGTACTCCTTCATATAGCCGTAGCCGCCGTGCAACTGCAGGCACCGGTCGATCAGCCGGACCTGCGCCTCCGTGGTCCACCACTTGGCCATGGCCGCTTCCTGTACCGACAGCTTCTCGTCGTTGAGCATCTCGATGAACTTGTCGACGAGGACGCGGACAGCCGTTGTCTCGGTGGCGAGTTCGGCGAGCACGAAGCGCGTGTTCTGGAAGCTGCCGATCGACTTGCCGAATGCCTTGCGGTCGCGGCAGTACTGGATCGTCATGTCCAGCGCCGACTCCATTGCGGCGGCGGCCACCACGGCGATCGACAACCGCTCCTGAGGAAGATTCTTCATCAGGTAGAGGAATCCCATTCCCTCCTCGCCGAGGAGGTTGGCAGCGGGGACACGGACATCGGTGAAGCTGAGTTCGGCGGTGTCCTGTGCCTTCATCCCGATCTTGTCGAGGTTGCGGCCCCGTTCGAAGCCCGGCATGTCTCGTTCGACGACCAGGAGACTGAAACCCTGGGCGCCCTTGTCGGGATCGGTGCACGCGACCACGATCACGAGGTCGGCGTTGATGCCGTTGGTGATGAAGGTCTTGGAACCGTTGAGAACCCAGTCGTCGCCGTCGCGCACGGCCCGTGTCTTGATGCCCTGGAGGTCACTGCCGGTTCCCGGTTCGGTCATCGCGATGGCGGTGATCAGCTCGCCCGATGCGAAGCCGGGCAGCCAGCGCTGTTTCTGCTCCTTGTTGCTCAGTTCGAGCAGGTAGGGCGCGACGACATCGTTGTGCAGGGTGAAGCCGATCCCGCTGTACCCGCCGCGGGTTGTCTCCTCGGTGATGATCGCGTTGTATCGGAAGTCTCGCACGCCGCCGCCACCGAATTCCTCCGGCACGGCCATTCCGAGGAATCCCTGCTTGCCTGCCTCGACCCACAGGCTGCGGTCGACGATGTTCTGCTCTTCCCACGCGGCGTGGTTCGGCTCGGCGTGCTGTGCGAGAAACTTGCGGTACGACTCCCGGAACAGTTCGTGCTCCGGTTCGAACAGGGTGCGCTCCACGCCGACTCCTCGTATCAACTGTCTGTTACGTTTCGTTCGAGATACGTCTCGTTCGACGGTAGAGGCGAGGATCTGCGGGGTGAATGACCCAGGTGATCGGGATTCGTGACCCATCCGGTCACGGTGTCAGGGCTTGCGGAACCCCGCGAGCCAGCGCATCACCGGGTAGGCGACGAGGATGCCCACCGAACCCCACGCGATGCCACCGAGTTCGACCGACCCGATCGTCAGCGTCAGGTCGCCGATGCCGGCGACGAGCGCGGCCGCGACCACGGTGAGGTTCACCGGGTCGGTGAAGTCCACCTTCGCATCCATCCAGATGCGTACCCCGAGGACGCCGATCAGGCCGTACAGCACGAGGGTGGCACCGCCGATGACGCCGTTCGGCACGGTGAACACGAGGGCGCCGAATTTCGGTGAGAACGCGAGAACCACGGCGGTGGCGGCCGCCACCCAGTAGGCGGCGGTGGAGTAGACCCGCGTCGCGGCCATGACTCCGATGTTCTCCGCGTACGTGGTGGTTCCGGAGCCGCCGCCGAACCCGGCGAGGGTGGTGGCCAGGCCGTCGGCGACGAGGGCGTCACCGGCGACGTCGTCGAGGGAGCGGCCCGTCATGGCCGACACCGCCTTGACGTGACCGACGTTCTCGGCGATCAGGACGATGACCACCGGCAGGGTCAGTGCGATCACGGACCACTCGAACGTCGGTCCCCGCAGCTCGGGCACCCCGAACCAGGCCGCGTCCCGCAGAGCCGTCACGCGCTCGTCGGCGAGCCCGCCGGTGACGGCGGCGAACACCCAGCCGACGACGACACCGACCAGGATGCCGAGGCGTCCCAGCAACCCCGGACCGAGGACCGTCACGAGCAGGATCGCCAGCAGCGTCACCCCGGCTATCAGCGGCTGCGATTCGAACGAATCCACCGCGGTGGGTGCGAGATTGAGTCCGATCAGCGCCACCACGGCACCGGTGACGACGGGTGGCATGACCGCGTCGATGACCCGTGAGCCTGCCAGTTTCACCGCGATACCGACCAGCAGCAGGAGCACGCCCGCCGCGGCCACACCGCCGAGTTGGGCTGCGGCACCGGAGCCCTGCGATGCGGTCAGCGGTGCGATGAACGCAAACGACGAACCGAGATAGCTGGGGATGCGGCCGCGCGTGATGAGCAGGAACAGCGCCGTCCCGATTCCGGAGAACAGCAGCGTCGTCGTGACCGGGAACCCGGTGATCGTCGGCACCAGGAGGGTCGCGCCGAACATCGCGATGACGTGCTGCATCCCGATTCCGACGGTGCGCGGCCAGGTGAGCCGCTCACCGGGAGCCACCACCTCACCCTCGCCGATCCGCCGGCCGTCACCGTGCAGCGTCCACCCGAAGGCTTTCGTCGGGGCGGACGGGTCGGTGGAGCCGCCGGGGGCGTCGGTTTCTTCTTTCGTCACAGTTGGCCAATAGTAGGGACTGTCTGGGAGTTTCGCGCCTTCTGGACGTGATCCGACGAACGTCGGAGGCTACGCGCCCAGAACGCGCACCGCCGCGGCGCGCGCCTCGGCGGGATCGCTCGTGGTGAGCACGTCCTCGGCGGCACGACGGCACTCGTCCAACGACACCGTGCCGACCTTCGCGCCCACGCCCGAGACGGCGGCACCGGCACAGGAGAGCGACGTGACACCGAGCCCGATCAGCACGCAGGCGAGCAGCGGGTCGGCGGCCGCCTCACCACACACACCGACCGGTTTGCCCGCGGCGACGCCCGCCGCGGCCGTGCGAGCGACGAGCGCGAGGACGGCCGGCTGCCAGGGGTCGGTGAGCGACGCCAGGTCGGACGACATCCGATCCGCGGCCATCGTGTATTGCGCCAGGTCGTTGGTGCCGATCGACAGGAAGTCGACGTGGCGCAGCAACCGGTCCGCCAGCAGCGCGGCGGCCGGAACCTCGACCATCACTCCGGGGACGAGACCGCGGGCGCGGACCTCGGCTCCGAACGATTCCGCCTCGGCGGGAGTCGAGATCATCGGTGCCATCACCCACGGCTGCGACTGCGTCTGCTTCGCCGCGGCGGCGATGGCGTCGAGCTGCCGGCTGAGGATGCCCGGGTTCTCGTCGGCGATCCGGATTCCGCGGACCCCGAGCGCCGGATTCGCCTCCTCGGCGTGGTTGGCGAATCGCAGCGGCTTGTCGGATCCCGCATCGAGGGTCCGGATCACCACCTTCTTTCCGGCGAACGCGTCCAGCACCTCACCGTAGATCTCGGCCTGCTCGTCGACGCCGGGCTCGGAATCGCGGTCCAGGAAGCACAACTCGGTGCGGAACAGGCCCACACCTTCGGCGGCGGTCGCGCTCGCCGACCGCGCGCCGGCCCCGTCCTGGACGTTGGCCAGGATCGACACGGAGTGACTGTCGCTGGTGCGGCCCGGCCCCTCCCACGACTGGATACGGAGTCGTTCCGCGCGCCCGTGTTCCACCGCGGC
This sequence comes from Rhodococcus sp. NPDC056960, assembly GCF_042674125.1. Taxonomy (NCBI): domain Bacteria; kingdom Bacillati; phylum Actinomycetota; class Actinomycetes; order Mycobacteriales; family Nocardiaceae; genus Rhodococcus; species Rhodococcus sp. NPDC056960. The sequence goes on along the minus strand of NZ_JBHURF010000001.1, from coordinate 220,054 downwards.
GCGGGCCTCGACCGGGTCGGGTTCCAGCACCAGTTCGCCCGCGGAGCCGTCGAGAAGCACGGGGGTGCCCCCGGCCACGGACTCGAGGTCACGCACCGCGACGACGCACGGGATTCCCAGTTGCCGCGAGATGATCGCGGTGTGGCTCGTCGGGCCGCCGAGGATGGTGACGAGACCGACGATCAGCTCGGGATCGAGTCCGGCGGTGTCCGCGGGCGCGAGATCCTGCGCGCAGAGAATCGACGGGGTCGCCGGGACCGGGATACCCGGCTCGGGCAGACCCAGGAGTTCCGACACGACCCGGTCGCGGATGTCGCGCAGGTCGGTGACCCGTTCCGCCATCAGCCCACCCATCTTGGTGAAGAGGGTGGCGAACTGCTCGGTGGCGTCGGCGGCCGCTTCGTCGGCGGGGGCGCCGCCCGCGATCAGCTTCTGCGCCGCACCGAGCCAGCCGCGGTCGGCGGCCATCGCCGCGTTGGCCTGCAGGACTTCTGCTGCGGCACCGGACACGGTCGATGCGCGGTCACGGAGCCGCTGCGAGACCACCGCGGCAGCTTCCTCGAAGCGGACCTTCTCCGCGTCCCGCGATGCTTCGTCGATCCGGGCAGACCCCGGCGCGACCTCGGGCCGCGGAGCCGGCCAGATCACCGGCGCGTAGGCAATGCCCGGTACCACCGGTGTACCTCGCACGATTTCACGGTCTTCGGTCATCGGGTCCTCCTGGCCGGCTCGTTCTGTCTTCACACAGTCGGAAATGCGAATCGACTATGTGACGGAGATTACTCTCAACTCTTGACATGTCAACACACTCGGGCGTAAAACAACATGACACAACATTTCGTGTGATGCAGACCATAACGGATTGCGTCACCGAACACTTCATCGACGAGACCAGGAACGGGGACACGGTGTATCCGGAAGAACGCCAGCAAGCGGTCACCACGCTGATCTCGCAGCGGGGACGCATGTCGGTCGCGGACCTGTCCGACACCTTCGGCGTCACCACCGAGACCGTGCGCCGCGACCTCGCCCTGCTCGAACGTCTCGGTCACGTCCGCCGAGTGCACGGCGGCGCGGTGCCCGCCGGTTCGCTCACCGTCACCGAGCCCGGCATGACAGAGCGCGACCACACCCGCGCCGAGCAGAAGGACCGGATCGCGAAGCGCGCCGCCGCATATCTTCCGCCGTCCGGCGGCAGCGTGTTGTTCGACGCGGGAACCACGACGGGGCGCATCATCCCGGAACTTCCGGCCGACCTCGACCTCACCGTGATCACCAACTCCGTCCCGATCGCGGCCCGGCTCGCGGGCCTCAACTCGGTGACGCTGCACATGCTGGGCGGCCGGGTGCGCGGGATCACCCAGGCCGCTGTCGGCGAGGAGGCGCTGCGCATCCTCGACGTGCTCCGCGTCGACGTCGCGTTCATCGGTACCAATGCGCTCAGCGTCGGCCACGGCCTGTCCACGCCGGACACCGAGGAGGCCGCCGTGAAACGCGCCATGGTCCGCTGCGCCAACCATGTCGTGGTGGTCGCCGATTCGTCGAAGGTGGGCCGCGAGCACCTCGTGAGCTTCGCGCCCATTCACAGCGTCGACATCCTCGTCACCGACGCCGAGATCAGTTCCGCAGACCGAGCCCACTTCCACGACCAGGGAATCGAGGTGGTGATCGCATGATCGTCACGCTGACCGCCAATCCGAGCATCGACCGCACCGTCAACCTGGTGGGCCGCCTCGAACGAGGCACCGTCCTGCGCGCGGCCGCAACCCACAGCGATCCCGGCGGCAAGGGCGTCAACGTCGCCCGCGCACTCACGTCGGCCGGTGTCGCCGCCGTCGCGGTGCTTCCGGGAAACGAGGGAGATCCGCTGCTCACCGCGCTGTCCGAGCACAAGATCGACTACGTCACCGTGGCGATGTCCGGAGCGGCACGCACCAACATCACCATCACCGAACCCGACGGCACCACCACCAAGATCAACGAACCCGGCGTGACGATGTCGGCCGCATCCCTCGCCGATCTCCAGTCGGAGATCATCGACCGCGGGTCCCGTGCCGAGTGGGTCGTGCTGTCCGGTTCACTGCCCCCCGGCATTCCCACCGACTGGTACGCCACCCTCGTCGAGGCGCTGCGTGCCTCGTCGTGCCGGGTTGCCGTCGACACGTCGGATGCGCCACTCCTCGCACTCGCGGAACGATTTCCCGCGGCCGCCCCCGACCTCGTCAAGCCCAACAGCGAGGAACTCGCACAACTCACCGGCGCCGACGGGCAGTTGCTCGAGGAGTCCGCACTGCGCGGAGACCCGACGGCCACCGCCCACGCGGGACGGCAACTGGTGGACCGCGGGGTCGAAGCCGTCCTCGCCACCCTCGGCGCCGCAGGGGCGGTACTCGTGACGGAGGCGGGCGCGTGGTGGGCCACGCCACCACCGATCGTCGCCCGCAGCACCGTCGGCGCCGGCGACTCGTCACTCGCGGGGTATCTGACCGCGCACATCTCCGGTGCACCGCCCGCCGACTGCCTCCGATCCGCCGTCGCCTACGGCAGCGCGGCGGCAGCACTACCCGGAACGACCCTCCCGACTCCCGAACACGTCGACCTCGACGCCGTCACTGTTACCGCCCTCAGCTCCCCCGCCCCCGATCCGGCCTGAACCAGAAGGAAACACCATGTCTCACTCGACACCCGACCGCGATTCGGGGCCGCAGATCATCAGCGAAGATCTGATCTCCCTGGACACCGACCTCGGAGCCTCCAAGGACGACGTGATCTCCGCGCTCGCCCGGCGTCTGGCCGACGCCGGTCGCGCCACGGACGCGGACGCTCTCCGCGACGCCGCGCTGGCGCGTGAATCACAATCGGCGACAGGCCTTCCCGGCGGGATCGCCATCCCCCACTGCCGTTCGGAAGCCGTCGCGGCGGCGTCGCTCGGGTTCGCCCGGCTCGCCCCCAAGGTCGACTTCGGCGCCCCCGACGGGCCCGCAGATCTGGTGTTCCTCATCGCCGCACCCGAGGGTGCCGGCGCGGAGCACATGAAGCTGCTGTCCTCGCTCGCCCGGGCCCTGGTGCGCCCCGCGTTCGTCGGCGCGTTGCGTGACGCGAAGTCGCCGGCCGAGATCGTCACCCTCGTGAACGACGTCCTGGCCCCCGCACCGGCACCCGCCGCGGCGGGATCAGCAGCAGCACCCGCGGCGGCGGCCGCAGCTCCGGCTCCGAAGCCCGAACCGGTCACCCCGCCCCCGGCCGCCGCGAAGGCACCCGAGCCAGAAGAGGGGCCCAAGCACATCGTGGCGGTCACGGCCTGCCCGACCGGCATCGCCCACACCTACATGGCCGCCGACTCCCTCGTCGCCGCCGGTGAGCGCGCAGGCGTGGTCGTCCACGTGGAGACGCAGGGTTCGAGCGGCAGCACGCCGCTGCCCGCCGGAGTGATCGCGGGCGCCTCCGCCGTCATCTTCGCCACCGACGTCGGGGTAAAGGGCAAGGAACGATTCGCGGGCAAGCCGGTGGTGGCGTCGGGCGTCAAACGCGCGATCAACGAGCCGGACACGATGATCACCGAGGCGCTGCGTGCGGGCCTGAACCCGTCCGCGGCCACGGTGGATGCGGGCAGCGCGGCCGGCGCCGCAGACGAACCGGCCGGGTCGATCGGCTGGGGCACCCATTTGCGTCAGGTTCTGCTCACCGGTGTGAGCTACATGATTCCGTTCGTCGCCGCCGGCGGTCTGCTGATCGCCCTCGGATTCCTGCTCGGCGGATACGAGATCTCGGGGCCGGCCAAGGACATCGTCCTCAGCAATTCGCTGGGGAACCTCCCGGACGGCGGCCTGACGACATACCTGGGTGCGGTGCTGTTCCAGCTGGGTTCGCTGGCATTCAGCTTCCTCGTCCCCGCCCTGGCCGGTTACATCGCCTTCGCCATCGCCGACCGACCCGGCCTCGCACCGGGCTTCACCGCGGGTGCTGTCGCGGTGTTCGTCGGCGGCGGTTTCATCGGCGGCCTCGTGGGCGGCCTCATCGCGGGTGCCGTCGCCCTGTGGATCAGCCGGATCCCGGTGCCGCAGTGGCTCCGCGGTCTGATGCCCGTCGTGATCATCCCGCTGTTTGCGACACTGATCGTCGGTGCGCTGATGTTCCTGGTTCTCGGCCGTCCGCTGGCGGCGATCACCAACGGCCTCACCGACTGGCTGAACGGACTGTCCGGGAGCTCCGTCATCTTCCTGGGCATCATCCTCGGCCTGATGATGTGCTTCGACCTCGGCGGCCCGGTCAACAAGGCCGCATACGCGTTCGCGGTGGCCGGCCTCAACGTCAACGATCCCGCCTCGCTCCGCATCATGGCGGCCGTGATGGCCGCGGGCATGGTCCCGCCGCTGGCCATGGCGCTCGCGTCGACCGTCCTGCGTCCCAGCCTGTTCAGTGAGGCGGAACGGGAGAACGGCAAAGCAGCCTGGCTGCTCGGCTCCGCGTTCATCTCCGAGGGCGCCATTCCGTTCGCCGCCGCCGATCCTTTGCGCGTCATTCCCTCGATGATGGCCGGCGGCGCCGTCACCGGCGCTCTGATCATGGCGTTCGATGTCACGCTCAGCGCACCGCACGGCGGAATCTTCGTCTTCTTCGCCATCGGCAACCTGCTGTGGTTCCTGGTGTCGCTGGCCGCCGGTGTCGCCGTCGCCGCACTCTGCGTCGTCGGTGCCAAGGAATTCATCAAGCCCGGCGCGTCCGACGCCGAACTCGACCCCGACGTTGCGACAGTCGCAGCGTAAGAGAAAACAGATCGACCCGCTCGACCCGCATCAACCCACCGACAGAGGAGAGAGTCCATGCCCAGCACCACAGTCGCCGTCGGTTCGTCCATCGGCCTGCACGCCCGTCCCGCCGCCGTCATCGCCGAAGCGGTCGCCGCCGCCGGTGTGCCCGTCACCCTGGCCGTGGCGGACAGCGAACCGGTGGACGCCGGCTCCGCGCTGCTCATCATGACGCTCGGCGCCACCAAGGGCACCGACGTCACGGTCACCAGCGACGACGCCGACGCCGTCGAGAAGGTAGCCCAGTTGGTCGCGGCCGACCTCGACGCCTGACCGGCTCCCGGCCGTCAGCTGGTGAGACCCAGCTGACGGCCGGTCCAGTCCATCTCCCGTTCGAGCGCGGCTCCCCACGTGGCACCCTCGTGCCCCCCGGGGAGCTCGTAGTACCGCACGTTCAGACCGGCCGCCCGCGCGGCAGCGAACATCCGCTGCTGCTGCGGGCGGTATTCGTCGTCGGTGGCCCCGGCGACGAACACCCCGGTCAGTTCCGGGAACTGACGGGTCTTCAGCAGATCGACCGGATTGACCGCCGCGAAGGCGCGCTCGTCACCAGCGAAGGTCGCCGCGACCGTCCCGGCGTGATCGCCCAGCGAGGGCTCGTCCTGGCCGAGGAAGTCGAGAAAGGTCGGGAAGATCTGCGGATAGTTCACCGCGAGCTGGATCGAACACGTCCCCCCGTAGGAGAATCCGCCGATCGCCCATTGCGCCGGGTCGTGGGACACCTGCAGGGTCTGCTCGATCCACGCGGGGACGTCGTGCGCCACGTATGTGGCGGCGTTTCCCAGCGCCGAGTCCAGGCAGAGGGGGTTCGCGTCCTGCGACCCCAGTGCATCGACCACCACGACGACGGGCGCGAGGCCGTCGTGGCGCGCCGCGTACGCGTCCACCGTCGACGCCAGCCGGCCACTGCTGAACCAGTCCTGCGGCCGCCCCGGCTGTCCGGCGATCATCACCATGACGGGGAGCACCGCCCGAGGTGACGTCAAATATGCCGGCGGCAGATACAGCACCGCGGGTCTGGCCGGGAAACCGGATTCGGCGCCGGGAATGTCCACTTCCGTCACCACCCCGGACCGGGGTGTGCGGACCGGTCGCGTCCAGTCGGAGTCCATCGGAACTCCCGACTGCACCGTGGGCTGGAACCCGGGAACGTCACCGAACGCGACGGGCGCGACCACCGCCTGCGGACGGTGTCCCACCAGCGACCCGACGGTCGGGAACGCGCCGAGCTGCGCATTCACCTGTCCCGCCGCGGCGGCGGCGACTACGGCGGACGCCACGGCGGCCACCACCGCACGCCGCGTTCCGGCGTTCCGGAGCCGAAGCGCGGCGAGAGCGACGACGGCCACCGCGAGCCAGATCCAGACGTATCCCGCCGGTGGCAGCTGATTGGGAAGCGGCCGGTACGCCGCCCACACGGCCCCCGCGATCACGCCGGTCACCGGAACCGCCGCGGCCGCGGCGCCGAGAATCGGCAACCCAGCGCGACGAGCGGTCGCGGCGAGCGCCGCGCCGATGCCCGCCAGAGCGGCCACGGTCAGCGCGACTTGGGCGCGACCGTGCTCGAGCGACAGGTGGGAGATACGTGACAACAACTCGTGGACCTGCACCGGCCCAGTAAACACTCCGCAGGGGCGGTCGAAAGAATCAGGCTCGCAACATTTCTCGCAAATCAGACCTATCGGGCACGACGGCGGAGCGCGACGGCGAGGATCGTCCCCAGCACCACCACGGCGCCGGCGACGCCGATTCCCCACACCGTTCCCGGCGCGTGCTCCGACACCTCGTCGGCGACCGACTGCGCCCGGGCATGCTCCTGCACCCGGGCCACCGCGCCCGGCAGCACCTGGATCGGCGGAAGCGGACCCTCCCGCGCCTCGGACGCGATCAACAGGTCGCCGGTCTCGGTGAACGCGACCGACTCCCCTTGTGGCTGCTCCGGCACGTGCGCGCGCACCACGGGACCCGCGGCGAACGCCGCGGCCACATCGCCGTCCGGCGCCGAGAACAGGAACACGTCGGAGTAGCTGCGGACGGCGGCGACGGTCCCGTCCGCGGACACCGCGCCGCCGGTGAACATCGTCGAATGCAGGGCTGGGGCGGTGGTGCCGCTGCCGGTCGTTGCGTTTTCGGCGCCGTTCGTCTCCGAGACGTCGAGTGTTCCCACCTTCTCGAGCGGGGTCGGACCGGGACTCGCGAGTTGGCCCACCGCGACCCCGCCTGCGGGCCGGTACACGTTGCCCGCCCCGAACACTTCCTTCGTGACGACGATCGGCGTGCCGTCGCGCTGGACGAGTACGGTCTCCGCGTCGTGGGGGCCGTCCGGATACGTCAGCCGGTGCAGTTCGCCCGCACCCGTCACCCGGTCCATCGCGATCAGGGCCACCGTGTCACGTCTGCGCCCGTTGTCTCCGGTGTCGGCCAGCCACAGCCGCCCGTCGGGACCGGACGCCGCGTCCTCCACGTCGTAGGGGTCGATCGGCAGCGGAAGCCACCGCTGCACGGCGCAGTTGCCGTCCATCACGGCGACGGCGCGATCGGAACCGCTGTCACCGACCGCATACAGAAGCCCTCCGGCGGAGACGAGCCCCGACAACTCCTCCAGCGAGGCCTCGTCCGGAGTTCCGACCGCGGAATCGTCGGGTGTGCAGAGTGGACCGAATTCCGACGCGTCGACGGTGGTCTGATCCCGGAAGAACGGCTCGGCGGATCCCACACCCGCCGCGGCGATCGGGGCGCACGCCGCGAGGACGGTGACCGCCACCCGGGCAGTCCACCGCGAGGGGTCAGGCACTGCCGTTGTACTGAACCAGTGCCGACGCCAGCGCTTCGGGCACCCGCGCGTGGACGCGCGTGCCGTCTTCCTCGTGGGACGAGTCGAGTATCTGACCGTCCGAATGAATTCGCGCCATCAGGTCTCCCCGGTTGTACGGGAGGAGAACGCTGACCTCGATCTCCGGACGGACCAGGACGTCGCTGAGATGCGCTCGCAACTCGGCGATGCCTTCTCCGGTCCGCGCGGAGACGAACGACGCACCCGGGAGGAGGCCGCGCAACTGCGTCAGCGTGACGGGATCGGCCGCGTCGATCTTGTTCACCACGATCAGTTCCGGCGGCGCCGCGGCGTCGTTCTCCCGGATCACCTCCGTGATGACCTCGTGGACCGCTTTGATCTGATCCGTGGGCAGCGGATCGGAGCCGTCGACGACGTGCAACAGCAGATCGGCGTCCGTCACTTCCTCGAGCGTCGAACGGAACGCCTCGATCAGCTGCGTCGGCAGGTGCCGCACGAATCCGACCGTATCGGTCAGGATGTACTCGCGGCCGTCGTCCAGCGCCGCCCGCCGGGTGGTGGGATCGAGGGTCGCGAACAGGGCGTTCTGCACCAGCACCCCGGACCCGGTCAGCGCGTTCAGCAGGCTCGACTTGCCGGCGTTGGTGTATCCGACGATCGCGATCGACGGTGTCTCGCTGCGCAGACGCCGGGTGCGTTTGGTGTCGCGGGCGGCCTTCATGCCCTTGATCTCGCGCCGCAACTTCGCCATCCGCTCGCGAATACGACGGCGATCGGTCTCGATCTTCGTCTCACCGGGACCACGCAGACCCACGCCGCCGTTGCTGCCGGCGCGACCACCCGCCTGCCGGGACATCGATTCACCCCAGCCGCGCAGTCGGGGCAGCATGTACTCCATCTGGGCCAGCGCCACCTGCGCCTTGCCCTCCCTGGACGTCGCGTGCTGGGCGAAGATGTCGAGGATCAGGGCCGTGCGGTCGATGACCTTGACCTTGACGACCTTCTCCAGAGCGGTCAGCTGCGCGGGCGTGAGCTCACCGTCGCAGATGACGGTGTCGGCGCCGGTGGACAGGACGACCTCGCGGAGTTCGTCGGCCTTGCCGGACCCGATGTAGGTGGCCGCGTCGGGTTTGTCCCGACGCTGGACGAGGCCTTCGAGGACCTCGGATCCGGCGGTCTCGGCCAGGGCCGCGAGCTCGGCCATACTGGATTCGGCCTGCGCCGCGGTGCCCTGCGTCCAGACCCCGACGAGGACCACGCGTTCGAGGCGCAGCTGCCGGTATTCGACCTCGGTGACGTCGGTGAGCTCGGTGGAGAGCCCGGCAACTCGGCGCAGCGCGCTGCGGTCCTCGAGTTGCATCTCGCCGACCGATGGGCGCCCGTCGTCGTAGGCGAACTCGGTGGAGTCGGAGATCGGCGATTCTTCAGTGCGATGTGTTTTCGTCATACACCCTCATGATCCCACGGAATGACGAGGTCATGCACGCGCATTTCGCGCAGGGCGATCACGCGAGGCCGTTCCACCAGCCGTCGTCGAGGTTCCCGGACGCCACCAGGACCGACGGTCCGCGCAGCGTCGCCCGGCCGGCGGACAGCGTCACGGTGACCTGACCACCGGGAATACGGACCTTCACTTCACCGGAGTCGGCGCCGTCGAAGCGCAGCGCAGCGGTGGCCGCGGCGACCGTGCCGGTGCCGCACGACCGTGTCTCGCCGACTCCGCGCTCGTGCACCCGCATGTCCACGGCCCCGGATTCGATGCGGGTGAGGATCTCGACGTTGACGCCGTGCGGGAAGAAACCGGGATCGAAGCCCGGCGCGGCCGTCAGGTCGAGGGCCGACAGGGACGCTGCGGTGAGATGCGCATCGACGCAGGCGAGGTGCGGGTTCCCGACGTCGATGCCGATCCCGTTGAAGACCTTGCCGTCGAGGGTCGCGGCGCTGGTGCCCAGATCGCGGACCACCCCCATGTCGACGGTGACCTCGCCGAATGCGCCGTCGGCCGAGTGCACGATCACCGGTTTGCCGCCGGCGCGGCTGCCGACGACGAACTCGTCGCGCGTCTCGAGGCCCGCCGACCGGAGATAGTGGGCGAAGACGCGGACACCGTTGCCGCACATCTCCGCGATCGACCCGTCGGCGTTGCGGTAGTCCATGAACCAGTCGTCCTCGGACGTGCCGTCGGGGAGCTCGGTGAGTACACCGGCCGCGGCCAGCGCACCGGCCTTGGCGACGCGCAGGATTCCGTCGGCGCCGAGTCCGCGCCTGCGGTCGCACAGCGCCGACACACGGGGGGCGGACAGATCGATGCGGACGTCGGGATCCGGGAGGACCACGAAGTCGTTCTCGGTGCCGTGTCCCTTGCTGAAATCCATGCGCACCACTCTATCCAACGGTCTACGGGGTGCAGCTCATCTACGCTGCCGGGCGATTTCGTAGAGGGCGACGGCGCCGGCGGAGGGGGCTCCGAGCGAACTCGCGGCACCCCCGATCGGGATGTTGACGACCGTGTCGCATGCTTCTCGCCACGCGGCGCTCATTCCGCGGGTCTCGTTGCCGATCACGAGGACGGTGCCACCGCCGAAGTCGTGGGCGTCGATGGTGACGGAACCGGTCTCGTCCGTCCCGACGATGTGCAGGTCGGTTCCGGACGTCCGCCGGGTGTCGCGGAAGGCGAGTACGTCGTCGACGGACGACACCGTGACGACGGGCATCGCGAAGAGGGAGCCGGTGGAGGCCCGGACGCTCCGGGGGTCGAACGGGTCGGCGCCGTGACCGACGACGACGACGGCGTCGGCTCCGAACGCGTTGGCCGAACGGACGAGGGTTCCCAGGTTTCCGGGCGAGGTGGGCCGGTCGAACACGACGATCAGGGGTACCGACTGCAGCCGCAGGTCCTTCAGCCGCGGGGCCCGTGTCTTCGCGACGGCGATCAGTTCCGGCGCCGTGGTGGTCTTCTCGCCCAGCTCGGCCATCAGTTCGGCGCTGACACCGATCTGTTCGACGGAGCGGGAGGCGAGCAGTTCGCGTGCCCAGTCGGACAGCGGAGGTCCGTCGATGCGGTGCAGCAGCGATTCGATCGGCCAGTCGTTTTCCAGCGCGAGGTTGAGCGGACGCACACCCTGGATCAGGAAGCGTCCCGCCTTCGTTCGTTTGGCACGATTGGTGAGGTACGACTGCCATTGCTGAAACTTCGCATTGCGGCTCGTCACCATCAGGGACGAGACCGGGCGGTTACGTCCGGACGGGGTGCGGCTCATCGTTCTCCCAGTGTTCGATTCTCGCCCAGGGTGCGGATCACGATGTCCGCGAGGTCGGGGGCGCGTCCGTCGACCCACCGGATGCGGGGGTCGCGGCGGAACCACGACCGTTGCCTGCGGACGTAGCGCCGGGTACCGATGAACGTGCGTTCCTGCGCCTCGTCCAGGTCGTATTCGCCGTCGATCCACGCGAGCACCTGTGCGTATCCGATGGCCCGGGGTGCGGTGACGCCCTCGCGCAGTCCCACGTCGATCAGCCCGCGCACCTCGTCGACGAGTCCCCGTTCGAACATCAGCCGGGTGCGGAGCCGGATCCGGTCGTCGAGTTCGGCCGTGTCGCGGTCGACGCCGACGATGTGTGCGCCCCATCGCGGTTCGCCGATGTGCGGGGCGGACGCCGCGAACGGCTTGCCGGTGATCTCCACGACTTCGAGGGCCCGGACGAGGCGCCTGCCGTCGGTGGGGAGGATCGACGCGGCGGCGTCGGGGTCCACCTTCTTCAACTCGGCGTGGACGGCCGCGACTCCGTGGTCGGCGAGGACGGCTTCCCACCGGGCCCGCACCGACGCATCGGTGGCGGGGAAGGCCCACTCGTCGAGCAGCGACTGCACGTACATCATCGATCCGCCGACGATGACCGGCACGGCGCCGCGGGCGGTGATCGCCTCCACGTCGCGGACTGCGGCCTGCTGATAGTTCGCGACGGTCGCCGTCTGCGTCACGTCGAGCACGTCGAGTTGGTGGTGCGGGATTCCGCGGCGTTCGGGCGGGGGGAGTTTGGCGGTGCCGATGTCCATGCCCCGGTACAGCTGCATCGCGTCGATGTTGACGATCTCGCCGCCGAGCCGTTCGGCCAGGTCCAGCGCGAGATCCGATTTTCCGGTGGCGGTCGGTCCGACGACGGCGATCGGGGTGGGTGACGTCACGGACGCCACTCCCCCACGTGGTAGCCGACGCCGTACGGAGCCGCGCTGTACAGCGTCCGGCAGGTCGTGGGCGGTCTGCCGAACACGCCGGCGAGCACCTGCCACGGGACTCGCCCGCCGATGCCGAGGACCGCGCATTCCGCGGCGTCGAGGGCCAGCAGCGCGTCACGGTCGCCGGAGTCGAGGGCCGCGTCGAGCCTGGCCTGCACTCCCTCCGCCCGTGGGTCGAACGCGCCGGGCGCCTTCGCCGTGAGGGTGTTCGCACCGTCCGCGACGATCACCAGCCCACGCGGCTCGGGGTCACGGTCGAGTTCGGAACGCAGTTCCGCGCCGTACGCGGAGCACTGCGCCGGAGTGAGGTCGGCGGCGAGGATCCGCGCGTCGACGACGGCGTCGGGCGCGCACGTCCCCCGGATCCATCCCGCCGTCAGCGCCGCCAGCGGCAGGTCGGGGTCGGGCTCGCCGGCCGGACCGGGCCGCAACGCGACCCGTACGTCCACGCCGTAGCCGCGATAGGTGCCCTGGGCGCCGGGCGGCACCTGCACCGCGGCCGGCGCCGCTCCGACCGCCACCCATTCGGTGGAGAGCGCCGACAACGCCTTCGCGACCGCCTGCACCGCGTCCCGCAGCGGCGCCGTCTCCGCGGCCGCCGACCCGGTCAGTTCGGGGACCAGGAGCGGGGGTGACGGCACGAGGATGGCGGCAGTGAACACACGCGACACGCTAGTCGACCGGCGGCGGCGGCCCGACATCCGATTCGGGCGCCGCCGTCAATCGGTACCAACGCGGACCGTCCGACCTGATTCAATAGTCCACAGGGCCCGTACCGGGTTGAATGGAGCCAGCACCCGACCCGGGTCGTATGGAGCCAGTATTGCGTTTCAGGCAGCCGTGACGCGCGGCAGAGATGAGGAACCGATGACCGACAGCAGCGACGCGAAGCCCGCCGTGGAGCCTGCCGCTCAGCAGCACGACACACCGAAGCCCAGCGTCCCGAAGCCCGGTGCAGCCGCCAAACCGAATGCACCCAAGCCCCACCCCACACCGACGCACGCTCTCTCCGCCCCCGCCGTCGCCGCACCCCCACAGAGCGATCCGAGCAAGTTCGGCCGGGTCGACGACGACGGCACCGCCTGGGTCACGACCGCGGACGGGGAACGGCAGATCGGCTCGTGGCAGGCGGGAGACGCGGCGGAGGGTCTGGCGCACTTCGGTCGGCGCTTCGACGACCTGGCGACGGAGGTGGCGCTGCTCGAAGCCCGGCTCAGTTCCGGCGCCGGCGATGCGAAGAAGACCAAGGCCGCCGCGATCGCGCTCGCCGAATCCCTCCCGACCGCCGCGGTGATCGGTGACATCGATTCGCTCGCGGCCCGTCTCGACGTCATCGTCGCCGGCTCCGACGAGGCCGCCGCCCACGCCAAACACGAGAAGGAACTGTCGCGGCAAGCTCACACCGAACGTAAGGAAGAACTCGCCGCCGAGGCCGAGCACATCGGCGCCGAATCCACGCAGTGGAAGGCGGCCGGCGACCGGTTGCGCGAGATCCTGGACGAATGGAAGACGATCCGGGGGATCGACCGGAAGGTCGACGACGCCCTCTGGAAGCGGTATTCGAAGGCGCGGGAGGCGTTCAACCGTCGTCGCGGTGCGCACTTCGCCGAACTCGATCGTGAGCGCGCCGCCGCGAAAACGAAGAAGGAAGAACTCGTCGCCCGGGCCGAGGCGCTGTCCGACTCCACCGATTGGGGTCCCACCGCAGGCGCGTTCCGGGATCTGCTCGCCGAGTGGAAGGCCGCCGGGCGCGCGCCCCGCGAAGCCGACGACAACCTGTGGAAGCGGTTCAAGGGCGCCCAGGACGTGTTCTTCGCGGCCCGCAACGCCGCGTCCTCCGAACGCGACGCCGAGTTCGAGGAGAACGCGGTCGCCAAGGAGGAGTTGCTGAAGAACGCCGGTCACATCGATCCGTCCAAGGACATCGACGCCGCACGGGCGGCCCTTCGCGACCTGCAGGAGAAGTGGGACGCCATCGGCAAGGTTCCCCGCGAGCGGATGCACGACCTCGAGGGCAAGCTGCGGGCCATCGAGAAGCGCGTCCGCGACGCCGCGGACGAGGAGTGGCGTCGCACCGACCCGGAGGCACTCGCCCGGGCTGCCCAGTTCCGTGAACGGGTCTCCCAGTTCGAGGAGCAGGCAGCCAAGGCCACCGCTGCGGGCAAGACGAAGGACGCCGAGAGCGCCCTCGCGCAGGCCAAGCAGTGGCGGGAATGGGCCGAGGCGGCCGAGGGCGCCGTCAGCGGCCAGTAGTCGCGACCGCTAGCCGACGTTCCAGTCGCCGCGTCGCTCCGCTTCGGCGGCAGCGGCGCGGCGTTCCTCTTCCGCGGCCAGTTGCAGCGCGGTCCGGCTCCAGACCACCTTCAACCAGTGGAACGTGAGCACGATGACCGTGAGCCAGCCGATGATCAGCCCGATTCCCGGTCCTGCCGCCTCGACCCCCGGCGCCGGCGTCTGCCGCGACCAGATGGCGAGCATGCCGAACACGATCGACACCGCGGTGCCGGCCAGGGCCACCCAGGCGAGGGCCCATCGGCGGGTGACGAGGGCCAGCATCGACACCACGACACCGAAGACCACCTCGAACCACACGAACAACCGTGACGGCAGGGCGATCGTCTCGGCCTGGGCGTCGTCGCCGTACACGAGGACCTCCCAGCCGTTGGCGACGCCGGAGTGCGGCAAGGTGAGCGAGCCGAGGAGCACCACGACCGCGATCGCGACGACGAGTGCACGCGCGCCGGGGTCGATCTCGCCGGCCACCTTCTTCTCGGCGTCGTCGAAATCCTTCAGGTAGCTCTCGATCGGCTCGTTCTCGTCACTCGGACCGGTGTCACCGGGCCGGTGTCCGTCGTTCCGCTTGTCGTCGGACGAGGAGGTCATGCGTTGCATCCCATCTGAGCGGGTAGTGGTGCGGGCGCACCGATCTGCGGTAGTCCGAGCCCGACGCCGATCGGCGGAGTCTTGGGGGTGACGCCCTTCTCGAAGGAGTCCCCCGCGCGGGTGCGGCGGTGGGTCAGGACCGGGGTGTCGGCGACGAGGTGGTGCGGGGCGGCGGCGCTGACGACGATCGTGACGACGTCGCCCGGCCGGATGTTCCCGTCGAGGTTTCCCTCCGGCCGGAAGTGGACGAGCCGGCCGTCGCGGGCGCGGCCGCTCATCCGGGCGGTCTCCGCGTTCTTGCGGCCCTCTCCGGCCGCGACGAGCAGTTCCACCTCGGCTCCGACGAGCTTCTGGTTCTCTTCGAGCGTGATGGCTTCCTGCAACGCGATGAGACGCTCGTACCGTTCCTGGACCACGGCCTTGGGCAGCTGTTCGTCCATCTCCGCCGCCGGGGTGCCGGGCCGCTTCGAGTACTGGAAGGTGAAGGCACTGGTGAATCGCGCCTGCCGGACGACGTCGAGCGTGTCCTGGAAATCCTGCTCGGTCTCACCGGGGAAGCCGACGATGATGTCGGTGGTGATCGCCGCGTGCGGCATCGCGGTGCGCACCTTCTCGATGATCCCGAGGAACCGCGACTTCCGGTAGGAGCGGCGCATCGCCTTGAGCACGCGGTCCGAACCGGACTGCAACGGCATGTGCAGCTGGGGGCACACATTGGAGGTCTCGGCCATCGCCTCGATGACGTCGTCGGTGAACTCGGCCGGGTGCGGAGACGTGAAGCGGACACGCTCGAGGCCGTCGATCTCGCCGCACGCGCGCAGCAGCGCGGCGAACGCCCCGCGGTCGCGGGGCTGGTCCGGGTCGGCGAAGGACACGCCGTACGCGTTGACGTTCTGTCCGAGCAGCGTGACCTCGACGACGCCTTCGTTCACCAGCGCCTGCACCTCGGCGAGGATGTCGCCCGGGTGGCGGTCGACCTCCTTGCCGCGCAGCGCGGGCACGATGCAGAACGTGCACGTGTTGTTGCAGCCGACGGAGATGGACACCCAGCCGGCGTACGCGGACTCTCGCTTGGCGGGCAGCGTCGACGGGAACGCCTCCAAGGCGTCGAGGATCTCGACCTCGGCCCGCTGGTTGTGGCGGGCCCGGTCCAGCAGGGCGGGGAGCGAACCGATGTTGTGGGTGCCGAAGACGACGTCGACCCACGGCGCCTTCTTCACGACGACGTCGCGGTCCTTCTGCGCCAGGCACCCGCCGACCGCGATCTGCATGTCGGGGTTCTGTTCCTTGGCCGGCGCCAGATGACTCAGGTTGCCGTACAGCTTGTTGTCGGCGTTCTCGCGCACCGCGCAGGTATTGAAGACGACGAGGTCCGGCGCCTGCCCGGTTTCCGCCTTCGTGTAGCCCGCGTCCTCGAGCAGCCCCGACAGCCGCTCGGAGTCGTGCACGTTCATCTGGCAGCCGTACGTGCGCACCTCGTAGCTGCGGCGAGGGTTCTGGTCGATCGTGTCCACGTATGCCAGGGTACGGCCCGCGCCAAATCGCCTCGTCGCGGCCGGTGTGCGCCAGGACACACGGTCGACGCCCGACAGTAAAGTTTCCGTGACATCCCGAGGATTCTCGGAGCAAATGGCAGGCCCACCCGCCCCCAGCACATAGGGTCATCGACTATGACGCAAGCCGACGACGCGACGCCGACACCCTCCACGGGCGCGGCCCCGTCCATGATCTCGATGAAATCGGTGAACAAACACTTCGGCGCCCTCCACGTCCTGCAGGAGATCGATCTCGAAGTCCCCCGCGGGCAGGTCGTGATCGTCCTCGGACCGTCCGGCTCGGGGAAGTCGACGCTGTGCCGGACCATCAATCGGCTCGAGCCGATCGACTCCGGCGAGATCGCCGTGGACGGCAAGGTGCTGCCCGCCGAGGGCAAGGCGCTGGCGGCACTGCGCGCCGACGTGGGCATGGTGTTCCAGTCGTTCAACCTGTTCGCCCACAAGACGATCCTCGAGAACGTGATGCTCGCACCGGTCAAGGTGCGGAAGAAGAGCAGCGCCGACGCGAAGACCAAGGCCTACGAGCTTCTCGAGCGTGTCGGCATCGCCAATCAGGCGGACAAGTATCCGGCGCAGTTGTCCGGCGGCCAGCAGCAGCGGGTGGCGATCGCCCGCGCGCTCGCCATGGATCCCAAGGTCATGCTGTTCGACGAGCCGACGTCCGCACTCGACCCGGAAATGGTCAACGAGGTTCTCGATGTCATGACCTCACTCGCCAAGGAAGGCATGACCATGCTCGTGGTGACCCACGAGATGGGCTTCGCCCGCAAGGCGGGCGACCGGGTCCTCTTCATGGCCGACGGCCAGATCGTCGAGGACTCCGAACCCGCCACCTTCTTCACCGCTCCCAAATCGGAGCGCGCGAAGGACTTCCTGGGCAAGATTCTCAGCCACTGACCTGCACGGGCGCCACCCCGGCGCTCGGTCGGTCCACCGTGCTCCACAGGCAACAACCGTCATTTTCAATGGGAGGAACTCGATGAGGATCAATCGCTCGATTCGTGTGGGAATCGGCGTCATGGCGCTCGCCGTCGTCGCATCTGCCTGCGGCGGAGGTGAGGAGAAGAGCGCGTCCCAGAGCGCGTCGGAGGGCAAACTGACGGTCGGCATCAAGTACGACCAGCCTGGCCTCGGGTTGCGCAACCCCGACGGATCCTTCAGCGGTTTCGACGTCGAGGTCGCCGAATACGTGGCAGGCAAGCTGGGCGTCGCCCCGGAGAACATCCAGTTCAAGGAGTCCCCGTCGGCTCAGCGCGAGACGCTGATCCAGAACGGCGAGGTCGACTACATCGTCGCCACATACTCGATCACCGACGCCCGCAAGGAGAAGGTCGACTTCGCCGGCCCGTACTTCATTGCCGGACAGTCGCTCCTGGTGAAGTCCGACAACACCGACATCACCGGACCCGATTCGCTCAACGGCGGAAAGAAGCTGTGCTCGGTCACCGGCTCCACCCCCGCGCAGAAGGTCAAGGACCAGTACGCGCAGGACGTGCAGCTGCAGGAGTTCGACACGTATTCGGCGTGCGTCGAGGCGCTGCGTAACGGTGCAGTCGACGCCGTCACCACCGACGACATCATCCTCGCCGGCTACGCGGCGCAGTACCCGGGCGAGCTGAAGGTGGTCGGCCAGCCGTTCACCGAGGAGCGCTACGGCATCGGCCTGGCCAAGGGCGACGACGAGACCCGCGCCAAGATCAACGACGCCATCGAGGCGATGATCGCGGACGGCTCGTGGGCGCGCGCGTTCAACGAGACCGTCGGCGCGTCGGGCTACCCGATTCCCGCCCCGCCGACCGTCGATCGGTACTGAGCAACTCACGCATCCGGGTCGGACGGCTCCCCTCCGGGGAACCGTCCGGCCCGTTCGACACCAACCACCGGTGACCTGGGGAGACGGTAAGTGGACCTACTGAGCAAGTACGGCGATCAGCTGATCGACGCGTTCTGGACGACGGTGCAGCTCACCGTCTTCTCGGCCGTCGGTGCTCTGATACTCGGCACCATCCTGGCGGCCATGCGGGTGTCGCCGATCCCCGTCGCACGGGGCGTCGGCACGGCCTACGTGACGATCTTCCGCAACACTCCCCTGACCCTCATCATCATCTTCTGCTCGTTCGGCCTCTTCCAGACGATGGGCGTCAAGCTCGCCCCCGAGCAGTCGCCGACCTTCTTCGAGCAGAACAACTTCCGGCTCGCCGTACTCGGACTCAGCGTCTACACCGCGGCCTTCGTCTGCGAATCGCTGCGGTCCGGCATCAACACCGTGCACGTCGGACAGGCGGAGGCCGGCCGGTCGCTCGGACTCACGTTCTCCCAGAACCTGCGCCTGATCGTGCTTCCGCAGGCGTTCCGGGCGGTCACGGCTCCGCTCGGCAGCGTGCTGATCGCCTTGACCAAGAACACGACGATCGCCTCGGTGATCGGCGTGGCGGAGGCATCGCTGCTGATGAAGGAAATGATCGAGAACGAGGCGGCAATCTTCGTCGTCGGTGGCATCTTCGCGCTCGGATTCGTGATCCTGACCCTGCCGATGGGGCTCCTGTTCGGCTACCTGAGCAAGCGATTCGAGGTTGCACGATGAGCAATTCCGCCACCGTCCTCTACGACGCGCCGGGTCCGAAGGCGAAGAACATCTATCGCCTGATCTCCGTCGCCGTCGCCGTCGTCTTGCTGGGAATCGGCTACCTCGTCTACGCGGCCCTCGACGACAAGGGACAGCTGACGTCGGCGAAGTGGGATCCGTTCACCGAGTCGACGTCGTGGACCACCTATCTGATCCCCGGTATCCGCGGCACCCTCGTAGCCGCCGCCGTGTCGATCCTGTTCGCGCTGATCCTCGGCGCGATTCTCGGCATCGGCCGCCTGTCGGACCATCGGCCGGTCCGATGGGTCGCCGGCGGGATCGTCGAACTGTTCCGCTCCATCCCGGTGCTGATCCTGATGATCTTCTCGTACCAGCTGTTCGCCGAGTACGAGGTCTTCAAATCGAAGTACCTTGCGCTCGCCGCGGTCATCGTCGGCCTCACGCTGTACAACGGCTCGGTGATCGCCGAGATCGTCCGGGCCGGCATCAACTCGCTGCCCAGGGGGCAGAGCGAGGCAGCCATGGCGCTGGGCATGCGCAAGAGTCAGGTCATGCGCACCATCCTGCTTCCGCAGGCCGTCACGGCGATGCTCCCCGCGATCATCTCGCAGATGGTGGTGGCCCTGAAGGACTCCGCGCTCGGTTACCTCATCGGCTACGTCGAAGTGGTGCGCTCCGGTCAGCAGCTCGGCGCGTTCTACGGCAACTACCTGCCCGCCCTGATCGTCGTGGCGATCATCATGATCGTGCTCAACTCCACCCTCACCGTGGTCGCGACCAAGGTCGAGAAGCGGCTCCGCGCCGGCAAGAAGGGGGGAGGCGGCCCCAAGGGCGCCGGCCCCGAACTGCCGGCGGTGTCGGTTCCGGGTATGGACATCACCGACAAACGGTTGATGTGACGTTCGCTTTGCACGAGCGACACGGTCGGACGGGGCCACCGCCCCGTCCGATCGTGTCGGTTCAGATCTCGTCGAACACGTCGTCGGTGTCCGTTCCGGCCCGATCGAGTTGCTCCTTGATCACCTCGAAGGCCATGCCCTGAGGGAACCCGCGGCGCGCCAGCATCGACACCAGGCGTCGCACCGCCCGGTCGCGGTCGTCCGCGGACACCGTGCGCAGCTTCTTCGCGACCAGTTCCGTGGCACGCGCTCGTTCGTCGTCGCTGTCGATCTGAGCGAGCGCCTCGGTGGCATCGTCCTGACCGATGCCCTTGCGGCGCAGTTCCAGGGCGAGCGCACGTTTCCCCTTGCCGGAGTACGTGTGTCGTGAATGCACCCACTGCTGGGCGAAGTCGGCGTCGTTGACGAGGCCGACCTCGGTGAGGCGGTCGAGTACACGCTCAGCGATGTCGGCCGAATAACCCTTCTTCGCCAGCCGCTCGGACAACTCCGCCCGACTCCGGGCACGGTCCGTCAGGAGACGCAGGCAGAAATCCTTGGCCTGCGTCTCCGTTCCACCTTCGCCCGTAGGACGCATGGCGGCGCCTTAGAATTCGACCGGGGCTGCGTCGTCCGTGGCAGCCGTGACGTCGGCGCCGATTCCGAGCTTTTCCTTGATCTTCTTCTCGATCTCGTCGCGGATGTCGGTGTTCTCCAACAGGAACTTGCGGGCATTCTCCTTGCCCTGCCCCAGCTGATCGCCTTCGTAGGTGTACCAGGAACCCGACTTGCGGATGAACCCGTGCTCGACACCCATGTCGATCAGCGAGCCTTCCTTGCTGATTCCCTGACCGTAGAGAATGTCGAACTCGGCCTGCTTGAACGGCGGCGCGACCTTGTTCTTGACCACCTTGACGCGGGTGCGGTTTCCCACGGCGTCGGTGCCGTCCTTGAGGGTCTCGATCCGCCGGACGTCGAGGCGCACGGACGAGTAGAACTTCAACGCCTTACCACCGGTGGTGGTTTCGGGGGAACCGAACATGACGCCGATCTTCTCGCGCAGCTGGTTGATGAAGATCGCGGTGGTGCCGGAGTTGCTCAGCGCACCGGTCATCTTGCGGAGCGCCTGGCTCATCAGGCGCGCCTGGAGACCCACGTGACTGTCGCCCATCTCGCCCTCGATCTCGGCACGCGGAACCAGTGCGGCCACGGAGTCGACCACGAGGATGTCGAGGGCGCCGGAGCGGATCAGCATGTCTGCGATCTCGAGCGCCTGCTCACCCGTGTCGGGCTGCGACACCAGGAGGGCATCGGTGTCGACACCGAGCTTCTGGGCGTAGTCGGGGTCGAGTGCGTGCTCGGCGTCGATGAAGGCCGCGATGCCGCCGGCCGCCTGAGCGTTGGCGACCGCGTGCAGGGCCACGGTGGTCTTACCCGAGGATTCCGGGCCGTAGATCTCGACGACACGGCCGCGGGGCAGTCCGCCGATACCGAGGGCGACGTCCAGCGAGATGGAGCCGGTCGGGATGACGGCGATGGGCTGACGGACACCTTCGCCCAGGCGCATCACCGAACCCTTGCCGAAGTTCTTGTCGATCTGCGCCAGCGCCAGGTCGAGCGCCTTGTCTCGATCGTGTGCCTGTGGTGCCATCGTCGTCCCCATTCTCGAGTCTCATCAGTGATCTGCGGTCAGATTAGATCCAGGTACCGACAAGAATCGTGACCACCGAACATCTCCAGCATAGGGGAACGTGTGTTCGATAGATATGACCGGCCCGATCGACACGCCGGCTTTCTATCGTCGCTTCGGCGGGACGTCGAACTCGACGCACAGTTCCCGCCACACCTCGCGGGGTTCCCGGCCGTCCTCGATCGCCTCGGCGGCAGTCTTGCCACCGAGACTGAGCAGCACATGGTCGACGAGCAGCGCATCGCCGCGCATCTGCCCGAATTCGTCGCGGACGAGTTGGTGAAATTCGGTCAATCGCACACGACCACGCTAGCCGAACCGCAGGCCCAGGTCTCACCGCAGCGCGTCGCGGCACACCTCCACCGGATCGGCGACCTCGACGATGCTCCGCGCGGCCCGCTGCGCGGCGTCGACGTGAGCACCGTTCGAGAGCACCTGCTCCACCGCGTCGCGGAGGGCGTCGGCACTCGGGGGCCGCACCACGAGGGCGCTCCCCTGCCGCGCGGCCCGATTCGCGAGTTCCCACTGATCTCCGCCGCCGGGAACCACCACGGCCGGGACACCCGCCAGCAGCGCCTTCGCGAGCATTCCGTGGCCCCCGCCGCAGACGACGACCGAGGCTTCGCGCAGCATCGCGTCCTGGCGGCCGAGTCCGGCTCGCGCCCAGGACGGAACGATGCGCGGCGCCCCCTCCAGAATCGACGCGACCACCCGGACGCCGGCCCCGTCGAGCCCGGCCAGCGCGGTCTCGAGCATCCCCTCGGCGCCGGTGAATGCGGTCGAGGGGGCCACCATGACCAGCGGGTCGGTGCCGTCCGGCGCCGCCAGCACCTCGTTCGTGGGTTCCCACAACAGTGGTCCCACCACGTGCGCCTCGGCAGGCCAGTCCGGCCTCGGGACCTCGAGCGCGGGGAGCGTCGCGATCAAGCGGCGCACCGGTCCCGGGTCCGTCGCCGGCAGTCCGACACCGATGCGGGCCTCCGAGCGTTGCCGCTCACCCTGCCGGATCGACCGGGCCGTCGCGGTGCGCATGAGCGTGTCGCGGAGCCTGCCACGGAGACCCTCCCCCGGCGCCAATCCGCTTCCGATGGGCGGCAGACCCCGGGACGGGGCGTACAGCGGGTGCGGCGACAATTCGACCCACGGGATCCCCAGCCGCTCGGCGGCCATGCCGCCACCGGCGGTGAGGATGTCGGAGACCACGAGGTCCGGTTCCATTGCGCGCAAGTCGGGCAGCAATTCGGTGGAGATGTGCGCGGCCCGGGCGTGAATGCGCGCGCCCGCGTCGAGGTCGTCGTCCGTCGGCCGGGGCGCGAGACCTTTCAGCAACTCGGCAGACACGCCCGCCGCCCGCGCGGGCTCGATCCACCGTGCGCCGGTATACAGGACCGGATCGTCGCCTGCCGCCAGGAAGGCGAGGCACAACGCAAGGGCGGGAAAGGCATGTCCGGGATCCGGCCCGGCGACCACGGCGACTCGCACGAGCACAGGGTGTCACACGGTCGGCGTCACCGTTTCTCGAACACGGCTTCGGCGGCATCGAGGGACCGCGCCCGGTCGGCGGGGACGAGACCGATCCGGGTGCGACGGTCGAGGAGGTCGTCGACGTCGAGTGCGCCCTCGTGCGTCACCGCGAACTCGAGTTCGGCGCGGCTGACGTCCACGCCGTCGGCGATCGGCGCCAGCAGTTCGGGGCCGGCGGCGGCGATCAGCGCCGCTTCCGTTCCGAAGCGAGCCAGCAGCGTCGGCGGGGCCGAAACGTTCCGCAGCGCTTCGGGTGTCGCGGCGCCGACGAGCGGGAGGGCACGCGTCCGGCACCGGCCCGCGTCCAGCCCCGCCACCTCCACGGCGGCGTCGACGGCGTCCTCCGCCATCTTGCGGTAGGTGGTCAGCTTGCCGCCGACGACACTGACGAGACCCGTGTCCGACCGGAGGATGGCGTGGTTGCGGGACAGGTCCGCGGTCGACCCGTCCCCGGTGTCGAGCAGAGGGCGCAGACCCGCGAAGGTGCCGAGGACGTCCGCGCGGGTCAGCGGATCCGCGAGCGCGGTGTTGACCGTGTCGAGCAGGAAGTCGACCTCCTGCTCGGACGCCGCCGGGACGTCCGGTACCGGGCCCGGTGCGGCCTCGTCGGTCAAGCCGAGGTACACGCGGCCGAGCTGCGCGGGCAGCGCGAAGACGAAGCGATTGGTCTCACCGGGAATCGGGACAGTGAGCGCTGCGGTCGGGTTGCCGAGTCGTTCGGCGGGAAGCACCAGATGTGTGCCGCGGCTGGGCCGCAACGTGATGGCGGGATCGATCTCCCCCGACCACACACCCGCGGCGTTGACGACGGCGCGCGCCCGGATGGGCAGCTCCGAACCGGTCAGCTCGTCGCGCAGCGTCGCCGACGTTCCGGTCACGTCGTATGCACCCGTTCGCGTGAGCATCTTCGCACCGAAGAGCGCGGCGGTGCGGGCGATCGCGACGACGAGCCGGGCGTCGTCGATCAGCTGACCGTCGAACGCCATCAGTCCGCCCCGCAGGCCCTCGCGCCGCACGGCCGGGGTGAGTTCGACCACCCGGTCGGCCCCGACGGTGCGCGACCGCGGCAGGACCGCCGACGGCGTGCGCGCGCCGGCCCGCAACAGGTCGCCGGCCAGGAACCCCGTGCGGACGAGGGATTTCCCGAACAGGGTCGTCGAATCGAGCACCGGGACGAGCTGGGGCAGGGCCCGGACGAGATGGGGGGCGGTGCGGGTCATGAGGATTCCGCGTTCGACCGCGCTCTCGCGAGCGATCCCGACGTTGCCCGACGCGAGGTACCGCAGTCCGCCGTGGGCGAGCTTGGAGCTCCACCGGCTGGTTCCGAAGGCGAGGTCCCGCTTCTCGGCCAGCACGACGCGGAGGCCACGCGACGCGGCATCCAGCGCGACGCCGGCTCCGGTCACGCCTGCGCCGATCACCAGCAGGTCTACGGCTGCGCCGCCGGACAGCTCGTCGAGCTCGCGTGCTCGTCGTGCAGCATTCAGCGCCGACGATCGTCTCGTCGGCGGGGTGTACGGGTGGTTCACCGGTCTCCTCGGGTCGTCGGCTGTTCGTCGGCGGCGTCCGGCGCCAGGTAGGCGCTGACGGCGTGTCGGAGTTGTTCCGTCAACGCGTCGCCGGGAAGTTCCTCCGCCACCATCACTGCCGACTGGACCGCCGACTGCGCGATGAGCAGCACCATCGTGGCGATCTGACGGCTCTCCCCTGCGCGAATGGAACCCTGATGTTGACCTGCCGACACCGCGACGGCCACCTGGTCGATGATCGCCCGCTGGCTGGTACCGAGCCGCTCCAGGATGTACGTGGTGAACAGTTCCTGATCCGAACGCAGGATCTTCACGAACAGCGGATGGGTGCGCACCTCGGTGGACACGCGCACCACGGCGTCGACCAATTGGCGGTGGACCGACTCCTCGGCGGAGAATTCGGGCATCACCGCGGCGATCTCGCGGGTCATGAGATCGGCGACCACTGACCGCGTATCCGCCCAGCGACGGTAGACGGTCGGCCTGCTGACGCCGGCGCGCCGGGCGACCTCGGCCAGGGTGGTGCGGCGGAGACCGAAATCGAGGATGCACGTGCGGGCGGCGTCGAGAATCGAGTCCTCGACGCTCGCCGGGCTGTCGTCACGCGCTGGAGAATTACGAATAGACATTGTGTGTAACACCGTAACGCATGAATCCCCCACCGGCACCCGAAGCCCATACCGCATGGGACCCGCCACCCCTCGCGTCGGGGATTCGACCGGTGGCGGCAACTGGAACGCGCGTTGACGGGACGAGTGTCGAGGTCAGACGCCGACCGTCCGGGACACCTGGATTATTCGATTAATTATGCTGTTCCGTCACGGCCCGATTCTTTACCGATGTAGAGCAGGCGGTCCCGCCGTGCGGGCCCCGTCAGCTCCGCGTGATGTCCGACTTGTCGCCGGATCCGGACATCGCCTTGATCAGCAGGTAGACACCGAACACCACGGCGCTCACGACGAGGATCCAGAACAAACCCTTGACCAGTGCACCGACCACCGCCAGTGCAATCCAGATCACCGCAACCGCCAGAACAATCTTCCAGAACATGATGTCCTCCACTCACGTCTCCCCGATCGATTTCTGCGCCCGACATCTGGTCGACCCCACTTATCGGGTACGCACACAAGCCTGACACGACGGAGGCAGTAAATCACCAGGTCAGCGCAAAGATCAGGGAAAGATCAGGGTTCTCCCCCACTTCCCGGGCCGAGTGCGTCACGGCGGCATGGAGCGCTGTCAGCGGTAGCGGCGGACGATGTCGTCGATCTCGCCGAGAGCGGCCGCGAGGCCGGCGAGCTTCTCGGTGGCCGACACCAGTTCGGCACGTTCGTAGGCCAGTTCGCCGACGGCGCTCGCCGTTCCGGGGACGGCGACCTCGGCGGCCGCGGCCACCAGTTGTTCGAACTGCTCGACCCCGTCGTCGAGTTGCGCGGCGGCGGAGCCTATCGCGCGGTGGAGCGGCTCGGCTGCCGCCCGACTCCCCCTCGCCGCATCCTCCATGGAGGTGATGTCGAGCGCGACCGCCTGCAGCGCCGCTGCCGCGGAACGCGCCGTGGTGTGGGTGTCTTCAATGTCTTCGCCGCTGATGGTTCCGGAGCGGGACAGCACACCCAGGATGCCGTGCAGTGCCCGCTCGCTGTGCACGAGCCGCTCCATCGATTCCCTTGCGGCCGAGGACGGCGCCGGCAGCACACGGCGCGCCGGCAGCCCCGGCGGCAGGGTGACGGCGTCGAGCTTGCGGTAGCGGCTGACGGCCAGCACCGCCGGAACCGCGAACACGACAGCGCCGCCACCGGCCATCAGCATCGACCATTCCGGTGCGGCCATCAGGGCCAGACCCGCCGCGCCGGTGGCCGAAGACCCGGACACGATGCCGTAGCGCTTCGCGCGGCGCCTGGCCCGTCTCTTCTTCCGCAGCAAGCGTTCCCGCGGGTCGCGCCACTTCTGCGCCGCATCCGCGACGGACTCGCCGGCCTGCTGCAGCGCCCCCTGGATCCCGGCGAGGCCGGACACGACGGTGGCCGACCGGACTGCTCGTCCAGGTCGGCCACCTCGGGTGGAACTCATGCGAATTCTGTTCGGCTACTGCGCGGCGCCGGTCTGGCCTGCGGCAGGCGGCTGCTTGTCGAGGTTCGGGTTGGCGGGCGCCGCCGGCGCACTGGCGGCACCGCCGGACGGCAGGGCGTCGCCCTTCATCGAGGCCCGAATCTGCTCGAGCCTGCTGTGCCCGGCCATCTGGATGCTCGCCTGCTGAACCTCCATCATGCGACCGGACACCGAGTTCTGGGCGAGCTCGGCGGAACCGAGTGCATCGGCGTAGCGGCGCTCGATCTTGTCCCGCACGGCGTCGAGGCTGGGCGTGTTGCCGGGGGCCGAGAGGGTGCTGTCCATCGAGCGCAGCGATTCGCTGACCCGCTCCTGCATCTTGGCTTGCTCGAGCTGGCTGAGCAGCTTGGTGCGTTCCGCGACCTTCGCCTGCAGGGCCATCGCGTTCTGCTCGACGGCCTTCTTGGCCTGCGCGGCCGCCTGCAGCGACTGGTCGTGCAGTGCCTTGAGGTCTTCCACGCCCTGCTCGGCGGTGACGAGTTGCGCGGCGAACGCCTCGGCGGCGTTGGTGTACTGGATGGCCTTCTCGGTGTCGCCCGCGGCCTGCGCCTGATCGGCGAGGTTGACGGCCTGGCGCGCGTTGGCGTTGAGCTTCTCCACCTCGTCGAGCTGACGGCTCAGCTTCATCTCGAGCTGGCGCTGGTTGCCGATGACAGACGCGGCCTGCTGCGACAGAGCCTGGTGCTGACGCTGCGCATCCTCGATCGCCTGCTGAATCTGAACCTTGGGGTCAGCCTTCTCATCGATCTTGGAATTGAAGAGCGCCATCAGGTACTTCCATCCCTTGACGAAAGGATTAGCCATGGGTTTGATCCTGCCTCCATCTGTTGCGCCGCGCGTTGCGCGACCCGATGCGCGACCGTCACGCACCGGAACAAGGGCTGCGCCCCGACTGTCTGTCTGGCTCACCGCCGACGAGATCGGCGGTTACGAGAAATCTATCGGTTCGGCACGGGTGTTGCTATGCGGCAGCCAGGGCCTGCGCAGGCGCGGGGATGACGACCCGCGTGTCACGGGCGATGGTCGTCGATCCCGGTCGTGCACTCGCGGCAGGAGCGTCGGTGGGCGCGGATTCGGCCGCGGGCCGCTCGGTGTTCCCACGCTTGGCCGAGGAGCCGTCGGACAGTGATTCGCTGACGTCGACGAGCACATCGGAGAGTGGAACCTCCAGCGCATCGCAGATCGCCGCCAGGAGCTCACTCGAAGCTTCCTTGCGCCCCCGTTCGACCTCGGACAGGTACCCGAGGCTCACACGAGCACTGTTGGAGACCTCCCGCAGGGTCCGGCTCTGCGAAACGCGCGTACGCCGAAGACTGTCACCGATTGCCTCACGCAATAGCAGCGCCATCTCGCTCCTCCTTCATCCGTCACCTGTCTCGCCTATCTCAACGCGCGAACAGGACCGATTGGTTCCCGACCTTAGCCTGCGGATGTTTCCTGCACACGATCGAGGAGTCCCGACACGGCGGTGGAAACCGCAGATTTGCGGATCTGCCACCGGTCCCCCGCCAATCCGAGCTCGTGCACCGACGTTCCGGAGGCCCCGGAAATGCTCAGGAACACGGTTCCCACCGGGTGTCCGTCCTGCATGTCCGGGCCCGCCACGCCGGTCAGGCCGACGCCCCAGTCGGCGCCGCAGCGGGTGCGGGCGCCGTCCGCGAGAGCGCGCGCCGTGGACTCGGCCACGGGTCCGTCCTCGGCGAGTCGGGTGCGGTCGACCCCGGCCAGGGTGGCCTTGAGGTCGGTGGCGTAGACGATCAGCCCGCCTCGCAGGACGTTGCTGGCCCCGGGCACTCCCGCGATGGTCGCGGTGAGCAGGCCCGCGGTGAGCGATTCTGCGGTGGCCACGGTCTCGCCGCGGGCGGTCAGCACGGCCACCAGTTCGGCGGCCCGCGTGCCGTCGACCAACGGGTCGGTCACGCCCCCGTGCTCGCGTTCGCCTCGACCTTGTGGACACCGGCCCGCAGCCGCACGGCCTGCACGACGTAGTCCAGCCCGGTCACCACGGTCAGCAGTACGGCGGCGCCCATGAGGACCCAGCCGACGACCTCGAACCCGGCCGGCAGGGGCAGCAGGTAGAAGCCGATGGCAACAGTCTGCACGAGGGTCTTCAGCTTGCCTCCCCGGCCCGCGGGGATGACGGCATGCCGCAGGACCGCGAACCTGAGGAGGGTGATGCCCAGTTCCCGGACCGCGATCACCGCGGTCACCCACCACGGGAGGTCGCCGAGAATCGACAGTCCGACGAGGGCGGCGCCGATCAGCGCCTTGTCGGCGATGGGATCGGCGAGCTTGCCGAAATCGGTGACCAGGCCGTACTTGCGTGCGAGTTGCCCGTCGATCCGGTCTGTGATCGCTGCGACCGCGAACACGCCGGTGGCGATCAGGCGCCAGGTCGTGGAAAGTCCGTCGCCCGCGAACAGCACGACGAGGAAGACGGGCACCAGCACGATTCTGAGCATCGTCAGGATGTTTGCGATGTTCAGGAGCGGTACGGCCGTCTCACTCGCGGGCTCGACCGCCCGCTCCGGGACGACCGAGTCGTCGGCTGCCGTCCAATCCTCGCGCTGCGCGCTCATCGCAGCACCGCAGCGTCGAACTGCACCCCGGGACGCTTCGGGGAGTGGGGAGGATTCGTTGGTCGTACCGGCACGTGCCTAAGAATATCGGTACGGCCGTTGGCTAATGTGCACGACATGACTTCTCGGACGCCGGACACCGCCGACAATCAGCTGATCGTGCGGCGAGCACGAACTTCCGACGTCCCCGAGATCAAGCGCCTGATCGACATCTATTCCGGCAAGATCCTGCTCGAGAAGAACCTCGTCACCCTGTACGAATCCGTCCAGGAGTTCTGGGTGGCCGAACGCGAGGGCACCGTGATCGGCTGCGGCGCAATGCACGTGCTGTGGGCCGACCTCGGCGAGATACGCACGATAGCGGTCGATCCGGCGGCCAAGGGCCGGGGCGCCGGCCACCACGTGGTCGCCAAGTTGATCGAGGTCGCGCGGGAACTCGAACTCGAGCGCCTCTTCGTTCTCACGTTCGAGGTCGACTTCTTCGGCAAACACGGATTCGTCGAGATCGACGGCACACCCGTGACCGCCGAGGTGTACGCCGAGATGTGCCGCTCGTACGACACCGGTGTCGCCGAATTCCTCGATCTGAGCTACGTCAAGCCGAACACCCTCGGCAACACCCGAATGCTTCTCACCCTCTGACATCCATCGTGCATCTCGCCGTGGATCCCATTGTGTGAGAGAGATGTGCCCGTGTTCCCCGTCAATCCGACAACCCGTCACCAGAGAGCGAGAACATGTCCCTGTTCGTAGTGGAGTACACGTATTCGGCCGATACCGTCGCGGGGCGCGACGAGCATCGCCCCGCCCACCGGGAATGGCTCGGTGAGCTCGCAACCGAGAAGACCGTCGTGTCGTCCGGCCCCTTCGCCGACGGTAGCGGCGCGTTCATCATCGTCGACGCCGCCGACCTGGAGACCGTCGAACAGCTCTTCACCCACGACCCGTTCGCCCGCCAGGGCCTGGTCACCGCCACCCGGATCGTCGAATGGGTGCCGGTCCTCGGCGAATTCAGTTCCTGAACTCGCCGGGAAACCGGCACCCGTCGAACACGACGTGCGGCGGATTTACTTCGCCGGCGTCGTGTTCCGCGTCTTGAGGAGGCTGGCGACGGTGGTCACGGCCAGCACACCGATGATGACGGTGAGCGACAACACCGTCGACACCTCCGGTACCGCCACGTGCTCCCCGCCGTTGACGAAGCCGAGGGTGTTCTCGTGCAGCGCGTGCAGGACCAGCTTCACGCCGATGAACGCGAGAATGATCGACAGACCGTACGACAGGTACACCAGGCGGTCCAGCAGGCCGCCGATCAGGAAGTACAGCTGCCGCAGACCCATCAGTGCGAACGCGTTGGCCGTGAAGACGAGGTACGGCTCCTGGGTGAGCCCGTAGATCGCGGGGATCGAGTCGAGCGCGAACAGCACGTCGGTGAAGCCGATGGCGACCAGCGCGAGCAGCAGCGGAGTCACGACGCGCTTGCCGTCGATCCGCGTGACGAGCCGGTCGCCGTCGTAGGTGTCCGTGGTGGGCAGGAACTTCTTCGCGACGGCGACGATCTTGCTGTCGCGTTCCTCCTCGGCTTCCTTCTCGTTGCCGTGATCACGCAGCAGCGTGTAGGCGGTGTAGATGAGGAACGCGCCGAACAGGTAGAACACCCAGCTGTACGTGTTGATCGCCGCGGCACCGACCGCGATGAAGATCCCGCGCATCACCAGCGCCATCACGATGCCGATCAACAGCACCTTCTGCTGGTACTCCCTCGGCACCGCGAACGTTCCCATGATGATGACGAACACGAAGAGGTTGTCGACCGACAACGCCTTCTCGGTGACGTACCCGGCGAAGTATTCGCCGCCGTATTGACTTCCCCACAGCCACATCACGATCAGGCCGAAGAGGATCGCGATGCCGATGTACACCGACGACCAGAACGCGGACTCCCGGAAGGTCGGGGCGTGCGGGGTGCGCACGTGCGCGAAGAAGTCGAAGACGAAGAGTCCGAGGATCACCACACAGGTGATGACCCAGACCAGCGGTGAAACGTGCATGAAAATAGACCTCCGGTATACCTAGTCGGTACCGGAGGTCTCTCCCGCCGCGCCGGAACCATTGTCCGAACGACTGACGGCACCGGATCGGCAATGGTGCCGATCGTGTTGACGATGCCGTCACAGAGGTGGGGATACTCCCCTCCAATTCGCTGCCCATTCAACCACACCGCGCGCGAACCGCCCATATCGGACACGCGCGATGCGCCTTCAGTCCTGGTCGGGCGGGGCTTCGCTCGGATCTCCGCCACGGATGGACCACAGCAAACCGTCGAGTTCCTCGGGTTTGATGAGCACTTCGCGGGCCTTCGAGCCCTCGCTGGGGCCCACCACTCCCCTGGTCTCCATCAGGTCCATCAGACGTCCGGCCTTCGCGAATCCGACGCGCAGTTTCCGCTGCAGCATCGACGTCGACCCGAACTGGCTGGAGACGACGAGTTCCACCGCCTGCAACAGCACGTCCATGTCGTCGCCGATGTCGGGATCGACGTCCTTCTTCTCTCCGACCTTCGCGGCGGTGACGCCGTCGGTGTACTCCGGCTCCGCCTGGTTCTTGGTGAAATCGACGACCGCCGAGATCTCTTCGTCGGTGATGAACGCACCCTGCAGGCGCGTCGGCTTGCCCGCGCCCATCGGCAGGAACAGCCCGTCACCCATACCGATCAGCTTCTCGGCGCCGGGCTGGTCCAGGATGACCCGCGAGTCGGTCAGCGAGGACGTCGCGAACGCGAGCCGCGACGGCACGTTCGTCTTGATCAGCCCCGTCACGACGTCCACCGAGGGCCTCTGCGTGGCCAGCACGAGGTGGATACCGGCGGCACGCGCCTTCTGCGTGATGCGGACGATCGCGTCCTCGACGTCACGCGGCGCGGTCATCATGAGGTCCGCGAGTTCGTCGACGATGGCGAGAATGTACGGATACGGCCGGTACACGCGTTCGCTGCCGAGCGGCGCGGTGATCTCACCCGACTTCACCTTGGAGTTGAAGTCGTCGATGTGGCGCACCCGGTTGGCCTGCATGTCCTGGTAGCGCTGCTCCATCTCCTCCACCAGCCAGGCCAGCGCGGCGGCGGCCTTCTTCGGCTGGGTGATGATGGGCGTGATGAGGTGCGGAATGCCCTCGTACGGTGTCAGCTCCACCATCTTGGGGTCGATGAGGATCATCCGGACCTCGTCGGGTGTGGCGCGGGACAGCAGCGACACCAGCATGGAGTTGACGAAACTCGACTTACCGGAACCGGTGGAGCCGGCCACCAGGAGGTGCGGCATCTTCGCGAGGTTCGCGCTGACGAAGTGGCCCTCGATGTCCTTGCCGAGACCGATCACCAGCGGGTGGTGGTCCTTGCGGGTACTCGGGGCGGTGAGCACGTCGGCGAGGCGCACCATCTCACGGTCGGAGTTGGGGACCTCGATACCGACGGCGGACTTGCCCGGGATCGGGGCGAGGAGGCGCACGTTGTCGGTGGCGACGGCGTACGCGATGTTGCGGGCGAGCGCGGTGATCTTCTCGACCTTCACACCCGGGCCGAGTTCCACCTCGTAACGGGTGACCGTCGGGCCGCGGGTGAACCCGGTGACGGCGGCGTCGATCTTGAACTGTTCGAGGACCTCGGTAATGGCCTCGATCATCGCGTCGTTGGCCGAACTGCGCATCTTCGGCGGATCGCCGTCGATGAGCAGGGACGTCGGCGGCAGCGTGTAGTCGCCCTCGACCACCCGGTCGGTGACGAACTTGTCGACGTCGGGCAGCGGTTCCGGCTCGGGTTCCGGCTTCGGGGCGACGACGGGCTTGGCCTTGGCGCGCGCCGGCTTCGGGGCCGGCGCCGGGACGGGTTCCGTGGCGGGCTCGGTGTCCCACAGCCCGAGAACCTCCGTCTTCGCGGTGTCGCCGACGTCGTATTCGTCGGTGGGATAGTTGTCGGCCGGGGCACCCCGCACCCCGGACTTGTAGTCGTCGACCGGGTACCCGTCGGCGTCGAACAGGGTGGGGTCGTATTCGCCTTCCTCGTAGTACTCGCTGTCGTAGTCGGCGTAGTGGTCGCGGCCGAACGACGTTCCGAAGTAGGACTGGAGCTTGCCGGGCACCTCGCGGATCGTGGTCCCGGTCAGGAGCAGGACACCGAACAGTGCCGCCATCAGCAGCAGCGGCGCGGCGAGCCACACGGTGAGACCGTCGGTCAGCGGACCGCCCGCCGCATACCCGACGAAACCCGCGCCGTGAGCCCTGCCGTCGGCGTCGGTGGGTGAACCGGTCGCGATGTGCCACAGGCCCAGGACCGGCAGACCGACCAGCAGCGAACCCAGGACCAGCCTCGGCCGGATCTCGGGTTTCGGCTCGGTCCGCATCAGGATCACCGCGACGGCGACCCCGATCAGCGGCAGGACGGCGGACGCCCCGCCGACCACCGCACGGACTCCGGTCTCGATCCACTCGCCCACCGGACCGCCTGCGGAGAACCAGATCCCGCCGGCGCCCACGACGCTGATCGCGATCAGCCCGAGCGCGATGCCGTCGCGCCGGTGACCCTGCTCGATCTCGGCCGCCTTGCCGACGGTGCGCGTGGTGGCCCCGACGCCCTTCGCCACGAGCGACCACCCGGCGCCCATTCCCCGGCCCACCGACTTCAGGGGACCGGATGCAGACGCCTTCTCGGCGGCGGGCCTGCGGGCGCCGCCGCGGGAGCCGCCACCTCGTGACGAGGTGGACTTGCGCGGAGCGCTGACCGTCCGGGTCGTGCGGGACTTGGGCTTGGACGTGGTCGAGCCGCCCCGGACGCCCGTTCTCGCCGTGGACGTCGTGCTCGAACCGCGGGCGCTCGCCTTACCTGCCATGGCTCTCAGATTAGTCGCTACGGCACCTTCCGGACCATCCGCAACACCCGTAACACGGGGCGACCTGGGTGGGTGTGTCGTCAGAACCCGCGGTCGAGGGAGGTCACGGCCGCGACGTCGGCCGCGTCACCCTCGGGCTCGATCCGCACCTGGTCCCGTCCGAA
This sequence comes from Rhodococcus sp. NPDC056960, assembly GCF_042674125.1. Lineage (NCBI taxonomy): Bacteria > Bacillati > Actinomycetota > Actinomycetes > Mycobacteriales > Nocardiaceae > Rhodococcus > Rhodococcus sp. NPDC056960. Next base: position 185,833 of record NZ_JBHURF010000001.1, on the reverse strand, counting down.
CGCGTGCAGGGCGAGTTCGGACGGTTCACCGCGCAGGATCACCCGGCCGGCGCCGGCCGTGCGGACGGTGGCCTGCTCACCGGACGGCCGCTCGAGCACCACCGACACCGGTGAGTGGCGGTAGCCGAGCTTGCCGACCTTCTTCGCGAGACCCCACAGCGCGTCTTGACGGGATTCGGGCAGGACCCGCGGCTCCCACCCCTCGTGCGCGCGACGGACGTCCTCGTGATGGACGAACATCTCCCCCAGGTTGACCTGGGCGTCCACCCAGTACATGGGCGACCACATCGGCGGACCCGACCGGACCTCGTCCAGGAGGCGGCTCCACGGACGCGTGGCCGTCTCGTTCTGGACTTTCTCGGTGTATCCGGCGAGACGACCCACGACGATGCCGGGAGCAGCGTCGAGGCGTCGTTCACGCACGATCAGGTGGGCGGCCAGATCCCGGTTGGTCCACGTCCCGCAGAGGGTCGGGGCGTCGGGACCGAATTCGGCCATCGAATCGACGAGGGCGAGGCGTTCATCTCGGGCGAAGGTCACCCGACCGAATCTACCTGTCGGAGAACTACTTGCCCTCGGCCGACGGCACCGCAATGACGGTCGGGACGATCATCGGACGGCGACGGTACTTGTCGGCGACCCATCGGCCGACGACACGCCGGATCGCCTGGGCGATGCGGTGGGCGTCGTTGACGCCTTCGGTGGCGAGGCGAAGCAGTTCCGCCTCGACCAGCTGTGCCGCATCCTTGAGCGCGGTCGGGTCGTCGGAGAATCCGCGCCCCGACACCTCGGGGGTGCTGACCGCGCGACCCGTGTGGTCGTCGATGACGACGTTGATGGCGATGAACCCGCCCTCGCCGAGAACCAGACGGTCCGACAGGGTGGAGTCGCCGACGTCGCCGACCGACAGCCCGTCGACGTATACGTGTCCGACAGGGACCTGCCCGACGATCTCGGCGAGACCGTCGACCATGTCGACGACCACGCCGTCCTCTGCGAGCACGATCCGTTCCTCGGGCACGCCGGTGGCCTTCGCGAGGGCGGCGTTGGCGCGCAGGTGACGCCATTCGCCGTGCACCGGCATGGCGTTGGTGGGCCGCACCGCGTTGTACAGGTACAGCAACTCGCCCGCCGAGGCGTGTCCGGAGACGTGCACCTTGGCGCTCTGCTGCGTGACGACGGTGGCGCCGCGCTTGGCGAGCCCGTTGACGACGGCGAACACGGAATTCTCGTTGCCCGGGATCAGCGACGAGGCCAGCACCACGAGGTCGTTGGCCCGGATGTTGATCTGCCGGTGCTCACCGCGCGCCATCCGGGACAGCGCCGACAGCGGCTCACCCTGCGATCCGGTGGAGATCAGCACGAGCCGGTCGTCGGGCAGGTTGGCCGCGGTGTCGATGTCGACGACCAGACCGTCGGGCACGCTCAGGTACCCGAGGTCCTGCGCGATCTGCATGTTGCGGACCATCGACCGGCCCACGAATGCCACCCGCCGGTTGTACCGGTGCGCGACGTCGACCACTTGCTGGATGCGGTGCACGTGGGAGGCGAAGGAGGCCACGATGACGCGCTGTCTGGCCTTGCCGATGACGTTGTCGAGCACACCCCCGATCTCACGTTCGGGGGTGACGAATCCCGGCACCTCGGCGTTGGTGGAGTCGACGAGGAACAGGTCGACGCCCTCGTCGCCCAGGCGGGAGAAGCCGGCGAGGTCGGTGAGCCTGCCGTCGAGCGGCAGCTGGTCGAGCTTGATGTCGCCGGTGTGCAGCACGACTCCGGCGTCGGTCCGGATCGCGACGGCGATCGCGTCGGGAATCGAGTGGTTGACGGCGAAATATTCGCACTCGAACGGGCCGTGCTCGGTGCGCTGCCCCTCCACGACCTCGACGAGGTTGGGGCGCTGGCGGTGCTCCCGGCACTTGGCCGCGACCAGCGCGAGCGTGAACCGCGAACCCACCACGGGAAGGTCCGGGCGGAGACGCAGGAGGAACGGGATGGCACCGATGTGGTCCTCGTGACCGTGCGTGAGAACGACGGCCTCGACGTCGGCCATCCGGTCCTCGATGTGCCGGAAGTCCGGCAGGATCAGGTCGACACCGGGCTGCTGGTCTTCCGGGAACAGCACGCCGCAGTCCACGATGAGTAGCTTGCCCTGGTGCTCGAACACGGTCATGTTGCGACCGATCTCGCCGATGCCGCCGAGCGCCACCACCCGCAGTCCCTTGAACGGGGCCTTCGGTGGGGTGCCGAGCCGGGCCGTCGGATCGACCGTGGCGGGCCGCGAGTCCTGACGCTTGCTGCCGCCGCGACGACCGGAGCGGGACCCCGACTTGTTCGCGGCGCCGCCCTTCGTGGACGCGGCCTTCACGGGCGCGGTCTTCGCCTGCTCCGACTTCGGGGCGGCCGGCTCGTCCGCGACGACGGGCGCCGACTCGGCGACGGGGGGTGCCGCCTGGGGTGGCTGACTTGCTGTGGGTGAAGGGGGACCGGCCTGGCGGCTGGCGCTGCGGCGACGAGGCGGTCGGGTCACGCGAGCACCCCCGCGGCGTGCAGATCGGCGGCGAGGAGATCTATCTGGTCGTGCGTGGGCGCGACCTGTGGCAACCGGGGCTCGCCGACGTCGAGACCGATCAGACGCAGACCCGCCTTCGACGCGCTGACGCCGCCGAGACGCGCCACCGAGCGGATGACCGGGATCAGGCTGAGGTTGATGGCGCGGGCGCGGGCGATGTCACCGGCCGCGAAGGCGGTGTGGAGTTCCCGCAACCGGCCGGGCACGAGGTGCCCGATGACACTGACGAATCCCGTCGCGCCCACCGCGAGCCACGGGAGGTTGAGCGGATCGTCACCCGAGTAGAACTGGAGGTCGGTGGTGCCGATCAGCTCGGCGCCCGCGTTGAGGTCGCCCTTGGCGTCCTTGACCGCGACGATGCGCGGGTTCTCGGCGAGGCGCCGGATGGTCTCCGTTTCGATGGGGACCACGGAGCGGGGTGGAATGTCGTAGAGCATGACCGGCAGGTCGGTGGCGTTGGCGACGGCGGTGAAGTGCGCGAACAGGCCGGCCTGCGGCGGACGCGAGTAGTAGGGGGTGACGACGAGGAGGCCCTGCGCGCCGGCACGGGCCGCGTCACGGGCGAGCTCCACGCTGTGCGCGGTGTCGTTGCTGCCCGCGCCTGCGATGATCTTCGCGCGGTCGCCCACCGCGGCGATGACCGCCCGGAGCAGCTCGAGCTTCTCGTTCTCGGTGGTCGTCGGCGACTCACCGGTGGTGCCGGCAAGCACGAGGGAGTCGCATCCGTTGTCGACGAGGTACACCGCGAGGCGGACACCGGCGTCGACGTCCAGCTTTCCGTCCGAGGTGAACGGCGTCACCATCGCTGTGGACACGGTGCCGAACGGACGCTCGACGGGAGAAGCGGAATCACCGTAGGTCATGGTCAGAAGGCTACCCGGTGACGCAGGTACTTTTGCACACCAGTCACGCGTCGGCGGCAAACGTGCTCCGTGCTACCTCTGTGCCGTCGCCCCAGTCCAGTACCTCGAAGTCGCCGAAGACATTCGGTGCGGCCGCCTGCAGCTGTCGCAGGCATTCGACCGCGACACGGCGGATCTCCACGTCGGCATGCTCGGTGGCACGCATCGTCACGAAGTGCCGCCACGCCCGGTAGTTGCCCGTGACCACCACGCGAGTCTCCGTCGCGTTGGGCAGTACCGCCCTCGCCGCCTGCCTCGCCTGCTTGTTGCGCAGCGGCACGCTGGAGGTGCCCGCCAGTTTCTCCTCGAGCGCCTCGAGGAGTTCGCCGTACGCCGCCCGGCTCGCGTCCGTGGCCTTCGCGAACAGAGCCTCGAGCTCCGGGTCGCCGGCGACGGCGGGCGGGACGACGACGTTGGCGTCGTTCTCGCGCACGAACCGCTGCGACAACTGCGAGTAGGAGAAGTGGCGGTGCCGGATGAGCTCGTGAGTGCACGACCGCGAGATGCCGGTGATGTAGAAGCTCACCGTGCCGTGTTCGAGCACCGACTCGTGCCCGACCTCGAGCAGATGACGCAGGTAACCGGCGTTGGTCGCCGTCCGCGGGTTGGGCTTGGACCAGCTCTGATAGCACGCCCGGCCCGCGAACTCCGCCAGGGCTTCGCCGCCGTCGGCGTCGGTCTCCCACGGAATGTCCGCCGGCGGAAAGAACTCCGTCTTCGCGACGAGTTGCACCCTGAGCGGCACGGTCTGCGGCACTGCGCTGTTCCTCCTACCGAACTCCCTGGTCGGAAGTCCCTCCTGAATGCATCGACCCTAGTCGCAGCGTCGGCGGGGGTCGCGGCGTGCCCCGGCCCGGCCCCTGGGCCGTGAAGTCACGACCGCTTGACTGACGTCACATTTGACGTCAAGATGGCGTCATGGATCTCGGCATCTACGTCTCCCGGTTGCGGGACGACCTGAACGCGGCGGCCGCACTCGGCGACGAGCAGACTCGGGCGACCGCTGCCGCGCTCGCCGCCGCGGTCGAACCCGCCGCGCGCCTGCTCCTCCTGTCGGTGCTCACCGATTTCGCCGGTGAGGTGTCGTCCAACCTGGGCAATCGCACCGTCGGTGTGCGCCTGGACGGCACCGAGGTCGCCGTCGACGTGCACCGCACTCCCACCGCACCCGGGCCGGACGGCGAACGAGCTGCGACGGCCGACGATCTCGGCGCTGCGTTCGATGACGTCACCGGTGACATCAGCCGCGTCACCCTGCGTCTGATGGATCAGATCAAGTCGAAAGCCGAGGAGGCCGCCTCCCAGAACGGTGTGTCGCTCAATTCCTGGGTGTCGCAGGCGGTCCAGGGTGCACTCAAGGATCAGATGCGGCGCAGCGGTCGCGACAATTTCTGAGCCCCACAGCACTCACTCCACGCTCCGCTCGGCGGCGGTGATGTAATTACGTCGCATCAGCCACACGATGAGAGTCGCCACAGGCTCGAAGGAGCGAAGAACATGGCCGTTTCCGGCGTCAAGGAATTCGAGATCAAGGCCGACCCGGCCACGGTGATGGCCGCCATCGCTGCGGTGGATCGCCTGCCCGAGTGGTCCTCGGCCCACAAGTCGGTCACCATCGAGAGCACACACGACGACGGCCGCCCCCACCGAGTCCGGATGAGCGTCTCCATCCTCGGCATCAGCGACGAGCAGGTTGTCGATTACACGTTCGAGGGCGACAACACCGTGTCGTGGCACCTCGTCGAAAGCGGCCAGCAGAACGCCCAGGACGGCTCGTACGTCCTCACCGAGTCCGGCGCCGGCACCAAGGTCACGTTCGAGTTGACGGTCGACCCGAAGATCCCGCTGCCCGGGTTCCTCGTGAAGAAGGCGCAGAAGACGGCGCTCGAGACCGCGAGCAAGGGCCTGACGAAGTTCGTCGAGAGCCTGTAGTTTCTCACTCTCCTCGCGGCCGCGCCGCCGCAGCCGCGAGGAGGGCGCCGAGGTTGCCGCGATCGTCCACCCGGACGTCGTCGAGCCCCAGCCACGTTGCCATTCTTCGCAGTTCCGGGACCAGCGACTCCACCACGCGGCCCGGATTCCGGTCGGGTTCCACGAACGCGGATCGCACGTCGAGCGTTCCCGACGCGCGGTCGGCCTTGAGGTCGACCCTGGCGACCAGTTCACCGTTCAGCAGGAACGGAAACACGTAGTACCCGTGGACGCGTTTGTGCGCCGGGGTGTAGATCTCGAGCCGGTACCGGAAGTCGAACATCCGCTCGGTCCGGGGACGGCAGAAGACGAGCGGATCGAACGGGCACAACAGCGCCGCCCCCTCCACCTTCCGGGGAACCCGCACGTCGCGGTGAACGAACGCCGGCCTGTCCCACCCCCGGACCGTCACCTGCTCGAGCACCCCGTCCTCGACGAGTTCGGCGACCGCCGGCGTGGTCTGCGCCGGGGACAGTCGGTAGTAGTCACGCAGATCGGGTTCGGTGGCCACCCCGAGCGCCCGCGCCGACTTCTGCACGAGGCCGCGGACGGCGTCCGGCTCCGAGACGTGATCGGAGAGAATCGCTTTCGGCAGTACACGTTCGGTGAGGTCGTAGTGGCGGGTGAACGCGACCCGTTTGTCGACCGCCAGCGCGCCGGACGCGAACAGTTGCTCGCACACCACCTTGGTGTCGCTGCGATCCCACCACGGACCCTTGCGATCGGGACGGTCGACCTCCAGGTGTTTCTCCACGTCACCCGCGCTGCACGCACCGACGGCGCCGATCACGTCGAGCACGTCGGCGGCCAGGGTGGGGTTGCGGTCGAGCACGCGGGATTCGCCGGACCACCGGCCGTGCCGGTACCGGTGCATCCGCCAGCGCATCAGGGGCCAGTCCTCGACGGGGATGAACGCCGCCTCGTGCGCCCAGTACTCGGCCAGCATGCGGGGTGCGCGGGCGGAGTGCGACCAGGCCGCCGAGTCGACCAGGCCGCGGTCGTACACACCGAGCCGGCTGAACAGCGGAACGTAGTGGGCGCGCACGGCCACGGAGACCGAGTCGATCTGGAACAGACGCACGCGGTCGAGAACCGACCGGACGTGCCTGCGCGTCGGCGCGCCCGCCGGCTTCTTGTCGGCGAATCCCTGCGCCCAGAGCGCCGATCTCCGGGCCGCGGCAGCGGTCATCTCACGCATACCCGCAGCCTGCCATCCACCACCGACACGGTCACGACCGCGTGGTCAGGCGTCCTCGGCGAGCGTCACCGCGACCGTCGCGCCGAGTTCGTAACACCGCTCCCGCGCGCTCGCGTCGAGCGATCCGGTCAGTTCCAGGATCTCGGCCACCTGGGTGAGCGCCAGCCCGGTCACGATCTTCTGCACCGACGTCACGGCGCCTGCGGTGTCGTTGTTGCCGTGCACCCACAATCCGTAGGGGCGGCCGGCGACCGCGTCGAGGCAGGGGTAGTAGACGGTGTCGAAGAAATGCTTGAGCGCGCCCGACATGTAGCCGAAGTTGGCCGAGGTCCCGAAGAGGAAACCGTCGGCGCCGAGGACGTCGGGCACGGTCGCGCCGAGTGCGGGAACCGACTTCACGTCGACCCCTTCGATGTCGGGGTCGCGCGCACCCTTCAGCACGGCTTCCAGGCACTCCCGGGTCACCGGCGACGGTGTGTGATGGACGACGAGTAGCGACTTCACAGTCGTCAGCGTACGACCCGTTCCGTGCCCTACCGGCCGGGCTCGCCTTCCCGCTCGGCGCGTTCGAGTTCGACGGCGCGTTTCATCGTTTCCCGGGCCCGTCCGCGGTCGCCGGCGTAGTCGTACGCCCGGGCGAGCCGGTACGAATTGCGCCAGTTGTCCGGGTCAGCTTCCCATTCCGTTTTGACCTGCTGGAACAGGGCGTCGGCGGCGTCCCGGTCGATGCGTCCCGACGGCCGCTTCGGAAGATCGGTGACATCCAGTTCGAGGTTCTCGTCGGCGATGCGACGGGACAGGTGCTGATGCTGGAATCCGGCGCGGAGCGTCGCGTAGACGATCCAGACACCGAGGAACGGGAGGATCAGTACGCCGATACCGAGGCCGATCGCCGCTCCCCCGCCGTCCTGGATGAGCTCGATCCCGCGACGGCCGAGGAGGACGAAGTAGAACGCCAGGGCGGCGACCAGCAGTCCGATCGTGACGACGGTCTTCGTCGAGCCGTTTTTCACAGGTCGAGAAGAGGGTCGATACCAATGGTGAGACCCGGGCGGGTGCCGATCTGCCGCACACCGAGCAGCACTCCGGGAGCGAAGGAGTTGCGGTCGATCGAATCGTGCCGGATGGTCAGCGTCTCGCCCTGCGTGCCGAGGATGACCTCCTGGTGGGCGACGAGGCCTGCGAGCCGCACGGAATGCACCCGCACGCCGTCCACGTCCGCGCCGCGGGCGCCGTCCAGTTCGGTGGTTGTGGCGTCCGGGCTCGGCCCGACCCCGGCCTTGCGCCGCGCCTCGGAGATGAGGGCGGCGGTCCGGTAGGCGGTGCCGGACGGCGCGTCCGCCTTGTTCGGGTGGTGCAGTTCGATGACCTCGACGGAATCGAAGAACCGTGCGGCCGCCTCCGCGAAGCGCATGGACAGGACTGCGCCGATGGCGAAGTTCGGAGCGATCAGGACCCCGACGTCGGGTCGCTCCGACACCCACGACCGCACCGTGTCGAGCCGGGCGTCGTCGAACCCCGTGGTGCCCACGACCGCGTGAATGCCGTTGGACACGAGGAACTTCAGATTGTCCATCACCACGTCGGGGTGGGTGAAGTCGACGACGACCTGCGTGCCGGCCTCGACGAATGCCTCCAGCCGGTCGCCGTGATCGACCTCGGCGACGAGCTCGAGGTCCGGTGCCTGCTGCACCGCCTCGCAGATCGCCCGGCCGACCTTGCCCTTGGCCCCGAGGACCCCGACCCTGATGGGTGCTGCTGCGCTCACTTCTCCACGCTCCGTCCAGTTCCAACGATTCGTCCGAAAGCCTACGCAATCGACCGGCGCCGACCGGTGCGGAGGGGCGGGGCGGGAGACCTGCGTCTCGTCGTCAGACCCGTCCGGGCGGGTCCGCGGGGCGCCACCCCGGCGACCGTCCGAGCAGCGACAGCACCGCGCCGAAATCGGCGGAGTTCCTGTCGACGGGCAGGCCGGGTGCGAACGCGGCGCCGTCGCGGAGGCGGTCGGACCCGTCCGGAACGAGACGGGCGATGGGGAGAACCGTTGCCAGCACGTCGGATTCGGGTGCGAAGTCGAGCCCGAGCGACCGTGCGACGTCCCACGAATGGACGACGTAGTCGAGGAAGTGGAACCCGATGGCGGTGGCCGCGGGGAACGGGAACTCGGTGCTGACCTCCGGCAGCCAGAACCGCCGCTCCCCGACGCCGTCCCGGGCGAAGGCCTCGACGACGACGCCCGCCGCCGCGCCGTACGCGGCAACGGGATTCGCCGACGCCTCGGGTTGCCAGTTCGCGAGGTCCGGACCGTTGCCGGCGGCCGCCGCGGCGAACCCCAGGTGCTGCACCGTCATGTGCGCCAGCAGTTGCCCGAGATTCCACTGCGCGCAGGGTGTGGGGCGTTGCAGGTCACCGCGCGTCACGCGCGACACGATCTCCACACTCGTCTGCACGGCGCGGGCATCCCGGCGCCGGACCTCGTCCACATTCATCGTCGACACCTCTGTCCGTCACAACACATTGATACGCTCATGCTTATCATCTACCCGAGTAGATGATCGGTCAAGGTGTATTTTCTGCGATATGCCCAGCCACGACCCGAAAAGCGGACAGCACGAGCGCACCCGCCCCGACCTCGCGGCGATGACTACCGCCCTGAACCGTTCGCTGGTCGCGGCCGAACTCCCGGTGCTCGCAGAGCACGGGCTGACCATGTGGGGATACGTCGTACTGCTCGCACTCGACGAGCATCCACTGCGCACACAGGCTGCCCTCGCGGAGGCGATCGGCGCAGACAAGACCCGGATCATCGGCGTGCTCGACGCGCTACAGGACCGTGGTCTGATCGATCGTCAGCGTGACCCCGCGGACCGGCGGGCTCGACTGCTGTCGCTCACCGCGGAGGGGCACGTCGTGCGCGATGCGGCGCAGGCGGCGATCCGGCGGGGTGAGGAGCGTCTCCTCGCCCGTTTGCCGGAGCGCGACCGTGCTGCTTTCGTATCCGGCCTGATCACGCTGTCGGCATTGCCCGTCGACGACGTGGCCGGCGGGCCGGGCGACGCCACGTAGAGGGGCCGCGCCGATTCGCCTCGCCGGTCCGATCAGTCGAACACGATGATCTGACGGATCGCCTTGCCGTCGGCGAGTTCATCCATGCCGCGGTTGATGTCGTCCAAGGTGATGCGTGAGGAGATGAGCTTCTCCACTGGCAGCTTGCCGGAGCGCCAGAGGTCCTCGTAGATCGGGATGTCCCGGGACGGGACCGCCGACCCGAGGTAGCTGCCGATGATCGTGCGGGCCTCGGCCACCAGCGTGAGCGGGGAGATCGACGACCGTGCGTCGGGGGACGGCAGTCCGACGGTGATCGTCTTCCCGCCGGGTGAGGTTGCGCGAACCGCGGATTCGAATGCCCGCGCGTTCCCGGCGGCCTCGATGACGATGGGCGCCCGCACGCCTGCCTCCTCGAGTTCAGCCGGGGTGTAGACCGCCGTCGCACCCAGTTCCCGCGCTGTCTGCAGCTTCTCGGGAACGGCGTCGACTCCGATCACCTCGCCGGCACCTCGTGAGACCGCGGTGAGGATGGCCGCCATCCCCACCCCGCCGAGCCCGACGACCATGACTGCCTGGCCGGGTCGCGGGTCGCCCGCGTTGAGGACGGCACCGCCGCCGGTCAGGACGGCGCATCCGAGCACGGCCGCCACGTCGGCGGGTACGTCGTCGCCGACGGGAACCACGGAGCGGCGGTTGACGACGGCGTGCGTCGCGAAACCGGATACCCCGAGATGGTGGTGCACGGCGTCGTCGCCGCGGTGCAGCCGCGCTCCCCCGTCGAGCAGCGTTCCGTCGTTGTTGGCGCTGGTGCCGGGCCCGCACGGCATGCGGCCGTCGGTGGCGCAGCCCTCGCATTCTCCGCAGCGTGGGAGAAACGTCATGACGACGCGCTGTCCGACCGCGACGTTGTCGACCCCGGCCCCGAGTTGCGTGATCCGCCCCGCGGCCTCGTGCCCGAGCAGCATCGGGACCGGGCGGACCCGGTTGCCGTCGACGACGGACAGGTCGGAGTGGCACAGGCCCGCGGCCTCGATCCGAACGAGGATCTCGCCCTCTCCGGGCTCGTCGAGATCGAGTTCGGCGATCGAGATGGGGGTCGACTCGGCGAATGGGCGTGCTCGTCCGATCTCTTCGAGTACCGCTCCACGGATCTTCATCTCGGGGCTCCTCCTCCTGGTTCGGCGATCCCTAGTCAGCGCACGATGCCGCGCACGGAGGCCGGCAGGTCACGCTTGCGACGATACGGTCCGACCACGGAGGCCCCGAACGGGCGCTGCAGCAGGACTCTGGCGACGTCGCGAACCTCGTCGGTGGTGACCGCGTCGATCTTCGCGAGGGTTTCGGTGATGCTGCGGTGATTGCCGTAGTTGAGCTCGCTGCGACCGATGCGGTGCATCCGGGAACCCGAATCCTCCAGTCCCAGAACCAGTCCGCCTCGCAGGGACCCCTTGGCACGGGCGCATTCGGCATCGGTGATGCCCTCGGCCGCCACGTTCGCGAGGACCTCGCGGATCACGGTGGTGACCTCCCCGAGGTTCTCGGGCTGACACCCGGCGTAGATCGAGAAGGCACCTGTGTCGGAGAACGTGTCGATGCCCGAGTACACGGAGTACGCCAGCCCGCGGATCTCCCGCACCTCCTGGAAGAGCCGGGAACTGAGCCCGCCGCCGACGGCGGCGTTGAGTACCGACAGCGCCCAGCGGTGCGACTCGTGCCGCCCGAACGCGCGCACCCCGAGCGAGAGGTGGACCTGCTCGCTGTCCCGGTTGGTGAGGCTGAGTGTCGGCTGCGTCCGCAGTCGCAGGGTCCCGGCGCGGCGGGGCGCGGGTTCGGACACCGAGTCGAGATGCCCGGCGAACGCGCGCCGCACCAGTTCGACGGTGGATTCGTGCTCGACGTTGCCCGCGACGGCCACCACCATCCGCTGCGGCGTGTAGCGCCGCACGTGGAAGGAATGGAGTTGGGTGCGGGTCATCGATTCGATGGATTCGACGCTGCCGATCACGGGGCGTCCCACGGGATGGTCGCCGTAGAGTGCAGTCAGGAACGCGTCGCCGAGGAGATCTTCGGGGTCGTCGTCGCGCATCGCGATCTCTTCGAGCACCACCTGACGTTCCACGTCGACGTCCGCGGACCGGCAGCGGCCCCGCAGCACGACGTCGCTGACCAGGTCGACGGCGAGGGGTAGATCCTCGTCGAGGACGTGCGCGTAGAAGCAGGTGTGCTCCTTGGACGTGAAGGCATTGAGCTCGCCTCCGACCCCGTCCATCACCTGTGCGATGTCGAGCGCACTGCGCGACGGTGTCGCCTTGAACAGAAGGTGCTCGAGGAAATGCGCCGCCCCGGCCACGGTCGGCTGCTCGTCGCGTGATCCGACGCCCACCCAGACGCCCACGGACGCGGATCGGACGCCGGGAACGTATTCGGTGACCACCCGGAGCCCGCCGGGGAGCACGGTGCGCCGGACGCCGGTATCCGGCTCGTGCAGGGTCGGCGCTTGGGTCAGTGCTGCAGTGCGGCTGCGATCGATCTTGGCCATGTAGTGGTTCAGCAGTCCTCGGAGGCTGGGCGTCGTCGAACGGCAAACTCTACACGCGGCACCCGACCGGCGTTTGCCAGCCTCGACGATGCGGTTGCGAGTCGATCAGGACCATCGGCGAGAGGTACCGGACCGCAGATCGGTCGCCGCCAGCACCGCGATCCGCTCGATCCGCTGCCCCGGCCGGATCATGTCCCGATTTTCCAGCATCCGCGTGCGGGACGAGAGCGCGGGGCCGAACGGCACACTCTCCGACGCGACCACGTCCACCCGCAGCCCTCGTTCCTCCAGCATCGTCCGCGTCTTGTCCACACCGTTGAGCGTCGACTGGACGAGCAGCAGTGTGCCGTCCGCAGCGAGGAGGTCGGGGGTGTCGGTGCAGATCCGATCGAGCACTGCGCGCCCGTCCACGCCGCCGTCCCACGCCCGGGCGAGGACCCGGCCGGGTCGGCCGTCGTCGGCCGTGGGTGCGTAGGGCGGATTCGCCACGATCATGTCGAAGCGCAGAGTCCGGACGGAATCGACGAGATCGCCCCGGACGACACGGATCGTGCGACGGTTCAGTTTCGCGTTGAGCCAGGTGCTGAGTGCGGCCCTGCGCGACACGTCGACCGCGGTAACCCAGCCGGCTCCGGCCGCACATGCCTGCACGCTCAACGCCCCTGTGCCGCAACACAGGTCGAGCACACGGGTGCCCGGACCCAGGTCGTGGGACGCCAGCACCTCGGCGAGCAGCCAGGTGTCGCGCTGGGGGCGATACACCCCCGGTAGTCGGAATAGCATGATCGGCCCCCTCCCACGCCGTTCCCCTCCAGCGTGTCCGGTACCCCGAGTTACACGCAAGTCGACACGGGCCAATTCACCCACTGTTCACCTCGGAGCAGGCCGGCGTCCCCTGCCGGTGTCAGGACTACTGCTTTCGCAGATACAGATCGCGGAGCAGTGCCACCTCGGCGCCGTGATGGATGACCTCGCGATGGACGTGCAGCACCAGCGTCGCCATCGGGCGGTCGGCGTACCACCCCTCACTGGGGCCGCACGGCCGGGCGAGGCCGTCGGCTCCCAGGCTCAGCACTCCGGCGCACCAGGCGTCGTACTGCTCGTCGAGTTGGGTGAGCGCCTCCGCCGCGGTGCCGGCGTACTCGAACGACTGGTAGTCGACGGGCGGCCCGCCGAAATGATTGCCGATCCGGGCGCCGAACACGCCCACGACGATGTGGGCGAGCCGCCAGGCGATGGTCGTGATCGGGGCCGGGTCCGGCTCGGGGAACGCGAAATCGATGGTGAAGTCCCCGCTGCCGGCCTGAACCGGGGCCTGCGACCGTCCTCTCGGGCGCACGCTCCAGCTATCCGGTGCGGGCTCCCAGAAGTACTCTTCGTCGGTCAGTCCGTCCAACCGGGGACGCAGCTGATGCTCCCAGTGCCATCTCAGCTGATCGGCGAGTTCCTGCGGCCAGTCCATGTCGCGCTCCCCTCTCTCGGCGCGACGGGCACGCGGCCGCCGGCGCCCTGTTTCCGGCTTCATCGCCGACGCTAACCGGTACCGGGAACACGGCCGGGAACCTCACTGCCGTGTCGCGCCGAACATTCAGTCGGCCAGGTGGCGTTCGACCGTCGCGACCTTCGCGTGCAGCTGGTCGGTGCGACCCGGCCGGATGTCCGCCTTGAGGACCAGACTGACTCTCGGAAACTGTTCCAGCAGAACATCCGTGGCACGCTTCACCACGGCCATCACTTCGTCCCACTCCCCCTCGACGGTTGTGAACATCGACGTGGTCTCGTTGGGCAGCCCGGATTCGCGCACCACGCGGACGGCCGCGGCGACCGCGCCACCGACGCTGTCCGAATCGCCCCCCATCGGGCTGACACTGAATGCCACCAGCATGCTCACTCCTTCGTCACAGATTCCGACGACTCGAGCATGTCATGCCGGAGTCACGTCCGCCCCCCGGCGAGTGCCGAGTCAATACACGGAGATCTCGGTGATGCTGGGGAGGTGTGGACGATCGGTCGTCAGCGTCACCTGGACTCCGCCGGACCCCGTTTCCAGGTGTGTCCACGGCTCCGCCGGAAAATCGGTCAGCCCTCCGCTGACGACTGCGGACCAGGATCCCGCAGCGCCGGTATCGAGGTTGCGCCAGTGAAGAGTTGCCGACACCGAGCACAGCACACCTGGGTTCGCCGAGATGCCCACGAACGTCGCGTTCAATCGCACGTAGGCCAAGCCGGGCAAGCTGTCCGTGGAAACGGTGACCCCGCCGATTCGGCCGCCGCAGGCGATCCCGTCAGCGACGGTGGCGGTGTCGGGAAGATTCACCCACCGATCTCGCGTCTGATCCGCCGCAGCCGGGGCCCCGGCGCAGAACACCCCGGCCAGCACCAGACCGCTGACCGCGATCGACTTGCCCAGCGTAGGAAGAGGCACAGCGCTCCAGTTCGCGATCCGACAATGGTTCGACGGTACAGCTGAATACAGTTGCGTGGGAGCCGGTTCAGCTCGACGATGTGTAACGCATCCCATTCCGTCTCCGACATCGAAAGAGGCGGCGAACATCTCAATTTCCGCGACAGCAAACGAAAGGGAGTGCTCATGAGCGCACAGTGGGGGCGCCGGACAGGCGCGGCGGCAGTCACCGCCGTCGGCCTGGTGACGGCGGTGGCGGCCGGCGGGGGCGCAGTCGCACATGCTCAGCCCGCACCGCCGACGTCGACGACGATGACGTGCGCGAGCGGCAATCCTCTCGCCTGGGCACCGGGTTTCACGTGGACCGTCAACGCCGCGTCGGGGGAATCGCTGCGGCCGGGCGGATCCGCGCTGGAGCCGGCAATTCTGTTGAGCGGCGGGAACGAACTGCCCGCACCTCCCGGCGGTCTCTTCCCGAGCATCGGGCTCAACTGGTACGGCACCCGGGTGTCGGTCGACTGGCACAACGCGACAACCGGAGCATCCGGCCACAGCGTCAGCGATGAGGCAGCCTGGCAGCAGAAGCCCGGAATCCCGATCAACCGGACGTGGACAGGAACCGGGACGGTGTCGTTCACCGTGACCGTTCAGACCGGCGCGGGATGGTGGTTCGTCAATCCTCAGAACGCCGTCTGTCAGGGGACGATTTCCGTCGTGCCGGGGAGGTGAGCCGGAACGCCCCGGCTACCCGTCAGAGGGAGGCGGGGCGTTCTCGGCCTCGGCGAGTTCGGCAAGTCTGACAACGGAACCCAGAAGTTTCTCCGACGTGGTCACGCGGGCGCGCTCGACGCGCTTCGCATCGGTCAATCGCGACCAATCACAGGTGTGGGTGACCCGGACGTGCGCGTCGTCGAGCCGCTCGAGTTCCCGCCGCCAGAGATGACCGACGCCTGACGGCCTCGTTCCGAAGGCAGCCAGGCGATCCGGCTCCCCTCCTCGAACTCCACGATCCCACAGCGGCTGTCGCGCAGGATCGGCGATCAGTTCGAAGACCGTCCGCGCCGGAGCCGCGACAACGCGGCTGGCAGTCACGACGGTGGGAATCCCGTTCTCCTCGGTCATCACCCGATCACACCACAGGATCGGTGGCGGAGTTCGACATCGAACCGACGCCGCCTCCCTGATCGGCCGGCCCACGATCACGGACTCAGCGGGTCACCGTGGTTTCCCGCTCGACCCTCGACAGCTTCTCGGGATTACGCACGATGTAAAGACCGGTGATCAGGCCGTCGTCCATCCGCACCGCCACGACGTCGTCGATCTCGCCGTCGATTCGGACGATGAGGGCCGGGCACCCGTTCATCTGCACCGGCTCGACCGACACCTCGCCGTCGATCCTCGGCAGTCCGGCCGTCAGCAAGCGCGAGACCCGGTCGGCCCCGACGATGGGCCGCAGCACAGCCTGTTTGACGCCGCCACCGTCACCCAACAGGACGACGTCCGGCGCAAGCAGGTCGAACAGGCTCTGCAGATCGCCTGTTTCGAGTGCTCGTTGAAACGCGTGCAACGCATCTCGCGACTCGGCAGGCGACACGACCCCGCGCGGCCGCCGCGCCGCGACGTGTTCCCGCGCCCGGTGCGCGATCTGGCGGACGGCCGCCGGACTCTTGTCGACGGCGGCCGCGATCTCGTCGAACCCCAGATCGAACACTTCACGCAGCACGAATACCGCCCGCTCCGTCGGCCCGAGCGTCTCCAGCACGAGCAGCATCGCCATCGAGACGCTGTCGGCCAATTCGACGTCCTCTGCCACATCGGGCGCGGTCAGTAGCGGCTCGGGCAGCCACGGACCGACGTACGACTCCTTGCGCCGGCCGAGCGTCCGCAGCCGGTTGAGCGCCTGACGGGTCGTGATCCGGACCAGATACGCACGTTGATTCCGCACCGTGTCGAGATCGACGCCCGCCCATCGCAGCCAGGTTTCCTGGAGTATGTCCTCGGCGTCGGCGGCGGAGCCGAGCATCTCGTAGGCGACGGTGAACAGCAGGTTGCGGTGGGCGACGAACGCCTCGGTAGCGGGATCCGACCGGGCATCGCGGCCGCTGCTCCCTCCGCACTCGTCCGGTGTGGTCTGCGACGTGCCGGCCATGGGTGGCTCCTCTTCGCTCTCGACTGTGTCACCCACCAGACACCGAACCCAGCCGTTGTGTGACACCGAGGTTGTTGTAACACACCGTACGGAGCTCCCACTGTCACAACCGTCGTGTTTCCGGCGTCTCATGTTCGTTCGACAAAGGAGCACCCACCATCTCGAGTGAGGACGACATCATGGACGCCCGATTCACCATGTTCGACAACGAGATCGCCGCGAAGTTCGCCAAGCGGTTCGTCGGCGCCAGTCTGGTGATCCAGCAATCGCCGCTGCAGAAGACCACCCAAGAGCTGGTCAGCCTCCGGGTGAGCCAGATCAACGGCTGTGGTTTCTGCACCGACATGCACACCAAGGATGCCGCGGCCGCCGGCGAAACCCCGGTCCGGATCAACCTGGTCGCCGCCTGGCGTGAGGCCACCGTGTACACGGACGCCGAGCGGGCCGCGCTGGCTCTCGCCGAGGAAGGTACCCGGCTCGCCGACGCCCACCACGGCGTGTCCGACGAGACGTGGGCCGAAGTTCGGGGGCACTACGACGACGACCAGATCGCCGCGCTGATCTGCCTGGTGGCCCTGGTCAATGCTGCCAACCGGATGAACGTGATCGTCCGGACCCCCGCAGGGTCCTACGAGCCCGGCATGTTCGCGGCCATGACGAGCTGATCGGCAGACGAACCCCGCCCCACGGGGCGGGGTCCACGCGCCCGCAGTGTCACGGGCACTGCAGTGTCACGGGCACTGCAGTGTCACGGGCACTGCAGTGTCACGGGCACTGCAGTGTCACGCGGACTGCAGTGTCACGCGGACTGCAGTGTCACGCGGACTGCAGTGTCACGCGGACTGCAGTGTCACGCGGACTGCAGTGTCACGATCAGCGAGCGTCACAGGCGTCGGTCTGCCCGTCGCACAGGCACCTGCCACTCGATTCCGTACCCCCGAACAGTGCGACCGACAACCCCACGACCCCGATACCACCGGCCGACACCGCACAGAATATGAACAGGTCACTCATCAGCGCTCTCCCCCTTCTCGTGTTCCCATTACAACAGGTCGCCCGAGCCCGGCCTCGGGGGCGGGGTCTTCCGGAGGGCCTGCCCATAGAGTGGGCACCATGGTCGATACCTGGGACGCCGACGCGCCGGGAGTACTGCGCCTTCCGTCCGGTCGACTCGTCCGCGGTCGTGGACTGCGGCGACCACTCCCGGAAGGTCCCCTTCCCGATTTCGCCGTCTACCTGCTGGGGAAGAATCCGCCGCCGGCGCAGTGGAATACCCGGTGGGTCCGTTGGCCCGACTTCCGGCTGCCGCGGGATCACCGCGACGCTCGGGATGCATTGGGTGAGGTGTGGCGACGGGCCGCCACCGAACGGGTGGAGGTGGCGTGCGGCGGCGGACGCGGCCGCACCGGCACCGCCCTCGCCTGCCTCGCCGTACTCGACGGGGTCCCGGCGCGGGACGCTGTCGCGTTCGTCCGGCAGCACTACCACCGCCACGCGGTCGAGACCCCGTGGCAGCGGCGGTACGTCGAACGGTTCGCCTGACCGATAGACCGGCGGCCCCGCACGAAACATCGTGCGGAGCCGCCGGTTGCGAGCTGGGAGAAGGTTACTTCTCGGCAGCCGCCTCTTCGCTCTGCTCGGCCGGAGCCGCAGCGCCGTCTTCCTCGACGGGGATCAGCGAGATCTTGCCGCGGTTGTCGATGTCGGCGATCTCGACTCGCAACTTCGAGCCGACGCTGACGACGTCCTCGACCTTGGCAATCCGCTTGCCGCTGCCCAGCTTCGAGATGTGCACCAATCCGTCGCGGCCCGGGAGGAGCGACACGAACGCACCGAAGGCGGTGGTCTTGACGACTGTGCCCAGGAAGCGCTCGCCGACCTTCGGGAGCTGCGGGTTGGCGATGGCGTTGATCATGTCGATCGCGGCCTGCGCGGACGGGCCGTCCGCAGCACCGACGAACACGGTGCCGTCATCTTCGATGGAGATGTTGGCGCCGGTCTGCTCGGTGATCGAGTTGATCATCTTGCCCTTGGGGCCGATGACCTCACCGATCTTGTCGACGGGCACCTTGATGGCCGTGACGCGCGGGGCGAACGGGCTCATCTCGTCGGGGGTGTCGATGGCCTCGGCCATGACCTCGAGGATCGTTGCCCGCGCATCCTTGGCCTGCGACAGCGCGCCGGCGAGGACCTTCGACGGGATGCCGTCGAGCTTCGTGTCGAGCTGGAGAGCCGTGACGAAGTCCTTGGTGCCCGCGACCTTGAAGTCCATGTCGCCGAACGCGTCTTCGGCGCCGAGGATGTCGGTCAGCGCCACGTAACGGGTCTCCCCGTCGACCTGGTCGGACACGAGGCCCATGGCGATACCGGCAACCGGAGCCTTCAGCGGCACACCGGCATTGAGCAGTGCGAGCGTCGACGCGCACACGGAACCCATCGACGTGGAGCCGTTGGAGCTGAGGGCCTCCGACACCTGACGGATGGCGTAGGGGAATTCCTCGACGCTGGGCAGCACGGGCATGAGCGCCCGCTCGGCCAGCGCGCCGTGACCGATCTCGCGACGCTTCGGCGAACCGACGCGTCCCGTCTCACCGGTGGAGTACGGCGGGAAGTTGTAATGGTGCATGTACCGCTTGGTGGTCTCGGGCCCGAGCGAGTCGACCTGCTGCGCCATCTTGACCATGTCGAGGGTGGTCACACCCAGGATCTGGGTCTCGCCGCGCTCGAACAGGGCGGAACCGTGTGCACGCGGGACGAGGGCGACCTCGGCCGACAGCGACCGGATGTCCGTGATGCCGCGGCCGTCGATGCGGAACTGGTCCCGCAGGATGCGCTGACGCACCAGCTTCTTCGTCAGCGAGCGGAACGCCGCGCCGATCTCCTTCTCGCGACCCTCGAAGTTCGGGGCGACCTGCTCGAGGACCTCGACCTTCACCTCGTCGGTCTTGTCGTCGCGCTCCTGCTTGCCCGCGATCGTCAGGGCGGCGCTGAGCTTCTCGGCTGCGGCGGCCTCGACGGCGGCGAACACGTCGTCCTGGTACGCCGGGAAGACGGGGAACTCGCCGGTCGGCTTCGACGCCTTGGCCGCGAGCTGCTGCTGCGCGGTGCAGAGGCGGGCGATGAACGGCTTGGCGGCCTCGAGGCCCTCGGCCACGATCGCCTCGGTGGGAGCCTGTGCGCCACCGTCGATCAGGGAGATCACGTTGTCGGTGGCCTCGGCCTCGACCATCATGATCGCGACGTCGGCGTCGTCACCGGAACCGGAGACGATGCGGCCGGCGACGACCATGTCGAAGACGGCGTTCTCGAGCTGCTCGACGGTGGGGAACGCCACCCACTGGCCGGCCTTGTTCTCGTCCGACGTGATGAGCGCGACGCGCACACCGCCGACGGGGCCGGAGAACGGCAGTCCGGCGATCTGCGTGGAGGCGGACGCGGCGTTGATCGCGACCACGTCGTACAGGTCCTGCGGGTTCAGGCTCATCACCGTGACGACGACCTGGATCTCGTTGCGCAGTCCGTCGACGAACGACGGGCGCAGCGGACGGTCGATCAGGCGGCAGGTCAGGATGGCGTCCGTGGAGGGACGGCCCTCACGACGGAAGAAGGAGCCGGGGATGCGGCCCGCTGCATACATGCGCTCCTCGACGTCCACCGTGAGGGGGAAGAAGTCGAAGTGCTCCTTGGGGTGCTTGCTGGCGCTCGTCGCGGACAGCAGCATGGTCTCGTCGTCCAGGTAGGCGACGACGGCGCCGGCGGCCTGCTGGGCGAGGCGACCGGTCTCGAATCGAATGGTGCGGGTTCCGAAGGACCCGTTGTCGATCACGGCGGTGGATTCGAACACGCCCTCATCGACCTCTACTGCGGAATTCTCTGTCATCTCTTCTTTTCACTTCCCTCTCGTCTTCGCCGTACCCGCGGGGGCGTTCTCACCCTCCTGGCGAGAACTGCGCACCTGAGGGACATCCCCCTCTCGAGTTCTCGGGATGTCGCTGTGCGGAGGCGGTCGTCGATCGAAGTCCCCCGGACCGTGTCCGGACGACCACTACCGAAGACCGACACCACATTCTCGGGTGCATACGGTAGTGCTGCCCTCGGCAGCTAACGCCGATAGCCAGCGAGGCCCAGTCTAAGCAAGGCCCCGCCGGCTACCGGAGTGATTCGCGATCGAAATGATCGCGGTGTGCGAAACTCAGCGACGCAGGCCGAGACGCTCGATCAGCGAGCGGTAACGCTCGATGTCGACCTTCTGGACGTACTTGAGCAGACGACGACGGCGTCCGACCAGCAGCAGGAGGCCGCGGCGGGAGTGGTGGTCGTGCTTGTGCATCTTGAGGTGTTCGGTGAGGTCGACGATGCGCTTGGTGAGCATGGCCACCTGCGCCTCCGGCGAACCGGTGTCGGTCTCGTGCAGGCCGTACTCGCTCAGAACCTGCTTCTTCTCTTCGGTGGTCAAAGCCACTTGTTCACTCCTGGTGATGACGTTCGCGTGAAAGGATCGAAACTCGGCGTGGCCACCGCGAACCGCAGCGCACGCCAGCGATCTACTCTACCAGCTGAAATGCGGCGCTCTTACCGCACGTCCTCCGATGCCGCGAGGATCCCGCGCGCACGCTCGGCGTCCTTGCCCATCGCGACGATCAGGTCGTCGACGGAGTCGAACTTCTCCATGCCGCGCAGGCGTTCCACCAGGTCGACGGCCACATGCTGCCCGTACAGGTCGGCTTCCCGGTCGAGCACGAAGGCCTCGACCGTGCGGGTCCGCCCGGAGAACGTGGGATTGGTGCCCACCGACACGGCGGCCATGTAACGCTCACCGGAGGTGACCGTGCCCAGATCGACTCCGTGGCCGAGCACCGTGAACCACGCGGCGTACACGCCGTCCGCGGGAATCGCGGCATACATGGGTGGGGCGACGTTCGCGGTCGGATAGCCGAGCTGACGGCCGCGACCGTCACCGTGGACGACGACTCCTTCGACGCGGTGCGGACGGCCCAGGGCCTCCGTCGCGGCGGCCATGTCGCCCGCGTCCACGCACGACCGGATGTAGGTGGACGAGAACGTCACGGCGTGCTCTGCGAGCAACGTCACACCGTCGACGGCGAAACCGAACCGGTCACCGATCTGACGGAGCAGGTCGACGTTGCCGGCGGCCTTCTTGCCGAACGTGAAGTTCTCGCCGACAACTACGTCCGCCACGTGCAGGCGCTCCACGAGGATCTCGTGGGCGTACCGCTCCGGCGTCAGCTTCATGAATTCGGCGGTGAACGGCATGACGCAGAACACGTCGATACCCAGTTCCTCGGCCAGCTCCGCCCGGCGGGCGAGCGTCGTGAGCTGGGCGGGATGACTGCCCGGGCGAACCACTTCCATCGGATGAGGATCGAAAGTCATGAGCACGCTGGGTATTCCACGCGTGCGGGCAGCCGCCACCGCTCGACTGATCAGTTGGGCGTGACCTCGGTGCACGCCATCGAATACGCCGATCGTGAGAACACAACGACCCCAGTCGGCAGGAACCTCGTCGAGACCACGCCATCTCAGCACGAGTGGCAGCCTACGGTGCCGCGCGCCGATGTTCATCTTCGGACCGGGTGTCTGTCGCCCACGCGCCCCGCCGAAAGGTCGTCACCTCGCCGTTCACGGCGGCCGGGTGCGTCCCTCGGGAGCCGAACAGGTGTGTCGATGTGTCTCGCCGGTAAGACTTGCCTAAGCTCGTTGGCGTGGCCGTGAACAAGAATGACCAGAGCGTGACCGAGGACTCCGCCTCCGACACCGGGGCACTCTCGGCAGTGGCGCAGGACTACCTCAAGGTCATCTGGACCGTTCAGGAGTGGTCGCAGGAACGGGTGTCCACCAAGTTGCTCTCCGAGAAGATCGGGGTGTCGGCGTCCACCGTGTCGGAAGCCATCCGGAAGCTGTCCGACCAGGGCCTGGTCGATCACGCCCGCTACGGGTCCATCGCGCTGACGGAGGCGGGCCGCGTCGCTGCCGTCGGGATGGTCCGCAGGCACCGCCTCATCGAGACGTATCTCGTGCACGAACTGGGATACGGCTGGGACGAGGTGCACGACGAGGCGGAGGTCCTCGAACATGCCGTCTCGGATCTCATGATCGCCCGGATGGACGCCAAGCTGGGCCATCCCGAGCGCGACCCGCACGGCGATCCAATTCCGTCGGTCGACGGCTCGGTGCCCACTCCCCCGGCGCGTCAGCTCAGCGACTTCGTCAACGGCGAGAGCGGCCGCATCGCCCGGATCTCGGACTCCGACCCGGCGATGCTCCGCTACTTCGACTCGGTCGGTGTCGCACTCGACGTCACGGTCACGGTGCTGGAGCGACGCGACTTCGCGGGAACCGTGTCGATCCGGCTCGACTCGCAGGACGACTCGATCGAGCTCGGAAACCCGGCAGCCCAGGCCATCTGGCTGGTGTGAGCCGTTATCTCAGCGTCGCGGGGCGGACCACCATCACCGAACTCGCCCGCCGCCCGCGTTCCTGCAGCAGCGCGATGGTGTGCCCGCTCGGGTCGATCGCGGCGTACACGCCCTTGATTCCGATCGGTTCGAGCCACCTTCCCTGACTGATCGATTCGGCCTCGTCCGCGTCGATCTGCCGGTGTGGAAACGCGGTCTGTGCGGCCGCGTCGATGTCGAGGCTGACCCCCGGTTCGTCGGCGAGCTGTTCCAGCGTCCGCGCGTGCTCGAGCGTGAACGGACCCACCCGGGTCCGCCGCAGCGAGGTGAGGTGCCCGCCCACACCGATCAGCGCGATGCCCAGGTCACGCGCGAGCGCCCGCACGTACGTGCCGGACGAGCATTCCACCTCGACGTCGAGGTCGGTGAACGTGCCGTCGGTCCGCCGGCCGACGACCTCGAACCGCGACACCGTGACCGAACGCGGCGAGAGTTCGAACTCCTCGCCCGCACGGATCAGGGCGTGTGCCCGCCGCCCGTCCACCTTGATCGCGCTGACGCTCGACGGGATCTGCTGGATGTCGCCGGTGAGAGCCTGCACCTGCGCGGCGACGTCGTCGTCCGTCACGCCGGAGGCATCGGCCGACGCGACGACCTCACCCTCGGCGTCGTCGGTGGTCGTGGCCTGCCCCAGCCGGATCGTGGCCGTGTACGCCTTGGTGGTCAGCGCGAGGAGCCCCAGCAGTTTCGTCGCCCGCTCGACACCGAGGACGAGCACACCCGTGGCCATCGGGTCCAGCGTGCCGGCGTGCCCGACCTTCCGGGTTCCGAGCAGCTTGCGGCACCGGGCCACCACGTCGTGGCTGGTGATGCCCGCGTCCTTGTCGACGATGAGCAGTCCGGCGCCGACGAGACCGGAAGAGGGCTTTTCACGTGCAGACACGAGGCCCGATTCTGCCAGCCGACGTCACCGCACCGAAATCAGTGCACCGCAATGGCCGTGATGATGAGACCGTCCGACACCATCCACCGTCCGTCGAACGATGCGAGTGGTGGTCCGGCGACGGTCTCCCCGGAGATGAGGAGATCCGAATGGAACGTGCCGGTGCCGTCCCCGGACGCCTCGAACGTGATGTGTGCGTCCTCGAATCCGAGCCATCGGCCGGTGAGCGGAAACCACGCCTTGTACGTGGCCTCCTTGGCGCAGAACAACAGCCTGTCCCGGTGTACCGGACCGCCGGTGGCCGAGCGCCACTGCGCGGCGTCCGCCGTGCCCGCCAGCCAGTCCCGTTCGGAGGCCAGGCTCACGGCGTCGAGCACACCGTCGGGCAGCGCCTCGTGCGGTTCCGCGTCGATTCCCACGGACCGCACCTGCATCGCGTAACCGAGCACCGCGCCGCGATAACCGTCGCAGTGGGTGAGGCTCCCGACGACGCCGCGCGGCCACACCGGGGAACCCTTGTCGCCCCGGAGAACCGGGGCCTGGTCGACACCCAGCTTCGTCATGGCCAGTCGTGCGCAGTGGCGGGCGGTCGTGAACTCGCGGCGGCGCTTCTCCACCGCCCGGCCGATCAGGGCTTCCTCCTGCGGGTGCGGGCGCAGTCCCGGCGGATCCTCGAACAGTTCCGAGGACACCACTCCGGCAGGCAGGATTCTCTCGATCACAGGGTCCCCCTCGCCCTCATCTTCTCCACTTCGGCTTCCTGTTCGGGTGTGACCTTGAAGTGGCCTCCCCACTTGTTCAGGGTCCCCGGCGGATACTCCGGCACCGGGAGGATCTGCCGCAGCAACCGGTCGGGCAGTCCGCGCCGCTGCCACTCCCGCGGGTAGCCCAGCGACACCTCCTCGAACCGCACCCCGTCGTAGTAGGTGGTGCGCGGAATGTGCAGGTGCCCGTACACGGCGCAGACGGCGTTGTACCGGGTGTGCCAGTCCGCGGTCAGTTCGGTGCCGCACCACAGGGAGAACTCCGGGTACCACAGCACCTGCGTCGGTTCACGGACCAACGGGAAATGGTTGATCAGGACGGTTCGCGTTCCCGCAGGCAGGGCGTCCAGGCGCGCCTTCGTCGTCGCGACACGGTTGCGGCACCAGGCGTCCCGGGTCCCGTACGGTTCACTCGACAGCAGGAATTCGTCCGTGGCGACCACGTTCTTCTCGCGTGCGATCGCGAGACCCTCCTCCTTCGTGGTGGCGCCCTCGGGCAGGAACGTGTAGTCGTACAACAGGAACATCGGGACCAGCGTCACCGGGCCGTCCTCGGCCTCCCACACCGGGAACGGATCTTCCGGGGTGACGACGCCGATCTCGCGGCACATGGTGACCAGGTAGTCGTACCGGGCGGCGCCGTGGATCTGCACGGGATCCTTCGCCGTCGTCCACAACTCGTGGTTGCCGGGCACCCAGATGACCTTGGCGAACCGGCTGCGCAGAAGTTTCAGCGCCCACCGGATGTCGTCGGTCTTCTCCGACACGTCGCCCGCGACGATCAGCCAGTCCTCCGGCGAGTCGGGGTAGATGTCCTCGGTGATCGGCCGGTTTCCCCGGTGCCCCACATGGGTGTCGCTCACCGCCATCAGTTTCGGTGCCACGTCAACCACCTTTCCGATCGAGTTCCGCTGCCGGAGCACTGTCCGATCCGTGCCGCGCCTGCAGGTCGGTCCCGACCACGGCCCAACGGCCCGAACCGACGCGCCACACGACCGCGAGCATCCGAAGAACTATGAACACCGTGAGGCCCGTCCAGATTCCCGCGAGGCCCCAGTCCCGCAGCATCGACAGCCAGATCAGCGGCAGGAACCCGACCAGCGCGCACGACAGCGTCGCGTTCCGGAGGAAGGCGACGTCGCCGGCCCCGAGCAGTACCCCGTCGAGAGCGAACACGACTCCGGCGACGGGCATGATCGCGACGAAGAACCACCAGGCCACCGCCATCTCGTCGAGCACAGCCCGGTCGGAGGTGAACAGTTCGGGTATCACCCCGTGGCCGAGAGCGAAGAACACGGCCAATCCGGTCGCGAAGATCGTGGACCACCGCGTGATCCGCCACGACAGCCGCGTCGCACCCTGTGCGTGCCCCGCTCCCAGCGCGGCTCCGACCAATGCCTGTGCGGCGATCGCGAGGGAGTCGAGGGTGAGAGCGACGAGGTTCCACAACTGCAGCACCACCTGGTGCGCGGCGACCGCGGCCGCCCCGAAGCGGGCAGCGACGGCGGCGGCCGAGAGGAAGCACGCCTGGAACGCGAGGCTCCGCAGGATCAGATCCCGGCCGAGCACCATCTGCGCGCGCATGACGCGCCATTGCGGACGCAACGGCACCCGCTCGACCATCAGCGCACCGACGAACAGGCTCGCGGACACCGCCTGCCCGACGACGTTGGCGACGGCCGACCCCTCGAGTTCCAGACGCGGGGCGCCCCACAGTCCGTGCACCAGCACCGGGCAGGCCACGGCCGACACGACGAGGCCGGCGAGAACGAAACGCAGTGGTCGCACCGTGTTCTGCACTCCGCGCATCCACCCGTTCCCGGCCATCGCGACGAGGATCAGCGGCGCTCCGAACACGGCGATCCGCAACCAGCTCTCGGCGGCCGCCGCGATGTCGGAGCCGCCGGCGATCGCCGACGTGACCGGTCGCGCACACAGGTGGGCGATCGCGATCACGAGGGCGCCGATGCCGAGCGCCAGCCACGTGGCCTGGACGCCCTCCCGCACCGCGCCGCGCTCGTCGCCGGCCCCGTGCATCCGGGACGCACGCGCTGTCGTGCCGTAGGACAGGAACGTCAGCTGCGTGCTCACCTGCGCGAGGATGAGTCCGCCGACGGCAAGTCCGGCGAGCGCCAGCGCACCCAGGCGCCCGACGACGGCGATGTCGAAGAGGAGATAGATTGGTTCGGCGGCGAGAACGCCGAGCGCGGGCAGCGCCAGCCCGAACACCGTCCGGGCAGTGGCGTCGCCCGTGACTTCAGAGACGTCGGTCAAGGAATTCGGACCTCAGCCGAGCGACTCGACGAGCGAGGCCACGATCTCGTCTGCGGAGGTGTCGGCCGTGTAACCCGCCGCGAACCGGTGCCCGCCGCCACCGAGATACCCGGCGACGAGCGAGACGTCCACATCGGACTTCGAGCGCAGCGACACCGACCAGGTGCCGTTCACCGCCTCCTTGAGGACGGCGGCGACCTCCGCCTCGGACGTCGTCCGGACGATGTCGATGACGCTCTCGATCTCCTCGGAGCGCAGATCGCCGACGTAGGACTGCCGGATGACCGCGTAGACCAGTCCGCGCCCGCCCGCCGCTTCGGGGACGAGCGTCGCCGAGCCGAGTACCGAGGACAGCATGGGCAGCCAGCCGAACGGATGGGTGTCGAGCAGGCGTCGCGCGATGCGGGCGCCGTCGATGCCGGTGGCGAGGAGTCTCTCCGCGAGGGTGTGGGTGCCCGGTTGCACCCAGCGGAACGAACCGGTGTCGGTCACGAGCCCCGCATACAGGCAGTGCGCGAGGTCGGCGTCGATGTCCACACCCCACACGTCGAACATCTGCGCCAGGACCGCAGTGGTCGATTCCGCGGCTTCGTCGATCAGGTTCATGCGGCCGAACCGGGTGTTGGAGCGGTGATGATCGATGACGAGGGTCTCCCCCGCCGTCGCGAGCCGGTCGGCGAGCTTCCCGAGACGCCCGGCGCTGCCGCAGTCGACCGTCACCAGCAGGTCGACGTTGCGGCGCACCTGATCCGCAGGCACCAGCAGGTGGGTGCCCGGCAGTTCGCGCATCGACTCCGGCAGTTCGTCCGGCGCACCGAACGCGACCTGCACAGGAATTCCCTTGCGCTCGAGCACCAAGGCCAGCGCGAGACCGCTGCCGATCGTGTCGGCGTCGGGTTGGACGTGACACAGAATCGTCACCGACGTCGCGTTCTCCAGAACGGCGACCGCCTGCGGCAGGAACACCTCGTGACGATCGAGATCAGACAGGGACGTCTCCTGAGTGTGGGTCATGTCGGTTCGCGTCAGTCCGCCTGGCGCGAACCGGACGGCTCGTCGACGTCGACGTCGTCCGCGTCCTCGGCTCGGGGCTCCTTGTAGGGATCGGGGTCGCCGGCCGGAGACGCACCGGCCGCGACACGCGCGACCTCGTCGTCGGCGGCGCGGGCGCGGGCGAGGAGTTCCTCCATGTGCCGTGCCGTGTCGGGGACCGTGTCCGCGACGAACGTCAGCGTCGGCGTGAAACGGACTCCGGTGCCTGCACCCACCTTCGAACGCAGCACCCCCTTCGCCTTCTCCAGCCCCGCGGCGGCGGAGACGAGATCGGGTTCGGACTCGAGGTCAGCGCCCATCACCGTGTAGTACACCGTGGCGTCGTGGAGGTCGGCCGTCACCTTCGTGTCGGTGATGGTGACGAACGCCAGGCGAGGGTCCTTGATTTCGTGGTCGATCGCCGTCGCGACGATCGTTCCGATGCGCTTGGCGAGTTTGCGTGCCCGGGCGGGATCCACCATGACAATCAGACTCCTCTCCCTGGCCGCTCGATAAGTTGTGAAGTTGCGTGTGTAGCTGTAGTTCATTCTGCACGCCGGGCCGCGTGGGCGACGGGACGGGCAGGGCGCTCCGAGTCAGTCCTCGGGGCCGAAAATCCTTCGCCGGACCGCAAGAAGTTGCAGTTCCGGCAGCTCGGCGACGTGCCGTTCGCACGTGTCGAGCACCTCGTGCACATGATCGACCGCCGAACTCGCCATGGTGACACCGAGCATGGACCGGCGGTACCGATCCTGTTCGCCGGTCTCGGCCGCCGAGACGCCGTAGCGCCGCAGCTCCGCCAGAACCGGCTTGACCATTGCACGCTTCTCTTTCAGAGATCGCACGTCACCGAGCAAGATGTCGAGCTCGAGCGCACCGACGTACAAACTTTCCTCCTTCGGGGAGACGTGCGCTCCCCCGGCCGATCGCTCGGCCGGAGAAGCGCACGCCGGATGACGCTGCTACGTCACCCCAAACGGATGGGGACTCAGTCGCGCGGCTTTTCCCGAAGCTCGTAGGCCTCGATGACGTCACCGACCTTGATGTCGGAGTAGGTGAGCGTCAAACCGCACTCGTAACCCTCGCGTACCTCGACGGCGTCTTCCTTCTCCCGCTTGAGCGAGGAGATGGTGACGGTCTCGGCGACAACCGTGTTGTCACGCAGCAGCCGGGCCTTCGCATTGCGACGGATGGTACCCGAGGTGACGAGGCAACCGGCGATGTTGCCGACCTTGGACGAACGGAACATCGCACGGATCTCCGCCTTGCCCAGCTCGACCTCTTCGTAGATCGGCTTGAGCATGCCCTTGAGCGCCTTCTCGACCTCGTCGATGGCCTGGTAGATCACCGAGTAGTACCGGATGTCGACGCCCTCGCGGTTCGCCAACTCGGTCGCCTTGCCCTCGGCGCGAACGTTGAACCCGATGATGATCGCGTTCGACGCAGCGGCCAGGTTGACGTTGGTCTCGGTGACACCACCGACACCACGGTCGATGACCCGCAACTGCACCTCGTCGTCGATCTCGATGCCGTGCAGGGCCTCTTCCAGGGCCTCCACGGTTCCCGAGTTGTCGCCCTTGAGGATGAGGTTGAGCTGCGACGTCTCCTTGAGAGCCGAATCCAGGTCCTCGAGGCTGATGCGCTTGCGGCTCTTCGCGGCCAGCGCGTTGCGCTTACGCGCATTGCGCCGGTCGGCGATCTGCCGGGCGATCCGGTCCTCGTCGACCACGAGCAGGTTGTCGCCTGCGCCGGGGACGGACGTGAAGCCGACCACCTGGACGGGACGCGAGGGCAGGGCCTCGAGCACGTCGTCGCCGTGCTCGTCGACCATGCGGCGCACACGACCGTATGCGTCGCCGGCGACGATCGAGTCGCCGACCCGCAGCGTTCCGCGCTGGATGAGCACGGTCGCGACGGGGCCGCGGCCACGGTCGAGGTGCGCCTCGATGGCGACACCCTGGGCGTCCATGTCCGGGTTGGCCCGCAGGTCCAGGGCAGCGTCCGCCGTCAACAGCACGGCTTCGAGCAGTGCATCGATGTTGGTGCCCTGCTTCGCCGAGATGTCGACGAACATGGTGTCTCCGCCGTACTCCTCGGTGACCAGTCCGTACTCGGTGAGCTGCTGCCGGATCTTGTCCGGGTTCGCGCCTTCCTTGTCGATCTTGTTCACCGCGACCACGATCGGCACGTCGGCCGCCTGGGCGTGGTTGATCGCTTCCACCGTCTGCGGCATGACGCCGTCGTCGGCGGCGACGACCAGGATCGCGAGGTCGGTGGCCTTGGCACCACGGGCACGCATGGCCGTGAAGGCCTCGTGACCGGGGGTGTCGATGAACGTCACGAGACGCTCGTTGCCGTCGAGCTCGGTGAGCACCTGGTAGGCACCGATGTGCTGCGTGATGCCGCCGGCCTCGCCCTCGCGGACGTTGGCCTTACGGATCGTGTCGAGCAGTCGGGTCTTACCGTGGTCGACGTGGCCCATGACGGTGACCACCGGCGGACGGGACTCGAGGTCCTCTTCGCCACCTTCGTCTTCGCCGTAGGTGAGGTCGAAGCTGTCGAGCAGCTCGCGGTCCTCGTCCTCCGGGCTGACCACCTGGACGACGTAGTTCATCTCGCCGCCGAGCAGTTCGAGCGTCTCGTCGTTGACCGACTGGGTCGCCGTCACCATCTCGCCGAGGTTGAACAGTGCCTGCACCAACGCCGCGGGATTCGCGTCGATCTTCTCCGCGAAGTCCGACAGGGAGGCGCCGCGGGCGAGGCGAATGGTCTCGCCGTTGCCACGGGGCAACCGCACGCCGCCGACGGCGGGCGCCTGCATCGAATCGTATTCCTGGCGCTTCTGACGCTTCGACTTGCGACCACGACGCGGGGCGCCACCGGGACGACCGAACGCACCTGCTGCCGCACCACGCTGACCGGGGCGGCCACCGCCACCGGGACGACCGCGGAAACCACCGGCGGGTGCTCCGCCACCGGGCGCACCTGCGCCGGCGCCGGGAGCTCCGCCACCGCGGTATCCACCGCCGCCGCCACCGGGACGACCACCGGGTGCTCCGCCGGGACGGCCGGGACGGCCGCCGGGGGCGGGACGTGCCGAACGAGCAGGCATCGCGCCCGGGTTCGGGCGGGGAGGCATCGAGCCGGGGCTCGGACGGGGACCGCCCTGACCGGGAGCCGGACGGGGACCGCCCTGACCCGGTGCCGGACGGGGTCCACCCTGACCGGGAGCCGGACGGGGACCGCCCTGGCCGGGAGCCGGACGGGGACCGCCCTGGCCGGGAGCCGGACGGGGTGCACCGGGACGCGGTGCGCCGGGGGCGGGACGGGGTGCCGGACGCTCGGCGGGAGCCGAGGAGTACGGGTTGTTACCGACGCGCGGGGGCTTCGGGCCGGGGCGGGGTCCGCCGGGCTTGGCGCCCGTGGACGGAGCCGCCGGGGTGGCAGCCGATGCGGGCGGGGCCGCGGGTGCGGCCGGAGCCGGTGCAGCCGGGGTGGGGCGACCGGGCTTGGGAGCGTTGGTCGCCGGTGCAGCCGGGGTGGCTGCGCTTGCCGCGGGGGCCGCCGGTGCCGGGGCCGGAGCCGCGGGGGTGGGCGCCGGGGCTGCAGCAGCGGGCGCTGCCGGAGCCGGGGCTGCGGGCTTGGGACCCGGACGGGGTCCGCCCGGCTTGGCCGAGGTCGCCGGTGCGCTCGGCGCGGGGGCGCCGGGCTTGGCAGCCGGACGGGCTGCGGAATCGGACTTCGACGACGGGAACGACTCCCGCAGACGCCTGGCGACGGGCGCCTCCACCGTGGAGGACGCCGACTTCACGAACTCGCCCTGCTCCTTGAGCGTTGCGAGTAGTTCTTTACTTGTGACACCGAGTTCTTTAGCCAACTCGTGCACGCGGGCCTTGCCTGCCACTGCTCTCCTCACTGATGAGGTCGAGCAGGAGGCTCCCCTGAGAGGGGCCCGCACGACCTCGGGTTATCTCCGATGGACGATCATCGCTGGTGCTTCACGGTGTGCTCATGAGTGCTTGTGCCTGTTCTGTTCGAGAGGTACTGCTCTGGGTGGGTGCCCTGCGCGTACCCAGTGGTCGACTTCTGACACGTCGACACTTCCGGACACTCGTAGAGCTCTGCCGAATGCTCGGCGTCTTTCCGCGAGGTTCAGGCAATCCTCGACGGGGTGCAGCCACGCACCTCGTCCGGGAAGCCTGCGCCCCGGGTCCGGAGTGAGAACGTGACCTTGCGGCCCGCACTCGCCCACTACAACCCTGAGCAGATCGACAGCCAGCGCGCGCTCCCTACATCCTATGCACGTTCGCACCGGTGAACCGGTAGGAACGCGCGCGGAATCAGGGTGCTCATGCTGAACCATTGACCACTCTACCGCCGACTCGCCCCGATCTCCGCATTCCCGACTCAACGACTGGTCGCGGCGGGTCCGCCTGCCGACTCGGGGGCCGGAGCGGCGTCGCTGCGGATGTCGATCCGCCACCCGGTCAAGCGCGCTGCAAGGCGGGCATTTTGCCCTTCCTTGCCGATGGCGAGGGACAGCTGGAAGTCGGGGACGACGACGCGTGCAGCCCGGGCCTCCGGGTCCACGACAGTGACGGAGACCACTTTCGACGGCGACAGCGCGTTGCCGACGAACCGGGCGGGGTCGTCGTCGAAGTCGATGATGTCGATCTTCTCGCCGGCGAGCTCACTCATCACGTTGCGCACGCGCTGACCCATCGGCCCGATGCACGCGCCCTTCGCGTTGAGTCCCTGCACCCGCGACTGGACCGCGATCTTCGAGCGGTGACCGGCCTCCCGCGCGACCGCGATGATCTCGACCGAACCGTCCGCGATCTCGGGCACCTCGAGCGCGAACAGCTTGCGCACGAGGTTCGGGTGGGTGCGCGACAGGGTGATCTGTGGTCCGCGCTGCCCGCGGGCCACTCCGACGACATAGCACTTGAGCCGCTCGCCGTGTTCGTAGTTCTCGCCGGGCACCTGCTCCGCCGGCGGGATCAGCCCCTCCGCGCCGCTGGCTTCGCTGCCGATCCGCACCACGACCATTCCGCGCGAGTTCGCCCGGGTGTCGCGCTGGATGACGCCGCCGACGATCTCACCCTCGTGGGTGGAGAACTCGCCGAAGCTCCGCTCGTGCTCGGCGTCACGCAGCCGCTGGAGGATGACCTGCCGGGCGGTGGTCGCGGCGATCCGGCCGAACCCCTCCGGGGTGTCGTCCCACTCCTCGCCGACCATGTTGCCGTCGGAGTCGACGTCGTGCGCCATCACCCGCACGATGCCGCTCTTGGTGTCGACGTCGATCCGTGCGTGCTGCTGATGACCCTCGGTGTGCCGATAGGCGGTGAGCAGTGCCGTCTGGATGGTCGAGATGACCGTTTCGATCGAGATGCCCTTGTCGGCCTCGATGGCGCGCAGCGCCGCGATGTCGATATTCACTTGTCCAACCCCTCTACTACTTCTTCATCTTCCGACGCATCTGCGTCCGCGGGCGCAACGCGCCCCTCGGGAATTCCACCCGCGAGTTCCAGTTCCCTCGGATCCGCTTTCGAGAATTCCACCTGCACAACAGCTTTCTGAATGTCCGCCAGCGCGACGCGGCGAACATCCGGGCCCGTCCGGGAGCCGATCACGACGGCGACCGAATCACCGTCGAGGGCTCCGATCCGGCCCACGACCGTCTCGTGCGCGAGATCGATGCGCGCTTTGCGTCCGCGGGCGCGTCGCCAGTGCCGCTCGTGTGTGAGCGGCCGGTCGATGCCCGGGGACGTGACCTCGAGCGTGTACGGGGACTCCCCGAAATCGGAGACCGAGTCGAACACCTCGGAGATCTCGTGGCTCAGCTTCGCGACCGCGTCGAGTTCGAGTCCGGCGTCGCTGTCCACCATGATCCGGACCGCGCTGTGCCTGCCCGCGAGGGTGACCGCAACGTCCTCCAAGTCGTAGCCCTGGCGTTGCACCAGATCGGAGATGAGCTCCGTCACCCTCTCCTTGGATGGAACCGGCATCGGGGAAGCTCCTCGTTTCAGTTGTCACTCGTCGGTCGGTCAGGTTCTCGTGCTGCGCACGCAGCACCACGAACCCGTCGTGACGGGTTCGAGCATCTAAGAGTAACGCCGATTCGACGCGCCCGTGACCAGCCCCGGTGCTCGATTCCCGGGATCGCCGCCCGACCTGGCACCATGGACCGGTGCTCATGCCCACCGTCTCCCGGCCCCCGACGTCCGGTCCGGCCGTGTCCCGGCGCGCCGCTCTCCGGTTCGCAGCAGCCTCGGCGTTCGGTATCGCGGCCGTCCCCGTCCTGACGGGGTGCGCCGGCGACGGCGACTCCGCCGTCGAGGTCGATTCCCTCGTCGCGCAGTCGCGCCTGGCGCGCCGTGACGCCGCCGGCGCGGCCGCAACGATCGCGCTGCTCCCCGACCGGGCCGCCGCACTCGAACTGGTCCGTGCGCAGCGCACCGCGCACGCCGACGCCCTGGACGCCGAAATGGCCAGGGCTGCAGGAACTTACCCGGACGGAACCACGCCGACCACATCGTCCGCGGCGTCCACGACACCGACCGAACCCGCACCTCCGCCCGGTCTCGATCAACTGCGCGCCGACCTGGCCGAGTCTCAGCGCAGCGCAGCCGATTCGGCGCGCACCCTGACTGCCCACCGGGCGGGTCTGTGCGCGTCGATCAGTGCCGCCTGCGGAACGTATCTGGCGGTGGTGCTGCCGTGACCACTCCGACCGAAGCCGAGGGCCGGAGCCTCGCCGACGCGTTGACCGCCGAACATTCCGCGGTGTTCGCCTACGGCGTGGTCGCAGCCTTCTCCAACCCGGCCCGGGCCACGCAGGTCGCCACGTCGGCGGCCGCCCACCGCGCCCGCCGGGATTCACTCCTGGACACGCTGACGTCGGCGGGCATGGCCGCCCCTGTCGCCGAAGCGGGCTACACGCTGCCGTTTCCGGTCACCGACCCGATCACGGCGGCGCAACTGGCCGCCGAGGTGGAGGCCGACACGGCCGTCGCGTGGCGGGCGGTGGTCGAACACGGCGAGACCGAGGACACGCGCACGCTCGGCGTGACGGCACTGACCGAGGCGGCCGTCCGGGAAG
The DNA here is from genome assembly GCF_042674125.1 of Rhodococcus sp. NPDC056960. Classification (NCBI taxonomy): domain Bacteria; kingdom Bacillati; phylum Actinomycetota; class Actinomycetes; order Mycobacteriales; family Nocardiaceae; genus Rhodococcus; species Rhodococcus sp. NPDC056960. The sequence goes on along the minus strand of NZ_JBHURF010000001.1, from coordinate 150,519 downwards.
CCACGTGGCGCGCGGCACTCGGAACCGATCCGGTGACCGACCCGTTCCCCGGACAGCCCTGACGACACGCAGGTTCCCGCCCACCGGGATTTTGCACCCGCGCGGATCGTCCGCACCCTAGCGTCGTCCCCGACACCACTGACGGGGACGAGAGGACGGCGGCGTGGACGGAAGTTCGGTGGAGCAGCGGTTGGCGAACCTGGAGCGGATCGGGGCGATCAAGGCGCTCAAGTACCGATACTGGCGAGCGTGCGACGGCAAGGATCCGGACGCATTCCGAGCGTGCTTCGTCTCGTCCGGGGCATCCGTCGACTTCGGCCCACTCGGCCGGTTCGACGACGCCGACCGGCTCACCGACCTCTTCCGGACGATCGCGCTCCACGAGGTGGACGGCAAGCACGTGATCCTTGACATGCACCACGGCTTCCATCCGGACATCGTGCTGCACGGCGACACCGAGGCGTCGGGTAGGTGGACGCTGCAGTTCCGCCAGGTCGACCTGACGAAGGGAACGGAGACGGTGTCGTCCGGCGAATACGACGACACCTATCGCTTCGAGGACGGCGAGTGGCGAATGTCGCGGTGCCACTTCACCACTCGGTGGTCGATCACCCGCCCGCTCACACCGGACACGGTGGTCGCGCAGTGAGCGCCCGGGTCGCTCTCGTCACCGGCGCGAGCCGCGGCGTCGGGAAGGGTGTGGCCACGGCGCTGGGCTCTGCCGGCTGGACCGTCTACGTCACCGGACGCGGGCCGCTGACCGAGGACAGCCCCCTGTCCGTGTCGGCGCGAACGGTGACCGACGCCGGTGGCACCGGCGTCGCCGTGGCCTGCGATCACCGCGACGACGCCGACGTGCGTGCGCTGTTCGCCCGCATCGCCGACGAGCAGGCGGGCCGGCTCGATCTGCTGGTCAACAACGTGTGGGCTGCTCCCAGCGGATTCGGCGGGTTCGACACGCCGTTCTGGGAGCGGCCCCTGGACGACTGGGATTCGTTGATCGGCGTCGGTCTGCGCGCACACTACGTCGCGTCCGTGGAGGCGGCGCGCCTGATGGTGCCGCGAAGGTCCGGGCTGATCGTGAACATCTCGTCGTTCGGGACCCGCGGGCATCTGCATTCGGTGCTGTACGGAATGTCCAAGGCCGGGTTGGACAAGATGGCCAGCGACATGGCGGCGGAACTGGCTCCGCACGACGTGCGCGCGGTCTCGCTGTGGCCGGGGATCGTGCGGACGGAGATGATCGTCGCCAGCGGCCTCGAGACCATCGCCGGATTCCCGGTCGCCGACGCCGAATCCCCCGAGTTCGTCGGCGAGGTGATCCGCGCCCTGACGGCGGACCCCACCCTCGCGGAGCGCAGCGGTCACACGTTCGTGACGGCGGAGCTCGCCGTCGAATACGGCATCACCGACACACAGGGCCGGACCCCGCCGTCGCACCGGGAACCGTTCGGCGGCGGCCCGCTGTTCTGAGCTGCAGCCGCGCGGTCAGTTCACGTCGCACCGGCGGACGAGCCAGACCGTCCCCAGCGCGAACGCGGCGACGTACCCGGCCAGGAGGACCACCGAGGTGCCTCCGCCGAGGATGTGCAGGACGCCGGGGGTGGTGTCGCCGCCGAAGTCGCGGAGAGATCCGGCCAGCGAGCCCGCGGCGGTGCCGGGCAGGACATCCGTCACCACGGACAGGGGGTCGAGGACGGCCGCGACTCCGCGGAGAAGGTTCTCGACCACCAGCACCCACACGAGACCGAGCCCGACCGCCAACGCCGGCCCCCGCGCCAGGGCGCCGACGAGGACACCCGCCGCGGTCCACATCCCGAGGATCAGCAGCCCGGAGACGAGCGCCTTCAGCATCGCCTCCGCGGACGGCAGGCTCGCCGACTCCGATTCGGCCGCGGCGATGACCGAGGCGACCCCGAGATCGACGGCCGCCACCGTGAGGACGAGACCGATCACGACGATCAGCAGCGCGAGGAGGGTTCCGGCGAGTGCGGCCGATCGCGAAGGGCCCTGGGTGAACACGGTCTTCCACGTCCCCCACCCGTAGCCGCTGCCGATGGTGAGGGCGCCGAGGATGAGCATCAGAGCGCCCCCGAACATGGCCATGCCCTGGGTGAACACCTGGGGCACCGCCGACGGCAGCATCTGCGCGAGCAGCACGTCCGGAGGCGCGGACGACGCCATGTCGGTGGTGCCGCCCGTCTTGACGGTGATGTAGCTGAACAGGTAGACGAAGACCAGGTTCAGCACGATCCAGGCGGCGAGCAGCACCCACATCGACGGCCATTTTCGCAGTCGGAGAATCTCGGCTCGGGTACTGGCGATCACGGCATTCACGACATTCTCCTCGCATCGTCGGTCGCGGTGCGGCCACTGTCCGACGTCATCGCGAAGAAGACGTCCTCGAGCGATCGTTCCCGCCGGGACAGTTCGTGCACGTCGATTCCCGCGTCGACGAGAACACGGGCCACCTTCGGTGCCAGATCCGGCGACACCGCGACGGCGAGGGCGTCGCCCACCGTGTCGACGACGGCGCGACCCAGCAATTCCGCGAGTACCGTCGCGGCGCGCTCCTGCGGATCGGCGCGCACCAGCAGGCTGGTACCGCCGCGTAGTTCGGCCATGGTCGACTGCACGATCAACTTTCCGCGCGAGATCACCCCGACGCGATCGCAGATCTCCTGGACCTCGCTGAGCATGTGGCTGGAGAGCATCACGGAATGCCCGGAGTCCGCGAGTTCGACTATCAGTTCCCGCATCTCGGCCATGCCGGCCGGGTCGAGCCCGTTGGTGGGTTCGTCGAGAATCAGCAGATCGGGTTCGCCGAGGAGGGCGGCGGCGACACCGAGCCGCTGCTTCATCCCCAGTGAATAGGTGCGAAAACGGTCCCGTCCCCGATCGCGCAGCCCGACCCGGTGCAGCGCGGACTCCACCGCGTCGTCCGGCAACCGGCGGTACCTGCTCAGCACCCGCAGGTTGTCGCGACCGGACAGGTAGGGGAAGAAGCCGGGTCCTTCGATCAGCACACCGGTGCGCGCCGCGACCGCGCTGTCGCCGGGCGCGCGCCCGAAGAGCGTCGCGGTTCCGGAGGTCGGCCGGACCAGGCCCGTGAGCATGCGCAGGGTGGTGGTCTTGCCTGCACCGTTCGGTCCGAGGAACCCGTACACCTCCCCGGCCCGCACGGTCAGGCTGACCGCACCGACCGCCGTGTGTTCGCCGTAGCGTTTGGTCAGCCTGTCGGTGACCACGATGTCGGAAGTCATGCCTCCAGAGTCGGCTCGGCGCGAGCCGCGCACATCGGTCTGCGCGCGTCTCCTCGGGTACGTGTCGCGGACGATGACAGGTGCGCGGAATCGGGTCTACGTTCGGGTGGTGCGCACTGACCGGAGGGACACGTCGATCGCCCCGCGAGACCTCCTGATCGCTCTGGGCGTCGCGATCGTGCAGGTCGGCGGCAGTGTCGGCGCCAACCACAACCAGCCGTGGGCGGAGCCGCTGGACGCCGCGGGGTTTGCGTTGCTGGTGTGTGGCCCCCTCGCGCTGGTCTTCCGGCGACAGCGTCCTGTTCCGGTCCTGCTGGTCGTCCTGATCGTCACGGTCCTGTACGTCGCGCGGGGTTACGGGTACGGCCCGGTGTTCCTGTCGCTCGTCGTCGCGTTCCTCGGCGCCGCGACGGCCGGGTCGAGGTGGCTCACCTACCCGCTCCTCGCCATCGGCTACGTCCTGATCGTCTTCGCCGTGCCTGCCGTGTCGTCCGCCGAGTCGCCGTCCCTGCCCGCCCTCACCGGCATCGCCGCGTGGCTGCTGGTGCTCCTCGCCGCCGCCGAGATCATCCGGCAGCGGCGCGGGACGCTCGACGCCCGCAGGCAACGCGCCGAGGCGGCGCGGCGCAGCGCCCAGGACGAGCAGCGTCGTCGGGCGAGCGAGGAGCGGCTCGCGATCGCCCGGGAGCTGCACGATGTTCTGGCACACAGCCTTTCGCTGATCAACGTGCAGGCGTCGGTCGCGCTCGAGCTGTGGGACAGCAGACCCGAACAGTCTCAGGAGGCGCTGTCCGCGATCAAGGTCGCCAGCCGCGACGCGATCGGCGACGTTCATGCGCTGCTGGCGTCGCTGCGGGGCGGCGAGGACAGCCCGCCCGTCGCACCCACCGCCGGAATCGGGAATCTGGACGGTGTGGTCGAGCGTGCCCGCGCCGCAGGTCTCACCGTGACGACCGTCGTCGAGGGATCCCCAACGCCGCTGCCGACGGTGGTCGACGTGGCTGCGGCGCGGATCGTCCAGGAGTCGCTGACCAACGTGGCCCGCCATTCCGGGGGCTCGTCGGCCGATGTGACGGTGTCGTACGCGCCCACGTTCGTCCGCGTCCGGATCGACGACGACGGCCGTGGTCCTGCCGGCACGTCGGCCGGTGGCGGCGGAAACGGCATCCCCGGGATGCGGGAACGCGCACGCGCTCTGGGTGGTGAGCTGACCGCCGGAAGCGGGCCGGGCGGCGGCTTCCGGGTGCAGGCGACGCTCCCCTTCGCCGCCGGCACGGCGGGCCGGTCATGACTGTCCGGGTGCTCGTCGCCGACGACCAGGCCCTGGTGCGGGCGGGGTTCGCCGCCCTGCTCGACGCCCAGGACGACATCACCGTGGCCGGTCAGGCCGCGGACGGTGAGGAGGCGGTGAGCCTGACGCGATCTCTGGTCCCCGACGTGGTTCTCATGGACATCCGGATGCCGGTGCTCGACGGGTTGGAGGCGACCCGGCGCATCGCCGCCGATCCCGCGCTGTCCGGCGTGCGGGTGGTGGTGCTCACCACGTTCGAACTGGACGAGTACGTCTTCGAGGCGATGCGCGCGGGGGCGACGGGTTTCCTCGTCAAACACACCGAACCCGCCGAACTGGTGCGGGCGGTCCGCGTGGTGGCGGATGGGGACGCCCTGCTGTCGCCGTCGGTGACCCGGAAGCTGATCGCGGAGTTCGCGACCCACGCCAAACCGCCGCCGCGCACCAGCCGCCTCGACGACCTGACCGAGCGCGAGCGCGAGGTGATGGCCTTGATCGCGGAGGGACTCACCAATGCCGAGATCGGCTCGCGGCTGTTCCTCAGCCCGGCCACCGCCCGCACCCACGTCAGCCGAATTCTGCTGAAACTCGGCGCCCGGGACCGCACGCAACTGGTGGTGCTGGCGTACGAGTGGGGGCTGGTCCGGCCGGGCTGGCAGGAGTGACTACGGCTGCAGACGTACACCGGTCGGCGTCTGCAGCCCGATGCGCCGGCACGGCTCCCCGCGGCACGCTCGAAGTCATGACTACTTCCACGATCTCCGTCGCCGTGGTGGCCACGCCCGCCACGAGCGGCGCCGCCTGGGCCGGCAGCATCCGGCGGATCGAGGACCAGGGCTATTCGGCCGTCCTGGTCCCCGACACGCTGTGGACCGTCTCACCGTTCCCGGCGCTCGCCGCAGCGAGTGCGGTGACCACGACGCTGAGGTTGCGCAGCTGGGTGCTCGCCGCGCCCCTGCGCGGCCGGACCGCGCTCGTCCGCGAGGTGAAAGCCCTGCATGTGCTGTCGGACGGCCGCTTCGAACTCGGGATCGGGGTGGGCCGCCCGGACGCCGAGGCCGAGGCGGAACGACTCGGTTTGCCCTGGCCGTCCGGGGCCGAACGCCGACGCCAGCTCGAGGACGCCGTCCGGGCGGTCCACGAGGAGGTCGACCCGGACCTGCCGGTGGTCGTGGCGGCGAGCGGGCCCCGCATGCTCGCGACGGCCGGGCGAGTGGCGGATCGCATCTCGCCGGCACTGGGGCCGCCGGCCACCGAAAGCGATCTGGCCGATTCCCTTGCGCGCGTTCGTTCTTCGACCGATCGCCCGATTCGACTCACGCAGTCGCTGGTCGGCTTCGGCGAACACCTACCTGCCTGGTACACGCGGTCGGGTTTCGACGCGGCCCGGCTGATCGAGGCGGGCGCCGTGGGATTTCCGGCCGGCGACGCCGACCAGGTCGCGCAGGCGCTGGTCGACCGAAGCCGTCGATACGGGATCGACGAGTTTACCGTTCCCGGCGAACTCGCCGACGCGTTCCTCCCCGTACTGGAACGGGTGCGGGCCTGGACCTGACGGCCCGGGCCCGCACTCCGACAGGGTCACGTCGACGCCAGGACCGCCTTCGACCGTCCCGGCATGAGGGCGGCTGCGACGACCGCGACCGCGACGAATCCGGCGCCCACGTACAGGGCGGGTGCGAGGGCGCCGATGTACCCGGTCGGGGTCAGGCTGCCGCCCGCCCCGAGGAACACCGCGGTCAGGAGCGCGATTCCCAGCGCGACACCGATCTCGCGGAGTGTCGCGTTGGTCGAACTGGCGGTGCCGTGATCGGCCTCGGGCATGTCGGCGAGGACGGCGGTCGCGTTGGGCGCGAACGTCAGTCCCATCCCGGCGCCCGCCATCACGAACGCGGGAATCATGCTGCCGTACGTGGCGCCGGGGACGATGAGGGACGCCATCCAGAGCAGCGACAACCCCTGCAAGACCAGTCCGGCGACGAGGAGTGTCCGGACCCCGAGCCGCGGCGCGAGCAGTCCCGCGATCGGCGCCACCAGCATGGGGGCGGCCGTCCACGGCAGCGTCCGCAGTCCGGCCTCGAACGGGGAGTACCCCATCACGATCTGGAGGTACTGCGACAGGAGGAAGACGGCGCCCATCATTCCGAGGGTGAACGTCAGCCCGATGACGTTGGCCAGGGCGAACTGACGCGACCGGAACAGCCGCAGCGGCATCACGGGGAAGGGTGTGCGCACCTCGCGCACCACGAACGCCGCGAGCAGCACCACCGAGGCGACGAGAGCACCGAGCACCGTGGCGCTGGTCCAGCCGTCGTCGTTGCCGTGCACGATGCCCCAGACTCCGACGAAGACGGCGGCTCCGGCGAGGACGACGCCGAGCGGATCCAGCGGCTGACGCTTCCCCCTCGACTCACCGAGCGCGTAGAGCGCCAACGGGATCGCGACCGCCGCGACGGGAACGTTGATCCAGAACACGGCCTGCCACGACACCCCGTCGACGACCGCGCCGCCGACCACCGGCCCGAGGGCGACACCCAGTCCCGAGACGCCGCCCCAGACCCCGATGGCGAGGGCGCGCTTGGTGAGCGGCACGGCACCGGCGAGCAGGGTGAGGGAGAGCGGCATGATCGCGGCCGCGCCGACGCCCTGGACGGCCCGCGCGGCGATCAGCATCCCGGACGTCGTCGAGAGTGCCGACGCGATGGACGCCAGCGCGAAAAGCATTATTCCCCAGAGGAACACGCGCCGCCGACCGAGCCGGTCGCCCAGCGCGGAGAGGGTGAGCATCAACGTCGCGAAGGCGAGTGTGTAGGCGTTCATGAACCATTGCAGCTGCCCCACCGACGCACCGAGGTCGCGCTGGATCACGGGCAGGGCGCTGGTCATCACCAGGTTGTCGAGTGTGGCCATGAACATCGGTATCGAGGCGGCGACGATCGCCAGCCAGACCGGGACGACCCGGCTGCGTCCTCGCCGCGAGGGCGGCGCCGATTCGTGTTCCAGGCGTTCGGAGAGTGTCGTCATGACGGGTCCTCATATCCGAGTCGTGGGGGCGGGCACGTGCGGGAAGTTTTTGTAAGCATCGGATGATTACTTATTTCGAAGACTAGTAATCGACTGATAACATGTCAACATGGCATCGCCCGTGAAACAGACCCGGATGAGCGCGACCGAGCGTCGCGAACTCGTACTGGCCGCCGCCTCCCGCGCGTTCGCCCGGGACGGATATCACGGCACCAGCACCGACGCCGTCGCACGCGAGGCGGGAGTGTCCCAGCCCTACGTGGTCCGGATGTTCGGTTCGAAGTCGCGACTGTTCGCCGACGTCTTCGACCGGGCGATGCGCCGGATCATGGACGCCTTCGAACCCTGCTTCGACGACGTCGCCGCCGACCCGGAGAACGACGAGGCGTGGCTTCCGCTGGGCATCGCGTACACCCAGCTGCTCGAAGACCGCGATCTCCTGCTCGTCATGATGCACGGGTTCACGTCCGGCGCGAACCCGGAGATCGGCGCCCTGGCGCGCGACTGGATGTCCCGGCTCTACACACAGATCCGGACGCGCACCGGGTGCAGCCCCGAACGGGCCCGCACCTTCATCGCCAACGGAATGCTGCTCAACACCCTGCTCGCCATGCAGGTGCCCGAGCATGCCGGGCAGGATCCGGCGCTCGAGGAACTGGCCGTGTGCGCGTTCGGCAGCACCCTGGACGCGGCGGCAACCGAGAACTGATCGGTGATCGGCGATTTCCGCTCTTGATCTTGCTCATCCGACCGCAGCCGGGGCACGATGGAAGCGTGCGGAAGGGGTGTCGCCGTGGACCGAGCCGTTGAGTCTCGACTGAGCTATTCCGACCGGGAGGGTCACCACCACACCGTGGACCTCTCCCCCACTTCCGCGCGCGTCACGATCGGACGGTCGCCGGGATCCGACCTGCTCCTGACCGAGGACGACGAGGTCTCCCGGCTGCATGCGGTGCTCGAATGCGTCGGATCGCACTGGACCATCCTCGACGACGGACTGTCCCGCAACGGCACCTTCGTCAACGGCGAGCGGCTCGCGGGGCGCCGGCGGCTCCGGCAGGGCGACAGCATCCGGATCGGCGGCACCAAGATCCGGTACCTGGAATTCGGCGGTGCACTCGACGAGGCCACCCGAATGGGCAGCGACATGCCCGACGTCCGATCGCTCACCGACACCCAGCGGGCGGTCCTCACGGCGCTGTGCCGGCCGTACAAGCACGGCGCCGCGTTCGCGAATCCCGCCTCGAATCAGCAGATCGCCCAGGAACTGTTCCTCAGCGTCGATGCGATCAAGACCCACCTTCGTGCGTTGTTCGCGAAGTTCGGCGTCGGCGATCTCCCCCAGAATCAGAAGCGGGTCAGCCTGGCCGAGCGGGCCATGCGCAGCGGCATCATCAACGAGCGCGACCTCTGATCAGCTGGCCGCCATCAGTTCGCGGTCGAGCGCGGCGGTCTCGCCGTGGGCGATCCGCTCGACCAGGCCGATGATGGCGAGGGCGACGTCGGCCGCACGCTCGAGGATCACCGAGTGCCCCGCCCCGTCGACGCTCACGAGCTCCGAAGCGGGGAGTTCCGAGGCCATCGCGACCGAATGCTGGAGCGGGGTGAGCATGTCCACCGAGCCGCACAGGATCAGGGACGGGATGTGAGCCAGCGCGGCGAGGGAATGCCGCTCGTCGAACCCGAGCAGCGATTCGAGGAAACTCGACATGGTCACGACGGACGTGGTGTTGGCCATTGCCGCTACCAGCGCCGCCAGGCGGGGATCGACGGCCCGGTTGCGGGCGCCCGCTGCGCGGGCGATGGCCGTGCAGACGGTGCGACCGACCCGTTTCGATCCGTGCACGACCCGGGGCGCGCGGCGGACCGCGGTGCGGAACAGCGACACCGCGGGGCTGCGCAGGTGACGACCGAGACCGGCCTCGGCGAGGTCGCACGCCGCGGTGGAGATCAGGGCCATGCCCACGATCCGCGAACCGATGGTGTGCGGATTCTGCCGGGTGTACGACAGTGCGGTCATCCCGCCCATCGAGTGCCCGACGAGGACGACCGGGCCGTGCGGCGCGACGGCGTCGAGGACGGACCCGAGATCGCGGCCGAGCTGATCGATCGTGTAGGTGGCGGCGGGCGCCTCCCCCGACTCACCGTGTCCGCGGTGATCGTAGAAGACCATGCGAACGTCGTTGCGCCAGAAGCGGACCAGCTGTTCGCGCAGCGCCCACCAGGACTCCGTACGCAGGCAGTGACCGTGAACGAACACCACCGTGGTGGCGGCGTCGGGCGAGCCGAACTCGCGGACCGCGAGCGGGACCCCGTCGTCGGTCCTGACCGTGAGGCGACGGCCTTCGTGCTCGTGTGCAACCGAAGTGTTCGACATGATGGCCTCCTCGGTTTCTTCGCTCGCGGCCTGTGAAGCGTTACGTTCTTGCACGTCCTCTACTGTGCCGCTCCTCCGCGGCCCCGGACAGGACCCCCAGTGGTGGCCCGTGCACCCTGAGGTGTTGCCGTTCCCACCCCTCGGGTGGGGTGGACGCGGACACACGGAGAGCCCCCTCGACGAGGGGGCCCGTCCCCCGGAATCGGCACCTCGTGAGTACCGATTACGGGGTCTCGCCGCGAAGAAGCGACCGGTCGGGACCGCTCACCCCCAGGGAAGGCCGGGGCCACCTCCTCCACCGAAGTCGTAGCCGCCGACGTTGGCTCCGCCGGGTCCGGCCTTGACGCCGTCCACGGCGATCGGTCCGACGTGAGGGCCGCCGATGTCGACGTTTCCGCCCTGAGCGTTCGGTCCGGGAGCGACGGTGGCGACGGAGGAATCGGACGAGGGGGCATCCGCGCCCGGTGCGGCGGACGCGATACCTGCGCCGGCAGCGAGGACGAAGCATGCTGCCGCGACGGTGGCACCCGTGCGTGTCAGCAGGGTGGAGAATTCGAATGAAGCCGGCATGGGGAAACCTTTCGCAAAGCGGTGGCGCCGGGGAGGCAGGGAGGGCAGTCCGGGTGCCGAGGGGCCGGCACCCGCAGGTGACGGCCCCTCGGCACTGTTCAGTGAGATCGAGCGATCACGACTCGGTCACCAGCAGATGATGAACCCGCAGTTCTGGGTGTTGTCCGTAGTGGTCGTGTCGCCCGCACCCGCGCCTCCGTTGGCGCTGCCGCCGTTGGCGTCACCGGCGTTGCCGCCGTTGGCATCCCCGGCGTTGCCGCCGTTGCCGCCGTTGCCGCCGTTGCCGGCGTTCTGCGGCCCGGTGGTGGTGCCCGGACTGCCGATGACCGGCCCGCCGAGGACGACGTTTCCACCGGCGCCGTTGCCGCCGGCGCCGCCGGCGCCGCCCTGCGAGGTGCCACCGTTACCGCCCTGCGAGGTCCCGCCCGGAGCGGTGCCGCCGTTGCCTCCGGGATCGGCGGAGGCGATTCCCGCTCCCGCGGTGAGCGCGAATCCCGCAATGGCCAGAGCGGAAAGGGTGCGCTTGAGGGTGTGTGCCATGTGTGAATCTCCCTGTGTGGGTGGGGGTTTTGCTTGCCACATAAGAATGCGGTTCCCGCACCCACCGAAACAGGTACCCCAGGGGGAGCAACCGGCACCCCGAGGGATGCCCCCTCCCCACCCTGAAGAACCCTCGCTACGGCCGCATCTCGTACGCGCCGTCGTAGCCTTCCGCCTGCGCCCATACCCGCGCGAATCGCTCGGCGTCGACCACCGGGCGGCGAATCGCGCCGAGCGCCCACTTCTGCTGCGCCTCGGTGGCAGACGATTTGCCGTGCAGCGCAACGGCGTAGCCGGAGAAGTCGCGAATCTGGAAGTCGAAGATCTGATCGATCAGATCACGGTCGATGCCGGCGATCGCGGCCTGCTCGAGGATCAGGTGCCCGTAGACGACGAGAGAGAACAGGTGCCCGAGGTCGAGCAGGAAGTCGAGGTCCTTCTGCTGGTCCGCGTCGGGTGGGGCGGTGGTGAGCAGTTCCCGCAGGGCGGTCGCCTGTTCGTGGAACCGGGCCACGTTGGGGACGTCCGAGTGCGCCTCGTAGGTCGTCGTCCAGTCGTGGAACCGGATCTTGCCCGCACCGCGGGTCGGGCCCTGAGCCCAGAAGAAGGCGTCGTCGGCGGAGTCGAGCCGGGTGCCGATCTCCGGATATTCCGCCGGATTCAGCAGGTAGTTCGGCATGAACTTGAGGATGAGACCGACGTTGACGTGCACCGTGCCCTCGAGCTTCGGTAGGGTGCCGATCAACTGGGCGGCCTCCCGGAAGTAGGTGTTCTTCTCGTACCCCTTCGCCGCGATCACGTCGTGCAGCAACGCGATCACCTTCTCCCCCTCGGAAGTGACCTTCGCCTTCGTCATCGGATTGAACAGCAGGTACCGGCGGTCATCGAGACTCGCGCTGCGGAAGTAGTCGACGGAGCGCGCGCTGAACAACTTCATCGCGATCAGCCGGCTGAAGGCGTCGACGAAGTTCCCCCGCACGTGCGGGAAGTCGGTTACGGGGTTCCCGTACAGAATCCTGTTGTGCGCGTGGGTGATCGCCTCATAGAAGGCGTGTTCGGAGATTCCGATGGAGCCGGTGCACAGGTTGAACTTGCCGACGTTGACCGTGTTCAGCGCCGCCTCGAACGCCGCGACCCCGGTGTGGAGGATGTCCTCCTCCCGCACCGGGTAGTCCTCGAGTCGGAACGTACTGACGTACATCTGGCCGTGCACCACATTGCCCTGCAGGTGGTATGCGGGATGGCGGCTGTCCGCGACGAAGAAGACGTACCCGTCGCTTCCGTCGACGTCGGTGCGCCGACCGAACACCGACACCATGCCCGCCACGTTGCCGTTGCCGATGTAGTACTTGTCACCGGTCGCGGTGAACGCGAGATCCGGGTCGTCCCCGGCCGGCATCAGCAGCATGTCCGTCGAATAGACGTCCGCGCCGTGCTCCTTCTCCGACAGGCCGAAGGCGAGCACCCCGCCGTCGTCCAGGAGCCGCGCGGCGCGTTCCTTCGCCGCGCGGTTCTCGCTCATCCAGACGGGGCCGAGACCCAGGACGGTGACCTGCCACGCGTACCAGTACGCCAGCCCGTAGAACCCGAAGATCTCGCTGAGGGCGGCGTTGCGCGCGGCGTCCCAGCGCTTGTCCGGATCGCCGCCCGCGAGCTCGGCAGGGGTGAGGAACGTGGCGAACAGCTTTTCGCGTCTGACGAACTCGAGGAAGTCGTCGGGCCAGACGGCGGCCAGATCGTCCTCGAGCAGCTGCTTCTTACCCCGCGCCTCGAACCAGTCGATCAGCGCCCGCAGCAGTCTGCGCGTCTCCGGATCGAAATGTTCGGGATCGTAGGAGGTCGGATCGAACAGCAGGAAGTTCGTCACAACAGGCCTTTCGTCCGGACGTGTCAGGCCAAGCTAACAGTCCGGACGAAAGGAATGGGGCGGTTTGATCAGCCCCTGACGGTCTGGACGATCTCGGTCAGCGCCGACTCGGCGGCCACCTCACGGCTCTCGCCGGTGAAGCGGTCACGGACCTCCACCTTGCCCTCGCTCCAGCCTCGGCCGACGACCACGACCAGCGGAACACCGAGCAGTTCGGAGTCCTTGAATTTCACCCCCGGGGACGCCTTGCGATCGTCGAGGATCACCTCGAGTCCGGCCTTGTCGAGCTCGGCGGCGAGACCCTCGGCCCCTTCCCGGGCGGTGTCGTCCTTGTTGGCGATCACCACGTGCACGTCCGCGGGCGACACCTCGGCAGGCCAGCGCAGACCCTTGTCGTCGTGATGCTGCTCCGCGATCACGGCGACGAGACGCGAGACACCGACGCCGTAGGAGCCCATGGTGGGGCGGACGGGTTTGCCGTTCTCGCCGAGCACGTCCACGGAGAACACGTCGGTGTACTTGCGGCCGAGCTGGAAGACGTGCCCGATCTCGATGCCGCGTGCCGCGACGAGCGCCCCGGCTCCGTCGGGCGACGGGTCGCCGTCACGGACCTCGGCGGCCTCGATGGTGCCGTCCGGGGTGAAGTCGCGGCCGGCCACCAGCCCGACGACGTGCTTGCCCGTCTCGTCGGCTCCGGTGATCCAGCTGGTGCCGTCCACGATCCGGGGGTCGACGAGGTAGCGAACTCCGTTGGCTTGCAGCGCCTTCGGTCCGACGTAGCCCTTGACCAGGAACGGATTGGCCGCGAAGTCCGCTTCGGTGAGCAGTTCGAACTCCGCGGGCTCGAGCGAGGCGCCGAGACGCTTGTCGTCCACCTCGCGGTCACCGGGAACACCGATGGCGAGCAGTTCCCACTTCCCACCGGGCTGCCGGGTCTTGACGAGGAGGTTCTTCAGGGTGTCCGCGGCGGTGACGGTCCGGCCCAGGTCGGCGCCGTTCGCCCAGTCGACGAGCGTCGCGATGGTGGGGGTGTCCGGCGTGTCGTACACCTTCGCGGCGGGCAGCCCGTCGAACGGAATGGGTGCGGGAGCCAGCGTCTTCACGGCCTCCACGTTGGCGGCATAGCCGGACTCGAGGCAGCGGACGTAGGTGTCCTCACCGATCTCGCTCTCGGCGAGGAACTCCTCCGAGGCGCTGCCGCCCATCGCACCGGACGTCGCCGACACGATCACGTATTTGACGCCGAGCCGGGCGAAGATCTTCTCGTACGCGTCGCGGTGCGCCTGGTACGACTCGGTGAGACCCTCGTCCGTGAGGTCGAAGGAGTACGAATCCTTCATGATGAACTCGCGGCCACGCAGAATGCCGGCCCGCGGGCGCTCCTCGTCGCGGTACTTGGTCTGCACCTGGTACAGGGTGACCGGGAAATCCTTGTACGAGTTGTACTCACCCTTGACGGTGAGCGCGAACAACTCCTCGTGGGTGGGGCCGAGCAGATAGTCGCCGCCCTTGCGGTCCTTCAGACGGAACAGTCCGTCGCCGTACTCGGTCCACCGGTTGGACGCCTCGTACGGTTCCCGCGGCAGCAGGGCGGGCAGGGAGATCTCCTGCGCGCCGATCGCGTTCATCTCTTCCCGCACCACCCGCTCGACCTCGCGGAGCACCCGCAGACCCAGCGGCAGCCACGAGTAGACGCCGGGCGCGATACGACGCACGTAACCGGCGCGGACCAGCAACTTGTGGCTCGGGACCTCGGCGTCGGCGGGGTCGTCACGCAGAGTGCGGAGGAACAGGTGGGACAGGCGGGTAATCACGGGATACCAGAATAGTCGGCTGGGACCGCGACGGGCGCGTCGGTAGGGTTTCGTGCGTGCTGGTGCTACTTCCCCCTTCCGAAACCAAGTCCGACGGCGGCGCCGACGCGCCCCTCGACCTGGCCGAGCTGTCCATGCCGCAGCTCACCGAAACCCGCGAAATGCTGGTCCAGGCGCTGGTCACGCTGGCCGCGGATGTGGAGGCGTCGCAGGTCGCGCTCGGCCTCGGCCCCACCCAGGCCGACGAGATCGAGCGGAACGCCAAACTGTGGGTCTCCCCCACCCGCCCCGCGCTCGAGCGCTACACCGGCGTGCTGTTCGACGCGCTCGACGCCGGATCGTTCACCAGGGCGCAGAAGTCCAAGGCGCACTCGCGGCTGGCGATGGGGTCCGCACTGTTCGGTGCGGTCCGCGCGGACGATCTGATTCCCGCCTACCGGCTGTCGGGCGGATCGAAGCTCCCCGGGCTCGGCACCCTCCGGGCCTTGTGGAAGCCGGAACTCGGCCGGGCGATCACCGCCGAGGCGGACGGTCTCGTCGTCGACCTGCGGTCGGGGACGTACCAGCAACTCGGACCGATTCCGGACGCCGTGATCGCGACCGTGCTCACCGAGAAGCCGGACGGCACCCGCACCGTCGTCAGCCACTTCAACAAGCATCACAAGGGTCTGCTGGCCCGCGCGCTCACGGTCTCGCGTGCCGAACCGCACGACGTCCGGGGTGTCGCGCGGGTGGCGTCGAAGGCGGGGCTCCGGGTCGAGGTGGCCTCGGAGCGCGAACTGATCATCCTCACCGCCTGACCCGTGAGTACTTGTCAACCGCGGGCGGTTGACAAGTACTCACGAGCCTCAAGCAGGCTTGACGGCCAGCACCGGTTTGCGGCAGGACAGCAGCAGTCGCTGGGCGGTGCTGCCCATCAGCAGCTTCCCGACGGGGGTGCGGTCGCGGATGCCGATGACGAGGAGCTCGGCGTTCGGCGCCGTCATCGCCTCGAGGATCACGTCGACGGTCTCGTCTCCCACGATCTGCCGGACCTCGTGGTCGACCCCGCTCGCCGACAACGTGCCCTCGAGTTCCTGGAGCTGCGCGTTGTCCGCGAACGACTGATCGGCGAGGGAGTCGCCCTTCGACGTGTTGATCACGAGCAGCGACGTCCCGCGCAACCGCGCCTCCGCGACGCCGTGGTCGAGTGCCGCACCCCCGAACTGGTCGGGGGTGTATCCGACGACGATCATGCGTGTGCCTTCTCTCTGCTGTCGGTGGAGTCGCCACCGGCCGGTCCGTCCGGAAAATCGGGCGCCGCGACGGGGTAGTGCGAGCGGACGACCTTGGCGACGAGGGGTGCGATGAGGAGCACTGCGATCACGATATAGACGATGATCGCGACGGGCTCGGTGAACAGGCTGCCCCAGTCGCCGCCGCCGAGTTGCAGGCTCTGCCGCAGCTGCCGTTCGATGCGCGGCCCGAGGATGACGCCGATGATGAGCGGCAGCACCGGCAGGCCGAACCTGCGCATCATCAGACCCATCAGCCCGAACGTCAGCAGCAGCGCGAGGTCGAGCCACTGGAGGTTGACAGCGAATGCGCCCAGTGCGGCGAAGAACAGGATCCCGGCGTAGAGGTAGGGACGCGGGGTGCGGAGCAGCTTCGCCCACAACGGCGCGAGCGGCAGGTTGAGCACCAGCAGCAGGAAGTTGCCGATGAACAGGCTCGCGATCAGCGTCCAGATCAGGAGCGGTTCCTTCTCGAACAGCGTCGGGCCCGGCTGGATTCCGTACGACACGAACGCCGTCAACATGACCGCGGCCGTTGCGTTGGTCGGGAGGCCCAGCGACAGCATCGGCACGAGTGTGCCTGCCGCCGAAGCGTTGTTGGCGGCCTCGGGCCCGGCGACGCCTTCGATGGCGCCCTTGCCGAATTCGTCCTTGTGCTTCGACAGCTTCTTCTCGGTGATGTAGGAGAGGAAGGTGGGCAGTTCGGCGCCGCCTGCGGGAAGCGCACCGAACGGGAACCCGAAGGCGGTGCCCCGCAACCACGGTTTCCACGACCGCTTCCAGTCGCTCCTGCCCATCCACGGCCTGCCGACCGGGATGACCTCGGCCGGTCGGCGCCGGAGGTGCGCGGCCACCCAGAGAGCCTCACCCAGCGCGAACACGGCGACCGCGACGACGACGATGTCGATCCCGTCGGACAGCTGCGGGATGCCGAACGTGGCACGCGGCTGACCGGTGAGGAAGTCGATGCCGACGAGGCCGATCGCGAGACCGAGCAGCAGGGAGATGCAGCCGCGGAGCTTCGAGGTTCCGAGGACCGCCGTGACCGCTACGAGGGCGAGCAGCATGATCGCGAGGTAGGAGGGCGCGCCGAGGGTGACGGCGAAACTCGACACCATCGGTGCGAACAGCACCAGGAGCATCGTGCCGATCGACCCGGCGACGAACGACCCGATCGCGGCGGTTGCCAGGGCCTGCGCGGCCCTGCCGGCCTTCGCCATCTTGTTGCCCTCGATCGCCGTGATCACCGACGAAGATTCGCCCGGCGTGTTCAGCAGGATCGACGTCGTGGATCCGCCGTACATGCCGCCGTAGTAGATGCCGGCGAACATGATGAACGCGGCACTCGGGCTGACGTTGTACGTGACGGGAAGCAACAGGGCCACGGTCATGGCCGGCCCGATACCCGGGAGTACGCCGACGGCCGTGCCCAGCAGGACGCCGATGCACGCGTACAGCAGGTTCATGGGGGTGGCCGCCTGCTCGAATCCTTGCAGCAGCCAGTTCAGATTGTCCATGTCAGAGGATTCCGTCCAGAATGCCTGCGGGCAGCGGGATTCCGAGCCCGACGTAGAACGCGTAGAAGCTGCCGAATCCGAGCACCGCGCCGATCGCGATGTTGCGGATCCAGTGCCGGCTGCCGAGGATCGTGGCGGCACCGGCGAACAGGAACGTTCCGACGATCGCCCAGCCGAGGAAGTCGATCAGGGCGATGGTGGCGACGAACAGGGCGACGAGCAGTCCGACGGTCCGCCAGTCACCCGAGGAATCGAGGTCGACGTCCTCGCCGCCGTCGGCTTCACCGGTCGACCCACGCAGGATCGCGACACCGAGCGCCGCGGCGAAGACCACCAGGGCACCCCCGATGACGAGCGGGAACAGCCGCGGACCCACCGGGTCGACCTTCGCGAAGCCGTCGCTGAGCGACAGCGCGTCGACGATGAGGAACACCCCGACGGCCACCATCACGGCGCAGACGACGAACTGCGCGAGGTCCCTCCGCTTCGGGGCCGGGGCCGTGTCCGCCGCGGCGGCGGACGGTTCGGCGGGCGCGCTCATGTCAGCCCCAATTCGGCCAGGGTGGACGAGACCCGCTCGTCCTGGTCCCGGAGGAACTGCTCGAACTCCGGTCCCGTCATGAAGGCGTCACTCCAACCGTTCTTCACCAGGGCCTCCTTCCATTCCGGTGTGTCGTGCAACTTTTCGAGCGCCTCGACCATGTCCGCCTTGGCACCGTCGGACAGTCCGGGCGGGGCGAGCACACCCCGCCAGTTGGTGAACGTCAGGTCCACGCCGGCCTCGGTGAGGGTCGGCGCGTCGATGCCCTCGACCCGCTCGTTCCCGGAGACGGCGAGCACGCGCACCTGGCCGGCCTCGATCTGGTCGACGTACTCACCGAGTCCCGATGTGCCCGCGGTGATCTTCTGGCCGAGCAGTGCGGTCAGCAGGTCGCCGCCGCCGTCGTACGACACGTAGTTCACCGCGTTCGGGTCCACTCCGACCGCGCGCGCCGTCTCCATCGGGAACAGGTGATCCGGTCCGCCGGGCGACGAACCGCCGCCGATGGTGATCGATGCCGGGTCGGCGCGCCACGCGGCGACGAAGTCGTCGATGGTCCGGAACGGCGAATCCGCGGGCACGAGAATGCCCTCCTGCTCCTCGACCACCTTCGCCAGGGCGGTGGCGTCGGATACCCGCGCGCTGGACCCGTTGGTGTACCCGGCGCCGACGACGCCCAGGCCCATCATCATCATGAGGTCGTCGTTGCCGGCCTCGTTCATCAGCCTGGCCATCGCAACGGTTCCACCTGCGCCGATGACGTTGAATACCTCGACGCGACCGGTGATGCCCTCGTCTTCCATGATCTTCACCGCGGTCCGCGCCGTGAGGTCGTAGCCGCCGCCCGGACTGTTCGGAACC
Organism: Rhodococcus sp. NPDC056960; assembly: GCF_042674125.1. Lineage (NCBI taxonomy): Bacteria > Bacillati > Actinomycetota > Actinomycetes > Mycobacteriales > Nocardiaceae > Rhodococcus > Rhodococcus sp. NPDC056960. The sequence continues at coordinate 131,580 of NZ_JBHURF010000001.1, read as the reverse complement.
ATCATCCGCACCCTGTGCAGACCCTCGTCGTCGCCGCGGGTGACGCCGCAGCCGGCCACGAGGAGACCTACGAGCGCGAGCAGGAGCAGCGCGCGTACGCTGCCCCCGCTACCTGTTCTCGACATCGTTCCCCATTTCGCCATGAATGTGATCTTCGGCAATACTGGACCCGACCGGTGATGCACGTCACCTATGCGAACGAAACGGAACTTAAGTTCATTGTGGTCACCACTTCACCCCCGCGTGCGTAGCCTCGCGGGCCAGGTCCTGCTCCTCCAGCTCGTCGTCGTCGGCGTCGTGCTGCTCGCGGTGGCCGCGGTGTCCGTTCATCAATCGACCGTGGAGTTCCGCGACCTGCAGGGGCAGCGCATGATCGCGGTCGCCGAGAACGTCGCATCGACGCCGGTGGTACGCGACCAGCTGTCGGATCGGTCGGTCGAGCGCGTGCTGGCACCCGAGGTCGATCGCGCCGTCAATCTGTCGGGTGCCACGCTCGCCGAGATCGTGGCGCCGAACGGGACCGTGTCGGTGTCGTCCGATCCGACCCGGCTCGGGGCACCCGCGGAACTCGGCGCCAGCGATGTGATGACCGGACGGGCTTGGTCGGGCGACGTGGACGTCGACGGACGCCACGCCATCGTCGGGCACGTCCCGATCCTGTCCGCCACCGGGGACGTGCTGGCGGTGGTCGCCGTCAGCGACGACTACCCGTCGCTGTGGGACCTGCTCAGCAGCGCCGGTGCGCGCCTGCTGCTGTATCTGGGGATCGGTGCCGGTCTGGGGCTTCTCGGCTCGTGGCTGCTGTCGCGCCGCATCAAGACCCACACCCGCGGGCTCGAGATCGCCGAGATCGCAAGCCTCGCCGACCATCGCGAGGCCCTGCTGCACAGCATCCGTGAGGGGGTGGTCGCGGTGAACACGGACGGCGTGATCACCGTCCTCAACGACAGCGCCCAGGAACTCCTCGACCTCACCGGCGACGCCGTCGGCAGGCACGTCGACGACGTCGCGCTCGAGCCCGCCGTCCGGCAGTACCTCCTCAACGGGGAGGACGGCCGGGACGTGGTGCTGTCGACGTCGTCGCGCATGCTGGCGCTGAGTCGCCGCGCGGCCACCAGCCAGGGGCACAAGATCGGCACCGTCACCACCATGCGCGACAGCACCGAACTGGCGTCGCTGCAGAGCCAGCTCTCCTCGCACAAGAGCGTCACCGACACCCTGCGGGCGCAGACGCACGAGTTCGCGAACCAACTGCACACCATCTCCGGCCTGACCCAGCTCGGCGACTACGACGCCGTCACCGATTTCGTCGGCACTCTCACCCGACGCCGCGCAGAGATCAGTGATGCTGTGACACAGCACATCTCGGATCCTGCCGTCGCGGCACTGCTGATCGCGAAGACGTCGCTGGCCGCCGAGACCGGGGTGTCGCTGGCGCTGGAACCCGATTCGCATCTGCACGCCCTCGATCCCGAACTCGCCACCGATGTCATCACCGTCGTCGGCAATCTCATCGACAACGCCGTCGACGTGTCGGAAGGTGGGCAGGACGCGCGGATCTCGATCAGGATCACCGACGACGACGGAATTCTCATCGAGGTCGCCGACTCCGGCCCCGGTGTGCCCGAGACGATGCGGGAGGAGATCTTCTCCCGCGGCGTCACCTCGAAGCCCGGTACGCCGGGCGGCCGCGGAATCGGGCTCGCCCTGGTCCGGCTCGTCAGCGCCCAGCACGGCGGGTCCGCGGCCGTGTCGGACGCGCCGGACACCGGCGGTGCCTTGTTCACCGTCCACGTTCCGCGTAGTTAGACTCTCCGATCATGACGGGACGGCGCGGCGATGTATGAGGTCCTGGTCGTCGACGACGACTTCATGGTCGCGGAGATCCACCGCCGATTCGTCGACAAGACACCGGGGTTCACCACCGTCGGCGTGGCGCGAACCGCGGCCGAGGCACTCGAATCCGTACGCACCGGCAACCCCGACCTGGTCCTTCTCGACGTCTATCTGCCGGACATGTCCGGGCTAGACGTCCTGCAACGACTACGTGCCGAGGGCAACGCCGTCGGCGTCATCATGATCACCGCGGCCCGGGAGATCGACACCGTCAGCCGGGCGCTGCACGGCGGTGCCTCCGACTATCTGGTCAAACCGTTCGACTACACGCAGCTGCAGGAGAAACTCGAAAACTTCCGGCGTCGTGCCCGCGCCCTCGAATCGCAGTCCGGTGCAGACCAATCGCTGATCGACTCCCTGTTCGGGGGTCAGAGCAAGACCCCGGAACCGAGCAGGCTCCCGAAGGGCCTGAGCGCCGAGACGGGTCGCCTGGTGCTCGACATCCTGCGGTCGAAGGGCGAACTGTCGTCGACCGAGTGCGCCGAACTCGCCGGACTGTCCCGCGTGAGCGTGCGCCGGTACCTCGAGCACTACCTGTCCGAGGGACTGCTGGAAGTGCGGCTCGAATACGGGGGCGCGGGCAGGCCCGTGCGCCGGTATCGCCCCGTCCCGCGGTGACCCGGTCCGTCAGGATCGGGTGCAGGTGCCGGTGAGGGCGAACGGTGTCGCGTCGCCGGCGTCGCGTCGCTCCGCGCGGTCCAGCAGGGCGAGCGTGTCCGGCCCGAAGGCCGGCGAATAGGACACCGAGTCGGTGCACCCGCCGTGGTCGAGGCCGCCGACGAGGCCGACGACCCTCGAACCCATCGCCCACGGACCCCCGCTCGTTCCCTCGCCGAGACCGTCGCAGACCACGGTGGGATAGCTGTCCGTCGACGTGGTGGGAGCGGTGCACGACACCGGGCCGTCGCCGAGGGTGGGGTAGCCGGTCACCGTCACGTCGCTTGCGGTGGCCGGGGCGCTGGCCAGCTCGAATCCCCCGCCGACCGCCGATTCGACGGTGGTCGGCAGCGTGGCCCCGGCCGGGGCCACCCGGAGGACCGCGTAGTCGTGTTGCGGGTCCTGCGACCGAAGCCAGGCCGGGTCGACGTAGATCTGCGACACCGACCACAGTCCGAACGGCGGCACGCCGCGGTCGTATCCGGGCGCGAACGACAACGCGCCGCCGGACCCCGCGATGCAGTGGGCGGCGGTCAGCACGAGTTCGCCGTCCGTGCTGTCCAGTACCGATCCGGTGCAGACGTGGATCGGCGTGCCGGCCAGGAACAGCGGACCGACGCGAGGATCCTGCGCGGCGGACACAGGCGCGGCAGACACAGGCACGGCGGAGGCCGATCCCCCGGCTGCGCAGACAGCGAGAAGCAACCCCACCGCGGCTGCCCGGGCGACGTTCGTGCGGAAGGGCGTGGCCACACGATCATCATGCTCCGCTCGTCGCGGGCAGGCGGGCCGAATCCGGCGACAGCCGTCGCTCAGCTCCGTTGCGGGAGCTGCTGCAACGCCCACTCGTTGCCGTCGGGATCGGCGAAGTACACGAACCGACCCCATGCCAGATCCTGCACCTCGCTGACCGGAACACCGCGGCCGGACAGCTCCGCGTGGGCGGCATCGGCGTCGGCGACGACGATCTGCAACCCGTGCACCGACCCGGGCGGGGTGTCGACGAGACCCTCTCCGACAGCGATCGAGCAGGCCGAGCCGGGTGGGGTGAGCTGGACGAACCGCACGTTCTCGTCGACCCGGTGATCGTGGTCGACGACGAAGCCGACCTGGTCGGCGTAGAAGGCTTTGGCCCGGTCCACGTCCGACACCGGCAGGATGATCAGCTCGATTTTGTAGTCCATGACCGGATGGTATCGACGGTCCCCGACGACGGCGGCGAAACCGGCCCGACCGCGCTCACGCCTGTTGCGCCGCCTTCTCGGCGGCCTGCGCCTGGGCGACCTGCTGCGGCGTGAAGCGGATGAACAGTGCGGCCAGCCCGGCGATGAGGGCGCAGCCGGCACTGCCCACGAGGGCGAAGGTGTACCCGTTGCCCAGCGCCTCGAGTTGCGCCGGATTCATGTCGGCGACCTTCCCGGAGACGCCGCCGAGCGACAGTGTGCGCGACGTCGCCATCGCGCCGATGACGGCGAGGGCGAGGGGCCCGCCGAGCGTCTGGGCCACCTGGGCGATGGCGGCGAGCGGTCCGATCTCCGTCTCCGAGACACCGGCGATCGCGCACAGCGGGAGGGGCACGACGGCCAGTCCGACGCCGAATCCGATCCCGATCACGGGCACGAACAGGTTGGCGAGGTAGGTGGCGGAACCGTCGAGGGTCGAGCCGTAGAGCAGCCCGATCACCATGATGGTGGCGCCGGCGATCACCAGCCACCGGGGCTGGATCCGCACGGCGAGCTTGGATGCGACAGCGGCCGCGCTGCCGAGGCCGAACGCGAACGGAATGAACGCGAGACCTGCCTCGAGGGGGCTGTAGCCCAGAATGTCCTGAACGAACAACGCCACGAACGCGGCGACCGTGAACATGACGGCACCGGCGAAGAAGATCGCGACGAGGGTGGCCACCCGGTTCTTGTCGGTGAACAGGGAGAACGGCAGCAGCGGATTGTCGGCGGTCCGTTCGACGTACAGGAACGCGCCGAACAGCACCAGCCCGGCGACGAGCGCACCGATCACGTACGGACTGTTCCAGCCGAGTTCCGGACCTTCGGTGAGCGCGAACACCACCCCCGTGGCCGCGACCGTCGCGAGGACCGCGCCCGGGACGTCGAGCGCCAGGCGCTCGCCCGCCGTCTCCTTCAACGCCACGAACGCGCACCCCACGATGACGACGCCGATGGGCACGTTGATGAGGAAGATCAGACGCCACGACACCTCGGTGAGAGCACCGCCGATGATGAGGCCCGCGATCGACCCGATGCCCGTCATGGCAGCGAAGATGGCGATGGCCTGGTTCCGGGCAGGTCCCGCCGCGAATGTGGTCGCGACCAGGGCCAGCGCCGTCGGAGACGCCACCGCGGCGCCGACTCCCTGCAGGAACCGGGCGGCGATCAGCATGAACTCGCCCACCGCGAGACCGCACAGCAGTGAGGCGACGGTGAACAGGGCGACACCGCCGACGAACATCTTCTTCCGGCCGAACGCGTCGCCGAGCCGGCCGCCGAGGAGCATGAGACCACCGAAGGCCAGCGCGTACGACGTGAGCACCCAGTTGCGACCGCTGTCGCTGAGACCGAGGTCCGCCTGCAGCGGCGCGAGCGCGAGGTTGGCGACGGTGCCGTCGAGAACCACCATCATCTGCAGCCCGCTCAGCACGATGATCGCCAGACCCATCACACGGGTGGCGGCGGGCGGGTTCACCGTCGAGGACTTCTTCGACGCCGAGGTGGTTTCGGGCATTCCGGGATCAGACACGAGGGTTCACGTTACCCAGCGTCCACAGAAAACCCGGCCACGGGCCCGATGACCACGATGGCGGGCGGGCGGATCTGCTCTTCCTTCACCCGGGCGGCGACGGACTGCAGATCGGCGCGCAGCGTGCGCTGCGTGCGCAGGGTGCCCTCCTGGATGACGGTGACCGGCGTGTCCACGGGACGGCCGCCCTGCATCAGGACCGTCGCGAACGCCTCGATGCGTTCGACGGCCATCAGCAGCACGATCGTGCCCTTCAGCCGGGCCAGCGCAGCCCAGTCGACGAGAGAATCCGGGTGGTCGGGCGCAACGTGCCCGCTGACGACGACGAACTCGTGGGTGACGCCGCGGTGGGTGACCGGGATGCCGGCGGCGGACGGCACCGAGATGGCGCTGGTGATCCCGGGCACGACGGTGACGGGCACACCCGCCGCGGCACACGCCTCGAGTTCCTCGTATCCGCGTCCGAACACGTACGGGTCGCCGCCCTTGAGCCGCACCACGAACTTGCCGGCCTTCGCGCCGTCGATGAGGGCGGCGTTGATCGCCTCCTGCGCCATCGCACGGCCGTACGGGATCTTGGCCGCGTCGATCACTTCGACGTCCGAGCCCAGTTCGGCGAGTAGTTCCGGCGGGGCGAGGCGGTCGGCGACCACCACGTCGGCCCGGGCGAGCAGCCGGCGGCCGCGCACCGTGATGAGGTCGGGGTCGCCCGGGCCGCCGCCGACCAGTGCGACACCGGCCGCCGGGGACTCGGCGGTGTCCGCGATGGCACCCGATTGCAGACCCTCCACGAGTGCGGTGCGTACCGCGGCGGATCGCCGGTGGTCGCCGCCCGCCAGCACGCCGATGCTCATGCCGTCGTAGCTCGCGCTCGCGGGGGTGACGGCGGTGCCGTAGCGGGCATTGTCGGCGCGGACGCAGAAGACCCGGTTGCGTTCGGCCTCGGCGACGATCGCCGCGTTGGTGTCCGGTTCGTCGGTGCACGCGATGGCGTACCAGGCATCGGCGAGGTCGCCGTCCCGGTACTCGCGGAGTTCGACTGTGATCTGTCCGGCCGTGGCCATGCCCTCGACCGCCGGTGTGACCGTGCGGCTGATCAGGTGCACCCGGGCGCCCGAGGCGATGAGGAGGCCGAGCCTGCGCTGCGCTACCGTTCCGCCACCGATCACGACCACACGACGATCGGCCAAGTTGAGTCCGACCAGGTAGTTGGTCTCGTCTCCGGTGGCAGCAGTCACGCGCTCTCCCCGTTTCTCCAGAAAATTCGTGCAGGTCTCGTCTCGAACCTACGAAACTTTACGGGCTGCCGCGACGACGACGCCATTCGCGGACCACTTGGTCACGATCAGGGGTCCGCCGCCCGCGCCGAGCACCGCCGCCGCTTCCGCGACGCTCGGCGATCCGGTCGCCGAGCGCACCCGCTCCGACGGGTTGGCCACCTCGACGGCGGCGAGTTCCCCGGCGGCGAATCCGCGGACGGGGACACCCAGCGCCTGCGCGGCGTCCACGAGGGCAGGCTCCCCCGCCTTCCGGTCGAGGGTGCTCAGGCAGTGCAGTGTCGTCTCCGAGGCCGTCTCCGAGCCCGGGTTCGCGGACGTCAGCACCTGCCGGACGGCGGCGACGATGTCCTCGCTGCCCGCGGCCGCCCGGAACCCGACGCCGACGCAGACCTCAACCATGCGCCGCGAACGTGCGGGCCGCGGCCACGAAGCGCGCGATCGCCTCCGGATGACCGGCGGGGTGCGTGTGCAGGTACGAGGCGTGCACGCCACCACGGACGAAACCCTCGCGGGCAGCGACGCCGTCCCAGGGCCGCCAGCCCCAGGCGGGCGCGAAACCGTCCGCCGCGGCCGTGTCGAGCGATGTGCGATGGAACTCGTGACCGACCACCCGCTCACCCGCCGAGAACAGGGCGGAGTCCGAGACCGCCACCGCCTCGCGGTATCCGAGCGTGAGTCGTGACCCGAAGGAGGCGTCGACCCCGACCACCGAGGCCATTGCGTGACCGTCCAGGCTGCGGGCGAGATAGAGCAGACCGGCGCACTCCGCATGGATCGGTGCCCCCGCCGCGGCGAGTTCGCGGATCTGCATCAGGAGCGCGGTGTTCCCGGCGAGGGCGACCGTGTGCTCCTCGGGGAACCCGCCGGGCAGCACCACACCGCTCGTGCCGGTCGGCAACGGGTCGTGCAGGGGGTCGAACGTGGTCACGTCCGCACCGGCGGCGTCGAGCAGTTCGCGGTGTTCGGCGTATCCGAACGTGAACGCCCGGCCCCCGGCGATCGCCACGGTGGGCCGATCGCCGGCCGGCGGTGGGCCGACCTCGACGGCCGGATCCCATTCCGGGCCGTCGACGGTCGAGGAGGCCAGCGCGCGGATGGCGGGCAGGTCGAGGTGGCGGGCGGCGAGCCGGGTCATCGCGTCGACGGCGTTCACCGCGTCGGCGCCGTGTTCGGCCGCGGGGATCAGCCCGAGGTGGCGGGACGGGACCTCCAGTTCGGCCATCCGCGGCACGGCGCCGAGCACGGGAAGGCCGACGCGCTCGCACGCCTGACGGAGCACCTCCTCGTGGCGGGGGCTGCCCACCCGGTTGAGGATCACCCCGCCGATGCGGACCCCGGAGTCATACGTCGAGAAGCCGTGCAGCACCGCCGCGAGGCTCTGGCTGTGCCCGCGGGCATCGACTACGAGCACGACGGGGGCGCCGAGCAGTGCGGCCACCTGAGCCGTCGACCCCTCGGCGGACGGCTCCTGCGAGGCGGCGTCGATCTTGCCGTCGAACAGACCCATCACGCCCTCGACCACGGCGAGGTCGCAGCCCGCGCTGCCGTGCCGGTACAGCGGGCCGATCCGCCGGGCCCCCACCATGACCGGGTCGAGATTGCGTCCCGGACGTCCGGCGGCGAGCCCGTGGTATCCGGGATCGATGTAGTCGGGCCCCACCTTGAACGGTGCCACCGCGCAGCCCGACTCGCGCAGCGCCCCGACCAAACCGGTTGCGACGGTGGTCTTTCCGCTGCCCGATGCCGGGGCGGCGATGACCACCGCGGGCACGGCGGGGAGCGTCGTCACCACTCGATGCCTCGCTGGCCCTTCCGGCCGGCGTCCATCGGATGCTTGATCTTGGTCATCTCCGTCACCAGATCGGCCGCGTCGATCAGCGCCTGCGGGGCGTCACGGCCGGTGATCACGACGTGTTGGTTGCCCGGCCGGTTCCGCAGGACCTCGACCACCTCGTCGACATCCACCCATCCCCATTTCAGCGGGTACGTGAATTCGTCGAGAACGTAGAACCGGTGCTCCTCGGCGCCCAGCCGGCGGGCGATCTCACGCCATCCCTCTGCGGCCGCGGCGGCGTGGTCTTCCTCGCTGCCGTGCTTGCGCGTCCACGACCAGCCCTCACCCATCTTGTGCCACTGCACCGCCCCACCGACACCGCTGTCGTCGTGCAACCGGCCGAGGGCGCGGAACGCCGCTTCCTCCCCCACCTTCCACTTGGCGCTCTTGACGAACTGGAACACCCCGACGTCGAATCCCTGATTCCAGGCCCGCAGCGCCATGCCGAACGCGGCCGTCGACTTCCCCTTGCCGGGTCCGGTGTGGACCGCGAGCACGGGAGCGTTGCGTCGTTGACGTGTGGTGAGGCCGTCGTTCGGAACGTTCTCGGGAACACCCTTGGGCATGTCTCGTCTCTCTCCTACCGAATTCCGCGGGACAATTACGCCGCAGCGCGGACGACGCCCGCGACCTGCTGCGCGGACAGTTCGCCGAGGCGGACGTACCCGCCCCGCAGCTGCCGGGACAGTTCCGCGGCCAGTCCGAGCCGGACCATGCCGGTCTCGCAGTCGACGACCACCGACGCGACCGAGCTGTCGGCGAGCAGTCCCGCCGCGACCTTGGCCCGGTGGAGCGCGTCCTTGCCGCCGGTCGCCCGTCCGTCCGTCAGCGCGACGACGAGGGCGCGCCGCTGCGGGTCGCGGAGGCGTTCGCGCAACACGACCTCTCGGGCGCGCAGGAAGCCTTCCGCCAGTGGCGATTTGCCCCCGGTCTTCATTCCGCGCAGGCGCCGGACCGCGATGTCGACCGAGGAGGTCGGGGGCAGGACCAGTTCCGCGGTCCGACCGCGCACCGTGATCACGGCCACCTTGTCGCGGCGCTGGTACGCGTCGCGCAGCAGGGAGACGACGGCACCGGTGACGGCCGACAGACGGTCGCGGGCCGCCATCGATCCGGACGCGTCCACGACGAACACCACGAGGTTGCCCTCGCGGCCCTCCCGGATCGCCCCGCGCAGGTCGGCGGAATCCAGGATCATGCGGCCGGCGGTCCGGCCGCGGTCCACCTGACGGCCCGCGGCCGCGAACAGCGTGCCCACCAGGTGGAGGCCGTGCCCCCGCTCGGCGGTGGAGCGTACCGCGCGACCGCGGGACGAGCGCGAACGCGAACGCCGGCCCGGTGCGCCCTCTCCGACGCCGGGCACCTCGAGGAGTTTGGTGGTGAACTGCGTGCCGGTCGGCCCGGCCGGACGCTCCGGCGGCGGTGGGGCGCCGCCGCCGGGTCCGTCGGGATCGTCGGGTCCATCGGGGTCGGGATCGTCCGTGTCCTTCGCGCCCGGGGGACTGTCGGGCGGAGATCCGGGTTCCGGCTCCTCCGGTTCCCCGGCGCCGGCCCTGGCGTCCTCGTCGGCCTGGCGGAGAGCCTCGTCGAGTTGCTGCTCGTCGAGACCGGGTTCGTCGAACGGATCCCGGCGACGACGGTGCGGCAGGGTCAGTTCCGCGGCAATCCGCACGTCCTCCGCGGTGACCGCCGCGGCGCCCCGCCACGCGGCGTGCGCGGTGGCGGTACGGGCGAGGACGAGATCGGCGCGCATGCCGTCTACATCGAATGACGCACAGAGAGAGGCGATTCGGCGTAATTCGACATCGTCGAGGACGACGGAGTCGAGCCGGTCGCGGGCCGCGAGGATCGCGGCGGCGAGCGCAGCGTCCTGCTCGGCGTAACGCCCGGCGAACCGGGCGGGGTCCCGCTCGAACTCGAGGCGGCGCCGGACCACCTCCATCCGCACGTCCACGTCCCGCGACGCCGAGACGTCGACGGCCAGCCCGAACCGGTCCAGTAGCTGCGGCCGGAGTTCACCCTCTTCGGGATTCATGGTGCCGACCAGCACGAACCGGGCGGCATGCGAGTGCGAGATGCCGTCGCGCTCGATGTGGACCCGGCCCATCGCCGCCGCGTCGAGGAGCACGTCGACGAGATGGTCGTGCAGAAGATTGACCTCGTCGACGTAGAGGACACCCTGATGGGCGGCCGACAGCAGTCCCGGCTGGAACGCGCGTTCGCCGTCGCGCAGGACCTTCTCCAGGTCGAGGGAACCGACGACCCTGTCTTCCGTGGCACCGACCGGCAACTCGACGAGGCGCGCCGGCCGCGTCCCGTTCTCGTCGTGCACCGCGGGCAGCAACGCGGTGAGGGCGCGGACCACCGTCGACTTGGCCGTCCCCTTCTCGCCGCGCACCAGGACGCCACCGATACCGGGGTGGACCGCGCAGAGGATGAGCGCCAGCCGCAATCGGTCCTGACCGACCACCGCGCTGAACGGAAATCCCCACGAAAAGTCGGGTCGAGCCTGGTCCACTTCACGATCCGTGCGCACGCTGCATCCCTTCACGTCCCGGTTTCCTCGCCGAGAGCTTTGGCCGGTACGAACGCCGCGGCAATCTGGCTGGGAGACCGGGTCGGCAACCAGGACGATGGCAGCCGGATCGGGGATCCGTCACAGTGGCGGGACCGCGCCTGATTCGAACAGGACTTCCCCGCGGACATTCACCTGACGACCCTAGTCGGCGCTCACTGCGCCCCGACCGACGGGGCCGCCCCCGCAACCTCATGGACGGCACCGCCGCCGACACCATGGGCGGCAGCGCCGCCGACACCATGGACGGCACCGCCGCCGCGCCGCATGGGGACGTGCGGGATACCGTCCTCGACGAACTCTTCACCGTCCAGCTTGAAACCGTGCTTGGCGTACATGTCCACCAGGTACGTCTGTGCGTTGATCCGGCACGGCGCATCCCCGACCTCGGCGAGCGCGGCGCGCAGAAGACGCGTGGTGTGACCCTGCCCCCGAGCGGGCCGCGACGTGCAGAGCCGCCCGATGCGGAACGACTTGGTGCCGTCGGCGTGCTCCTCGAGCAGGCGGAGCGTGCACACCACCTGACCGTCCTGCTCCAACCAGAAGTGCCGCGTCTCGACGAGCAGATCACGACCGTCGAGTTCCGGGTACGGGCACGCCTGCTCGACGACGAAGACCTCTACGCGAAGCCGGAGCAAATCGTAGAGCGTCTTGTTGTCGAGATCGAGAGCCCACGAACGCTTGAGTGCTGCGGTTGCCGTCATGACAGGCAACTATCGCACAGCGCCTGCGAGTGTGCGCGGCCGCCGACCCGGGCCGGGCGGTGCATCAGACCGCGACCGACGCGTCCTCCACCTTGCTGGTGTCGAGTTGCAGGACCTTCGACGTCCAGTCCCACACCTGAGAGAACAGTTCGGTGTCGTCGGACAGCTTCACGCCCAGCGACGGCACCATTTCCTGCAGCTTCGGCTTCCACGACTCGTACTGGGTCGGGAAGCACCGCTGCAGCACGTCGAGCATGGCGGGCACCGCGGTCGACGCGCCCGGTGAGGCGCCGAGCAGGCCCGCGATGCTGCCGTCGCCGGCGTTGACCACGGCGGTGCCGAATTCGAGAACGCCGCCCTTGCCCTTGGCGCGGCGGATGACCTGAACGCGCTGGCCCGCGGTGATGAGCTCCCAGTCCTTGCCGAGCGCCTTCGGAACGAATTCGCGGAGGGTGTCGATCCGCCCGGCCTCGGACATCGCCAGCTCACTGATCAGGTACTTGACGAGGCCGAGTTCGCTGACGCCGACCCCCAGCATCGACAGCAGGTTGTTCGGCTTCACCGAACTGGGCAGGTCGGTGACGCGACCCTGCTTGAGGAACTTGGGCGACCAGCCGGCGTACGGACCGAACAGCAGTCCGGGCTTGCTGCCGATCACCCGGGTGTCGAGGTGGGGAACCGACATGGGCGGTGCGCCGACCGCGGCCTTGCCGTACACCTTGGCGCGGTGCTCGTCGATGAGCTGCGGGTTCGTGCAGCGCAGGAACGCGCCGCTGACGGGGAAACCGCCGAAGCCCTTCGCCTCGGCGATGCCGGACTTCTGCAGCAGGTGCAGCGCACCGCCGCCGGCGCCGACGAACACGAACTTGGCGCGCACGACCTTCTTCGCACCGTTGCGACGGTTGGTGACCTTCACCACCCAGCTGCCGTCGGACTGCTTGGTGAGGTCGGTGACCTCGTGACCGAAGTGGACGATGCCGCCGGACGCGCCGACATATCCGAGGAGCTGCTTGGTGAGGGCGCCGAAGTCGACGTCGGTGCCGTCCTGGGTCCAGTTGAGCGCGATCGGGTCGCTGAAGTCGCGGCCCTTCGCCATCAGCGGCAGGCGTCGGGTGAACTCGGCGGGGTCGTCGATGTACTCCATGCCGGCGAACAAGGGGTGGCCGGCGAGGGCGTCGTAGCGGGCCCGCAGGTACTTCGCGTTGGCCTCGCCGTGCACGAAGCTGACGTGCGGGATCGGGTTGATGAACTCCTTGGGCTTGGTCAGCACACCGCTCTCGACGCCGTGCGCCCAGAACTGCCGCGACACCTGGAACTGCTCGTTCACGTTGACGGCCTTCGCGATGTCCACGCTGCCGTCGGGGTTCTGCGGGGTGTAATTGAGCTCACACAGCGCGGAGTGGCCGGTACCGGCGTTGTTCCACGGGTCGCTGCTCTCGGCGGCTACTGCGTCGAGCCGCTCGAATGTGGTGATCGACCAATCGGGCTGCACCTGACGCAGGATCGCTCCCAGCGTCGCGCTCATGATGCCCGCGCCCACCAGCACTACATCCGTTTTCGTCTCTACCGCATTCTGATCTGACACTGGAGTATCGACTTCCTTGTCCATAGCCGTACGCGCATACGCCTGCCGTGTTCGCCGGATAGGTTACCCGCGCGTATGAGCGAGAATCACCTGCCCCAATTGTGCGCCTCCCCGCGCCCCCGAAACGCACATTAGATTGTGATCTGTGACTACATGGGCTCCGGACGTCCTCGGCGACGGATATCAACAGTTGACCATCCCTCTCGGGACCGACCCCGACGGCGAGGGCGAGGTGAAGGCCACGCTGATCCGCTACCAGCCCGCGCAGGAGACGAAGAGGACGGGCCGCGCCGTGCTCTACGTCCACGGGTTCACCGACTACTTCTTCCAGAAGCACCTCGCCGAGCACTTCGCCGAACAGGGTTACGCGTTCTTCGCGCTCGACCTCCGCAAGTGCGGCCGCTCACTCGAACCGGGTCAGACGGCGCACTTCGTCTCCGACCTCTCGTTGTACGACTCCGAACTGAACGAGGCGTTGCGCCTGGTCCGCGAACAGACCGGGGACGGCGAGGTGCTGCTGGTGGCGCACTCGACCGGCGGTCTGGTGCTGCCGCTGTGGCTGCATCGGCTGCAACGCACGTCCGGCGGCGGCGCCGCACTCGGCATCAGCGGGGTCATCCTCAACAGCCCGTGGTTCGATCTGCAGGGTCCGTCGTACCTGCGGAACGTCGGGACCGTGGCCGTCGACGCGGTGGGTCGCGTCAAGCGCAAGTCGATCATCCCGAAGACGGGCCTCGACACGTACGGCGTCAGCCTGCACGTCGAGGGCAACGGCATCTGGAACTACAACCTGGACTGGAAACCGCTCAGCGGCTTCCCCGTCACGTTCGGGTGGCTGCGCGCGGTGCGCCGCGGGCACGCGCAGCTGCACCGGGGACTCGACATCGGCGTCCCCGCCCTGATCCTCCGGTCCAAGGCGTCGTATTTCGCGCCGCGATACGACCCCCGGGTCGACACGGCCGACGCCGTCCTCGACGTCCGGCAGATCGCACGCTGGGCGGGATGCCTCGGCGACCGCACCACGATCGTGCCCATCCCGGGCGCCCGGCACGACGTGTTCCTGTCGTCCGACGAGCCCCGGGCCCAGGCATTCGCCGAGGTGGACCTGTGGCTCGACTGGCTGCACGGCCACCACGCTGCCGAGGCCGAGCGGTGACGCATTTCGATCTCGCCATCGTCGGTTCGGGGTCCGGCAACTCGCTGCCCGACGACCGTTTCGCGGACAAGACGATCGCGATCCTGGAGGAGGGCACGTACGGCGGAACGTGCCTGAACGTGGGCTGCATCCCGACGAAGATGTTCGTCTACGCCGCCGAGGTGGCGCGCACGGTCACGGGTTCCGCGAAGTACGGCATCGACGCGCAACTCGAGGGTGTGCGCTGGCCCGACATCGTGAAGCGGGTGTTCGGCCGCATCGATCCGATCTCGGCGGGTGGGGAACGCTACCGCGCGGAGGACAGCCCGAACACCACACTGTTCCGGGGACACGCGACGTTCGTGGGACCGCGGACCCTCGACACCGGGACCGGGGAGATGATCACGGCCGATCAGGTGGTGATCGCCGCCGGGTCCCGACCGATCATTCCCGACGTCGTGCGCGAATCGGGTGTGCGGTTCTACACCAACGAAGACATCATGCGGCTGCCGGAGTTGCCCGAGCGCATGGTGATCATCGGCGCGGGATTCATCGCCGCCGAGTTCGCGCACGTGTTCTCCGCGCTGGGCACCCGGGTGTCGCTGATCGCGCGGGGTTCCCACCTGCTCCGGCACCTCGACGAGGACATCTCCCACCGATTCACGGATCTGGCCGAGCAGAAATGGGACGTGCATCGCGGCCACTCCGTCGCGGCCGTCCGCCCGGACGGCGACGGCGTTGCGGTCGAACTCGCGGACGGTTCCGTCGTCTCCGGTGACGTGCTCCTGGTGGCGACGGGGCGGCAGCCGAACGGGGACACCCTGTCGGTCGCCGCGGCCGGTGTCGAACTCGACGACGAGGGACGCGTCGTGGTGGACGAGTTCCAACGAACAACTGCCGAAGGCGTTTTCGCACTCGGCGACGTGTCGTCGCCGTATCAGCTCAAGCACGTCGCCAATCACGAGGCGCGCGTCGTCCAGCACAATCTGCTGCAGGACGCCTGGAAGGACACCTCGGGGCTGCGCTCGACCGACCACCGGTTCGTGCCGGCGGCCGTGTTCACCGACCCGCAGATCGCGCACGTCGGGCTGACCGAGGCGGAGGCCCGGGAGGCCGGCTGGGACCTCACCGTGAAGGTGCAGGCCTACGGCGACGTCGCCTACGGGTGGGCCATGGAGGACAACGAGGGTCTCTGCAAAGTCGTCGCCGAGCGGGGCACCGGGCGACTGCTGGGTGCACACGTGATCGGCGCCCAGGCGCCCACGGTGATCCAGCCGCTGATCCAGGCGATGAGCTTCGGGGTGACGGCGCAGCGGATGGCGCGGGGGCAGTACTGGATCCACCCGGCGCTGCCCGAGGTGGTCGAGAACGCCCTCCTCGGTCTCGATCTTCCGTCCGAGTGACGCTCGCCAAGTCCGTCGCGCTGTTCGCCGTCGCGGCGCTGTTCGAGATCGGCGGCGCGTGGCTGGTGTGGCAGGGCGTCCGCGAGCACCGGGGCTGGATCTGGATCGGCGCCGGTGTCGCGGCGCTCGGTGCGTACGGGTTCGTCGCGACGATGCAGCCCGATGCCAACTTCGGCCGCATCCTCGCCGCTTACGGCGGGGTGTTCGTGGCGGGCTCGCTGATCTGGGGCATGGTGGCCGACGGGTTCCGCCCGGACCGCTGGGACGTGTCGGGCGCCCTGATCTGCCTGCTGGGTATGGCCGTCATCATGTACGCCCCACGCTGAGCACCGTCGTGCCCGGCGTGGGGCGTCATCCCCGACGGGAAGCGGTTACCAGGGGCTGGTGCGGAGCACGATCTCGGTGGCCAGTTCGGCGGCCGCCGTGGCCGGGACGTTCGTGACGCCGTCGAGTTGCACGACCCGGAAGTCGGAGTAGACGAAGCGTCCGCTCGCGTCCGCCTCGGCCCGCCGGTCGGCGCTCGAGACCATGACGGTCGTGGGGAGTTCGACCGGCGGACAATCGGATCCGCGCACGGCCCCCTGCGCGTCGGGTGCCGCCGGATGGCCGCGGTCGGCCACTACCAGGCTGGCGAATCGTCCGAACTGTCGGGCCGCCAGCGACCAGGCCAGCTCCGCCCCCTCCCGGCTGCCTACGAGGTTCACCCACCCCACCTTCAGTTCGTCGAGCAGAGCCATGATCGTCGATTCGTCGAGCCCGGCGATGTCCTCGGGCACGATCGTGCGCAGATCCGAATTGTGGAGGCGCTCGCACACGCCGTCGTAGACATCCGGTCCGTCGCCGGCCCCCGGGAGCAGGAGGACGGTGTGTTTGCTCGCCGGCCCGTCGATGCGGACCGTGCAGTCTCCATCTCCCACCGCCACGTGCGTCAGTTCCATGGGCTAAAAACTACGCGATCGGGGACGTCTTGCGCTCGCACCTCCCTGGTCCTATGGTTCATTACATGAGTAATGAACCGATCAACCGACGAGGCGGGTGTCGATGATCGACAACGGCAAACCGCTGTTCCAGCAGATCGCGGAGCTCATCGAGAATTCGATCATCGACGGAACCCTTCCCGAGGAAGGCCAGGTGCCGTCCACCAACGAGCTCGCCGCCTTTCACCGGATCAACCCGGCGACCGCGGCCAAGGGGCTGAATCAGCTCGTCGCCGACGGGATCCTCTACAAGAAGCGGGGTATCGGGATGTTCGTCACCTCGGGTGCCCGGAATGCGCTGCGCTTCCGGCGCCGCGAGCGGTTCGCCCGTCAGTTCATCGATCCGCTCGTCACCGAGGCGGACAAACTCGGCGTCAGCATCGCCGAACTCAAGACCATGCTCGACCAACGGGAGGGAGCACGATGATCGGCACAGTGTTCGACACGGAGACGGTCGCCTCGGCGCGGGGCCTCGGCAAGCGATTCGGCGACTTCGTCGCACTCGACGGGATCGACGTCTCCCTGCAGGAGAACAAGATCTACGGCCTCCTCGGCCGTAACGGCGCCGGCAAGACCACCCTCATGCAGATCCTCACCGGGCAGGAGTTCCAGACTTCGGGGGCAGTCGAGATCTTCGGCCGGGCTCCGCACGAGAACTCCCGGGCGCTCACCGACATCTGCTTCGTCAAGGAGAGCCAGAAATACCCGGACGACTTCAAGGTTCGGCACGTCCTCGCGGCCGCACGGCACCTGCTCCCCCACTGGGACGAGGAATTCGCGCAGACACTGCTGGAGGATTTCGATCTTCCGCCCTGCCGCAAGGTGAAGAAACTCTCGCGGGGCATGACGTCCGCGCTCGGCGTGACGGTCGGGCTGGCCTCCCGCGCGCCGCTCACGTTGTTCGACGAGCCGTATCTCGGACTCGACGCGGTGGCACGGCACCTGTTCTACGACCGGCTTCTCGCCGACTACGCCGAACACCCCCGCACGGTCGTCCTCTCCACGCACCTCATCGACGAGGTCGGTGACCTGATCGAACACGTGATCCTCATCGACAAGGGGCGGATCGTCCTCGACGAGGACGCCGACACGCTCCGCCAGGGCGCCCTCGTCGTCTCCGGCCTGACGTCGCTGGTCGAGGATTTCACGTCGAACAAGACTGTCCTGCATCGTGAATCGCTGGGCAACCAGGCACGGGCGACCGTGCAGACCGCCCTGTCGGATGTCGAACGCAGCCGGGCCGTGGGCGACGGCCTGCACTTCGAACCACTCAGCCTTCAGCAACTCGTGGTCCGCAGCACCACGGCCACCCGCCCCACGGCAAGCACGGAGGATGCACGATGACGAACCGGATCCTGACCGTCTCTCGCATTCACACCGTCGCCTGGCCCCTGCTCGTCGCCTGGCCGCTGGGTGTGCTGCTCGCCTCGTTCACGATCGGAGCCGCCATCTTCGCGCTGGTCGGCGACACCGGCAGCGACATCAACTTCACCGGCGGCGTCTTCTCCCTGTTCGGATTCGCCCTGGTGTTCTATCTGCAGGCCATGACTCAGACGTTCCCGTTCGCACTGGGGATGAGTGTCACCCGGCGCGACTACTTCGCGGCCACGCTGATCGTCGCCGCCGTCCAGGTCGCCGTGTTCGGGGTGATGCTCTACGGACTGTCGCTGATCGAGGAGGCCACCGGCGGCTGGGGTGTCGGGATGCGGATGTTCGCGATACCGAACTATTTCACGTCCGCCCCGGCGATCCAGCTGGCAACCTATTTCGCCTTCCTGTCACTGACCGCGGCGACGGGAATGTTCCTCGGCGCCCTGCATCACCGGTGGCGGGTGGTGGGCCTCTTCACGCTCGGTGTCGGGACTCTGCTCGCCGCGGGCGCCTGCGCGTTCGTGATCACCTGGCAGAAGTGGTGGCCGGACATCGGCCACTGGTTCACCGACGTGCCCCGTTCCGTCCCGATGGTGTGGCTGCCCGCACTGGTCGCCGCGGCGGGGATCGCCGCGGCATGGGCTGTCGTCCGCCGCGCGACGGCCTAGCGCACCAGGCCCGACACAATGGCCGGAAGACCCTTCGGAGCGCCCCGGCCGAGGATGTCCTCGACGGCGCGGAGATCGAGATTCTGCTCCACCAGGTCCGCCAGCAGATCGAGTTGGGCGGTCCGGATCGCGGCGACATCCGTGTCCGGGGCGGTCACGAATCCGGTCCGCCCCGCGTGTTCGGCTACGTCGTCCAGCAGGATCCGGCGGAAGCGGTCGGTCTCTAGGAGGCCGTGCCAATGCGTTCCGTAGACGGCGCCGCGGATGCTTCCCTCCGCGGCGCCGCTGCGCGCGTGGAGCAGCGGCGCATCGCCGTTGCGCCGGACGCGGCCGTGATGGATCTCGTACCCGGACACCGGGACTCCGTGGGCGTCGCCGCGGACCTGGGCGAGCACCTTGTCCGGGGCGAACTCCACCTCGAGATCGAGCAGCCCGAGCCCGGCCACCGCACCACGGCCGGATTCGACGTCGTCGACGATGACGGACCCGAGCATCTGGTAGCCCCCGCACACACCGAGCACCGGGCGGCCGCGCTTCGCGTGTGCTGCGATCGCGTCCGCGATGCCGTTGCGGCGCAACCATTCCAGATCCGACACGGTCGACTTGCTGCCGGGCAGGACGATCAGATCGGTGTCCTCCAGCCGCGAGGGATCGGTGACCCACCGCACCGACACCCCGGGTTCGCACGCGAGCGCCTCGACGTCCGTCGAATTGGAGATGCGGGGCAGGCGGATCGCGGCCACCCGCAACCAGTCGTCCCCGATCGGCGGCGCCGGACGTCCGACCGGAGCGTCGCCCACCACGCCGAGCGAATCCTCGGCGTCGAGCCACAGGTCCTCGGCGAAGGGAACCACCCCGAGCGTCGGGCGTCCCGTCAGGGCCGTCAGTTGGTCGAGTCCCGGGGCCAGCAATGACACGTCGCCGCGGAACTTGTTGATCACGAATCCCGCGATCAGCGCCTGATCCTCCGGTTCGAGAACGGCAACGGTGCCGAACAGGTGGGCGAGCACCCCGCCGCGGTCGATGTCGCCGACGACGACCACCGGGAGGTCGGCGGCGCGGGCCAGTCCCATGTTCGCCAGGTCCGTGGCACGCAGATTGATCTCCGCGGGTGAGCCGGCCCCCTCACAGATCACCACGTCGTAGTCGGCGCGCAGCGACTGCAGTTCCTCGGCGACCACCGCCCGCAGGTGCTCCCGGTGCTCGATGTAGTCGCGGGCTCCGACGGACGTGACCGCGCGGCCGCGCACCACCAGTTGCGACGTGCGGTCGCTGCCCGGCTTCAGCAGCACGGGGTTGAAGCGGACGCTCGGCGCGAGTCCGCAGGCCTCCGCCTGCAGAGCCTGCGCCCGGCCGATCTCGCCGCCGTCGAGCGTGACGACGGAGTTGTTCGACATGTTCTGCGCCTTGAACGGCGCCACCCGGACACCCCGCCGCGCCAGCATCCGGCACAGTCCCGCCACGAGCACACTCTTGCCGGCGTCGGACGTGGTGCCGGCGACGAGCAGCGCGCCCTTCCACCGGCTCTCGCTCAAGGCAGGGTGAGAATCTCGTTGCCGGTGTCGGTGACCACGATGGTGTGCTCGAACTGAGCCGTCCACTTGCGGTCCTTCGTGACCACGGTCCACTCGTCGTCCCAGATCTCCCAGCCGATGTCGCCGAGGTTGATCATCGGTTCGATCGTGAACACCATGCCCGGTTCGATGACCGTGTCCACGGACGGCTCGTCGTAGTGCAGGATGACGAGACCGTTGTGGAATGTGGTGCCGATACCGTGACCGGTGAAGTCGCGGACCACGCCGTAGCCGAAACGGTGCGCATACGACTCGATCACGCGGCCGATGACGTTGAGCGCGCGACCCGGTTTGACGGCCTTGATGGCGCGCATCGTCGCCTCGTGGGTCCGCTCCACCAGCAACCGGTTCTCCTCGGCGACGTCCCCGGCGAGGAACGTCGCGTTGGTGTCGCCGTGCACGCCGTCGATGTACGCGGTGACGTCGATGTTGACGATGTCCCCGTCCTGGATCACGGTCGAGTCGGGGATGCCGTGGCAGATCACCTCGTTGAGCGAGGTGCAGCACGACTTGGGGAAGCCCTTGTAGCCGAGCGTCGACGGATAGGCGCCGTGATCGATCATGTACTCGTGGGCGATGCGGTCGAGTTCGTCGGTGGTGACGCCGGGCGCCACCGCCTTACCGGCCTCCTGCAACGCCTGCGCGGCGATCTTGCTCGCCACCCGCATGGCCTCGATGGTCTCGGGGGTCTGGACCCACGGCTCGTTGCCTTCCTTCGCCGTGGGCTTCCACGCGTACTCGGGACGCTCGATCCCTGCCGGTACGGCGAGGACGGGAGACACGGTTCCGGGGCTCAGTGCTGTGCGGACAGACATGGGTACCAGGTTAGACCCGCGCACGGTCCGGCCGTGTCAGGACCCGTCGTGCGGGTGGTGTCACTCCCGGAGCGTGGCAAGGAAGGCGATCCGGTCGCCGCGGTAGAGGGAACGCACCCGCTCGATCGGGAGGCCGCCGGTGTCGAGCGAGACGCGGTGCAGCAGCAGCATCGGCATCGCGGTGGTCGAGTCGAGCAGGGCGGCCTCCCGTGGCGAGGCGAGCACGGTCTCGATCCGCTCGGTCGCCGACGCGAACACCACCCCCTTCTCGCGGATCGCCGCGTACAGCGACGTGCCCGGGTCGAAATGCCGCGCCATCTCGCCGAACCGGTCGGCGGACAGATGGGTGCTCTCGAGGCCGATCTTCTCGTCGTCGGCGAGCAGGACGCGTTCGAGGTGGATCACCGGCGCCCCGACCGCGACATCGAGCGCCTCGGCGAGATCCGCGTCCGCGCCGAGTTCCTCGAACGTCACCAGTTCACGACCGGGCACCCGCCCCTGACTGACCGCGCCCTCGGTGTAGGACCTCAGCGAGAGCGGCTGGACCAGTTTGGGGCTGGCGACGACGGTGCCGCGGCCGCGACGCTCGACGCGTCCCTCGACCAGCAATTCGTGGATCGCCTGCCGCACCGTCTCCCGCGACACCGTGCACCGCACGGCCAGTTCCCGCTCCGCCGGAACCGGATCCCCCACCTCGAGTTCGGCGAGGATCGCCTCGAGTTCGGTGCGGACCCGGTAGTACTTGGGGACGTTCGGCGTCTCCGTCATCGCGTCGGTGTCACCGCGACCCGAACTCGGCGCGCGACGGCGATCACGTCGTCGACGGTGGGAGCCTGCGCCCCGGAGATTTTCGCGGCGTCGTCGTAGCGGCGGAGCCGGACGGCGTCGGGCCAGTACGGGTGGCCGGTGAATCCGGCGTCCGCGGCCGCGCCGCCCTGAACTTCCAACATCGACACCGACTGCGCGGAGAGGGTTGCCGCATAACCGGATTCGGTGGCGGCGAGATACCGCTTCGCGGCGACGTGTGCCCCGGCGAGCCATCCGACGCGCGCCCCGAAGCGCGGGGTGAGCCAGTCGCGGGCCTCGCGGTCGTGCGCGCAGTCGGCCGGCAGCCCGAGTGCGGGACTGCGGGCGATGTCGTGCAGCGCGGCGGCGAGGACCAGTTCGTCGTCGGCGCCGTCGTCCATCGCCCGCCCCGCGGACTGGAGGGCGTGGTCGAGTTCGTCGATCGCCTCCCCGTCCCAGATGTCCCGCAGCGACCACAGCGCGGCGGCAGTGTCGTGCAGCACGGACTCTCCGGACGCGATGCTGTCGTCGTTCATGCGGCAGAGCGTACCCGAAAAATGGTCTATACCAATTGTTCACCCGCCGTTCTCCTCACGGTGGCCCGTTGGTCTAGACCAAACGTCATGATTCTTCGCACTGCCCCCTCATCGTCAGGAGAACGCCATGCGTCTTCGCCCCCGGATCGCCGCGGCAGCCCTCGCCGCGGCCGTCCTCACCCTCGGAACCGCGTGCGGCGGAACCGGCACGGCCGCCGACTCGGGCACCGACACCGTCACCGTGTACAGCGCCGACGGGCTCTCCGGCTGGTACCAGTCACGGTTCGACGCGTTCACCGCCCAGACCGGGATCGCCGTGAACCTCGTGGAGGCAGGATCCGGCGAGGTCGTCTCACGCCTCGAGAAGGAACAGTCCAACCCCCAGGCCGACATCGTCGTGACGCTGCCGCCGTTCATCCAGAAGGCAGACGCCCAGGGACTGCTCGTGCCGAGCGGGGTCGACACCTCCGCCGTCCCCACGGACGAGAAGGACGCGGCGGGCCACTACGTTCCCGTCGTCGAAAACTATCTGTCGTTCATCGCGAACCCCGCCGCGTCGCCCGCCCCCACCACCTGGGACGCCCTGCTGTCCGACCAGCTCAAGGGCAAACTCCAGTACTCCACCCCCGGCCAGGCCGGCGACGGCACCGCGGTCCTGCTGCTTCTCCAGCACCTGATGGGCAAGGACGGCGCACTCGACTACCTCGCGAAGTTGCAGGCCAACAACGTCGGACCGTCGTCGTCGACCGGCAAGCTGCAGCCCAAGGTCAGCAACGGCGAACTGCTCGTGGCCAACGGCGACGTCCAGATGAATCTCACGTCGATCGCCGAGGACGGCTCGAAGTTCGACCTGTTCTTCCCCGCGACCGCCGACGGCACCCGCACCACCGTTGCCCTGCCCTACGTGATGGGTCTCGCGAAGGGCGCCCCGCGCAGCGAGCAGGGCACGAAACTGATGGAATTCCTGCTGTCCGAGGAATCCCAGAAGACGATCGCGGACGAGGCACTGGGCGTGTCGGTCCGTGACGACGTGCGCGCCGCTGCGGGCGAGAGCGCACCGGCACGCGCACTGCAGGGCGTCGAGGTGTGGTCGCCGAACTGGAACAACGTTCTCGCCGAACTCGATTCGGATGTCGCCGCATACCAGAAGGTCACCGGGAGCTGATCGTGTCGGGAATTCGATCCAGCCGGCCGCACCCGTCGCACTCCCCCGCAGACAAAGTATCTGGACGTCCGGGCGTCCTCGGGGCCACCGCACACTCCGCACCCGCCATCACCTTCGACCGCGTCACCGTCGGCTACGGCCGCGGCAAGAACGTCACCCACGCCCTGATCGACTTCAACCTCCGCGTGGGCCGCGGTGAGACGGTGGCCCTGCTCGGCCCGAGCGGGTCCGGCAAGTCCACCGCACTCAAGGCGCTCGCCGGATTCGTCCGTCCCACTTCGGGTTCCGTGCGTCTCGGAACCCGCGACGTCACCGACCTTCCGCCCGCGAAACGTGGAATCGGCGTCGTCGTGCAGTCGTACGCACTCTTCCCGCACATGCGGGTCGCCGACAACGTCGCGTTCGGGCTCCGCTCCCAGCGGGTGCCACGCGCGGAGATCGGTGCCCGCGTGGCCGAGGCGCTCGACATGGTCGGCATGGCCGCGTACGGCACCCGCCTGCCGCGCGAACTGTCCGGCGGGCAGCAGCAGCGCATCGCGATCGCGCGGGCCCTGGCGATCCGGCCCGCGGTCCTGCTGCTCGACGAACCGCTCGCCGCACTCGACGCGCAGCTACGCGAGAGCATGCTCGGGGAGCTCGCCGCATTACGGGCGGCGCTGCCCGACACCGCCATGCTCTACGTCACCCACGATCAGAGCGAGGCGCTCGCGCTGGCCGACCGCATCGCCGTCATGCGGAACTCCCGGCTCGCCGACGTCGACACCGCCGAGAACCTCTGGAAGCGGCCGCCGAGCAGCTTCACCGCGCAGTTCCTCGGCGGAGCGAACCTGCTGCCGTGCACCGTCACCAGGGTGATCGGGACGTCGGCACTCGTGTCGGTCGGCGGCGTTCCCGTCACCGCCACCGCCCCACAACCCGACATCGGGCACGTCGAGTGGGAGTCGGACCTCGGTGCCTTCCTCTGCGTTCGCCCGCACGAGGTCGCCCTCACGGCGGCCGGCGCGCGGGGTTCGTTCCCTGCCCGGATCGTGTCCACGGTGTGGCGCGGATCGACCACCCGGATCACCCTCGACGTCGACGACGTCGACGGAGTGCAGGTGGCCGCCGACGTACCCGGTCACGATCAGCGCACACCCGGCACCGTCGTCGGCGTGCAGTTCCCGTCCGACGGCAGCGTCCTGGTGCCCGCGACATGACCGTGACACTCGAGCGTCCACCCGCCGGAACGGCGGCGCCCCGCCCCGAGCCGTTCCGGTGGCGGGGCATCGCGTGGACGCTTCCTCCGTTGCTGCTCGTCCTCGGATTCGCCGTCTATCCGATGGCGCGGGTTCTCACCGAATCGCTGGACTCCGAGACCGGTTCCGGCCTGGACAACTGGTCCGGCGTGCTCGGCTCCGCGCTGTTCCGCACAGCCTTGTGGCGGACGGTGCAGATCGCCGCGCTCTCCACCCTCGGCTGCCTCGTCCTCGGCACGTTCGTGGCGCTGGTGCTGGCGTTCGTGCCGTTTCCGGGATCGAAGGTCGTGGGACGGCTGATCGACGCGGTGCTGTCATTGCCGTCGTTCCTGATCACCCTCGCGTTCACCTTCCTCTACGGCACGGCCGGGGCGGTCAACGCACTGATCGCCGGGATCACGGGAGACCGGACCGGGCCGCTGAACTTCCTCAGCACCCCGCTCGGGGTGATCGCCGCGGAAATCACGTTCTTCACCCCGTTCGTCGTCCGTCCGCTGCTCGCCGCGTTCACCCAGATTCCGCGCGAGCAACTCGACGTCGCCGCCAGTCTCGGGGCGTCGCCGCTGCGGGCCCTGCGGAGTGTGGTGATTCCCGAGGCGTGGCCCGCACTCTTGGCGGGCGGTTCACTCGTGCTGCTGCTGACCCTCAACGAGTTCGGCATCGTCCTGTTCACGGGCGCCAAGGACGTGGTGACGCTGCCCGTCCTGATCTACACGCGCGGCATCGTCACGTTCGACCTGCCGGGCGCGGCCGTGATCGCCACCGTCCAGGTGGCGCTGTCGCTGTCGCTGTACTGCACGTACCGATTCGTGTTCGCCGAGCTGACGGGAGGCAGCCGTGCTGCTGTGGACGAGACGATCTAGAGCGCTGGCCCTGAGCCTGTTCGCCCTCGTGGTAGCCGTCGTGTTCGTGGCACCGATCGCCACCGTGGTGGCGGCCGGACTGGCCGGTTCCTGGACCGGCCCGCTGCCCTCGGACCTCGGGGGCCGGAACTTCGCGGCGGCACTGTCCGACGAGAATCTCGCCAGTCTCACCGTCAGCCTGCAGACCGCTTTCATCGCGGGGGCACTGGCGCTGGTCGTCGGGACGTGGGCGGCACTGGCGGCGCGGGAGGCGCCGGCGTGGTTGCGGCGGGTCACCGACGCGGTGTTCCACCTGCCGATCGCCGTCCCGTCGGTGGCCATCGGTCTGGGGCTGCTGATCACGTTCAACGAGCGCCCGTTCCTGCTCGGCGGAACCAAGTGGATCGTGATCCTGGCGCACACCGTTCTCGTGCTCGCCTTCGCGTTCAGCGCCGTCTCCGCGGCGCTGGACCGCCTCGATCCCGCCTACCGTCAGGCCGCCGAATCGCTCGGCGCGGGGCCTGCCCGGGTCTTGTTCCGGATCACGCTGCCGCTGCTCCTCCCGGCGCTCGGGGCGGCCGCCGGTCTGTCGATCGCGCTGTCGATGGGCGAACTGGGCGCCACCGTGATGGTCTATCCGGCCACCTGGAAGACGTTGCCGGTGAGCATCTTCGGACTCACCGACCGCGGGCAGGTGTTCCTCGCCGCCGCCGACACCACCCTGCTGCTGACGGTCACGCTCCTCGCTCTGCTGGTCGTCGGCCGCCTCCGGAGGCGCTGACGCACCCGTGCGCCTTTCTGGTCGTTCCCGCAACCAGAAGGGCGCACGGGCGGCGGAGCCGCCTATCGCTGGCGGAGCAGGTACCGCTGCACCTTGCCGCTGGGGGTCTTCGGCAGGCTCGGGACGAAGTGCACGGTCCGCGGATAGGCGTGCGCGGCGAACTTCTTCTTCACCAGGGTCTGCAGTTCGGCCTCGAGTTCGCCCGTCCCGTCCACGCCGTCACGCAGGACGACGAAGGCCTCGAGGACCTCACCGCGCAGTTCGTCGGGCATCCCCACGACTGCGGCCTCGACGACGTGGTCGTGCATGACGAGCACACTCTCCACGTCGAAGGGTCCGATCCGGTAGCCGGCCATGATGATGACGTCGTCGTCACGGGCGGAGAAGAAGTAGAAGCCGTCCTCGTCGGTCTGACCGGCGTCGCCGGTGAGGTACCACCGACCGTCGGCGGTGAACCGCTGCGCGGTCTTCTCGGGGGCGTCGACGTAGCCGGTGAACCACATCAGCGGACTGTTGTGGGTGTCGATGGCGACCCGGCCCGGGGTCCGCGGCGGGGCGACGGCGTCGGACTCGTCCTCCAGCACGGCGCACGCCCAGCCCGGCAGCGGCTTGCCCATGGACCCTTCGCGGACCTCCTCCTGCAGGCCGTCGGCCCACGCGTTGGAGATGAACATGCCGTGCTCGGTCTGGCCGTAGTGGTCCCGGACGAGGACGTTCAGGTTGGCCGTCGACCACGAGATCACGTCGGGGGTGAGCGGTTCGCCCGCCGACGACGCGCGGCGCAGCTTCACCGTGTCGGGGATCGGCGTGGGGTCGGCACGCAGGCTGCGGTAGACGGTGGGTGCGGCGGCGAAGTTGGTGACGCCGAACCGCTCCATCACCTGCCATGTGAGGGGCGCCGAGAATCCGGCGTGCAGGAGGATGCTGCGGGTGCCGGCGGCCATCGGTCCGAGCAGCGCGTAGTAGAGCCCGTACGCCCATCCGGGGTCGGCGGCGTTCCAGAAGACGTCGTCCTTGCGGACGTCCAGCCCGAACTCCAGGTAGGCGTGGAACGACGCGAGGGCGCGCAGCCGCACCGGCACACCCTTCGGGGTCCCCGTCGTGCCGCTGGTGAACAACTGGACGAGGGGTCCGTCGCCGCCCACCGTGACGGCTGCACCCGTCGGGTCCGTGGCGTCGTGCGACGCCACGAGCGTCGCGAAGTCGAGTGCCTCGGAGCCGGCGCCGCCCACGACCACGACCTGCCAGGGCGCATCCGCGGGAATGTCGTCCCCGGGGGCGAGCTTGTCGAGCTGGTTGGCGTCGGAGACGACCACCTTCGCTCCGCTCGCGCCCAGCCGGAACGCGATCGCGGGCGGTGCGAACGCGGTGAACAGGGGCACGTGGACGGCGCCCCGCCGCCAGATGCCGAGCAGCGCGACGACGAGTTCGGCCGACTTGCCCATCAGTGTCGCGACGTGGTCACCGGGCTCGACGCCGAGGTCCGCGAGTGCGGCCGCGAATCGCGTCGACTGTTCGCGCAGGTATCCGTACGTGAGCTCGGTCGACGACAGGTCCGCTTCGACGACGGTGAATGCCACGTCGTCTGCGGGGTGGCGATCACACAGCAGTTCCGCGGCGGACGCAGTCGGGGTGTCGTACTGGCCGAGTAGCTCACGAACGCGTGCGGCGGGATCGGTGGTCATGCGGTACTCCTCGTGTTCTCATGGCCAGGTAAAGAGGTCGGGCCGTCGCCCGAACTCACTACGGTTATGATCTAGCTCACAGACCGCCGTGACTACCCCCGGAAAGGGGTGACGACTTGGTTGCTCGTGCACCGTCGCTGCTGCGCCCTCGGGACGGGGACGCATTGCGTGGTGAGCTGCGCACCATCGCAGCTCACGGCGTCGCGCCGGTTCTCTTCGGTGGTGAGGTCCAGAACGACACCCTGCACCTCAGCGAGTTCGTCGGCACCCGCACCAACAATCTCAAGGGCCTGGCCATCCCCTCGCTCTCCGGACTCGGCGGCCGGGTGGTCGCCCAGCGCGCACCTGCCTCGGTGCACGACTACGGCAACTCCTCGACCATCACGCACCACTACGATCGACCCGTCCTCAGTGAAGGACTGCGGTCGATCCTCGCGGTGCCCGTCATGGTGCGGGGCACGTCGCGCGCCGTGCTGTACGCCGCCATCCGCGACTGCGCCCCGATCGGCGATCGCACCGCCGACATCGTCGTCGCGGCCTCGCGGCGGCTCGGCACCGAAATCGCCATCCGCGACGAGGTCGATCGCCGCCTCGAGATGATGCAGACGCTCGATGTGAACGCCGCCGGGGGCGCCACGTCCGAGGAACTCCGCGACATTCACGCGGAGTTGCGCAGCGTCGCGCAGACCGTCACCGATTCCTCGTTGCAGGCCCGCCTCCGCGGGTTGTCGCAACGGCTGGCCGGGATTCTGCGGCCCACCGCCGACGGCTCGGACGACGAGCCCGCCGTCCACCTCACTCCGCGCGAAGTCGACGTCCTGTCGCACGTCGCACTGGGTTGCACCAACAGCGAAGCAGCGCAACGACTTTCGGTGGGGCCCGAGACGGTGAAGAGTTATCTGCGCAGTGCCATGAGCAAGCTCGACGCACGGTCGCGGCACGAGGCGGTGGTCACCGCGCGCAGGCTCGGGCTGCTCCCCTAGCGGACACCGTCCTCTCGAACGAGGGACGCAGGCGGTAGCGAAAGGCGGTGGGTCATGGGTTCGACAGCGGACGCGACGGATTCGAACGCAGCTGGTTCGAATTCGCCCGGACAGCCGAGCCTCAAGCGGGTGATGGGCCCGGGACTGCTCCTGTTGTTCATCGTCGGCGACATCCTGGGCACCGGGATCTACGCCCTCACCGGCAAGGTGGCCAATCAGGTCGGGGGCGCGGTATGGCTGCCGTTCCTGGTGGCGTTCGTCGTCGCCATGATCACGGCCTTCAGCTATCTGGAGCTGGTCACCAAATTCCCCAAAGCCGCCGGCGCCGCGCTGTACACGCACAAGGCGTTCGGGGTGCACTTCCTCACCTACATGGTCGCGTTCGCGGTGATGTGCTCGGGAATCACGTCCGCGTCGACGGCGTCCCGGGCCTTCGCCGCCAACTTCGTGGAAGCGTTCCATCTCGACTTCTCCACCGGAGTCGGCATCACCCTCCTCGGGCTGGCGTTCATGACGCTCGTCGGTCTCGTCAACTTCCGCGGGGTCAGCGAGAGCGTCAAGACCAACGTGGTGCTGACCTGCATCGAATTGTCCGGCCTCTTGATCATCATCATGATCGGCCTGTGGGCGCTCGGGGTGGGTGACGGCGACTTCTCCCGGGTGACCACGTTCGACACCGGCGACCGGTCGGCGCTCGGCGCGGTGATCGCCGGTACCGCCCTGGCCTTCTTCGCGATGGTCGGCTTCGAGGACTCGGTGAACATGGCCGAGGAATGCAAGGAACCGAGCCGCATCTTCCCCAAGGTCCTGTTGACGGGTCTGATCATCACGGGTGCCATCTACGTCTTCGTGTCGATCACGGCGATCGCGCTGGTGCCGGTGGCCGAACTCGGCGAGGGCGACACTCCGCTGCTGAAGGTCGTCCAGGCCGGGGCGCCCGGGTTCCCGATCGGCATCTTCGCGTTCATCACCATGTTCGCCGTTGCCAACACGGCGCTGATCAACATGCTGATGGCGAGCCGGTTGTTGTACGGGATGAGCCGCGAGGGCGTGCTGCCTCCCCCGCTCGGCAAGGTGCACGCCAGGCGCCGCACTCCGTACGTGGCCATCGTCTTCACGACGCTGCTCGCGTTCGGGCTCATCACGTTCGTCGGTGAGGTACCCGAACTCGGCGGCACGACCGCGTTGCTGCTGCTGTGCGTGTTCACCATCGTCAACATCACCGTGCTCGTCCTGCGCAGGCAACCGGTGGAGCACAAGCATTTCCGGGTGCCGACCATTCTGCCGGTCATCGGCGCGCTCACGTGCGGCTTCCTCGTCACGCCGTACGCCGACCGCCCGGCGGTGCAGTATCAGATCGCGGGCATCCTCCTCGGTATCGGTGTCGTGTTGTGGGCCGGGACCGTCCTCGTGAACAAGAGGCTCGGCAAGGGCGGTCCCGAAATCGATCCCGAGAAACTCGCCGAGCACGAGTGACCCGGCCGGTCGCCGGTCAGCGGAGCGAGAGGAACAGTTCCGCCGACCCGTCCGGATGGTGCACCTCGAGGTCCTCGGTGAAACCGCGTTCGATCCGGCCCCGGGCGGCCGCGTAGTCGGCGACGCTCCAGGTCTCGGCGAGCGCGTCCGGTTCGGTTTCGTCCTCGCAGCGGAATCGCGCGAAGTAACCGGGCCGCACCCGCACCAGAACGTCGCCCGGCTCCATCTTGTCGGTCGAATCGCACGGGTACCCGACCACCACGGTGAACGTCCGCGGCGGCGGGGATGCCGCGTACACGACGAAGACCTCGGAGATCCCCCGATCCCTGATCCGCTCCACCGTGTAGTCGACGAGTTCCCGGCCCGGCCGGGGACGTCCGGGCCTTCCGTCCGGGATGGTCAGTCCCACAAACGATTCGGCTTGCCTCTTCACTATCTCGATCATTTCTTCTCACCTGATGCGCTCGACGGACCGCGGGGCTCGTCCACGAGAATCGGAATGTACAGATCCACGGCGTAGGCGTGCGGATACGCCTCGAGGTCGCCGGTGTACGCCCGCTCGATGTCACCGTTCGACTCCGCCTCGCTCACCTGCGCCCACAGCCGCAGCATCACGTCGGGAAACATTCCCCGCGAGGAGAACTTGGCGTACGTGCCGGGCGGGATCCGTGAGACGACATGACCGCGCGTCGCGTCCGCCACGGTCGCGCACTGGTACCCGACGATCTGGGTGTAGTACGACTCGACGTCGGGCGCGAAATCGATGTAGGTGGACGCCAGCGGTCCGCCGACCTCGTGATGCAGGACCCTCGTCCACGCCCGGTCGAGGCGCGGGTCGCTCAGTTTGCCCAGCGCACGCTGGGGACTTCGGACGGGCAGACCGGCCACCAGGGTCTCGCCGCGCTCCATGATCTCGAAGGCCATGTCAGATCGCCGCCTCCAGAAGATGTGCGTCGCGAACGCCGACGCAGGGCACCCCTCGAGCCCGCGCCAGCTGCATCGCCATCGCATCCGATGGCGTGCAGAGTCCGTCCAGAACGTCCTCGGTCGCGATCGCGCAGACGACGTCGCCCTCACATTCACTGATCGATTCCATACCACGGTCGGAAGCCCACTGCCGCAACACAGCCCACTGCGTCCGCTCGGTGCCGGCGCCCGGATTCCCGACGAACAACACCCGACGCGTGCCGGTCGGTATCTCCGTGCAGTTCACGTCTGCGCTGATGGTCATCACGTCTGCACTGATGGTCATGGTCTGACTTCCTGTCCACGTTGGCTTTTCGATCCCGCCCGTGCGGGTTCTTCCGTCTGCAACCAACTATGGACCGTGCCGACGGCAGCGTCTGTCCGCCGATCGGCCCTGGAACAGGATGAATTCCGCGTCCCCCGATCGGCGGACAGCGGGTGTCAGTACCCTTCGGGCAGCGCGGCGAACATGTCGCGGGTGACGGCGACGGCGTTGTCGGAACTGCCGCCGCGCACCACGAGCGTCGCGAACGCGAGGTCGCCGCGGTAGCCGACGAACCAGGCGTGCGAGCCGCCCTCGACCTCGGCCTCACCGGTCTTGCCGTACACCTCGCCCTGATCCTCGATCCGCTCGGCGGTTCCGCTGGTCACCACGAGACGCATCATGCCGCGCAGTCCGTCGACCATCTCCGGGCTGATCTGCGGATGGTTCCCGTCGATCGTGGTCTCCCGCCCGGCGATCAACCGGGGCACGGGCGTCGAACCGTGGGCGATGGTCGCGGCGGCCAACGCCATCCCGAACGGGCTGACCACCACCTTGCCCTGACCGAACCCGTCCTCCGTCCGCTGCACCAGGTCGTCGGCGGGCGGTACCGAACCCGAGTCCGTGGGCAGGCCCACCACGTCGTAATCGGGGCCGATTCCGTATTGCGACGCCGCGACGGTCAGTGCGTCGGGCCGCATCTCGCTGGCGAGTTTCGCGAACGACGTGTTGCACGAGCGGGCGAATGCCGTGGCCATCGGCACGGTGCCGAGCGCGAACTCGTTGTAGTTCGGGACGCTGCGCTCTCCGATCTCGATGCGCCCGGGGCACGGCACCATCGTGTCGGGGGTCGCGAGGCCCGAGGAGATCGCGGCGCCGGCGGTGATGATCTTGAACGTCGAACCGGGCGGGTACAGACCGGTGAGGGCGACGGGACCGTCCCTGTCCGCCGCCTTGTTCTGCGCGACGGCGAGGACGTCGCCGGTCGACGGCTGGATGACGACCATCATCGTCTGGTCGGTGCGGGCGTTGACCGCATTCTGTGCCGCGATCTGAATCGGACGGTCGAGGCTGATCGAGAACGACGGGGACGTCTGCGGCGCGGTCTCGGTGAGCACGTCGGTGTCCACACCGTTCTGGTTGACGGTGACGACGCTCCACCCGGCCTTGCCGTCGACCTCGTCGATCACGGTCTTCTTCACCTGGCCGACCAGATCGGGGGCGAAGTTCCGGTCGGTGGCCACGAGATCTGCTTCGTCGGACACCGTCACACCGGGAACGGCGGCGAGGACGCCGGCGACTTGTTCGTAGTCGTCCGACCGAAGCCGGGTCACCAGATAGTCGCCCTTGACGGCCGTCGCGGATTCGGCGATCGACTGCGCCGTGAGGGTGTTGTCGAACGCGGCGAGAGCCGACGCGAGAGCCTGGGCGCTGCCGATCACGTTGCCCGACTGCGCCGCATCGAACTTCACGCGGTACACCACTCCGGGCACGAGAACGTCCGACCCGGAATGCTCGTTGACCCGTGCCCGGGGGGCGGCGGTGGAACGCAACGACATCGTCTGCCGGTCCCCCAGTCGCGGATGGACGTTGGTGGAACTCCACCGCACGGCCCAGTCGCCGCCGCGCCGCCCCATCTGGAGTTCTCCCGAGTACGTCCACACCCGATTCTTCGGCAGATGCCATTCGTAGGTGTACCCGACCGTGGCCGTGTCACCGCTGACGTGGACGTCCGTCGTCCGGGCGTCGAGAGATTCGGCCTGAAGCGACGTCCAAGCCGAGTCGAGGGTCTGGCGGGCGACATCGGGACGATCCGACAGATCGGCGGCCTGTTCCGAATCCTGCTCGGCGAAGGCGGTGAGGAACGCCTGCGCGGCCGGTTCCGGACCGTCCGGTCTCGGCGTGCACGCCGTCAGACCTATCGTCAGCACAGCGGCGCCACAGAGGGCGATCGACTGGACGACACGGAAGCGAGGATGTGGCCGCAGGTTCATCGCCGCCCATGTTATGTCGGCGGACACCGCCGACACGGTAGGCGGCCCAGCGAGTCAGTCCAGGAGAATTGTGGCGAACGTCGCGACCTGGCTGAAGCCGATGCGCGCGTATGCGCTGCGGGCCACGGTGTTGAAGCTGTTGACGTAGAGGCTGGCGATGCGGCCCTCCGCGATGACGGCCTCCGCGACCGTCGCGGTGCCCGCGGCACCGAAGCCGTGCCCGCGGTACATCGGATGCACCCAGACCCCCTGGATCTGGCCGACCCGGGACGACACCGACCCCACCTCGGCCTTGAACACCACCTGACCGTCGTCGAATCGCGCCCACGCCCGGCCTGCAGCGATCAGGTTGGCGACGCGGCGGCGGTACCCCCGCCCCCCGTCGTTGGCGCGGGGGTCGATGCCGACCTCCTCGATGAACATCGCGACCGCGGCGGGCAGGTACTGCTCGAGTTCGTGCATCCGCACCTGCCGGACCAACGGATCCGGGCGGCACTGCGGCGTGCTCGCCAGCGCCAGCAGCGGCTGGTCTGCCCGCACCTCGCGGGCCGGCCCCCAATCCATCTCGAGCATCTCCCACAGCGGCAGCGTCAACTCGGCCCGGCCGACCAGCGACGAGCACATGCGCGGCGTGCGGCAGGCCCGGTCGGCGAACGCCCGCATGTCGTCGATGCTGCCGCGGAGCGGCACGAAATTCGCGCCCGAGAAACACAACGATTCGAGCGGCCCGCCCCGACTCCACAACTCTCCGTGGATCATCCGGGGATCGACGCCGCCCTCTTCGACACGAGCGGCGACCATGCAGGTGGCGACAGGATCGGCGTCGAGAACGCGAAGCACGTGTGCCGCGTCCCGACTGCTCAACTGTTTGGCACCGAGGAGCTTGAGCATCTACCCAACCTTGTCAGCTAGTGGACCTGCCCACCAGATTGCCACGAACTCGCCGGAAACGGGAGACGTTTCGCTGCCCGCTGCCGGTGCCGGGTCAGCTGACCGTCACGACGGGTGATCCGGACGTCGAATCGCCCTCCATCTCCTCCGCGATCCGCATCGCTTCCTCGATCAGGGTTTCGACGATCTGCGCTTCCGGCACGGTCTTGATGACCTTGCCCTTGACGAAGATCTGGCCCTTGCCGTTGCCGGACGCGACCCCCAGGTCGGCTTCGCGGGCTTCACCGGGACCGTTGACGACGCACCCCATGACGGCGACGCGCAGCGGGATCTCCATCCCTTCGAGTCCGGCGGTGACCTCGTCGGCGAGGGTGTACACGTCGACCTGGGCTCGCCCGCACGACGGGCAGGACACGATCTCGAGCTTGCGGGGACGCAGGTTCAGCGACTGCAGGATCTGCGTGCCGACCTTGATCTCCTCGGCGGGCGGCGCGGACAGCGACACGCGGATGGTGTCGCCGATGCCCTCGGCGAGCAGGGCGCCGAACGCCACCGCCGACTTGATGGTGCCCTGGAACGCGGGACCGGCCTCGGTCACCCCGAGATGCAGCGGGTAGTCGCATTTCGCGGCGAGCTGCCGGTAGGCCTCGACCATGATCACCGGGTCGTTGTGCTTCACGGAGATCTTGATGTCGCCGAACCCGTGTTCCTCGAACAGGCCGGCCTCCCACAGCGCGGACTCTACGAGCGCTTCGGGGGTCGCCTTGCCGTACTTCTGCATCAGCCGCGGGTCGAGGGAACCGGCGTTGACGCCGATGCGGATCGGGATGCCCGCGTCGCCCGCCGCCTTCGCGACCTCCTTGACGCGTCCGTCGAACTCCTTGATGTTGCCGGGGTTGACGCGGACCGCCGCGCAGCCCGCCTCGATGGCGGCGAAGATGTACCGGGGCTGGAAGTGGATGTCGGCGATGACCGGGATCTGGCTCTTCTTCGCGATGGTCGCGAGTGCGTCGGCGTCCTCCTGCCGGGGGCAGGCGACGCGGACGATGTCGCAGCCGGACGCCGTGAGTTCGGCGATCTGCTGCAGGGTGGCGTTGACGTCGTGGGTCTTGGTGGTGCACATCGACTGCACGGATACCGGGAAGTCGCTGCCGACACCGACCGTTCCGACCTGGAGCTGGCGGGTCTTGCGACGGGGTGCGAGAACGGCGGCCGGGCCTTCGGGCATTCCCAATCCGACAGGGCTGGTCACGTGGGTGCCTTCTTTCGTAGCTTCGAGACCGAGTTTAGCGATCACTGGAAGAGCTTGATCGGGTTGACGATGTCGGCGGTGAGGGTGAGGAGCATGTACGCGCCGCCGATGACGATCACCACATAGGTGACGGGCAGCAGCTTCAGGTAGTCGACGGGTCCACCGCCCGGCAGGCCGCGCCTGGCGCGGAACCAGTCCCGGACCCGTTCGTAGAGGGTGACCGCCATGTGTCCGCCGTCGAGCGGCAGCAGGGGCAGGATGTTGAACATCCCGAGGAAGAAGTTCAGGCTCGCGAGCAGCAGCACGAACGCTTCCCAGATGCCCTGTTCAGCGATCTGCCCGCCGATGACGCTCGCGCCGTACACCGAGATCGGGGTCTCGGGGTCGCGTTCGCCGCCGGTCA
Source organism: Rhodococcus sp. NPDC056960 (assembly GCF_042674125.1). Lineage (NCBI taxonomy): Bacteria > Bacillati > Actinomycetota > Actinomycetes > Mycobacteriales > Nocardiaceae > Rhodococcus > Rhodococcus sp. NPDC056960. The sequence goes on along the minus strand of NZ_JBHURF010000001.1, from coordinate 95,095 downwards.
CGGCGTGCCACAGGTCGACGGCCTTGCTCGGCATCTGGACCAGCCGCTCGGCGGTCATCACGAACATGTCGCCGGTGAACTCGAACGAGGCGGGCACCGCCGAGAGGGCCGAGTGCTCGACGACGCTCGGGGTCGCTCCGATGCCGATGGCGCCGACCGTCGCCTCGTGGGGTTCGGTGTCCCCCTTCTCCTGGACCCAGCGCTGCACCTGCTGGACCGGGACGACGATCGTCTGCTCCTCACCGTCGCGTTCGATCGTGAAGTCGACCGGACCGGACAGTGAGCGCGTAGCGGCGGCCACGTCGGCGAAGGTGGCGGTGTCCTTGCCGTCGACCGCGGTGATGACGTCGCCGGTGCGGATCCCCGCCTGCTCGGCGGGTCCGGGACCGGTGCACTCGGACAGCGCGTAGTCGGGACCGGGGCCCTGGCTCGGCGCGGCGCACCCCACCGACCCGACCACCGCGTCGGTGGACCGGTTGAGGTCGGGTAGTCCCCACCCGACGGCGAGGACATAGACCAGGACGAGTCCGAGGACGAAGTTCATGCCGATGCCGCCGGACATCACCGCGAGGCGCTTCCACGTCGGCTTCTTGTACATCGCCCGGTCTTCTTCGTCCGGTTCGAGCTCGTCCAGCGCCGTCATGCCGGCGATGTCGCAGAAGCCGCCGAGGGGCAGCGCCTTGAGCCCGTATTCGGTCTCACCGCGGCGGAACGAGAAGATCTTGGGTCCGAAACCGATGAAGTACCGGCGGACCTTCATGCCGGTGGCCTGCGCCACCCACATGTGACCCGCTTCGTGAAGCGCGATCGACAGCGCGATCCCGAGGGCGAAGAGAACAACGCCCACTGCGAACACCATGCAGTTCTAGCCTTCCTGCTTCACGAGCTGTCGTGCTCGATCACGTGCCCAGCCGTCGGCGGCCAGTACGTCTTCCACGGTAGCCGGTGGAGCCGCCCACTCGTCCGCCTCGGACAGCACGGAGGCGACGGTGCGGACGATGCGCGGGAACCGGATGATCCCGTCCAAGAATGCCTGAGCCGCGACCTCGTTGGCAGCGTTGTAGACGGCGGTGAGGCATCCGCCACGTTTCCCCGCCTCCCGGGCGAGATCCACGGCGGGGAACACCGTCGCGTCGAGTGGCTCGAACTCCCAGGTGGACGCCGTGCTGAAGTCGCAGGCCGGAGCCGCGCCCGCGACGCGGTGCGGCCAGCCGAGCGCGAGGGCGATCGGAAGTTTCATGTCGGGCGGGCTTGCCTGCGCCAGCGTCGAGCCGTCGGTGAACGTCACCATCGAATGCACGATCGACTGCGGGTGGACGGTGACGTCGATCCGGTCGTAGTCGACGCCGAACAGCAGGTGGGTCTCGATCAGCTCGAGCCCCTTGTTGACGAGTGTCGCGGAGTTCAGCGTGTTCATCGGTCCCATCGACCACGTGGGGTGGGCGCCCGCCTGCTCGGGTGTCACCCAGTCGAGCCGGTCGGTCGTCCACCCGCGGAACGGGCCGCCCGAGGCCGTGAGGACCAGCCGGTCCACCTCGTCCGCGCTGCCGCCGCGCAGACACTGGGCCAGCGCGGAATGCTCGGAGTCGACCGGCACGATCTGGCCCGGCGCCCCGGCGGCGGTCACCAGCGGCCCGCCGGCGACGAGCGACTCCTTGTTGGCGAGCGCGAGCCGGGCACCGGACTCGAGCGCGGCCAGCGTGGGCTCGAGTCCCAGAGACCCGACGAGAGCATTGAGCACGACGTCCGCTTCCGTGGCGCGGACCAGCTCGGTGACCGCGTCGGGACCGCTCAGCACCCCCGGCAGATCCAGCGCCGCCGCAGCCCCCGGATCCGCGACCGCGACGGACGACACCCCCGTCTCCCGGATCTGCTGCGCCAGCAGGTCGACGTTTCCGCCGCCCGCCGCGAGCCCCACCACCGTGAACTTGTCCGGGTTGGCGGCCACCACCTCCAACGCCTGGGTGCCGATCGAACCTGTGCTGCCGAGCAGCAGGACGCGAGTGGGCCTGTTTTCATCCACCCACCCATTGTTCCTGATGCACAGCGGACTGCCCGCCACGGATGGCCCCACTACATACGACGGGCAGTCGTATGTCACGATATGTCGAGTAGCGCAACCGAATCTGCAGGAGGATCGATCGTGGCCGGTACCCAGTTGGAGCCCTCGTCCAGCGACCCCATCGTGGCCGCACACATCGACACCGCGGAGGTCCCGTCGGCCGCGTGGGGCTGGAGCGGTGAGGCGCCCAAGACGTTCCGCTTCCTCGGATGGTTCTTCGCCGTGTTCCTGCTGCTCATGATGATCGGCAACCACACCGGCAAGGTCGAGGACCTGTGGCTGTTCGGCTGCGCGGCCCTGATGGTCGTGATCCTCGTGCGCGACATCGTCCTGCGGCGCAAGCCCCGGTAACACCCGAACCACGACGAACCCCTCGCCCTGATTCCCCGGGGCGAGGGGTTCGTCGTTTCCGGCGACCGCGCGAGCTCAGTTCTCGGCGGCGAGCTGGCCGCAGGCGGCGGCGATCTCCTGGCCGCGGGTGTCCCGCACGGTGCAGGACACACCCTGCGCCAGGACGCGCCGGACGAATTCCTTCTCCACCGGCTTCGGGCTCGCATCCCACTCGCTGCCCGGGGTGGGATTCAGCGGGATCAGGTTCACGTGCACCAGCGGGCCGAGGGCCTTGCGGAGTTTCTTGCCGAGCAGGTCGGCGCGCCACGGCTGATCGTTGACGTCCCGGATCAGCGCGTACTCGATCGACACCCGGCGGCCGGACTTGTCCGCGTAGTAGCGGGCGGCGTCGAGGACCTCCGCCACCGACCAGCGGTTGTTCACCGGGACCAGGGTGTCGCGCAGTTCGTCGTCCGGCGTGTGCAGCGACACCGCCAGCGTCACGCTGAGGTCTTCGTCTGCGAGCTTGCGGATCGCGGGGGCCAGACCCACCGTCGACACCGTCACCGACCGTTGCGACAACCCGAGTCCGTCCGGGGCCGGCGAGGTGATGCGGCGCACCGCGGCGACGACCCGCTTGTAGTTGGCGAGCGGCTCCCCCATGCCCATGAACACCACGTTCGACAACCGGCCCGGACCGCCGTGGACGTCCCCGTCGCGGAGTGCGGCCGCGGCGGCACGCACCTGGTCGACGATCTCGGCGGTCGACAGGTTGCGCTGCAGCCCGCCCTGACCGGTCGCGCAGAACGGGCACGCCATACCGCACCCCGCCTGACTGGAGATACACAGTGTGGCGCGGTCCGGGTAGCGCATCAGGACGCTTTCGAGCAGAGTGCCGTCGTTCGCCTTCCAGAGCGTCTTCCGGGTGTCGCCGTTGTCGCACGCGAGATGCTTGACGGGCGTCAGGAGCGTCGGGAAGAGCGCGGACCCCACCTGCTCGCGCACGGCGGCGGGGAGATCGGTCATCTTCTCCGGATCCGCCTCGAGCCGCGCGTAGTACTGCCGGGCCAGCTGGTCGGCCCGGAACCCGGGCAGACCCAGCTCCTTGACGGCCTCCCGCCGCTCGGTGGAGTCGAGGTCCGCGAGATGCCGAGGGGGCATCCCACGCCGGGGCGCGGTGAAAACGAGGGGAAGCGAGACAGCCATAGTTTCTCCATTGTCCCATTGATTCGGGGGTCGTTGTCGTGCGGATGCCTGATCGACGTTGTTTCGCCGCCCGATGCGCCTGCGGAACCCGCCCAGGTGGGTGAAGATCAACTCATGTCGACAACACCGGACGACCCCTCGAACTTCCCACCGGACGTCCCGGCCGGCCGTGGTCCCGGTACCGGACCGGTGCCCACCGATCCGTCGCACCCCGACACCGTGTCCGCGGGAACCGAGCATCCCGACGTGGCCCGCCGCAAGGGCATCAAGCACACGCGGGTGGGCGCCACCTGGACCGGCCTGGTGATCGGAATCATTGTCCTGGTACTGCTTCTCGTGTTCATCCTGCAGAACCTCGACAGCGTGACCCTCGAATTGTTCGCGTGGGATTTCACTCTCCCGCTGGGCGTCACGCTGTTGTTCGCAGCCATCGCGGGCGCGGTCATCATGGCCCTGGCGGGCGGTGTCCGCATCCTCCAGATCCGCCGGGCCGCCAACCGTCAGCGGCGTCTGAACAGTAATTTCTAACTGAACAATAGTTACGCAAGTGGATTGTGTGGACACCGAGCGAGCAGAATCATTGTCGTGGATATCACCGGAACGGCACGACTGTGAAGGCCGACATGGAGACGACTGTGGCACCGCGTATCGCGGCCGAGCAAGCACGATCCTGGCTGCTGGTTCCCGCCGGCAAGCCCGAGGGATTCGAGGCGGCACATGTGAGCGCCGCCGACGCGGTGATCCTCGACCTCGAGGACGCCGTCACTCCCGACCGCAAGCCCCGGGCCCGCGCGGACGTCGTCGCCTGGCTCGGCGAGAACCGCCGAGCGTGGGTGCGGATCAACGACGCCACCACCCCCTACTGGGCCGACGACCTGGCAGCCCTGAACGGAGTTCCGGGTCTCGAAGGCGTCATGCTCGCCAAGACCGAGAGCGGCATGCAGGTCGACGCCACGGCCGAACGACTCCCCGACGGCACCAAGGTGCTCGCCCTCGTCGAGTCCGCGGTCGGGCTCGAGGCCGCACCGGAGATCGCCCGGACCGACGCCACGTTCCGGCTCGCATTCGGCAGCGGCGACTTCCGCCGCGACACCGGGATGGACGATTCGCCGTTGGCGATGGCCTATCCCCGTGCGCGGCTGACGGTCGCCAGTCGTGCCGCCCGGATCGCACCGCCGATCGACGGGCCCACCCTCGGCACCGACGTCGACGCCCTGGTCCGCGCGTCGGCGCTCACCCTGTCGATGGGGATGAGCGGCAAGCTGTGCATGACCATCGCGCAGACGGCGCCGGTCAACGACGCCCTGAGCCCGTCCCCCGCCGAGGCGGAATGGGCGCGGGACGTGATCGCGGATCTGGGCGAGGACGGTTCCCGGGTGCGGGACGGCAGCGACCTCCCCAAGCTGGCGAAGGCCAAGAAGATCAACGCGCTCGCGAAGCTCTTCCACATCGCGCCGCGGGAGTAGCAGCGCGTCAGACGATCTCGAGACCGGCGGGCTTTCGGCGGACGTGGACGCGGTAGCGCACGTCGAGGGCCACGCCGGGTGTCTGCGCGAACGCCGCCGACGCGGTCTTCTTGCTGAATTCGATACCGAGGACCCCGCGCAGTGATTCCCGGTCGGGGAAGAGCCATCGCGTCTCCACGCGTACCAGGTCGAACCCCTGGGCGGTGAAGAATGCCTCGACGGACGGCGGGTGGTACTGCGGCAGGTCGGCGCGCATCCATTCGCCGTACGGGTGGGCCGTCGCGTCGAGATCGACGACGACGAGCGCGCCGCCGGGGCGCAGGACGCGCATGGCCTCCCGAATTCCGCGGCCGCAGCCGGGACCGAAGAAGTACGCGGTCCGCGCGTGCACGACGTCCACGCTCGCATCACCCAGGGGTATGCCCTCGGCCGAGCCGTCGAGCACCCGGACGTTCGGCAACTGCTCCACCCGTGCGCGGGCACGGTCCAGCAGCGGCGGATGCGGCTCGATTCCGAAGACCGTCGCCGCAGACTCGGCGAAGACCGGGAGGTGGAACCCCGAGCCGCAGCCCACGTCCGCAACGGTGCCGCCCGTCCAGTCCGCGACCCGGCGCAGGTGCCGGAAGATCGCCCCGTCCACGTCCTGGGCACGATTCTCGATCTCGTACTGCTCCGGCCAGTGCCAGATGTTGGGGCTGGGGATGGTCACGGCCGAGCGGTCACACGAGGACCGTGAGCACCAGCCACGTCACGAACGCCGACGGCAGCAAGGAATCCAGGCGGTCCATGATCCCGCCGTGGCCGGGCAGCAGCGTACCCATGTCCTTGATGCGCAGCTCCCGCTTGACCTGGGATTCGATGAGGTCGCCCAGCGTGGCAGTGATCACGAGGACGACGCCGAGGAGCACACCGATCATCGAGTTCTCGTCGAGGATCAGGGTGACGGTGAGCAGGCTGCCGATGACGCAGAACAGCAGCGAACCGAAGAACCCTTCCCACGACTTCTTGGGGCTGATCGCCGGCACCATGGGATGTTTGCCGAACAGCACACCCGCCGCGTAGCCGCCCACATCGGAACAGACCACGCCGATCATCAGGCACAACACCCGGCCAGCGCCGTCGTCCTGCAACACCATCAGAACGGCGAACGACGCCAGCAGCGGGATCCAGGAGGCCACGAACACGGTGATCGCGGTGTCGCGCAGGAAGTTCTGCGGCGTCGCCTTCAGCCCGTGGTCGAACAGCCGCCAGACCATGCAGACCAGCACAGTTCCCGCGAAGGCACTGAGCACACCGACGGGGCCGAACGGCCACCCGAGCCACAGGATGGCCTGCCCGCCGGCGAGCAGCGGAATCCGGGGGGCACTGATGCCGGCCTCGCGGAGCCGCTTCGTGACCTCCCAGGTGGCGACGGCCATCGCGACCGCCACCACCCCGATCCACACGAGCGGCACATAGACGAGGATCAGGATCAGCGCGACGCCGAGACCGACGCCCACACCGATCGCCGCGGGGAGGTTTCGACCGGCCTTCGACTTCGCGGCCGCCTCCGGCGCGGGCTTACCCTCCGAGACCGGTCCCGAGGGATCGCCCTCGGATAGGGGTCCCCCTGGGGTCCCGTGTTCTGCTGGCACGGTCACTGTCCCCGATCCACTCCTCGTCTCGTGACTAAACTTCGAGCAACTCGGCTTCCTTGTGCTTCACCAGCTCGTCGACCTGTGCGACGTACCGGGCGGTCGTCTTGTCGAGTTCCTTCTCGGCGCGCCCCACCTCGTCCTCGCCGGCCTCGCCGTCCTTCTGGATCCGGGACAGCTCGTCCATCGCCTTGCGGCGCACATTGCGCACGGACACCTTCGCGTCCTCACCCTTGGACTTGGCCTGCTTCACCAGTTCACGGCGGCGTTCCTCGGTGAGCTGGGGAACGGAGATGCGGATCAGGTTTCCGTCGTTGGACGGGTTCACGCCCAGGTCGGAGTTCCGGATCGCCGTCTCGATGGCGTTCAGCTGTGAGGCCTCGTACGGCTTGACGACGACGAGCCGCGCTTCCGGCACGTTGATGCTCGCGAGCTGCGTGATCGGGGTGAACGCGCCGTAGTAGTCGATGCCGATGCGGTTGAACATGCCAGGATTCGCGCGGCCCGTGCGGATCGATCCGAGATCGTCCTTGGCCACCGTGACAGCCTTTTCCATCTTCTCCTCGGCTTCGAAGAGAGCTTCATCAATCACGGCTGTTCCTCCATGTCGTTCTGCATCGATTCGTCACTGCCTCTGTTTCGAGAAAACCCTGTGTCAAAGCGTGGCACGCGTGTCATGACTTGACGAGCGTTCCGATCTTCTCACCGGACACCGCCCGAGCGATATTCCCCTCGGTCAGCAGATTGAACACCATGATCGGCATCTCGTTGTCCATACACAGGCTGAACGCGGTCGCGTCGGCGACCTTCAGCCCCTGTTCGATGACCTCACGGTGGGTGATCTGCGTGTACATCGTGGCGTCCGGGTCGAGGTTGGGGTCGGCGGTGAACACGCCGTCGACGGCCTTGGCCATCAGCACCACCTCGGCGCCGATCTCGAGAGCGCGCTGCGCCGCGGTGGTGTCGGTCGAGAAGTAGGGCATTCCCATGCCGGCGCCGAAGATCACGACGCGTCCCTTCTCGAGGTGACGCTGTGCGCGCAGCGGAATGTAGGGCTCCGCCACCTGCCCCATCGTAATCGCCGTCTGGACGCGGCTGTCGATGCCTTCCTTCTCCAGGAAGTCCTGCAGAGCAAGGCAATTCATGACGGTGCCGAGCATGCCCATGTAGTCGGAACGCGCGCGGTCCAGGCCTCGCTGCTGCAGTTCGGCGCCACGGAAGAAGTTGCCGCCGCCGATGACGACCGCAACCTGGACCCCGGATCGCACGACTCCGGCGATCTGCTCCGCGACCTTGGTCACCACGTCGGGGTCGAGACCGACCTTGCCACCACCGAACATTTCTCCGCCGAGTTTGAGAAGGACTCGATGGAATCCCGGACGTTCGTTGGCAGGTTCGGACATTGCTCTCCTCAGTTCCACAGCACTCGTCGATGTCGACGGCGGCCGAGCGCGCTCAGTGCCCACCCGGCCCATTCAGACGGCCATCTTTCATCCTGCCTCATCAGGATGGTGGCGGTATACGTAGGCCCCGCCGGGCGAGCGCACTCGTCCGACGGGGCCATACGGTTCACACGACTAGCTCGAAGCACCGACCTCGAAGCGGACGAAACGCTTGATGGTCACGCCGGCCTCGTCGAGGATCGCCTTGACGGACTTCTTGGAGTCCTGGACCGAGGACTGCTCGGTCAGCACGACGTCCTTGAAGTAGCCGTTGACGCGGCCTTCGATGATCTTCGGCAGAGCCTGCTCCGGCTTGCCCTCGGCGCGAGCGGTCTCCTCGGCGATGTGACGCTCGTTGGCGACGATGTCCTCGGGGACCTCGTCACGCGTGACGTACTTGGCCTTGAGTGCCGCGACCTGCATGGCGGCGCCGCGAGCGGCCTCCGCTGCAACGTCACCCTCACCGGTGTACTCGACCAGGACGCCGACGGCGGGCGGCAGGTCTGCGCTGCGCTTGTGCAGGTAGACCGCGACCGGTCCGTCGAACGAGGCGATCTTGCTGAGGACGAGCTTCTCGCCGATCTTCGCGGACTGCTCCTGGATGACGGTGTCGACCGTCTTGCCGTCGAGTTCGAGCGCCTTGAGGGCGTCGACGTCGGCGGGCTTCGCTGCCGCGGCGACCGTGACGATCGACTCGGCGAGCTTCAGGAAGTCCTCGTTCTTCGCGACGAAGTCCGTCTCGCAGTCGAGTTCGAGCAGGACGCCGTCCTTGGAGACGACCAGGCCCTCGGCCGTGGTGCGCTCGGCACGCTTGCCCACGTCCTTGGCGCCCTTGATGCGCAGCTGCTCCACAGCCTTGTCGAAGTCGCCCTCGGCCTCAGCGAGAGCGTTCTTGCAGGCCATCATTCCGGAGCCGGTGAGCTCGCGGAGCCGCTTGACGTCAGCGGCGGTGTAGTTCGCCATGGTGAGCGAGCCTCCTCATATGTCTGTCGGGACGTAAGTCAGGGTAGTACTCGGGCAGACCGTGAAACGGCCCTGACCAAAGATTTCTGGTCAGGGCCGTTTGCATCGGATCAGGCCTCGGTGGAGGGTGCCTCTGCTGCGGGGGCCTCGGCAGCCGGAGCCGCCTCTGCCTCAGCTGCGGGAGCGGCCTCTGCTGCGGGCGCTGCCTGCGAGAGCAGTTCCTGCTCCCACTCGGCGAGGGGTTCGCCGGCGCCGGCCTCGGGCTTCGCGTCCTTGTCGGCGCTCAGTCCGGCACGGGCCTGCACGCCCTCGGCCACCGCGGAAGCGACAACCTTGGTGAGCAGGGCTGCGCTGCGGATGGCGTCGTCGTTGCCCGGGATCGGGTAGTCGACGAGGTCGGGGTCGCAGTTGGTGTCCAGGATCGCGATGACCGGGATGTTCAGCTTGCGAGCCTCGGCGACCGCCAGGTGCTCCTTGTTGGTGTCGACGACCCACACGGCGGACGGAACCTTGGCCATGTCGCGGATACCACCGAGCGTGCGGTCCAGCTTGGTCATCTCACGCGTGAGCATGAGGATTTCCTTCTTGGTGCGACCCTCGAAGCCACCGGTCTGCTCCATTGCCTCGAGCTCCTTGAGGCGGAGAAGACGCTTGTGGACGGTGGTGAAGTTGGTGAGCATGCCGCCGAGCCAACGCTGGTTGACGTAGGGCATCCCGACGCGAGTGGCCTCGGCCGCGATGGACTCCTGGGCCTGCTTCTTGGTGCCGACGAAGAGGACCGTGCCGCCGTGGGCAACGGTCTCCTTGACGAATTCGTACGCCTTGTCGATGTACGTCAGCGTCTGCTGCAAGTCGATGATGTAGATGCCGTTGCGGTCGGTGAAGATGAACCGCTTCATCTTCGGGTTCCAGCGACGAGTCTGGTGACCGAAGTGCGTGCCGCTGTCGAGCAGCTGCTTCATTGTTACGACAGCCATGGCTGTGTATCTCTCTTTCATTGCCGGTTGATGCCGAACGTCGGTGACGTTCCGCCCTGGCGCCCGTGAACCGTCGGACTCACATCGAAATGCGAGACCAGCCGACGATCCGTACACTGCGCGGACGCGCGAAGTCGGACTGTGCGAACACAGACCGCTCGATCAGTGTACGGCCTCGGGCTCGTACGCCCTAACCGCCCTGTCACACGGCGGCCGCCCCTGCAAGGGTTTCGCGAAATCTGTGGACAAGTCGCCGTCGATCCACAGATTCTCCCCGGCGCCGCTCGTCGGCCCGGACGTGCGGGATCGTCGAACCATGACGAGGTTCGGGACGATTCTGCGGGCGCTCACAGCGACGGCCACGGCCATCACCGTGCTGACCGCGGCGGCCCTCCTCGCGCCGCCCGCCGACGCCGCGCCGACCGGCAACTTCGACTGGCCGCTGCATCCACGACCGCGGGTCGTGCGGCCGTTCGACAACCCGGAGCACGACTGGCTTCCCGGCCACCGCGGCGTGGATCTGGGCGGCGTACCCGACGAGGCGGTGTTGTCGGCGGGGGCCGGTGTGGTGGTGTTCGCCGGCACAGTGGCGGGCAAACCCGTCGTCTCCGTCGACCATCCGGGCGGGCTCCGCACCACGTACGAACCGGTGACCGCCCGCGTCACTCCCGGTCTACGCGTCGGTCGTGGCACCGTCCTCGGGACGCTCGAGCCCGGTCACCCGGGCTGCATCTCCCCCGTCGCGGCGTGCCTGCACTGGGGTCTTCGCCGCGATCGCGAGTATCTCGACCCACTCGGACTCGTCCGGGTGGCACCGGTCCGGCTCGAACCCGTCGGGCGTCGTGATCGCGGCGGCTAACGCCATTCCGCGACGGCGTGCCTGCCCGCCGACTCGGGGAAATCGTCCGCCACCATCGCCGCGAGTTCGACGAATGCCTTCCGTGTCTCGGGCCGCAGCAGGTCCAGATCGACCACCGAGCCCTCCGCGAGATGCTCGTCGAACGGCACCACCTTCACCGCCCGGCACCGGAGCAGGAAGTGGTTGGTCAGTTCCGTCATGTCGACCATGCTCGACCCCGGCCGGGCCGCGCTGATCACGACGACGGTCCGCGATACGAGATGCCCGTACCCGTGGTGCTGCAACCAATCCAGCGTGGCGGCGGCGCTGCGGGCGCCGTCGATCGCCGGCGAACTCACCAGCACCAGCGAATTGGCGAGTTGCAGAACACCGTTCATCGCCGAATGCATGATGCCCGTGCCACAGTCCGTGAGGATGATGTTGTAGTACACCTGCAGGATGTCGATCACCCGCCGGTAGTCGTCCTCGCTGAACGCCTCGGAGATCGCCGGATCCTGTTCGCTCGCGAGCACCTCGAGGCGGCTCGGCGCCTGCGACGTGTGCGCGCACACGTCCGAATACCGCCGGATCGTCGACTCCGCCGCGATCAGGTCGCGGACCGTCGAATGCGTCTGGATCGGCACCCGCTGCGCGAGCGTCCCGAAGTCGGGGTTGGCGTCGACCGCGATCACACAGTCACCCCGTAGCGACGCGAACGTCGATCCCAGCCCGATCGTGGTCGTCGTCTTACCGACACCACCCTTCAAGGACAAGAACGCGATCCGGTAGTCACCGTGGATCGGCTGCCGAATGCGGGCGAGAAGCGCCGCGTCGCGCGCCGCGCCCGCCGACTCCCCCGGATTCAGCGTTCCCCCGGTTAGTCGGTGCAGCCCGCGTCGCCACCCTCGGCTCGGCGCCGCGCGGGCGCGCTTCAACAGCGCATCAGCCACCAGATCCTGGTTGGTCACCTGATGCGGGCTCGGTTCCGGAACGAGATCGGCCCACGGCTGCCCCCACGGATCCGCCGGGGCGGCGGCGCCGTCGTTCAGCCAGGACGGCTGCGGTCGAGTCACGTCTTCGCGATCCACTATTTCCCCCAGGACAGTGCAGAACAACGGCAGATTCGTGGGGCGACGCTACCAAACCGGGTCAGGCCCGGGGATGCGCCTGATCGTGCACCGCGCGCAGCCTCGCCACGGAGACGTGGGTGTACAGCTGGGTGGTCGCGAGGCTGGCGTGTCCGAGCAGTTCCTGCACGACGCGCAGGTCGGCGCCGCCCTCGAGGAGATGGGTGGCCGCCTTGTGACGCAGACTTGCGGGAGATGAATCAAGCGCCTGCGCCGCTAGAGTTCTTTCGTGCAGCGAACGATCCCCATCCCGATGTTGTGTGTCCTGGCGTTGTTGTCCGCGATCGCCCCGCTGGCCACGGACATGTATCTCCCCGGTCTGCCCCTGATGACCGAGAGCCTGAACACGTCGGCGCCGAGCGTTCAGCTGACTCTGACCACGTTCATGGCAGGACTCGGCATCGGCCAGCTCGTGGTCGGGCCACTGTCCGACGGCCTCGGGCGACGGCGTCTGCTGATCGGCGCCACCGTGGTGACGACGCTCGCGGCGATGGCCTGCGCCCTGTCCCCCACCGTCGAAATCCTCATCGCTGCACGACTTTTCCAGGGGCTCAGCGGTGGCGCCGCGATCGTGCTCGCCCGCGCCTCCATCGCCGACCGGGCCCGTGGCGACAACGCCGCCCGGCTCTTCAGCATCATGATGATCATCGGCGGGGTCGCGCCGGTGGTGGCCCCACTGCTCGGTGGCGCCCTGCTCGGTCCCGTCGGCTGGCGGGGAATCTTCTGGGTGCTCACCGTCGCCGGGGTCGTGATGTTCGCGGGAGTGCTGATCCTGGTCCCGGAGACGCTTCCCGTCGAGCACCGGCACGGCGGCGGCCTCGCGGCACTGGTCCACAATCTGCGGTACGTGGTCGGCAACCGGGTGTACCTCGGCTATGCGTTCACGTTCATGTTCGGGTTCGTCGCACTCTTCTCGTACATCTCCGCGTCACCGTTCGTCGTGCAGAACGTGCTCGGTTTCAGCCCGGGGCAGTTCTCCATGGTGTTCGCCGCGAACGCCGCAGGCATGGTGAGCGCCGCCATCGTCAACACCAGGCTCGTCGGTACGTTCCACGCCCGGCAGCTGCTCGGTTTCGGGGTGACACTGCTCCTCGCCGCCGGCATCGTGTTGCTGCTCGCCGCGACACTCGTCGACTCCCCCCAGTGGTGGGCGATCCTCGTTCCGTTGTTCGTCTCGGTGTCGAGCATCGGGTTCGTGATGGGCAACGCCACGGCCCTGGCGCAGGGCGAGGTGACCCGGGCGTCGGGAACCGGGTCCGCGCTCCTCGGTGCCGGCCAGTTCGGTCTCGCCGCGGTGGTCTCGCCGCTCGTCGGCATCGCCGGCCCCGACACGGCCGTCCCGATGGCGGTGGCAATCCCCGCCGCCGGCGCCGTGGCCATGACGTCGTTGGTGGTGCTGACGCGGCGGACGCACACGTCGTGACGCCCGCCGCACCGGGTCAGCGGGAGGCACCCTCGCTCGCGGCGAGCTCGGACTTCCACACCCGGAAGCCCTCCTCGGTGCGGCCGCGACGCCAGTACCCCGAGATCGACGCCGCCGACGCCGGAACGCCCCGTTCCTTGCGCAGGTAGGACCGCAGATTCTGCATCACGGCCTGCGCCTCGCCGTGGATGAACACCTGAACCGTTCCGGGCAGCCAGCTGATGTCGCGCACCGCCGCGACGAGGGGCGCGTTGTCCCCCGACACCTCCGCCCCGGCCCGGTCCGCGGTGTCCCCACGGTGGAGCCAGGTGACGTCGACGCCCGCGGGCGAGTCGAAGGCGATTTCGTCGTCAGGGCCGGCGACCTCGATGATCACTCGTCCCACAGCCGACGCGTCGAGCTTCTCGACGGCCGCGGAGATCGCGGGGATCGCCGTCTCGTCGCCCGCGAGCAGGTACCAGTCGGCGTCCCGGTCCGGTGCGAACGCCCCACCGGGACCGCGGAGGCGGAGGACGTCGCCTGCCACCGCGGATGCCGCCCACGGTCCCGCGACCCCGGCGTCGCCGTGTACCACGAAGTCGATGGCGATCTCCCGTGCCACCGGATCCACGGACCGGATGGTGTACGTCCGCAGGACCGGCTCGTCGGGGCTTCCGAACTCGAGTTTCGCATACGCGTCGGTGAAGGCGTTGGGAACGAAACTGTCGAATCCCGGGTCGCCGAGGATCACCCGCACCATGTGCGGGGTCAGCCACTCGGTCCGGATCACGGTCAATGTCGCAGTCGGCTTTGCCACAGGCATCTCTCCAATGAACTCAAATTGGTTAGTGTTACCTAACTACGGTACAGGAGTGACGGCCGCCGGCGGCGCGAGTGGAATCCGGGACGCCGGTCACCCGGACAGATCGGCGGAGAGATCACGGACCTCCACACCGGCGGGAATCTCGACCTCGGCGACTGGCTCGGGTCGGTCGTCGAATTCGAGACGAAGGGCGCGACACATGGTCGCGTGCATGTCGTAGAGGCAGGTGATGTACGTCAGCTGCAGGATCTCGGAGTCCGTCAGGTTGGCCTTCAGGACCGTGAATACTTCGTCCGGCACTCGGCCGCCGTCGTAGACGAGGCCGTCGGTGTAGGCCAGCACGGCCCGCTCGAGTTCCGAGAAGCGATCGCTGATCTGCCAGTGCGGGACGGCCGTAATCTTCTCCTCGTCCATCCCGAGAGAGCGCATCTGCTTGCAGTGCTGGGAGAAGACGAACTGGCTTCCGCGCGCATACCCGGCGCGGCTCTGCCCCAATTCGCGGAGCAACGGGTCCAGGGTGGCGTTGCGGTAGAGCGAGAAGCCGCGCACGGCGTGCCGGAACACGTCCGGCGACTGGGCGAACACGGTCCACCAGTCGCCGGGGGTGGCATGGATCGTGCCGTGATCGACGGCCGGATCCCTGTCGGGCCCGAACAGCCGGTCGTAGAAGAAGAGGATCTTCTCGTCGGTCACTTCGACTCGGGGAACCTCACGAAGGCGGGGCACGGTGAACTCCTTTCGGACGTCGGGTCTCAGGATGCGGCGGGCACGCGCCGGTCGGCAGCGGTCTTCGGTTCGTGTGACACATCGGTGTCGGTGAAGGTCCTCGTCCAGCAGGCGAATTCGAGCAGGACACCGTCAGGGTCCTGGAAGTAGAACGAACGCACGAAGGTCCCCGGGTGCACGTCGCGCGACACGCCGGCGCGACTGTCGTCGTGGTTGAGCACGCGGCTCACCTTGATCCCCTCGGCCTGGAACCGGGAGTAGTACTCGTCGAACTGCTCCGGCGGCACTGCGAACGCGACGTGGTTCATCGACCCCACCGCACTGGCCAGTTCGCCCTCGTCGGGCAGACCCTTGGGCGCCGCGAGACCGGGCGCGGCGTCGGGGGCGTCGGCCAGCCAGAAGAACGCGATGGTGTTGCCGTTACCGCAGTCGAAGAAGAAGTGCTGCCCCAGATTTCCGGGCAACTCGATGGTCTTGACCAGCGGCATCCCCAGGGTGCCCGAGTAGAAATCGATCGTGCGTCGCATGTCCGAGCACACCAGCGCGAGGTGGTTGATTCCGCGAAGGTCGTACTTCGAGTTCGAAGCGCTCATTGCTGTCCTTCCGATGTGGTGAAGTGGGCGCGAGAATGACGCAAAAATGACTTGACAGTCATGTCATCTATTGCGATAGTTTGTCCGTGGCCAAGTCATCTGTCAATACCCCGTCCGCGACCCCGTCGGCGCCGGTCGAGACGCTCACCGCCCGAGGTCGCAAGACCCGCGACGCACTGCTCGACGCCGCCCAGAAGGTGTTCGAGACGGTCGGATTCCCCGACACACGCGTGGAGCAGATCGCCCAGGAGGCGAACGTCGCGTACGGAACCTTCTACCGATACTTCGAGTCGAAGGAAGAAGTGTTCCGGGAGTTGAGCACCCGCCTGTTCGAGGACGTGCACCGACGGGAACCGGC
Organism: Rhodococcus sp. NPDC056960; assembly: GCF_042674125.1. Taxonomy (NCBI): domain Bacteria; kingdom Bacillati; phylum Actinomycetota; class Actinomycetes; order Mycobacteriales; family Nocardiaceae; genus Rhodococcus; species Rhodococcus sp. NPDC056960. The sequence goes on along the minus strand of NZ_JBHURF010000001.1, from coordinate 79,148 downwards.
CGATGCCGACCTGTCCCCCGCCGAGAAGCTGATCGCCTCCAACCGCTCGTACTACCAGGCATACCGGCGGAACGCCCGGATGATGGCGATCGTCGAACAGGTCTCGACGTTCAACGACGAGTTCCGCGAACTGCGCCACGAGCATCGCCGTCAATTGATCGACCGGACGTCCCGCGCCATCGCGCGGTGGCAGCAGGACGGTCTGGCCACCGCCACCCTCGACCCGGTCCTCGCCGCGCGTGCCATGGCCGCCATGGTCGACCACACCCTGTACCTGTGGTTGATCCAGGGCGACGATGCCGACGAGGAAGCCCTTCTCGACACCCTCGATCAGATGTGTCTCGGAGCACTCGGACTGGACCGCGGGTGAGCACCGAATAATTCATCCCTCATTCCCTAAGGCAAGCACCATGACAACGCATGCGCCGCACTCGTCCGCCCCCACCGAGGTCCCGGAGGGAGCACTCGACGGCCTCCGGGTACTCGAATTGGGCACCCTGATCGCCGGTCCGTACTGCGGACGCCTCCTCGGCGACATGGGGGCCGACGTCATCAAGATCGAGGCCCCGGATCGCCCCGACCCGCTGCGGGACTGGGGCCAGGCCGAGGGCGGACACCAGTACTTCTGGTCGGTGCACGCCCGCAACAAGCGGTGCGTGAACCTCGACCTCCGGACCGAGGCAGGCCGGCAGATCTTCCTCGACCTCGCCGCCGGCGCCGATGTCGTCGTCGAGAGTTTTCGGCCCGGCACCCTCGAGCGCTGGGGCCTCGGCTACGACGTCCTCCGGACGGTCTCCCCGCGTCTGGTCCTGGCCCGGGTCTCCGGCTACGGGCAGACCGGGCCCTACGCTGCGCGTCCCGGCTACGCCTCGGTCGCCGAAGGCATCAGTGGGTTGCGCCATCTCAACGGATTTCCCGGTCAGGCGCCACCGCGGATCGCCCTGTCGCTCGGCGACAGCCTCGCCGGCATGTTCGCCTTCCAGGGCGTCCTCGCCGCACTGATCGCGCGCGAGCGCACCGGGCGTGGGCAGGTCGTCGATGCCGCTCTCACCGAGGCCGCGCTCGCCATCCAGGAGTCGACCGTCCCGGACTATCACAAGACGGGACACATTCGGCAACCGTCCGGCACCCGCCTCGACCGCGTCGCCCCGTCCAACCTATATCGGACGCAGGACGGGCTGTGGGTCATCATCGCGGCCAACCAGGACACCCTGTTCACGCGCCTGGCCGCCGCGATGGGCCGACCCGGCCTGGCCACCGATGCCCGGTATGCCACCCACACGGCGCGCGGCGATCACCAGGACGAACTCGACACGCTGATCACCGAGTGGGCGGCCGCCTTCCCCGCCGCCGACCTGATCGAGTTGCTGACCAAGTTCGAGGTCGTCACGGGACCCGTCAACACCGTCGCCGAAGTGATGGCCGACCCCCAGTTCAACGCCCGCGAGATCTTCGTCGACCACGTCGATCCGTCCGTCGGGCCCGACGACGACGGATTCGACCCTGCCCCCGTGAAGGGCGTCGGGGTGATACCGAAGCTCAGCGAGACCGCAGGCGGCGTCCGCTGGGGCGGGCCCAGCCGGCCCGGCACCCACACCGACGAGGTACTCACCGCGCTCCTCGGCTACGACGCCGACCATCTCGCCTACCTGCGCACGCAGGGCACGATCTCGTGAGCACCCCGGCAGCCGGCGTCGACATCCGCGAGGTCGGTCCCCGCGACGGATTACAGAACGAGAAACCGATTCCCACCGCCGCCAAACTCGAACTGATCGACGCGCTCGCCGCGACCGGTGTCGGACGAATCGAGGTCACGTCGTTCGTCTCACCGCGGGCGATTCCGGCACTGGCCGACGCCGAAGCCGTCGCCGCCCACCTCGACCGCTGGCCGCAGGTGACGTTCTCGGCCCTCGTCGCCGGACTCGGCGGAGTTCGTCGAGCACTCGCGGCCGGTCTCACCCGCCTCGAGTACGTCGTGTCGGCATCCGACGGCCACAGCCGGGCCAATGTCGGTCGCAGCAGCGAGGAGTCGATCGCCTTGATCGCACCCGTCGCCGAATTGGTCCACCGGGCCGGCGGCCAACTCGAGGTGATCGTCGCGATCGCTTTCGACTGCCCGTTCGACGGGCCCACGCCGCCGGAGCGGGTGGCCGAGATCGCCCGCCGCGCCGTGCTTTCGGGGGCCGACGTGCTGTCGGTCGCCGACACCATCGGCACCGCGACACCCGTGCGGGTCGGCGACGTACTCACCCGGGTCCGCGACGCCGTACCCGCGATGGACCTCGGCCTGCACCTGCACGACACCCGCGGTCAGGGCCTGGCCAACGCCTGGGCGGCCTACACCCTGGGCATCCGCCATTTCGACGCCTCGGTCGGCGGCCTCGGGGGCTGCCCCTTCGCGCCCGGCGCCGGCGGCAACATCGCCACCGAGGAACTGGTCTACATGTTCGAGGACGGCGGCATCGCCACCGGCATCGACGTCGACGAGACCCTCACGGCCGCCCGACTGGCCGGGAAACTGCTCGACACACCCCTGGGCAGTGGGCTGCTCCGGGCCGGCGGCCGACCGGTGCCGGTGACTGCCGCCGATTGACCACCCTGTGATCCACCTCGACTGATCCACCTCGACGGCATCACCGCACGGAGGAGACAAATTTTCCCATGAACGACCTGGCCGATCGCTTCTTCGCCGCCGTCAGCCGCGGCGACGAGGCGACATTGACCGAACTGTACGCACCGGACGCGCTCATCTGGCACAACGACGACGGGCAGGAGCAGACGGTGACCGAGAACCTGCGCGTGCTGCGCTGGCTTTCGCGCACCCTCGACGACATGCGCTACGAGGACATCCGCCGCCACCGGCTGCCGGACGGCTTCGCCCAGCAGCACGTCCTGCGCGCCACCCTCCCCGGCCACGGTCCGCTGGAGGTACCGGCAAGCCTGTTCGTCCGTGTGGTCGACGAGCGGATCAGCCGCATCGACGAGTACGTCGACTCCGCCGCCACCCGGCCGCTGCGCGCGCCGGCCGCGCACCCCCGGGAGCACTGACATGACCGACACCCCATCAGCTGTCCCGCTGGCCGAATTGTGCACGCGGATGCGCTCGTTCATCGACGAGGTCGTGATCCCCGCCGAGCCGGTCCTGGCAAACGAGGACGACGACGCCCGCGCGACCCTCGCGCACCTGCGGGACCGCGCCAGGGAACGCGGCCTGTGGGCGCTCGGGCACCCCGCCGAGGTCGGCGGCGGGGGCGTCCCGTTCCTCGACTTCGTCTACCTCAACGAGATCATCGGGCGTTCGGAATTCGGTCAACTGGCCGTCGGGTCGGTGTCCATGCAGGACACCCTCATGCTGCGCGAACACGGCACCGAGGAGCAGCGGCGACGGTGGATCCCACCGCTGGTCGCCGGGGAGTTCCTGCCGTCCGTCGGTCTGACCGAACCCGACGCGGCCGGCTCCGACCCCACCCTCATCGAGACCCGCGCCGAACTCGACGGAGACACCTGGGTCATCAACGGACACAAGTGGTTCACCACCGGAGTGCAGGACGCCGGATACTGTTCGGTCTTCGCACGCACCGAACCCGACACCGCTCCGCGGCACGAGCGCATCAGCGCGATCATCGTGCCGACCGACACGCCCGGATTCGAGATCGTCCGCTCCATCCCCACGATGGGCCACAACCCGAGCGACCATTACGAGGTCCGGCTCACCGACGTGCGGGTCCCGGCCGCCAATCTCCTCGGCAGGCGCGGCAAGGGTTTCGCCGTCGCCCAGGACCGGCTCGGCCCTGGTCGGATCTTCCACTGCATGCGGTGGCTCGGGCAGGCTCAGCGTGCCTACGAGCTGATGTGCGCTCGCGCGAACACCCGCTTCGCTCACGGTTCCGTGCTCGCCGAGAAGGGTGAGGTGCACCGCTACATCGCCGAATCCGCCGCCCAGATCCACGCCGCGCGGTTGATGACTCTCGACGCCGCCCGCGCGATGGACGCCGGCGAGGACGCCCGCGTCCGCATCGGGCTGGTGAAGTTCTGGGGAGCCCGCATGCTCCACGACGTCGTCGACCGCGCCATCCAGATCCACGGTGCCCTCGGCCTGACCGCCGACACACCCCTCGAGCGGATGTACCGGCAGGCGCGGTACGCGCGCATCTACGACGGTCCCGACGAAGTGCACCGCATGTCCACCGCCCGCCGTCTGCTGCGCGATCCGGGGGCCGCACCATGGCGATGACCCACGCCCCCGGCACCCTCCAGGACGGCATCCGCGCCGTGTTGAATTCCGTCTGCGGCACCGCGGTCACGGTCGGGGAACCCCGGCAGCTGACCGGCGGCGCGAGCAGGGAGGTGTGGGCGCTCGACGCCGACCGCCCGGATGGGCGACCCCTGCCCGTGGTGCTGCGCCGCGACCCGCCCGGCCACGGTGACGCCGCCCGGATGCGGGCGGAGGCGGCGTGCCTGCGGGCAGCAGCCGCGGCCGGGGTGCCGGTGCCCACCGTCCTCGCGTCGGGCGACTCCGCCCCGGGCATCGACGCCCCCTACCTGCTCATGAGCAAGGTGGAGGGGGAATCGTTTCCCCGGACACTGCAGCGGAACCCGGTCTTCGAGGAGGTGCGCGGCCACCTCGCCGAGGACATGGGCTACGTGCTCGGCCTGATCCACCGCACTCCCCTGGACACACTCGGCATGCTCGACGCCACCGATCCGGTGGACGCGATCGAGGTGATCTACCGCGACCTCGACGATCCCCGGCCCGCGGTCGAGCTGGGACTGTGGTGGTTGCGCGAACACCGCCCTCCGCAGCGCCCGAACACCCTGGTGCACGGCGACTTCCGGATCGGCAATCTCCTCGTCGACGGCACCGGCATCCGCGGGGTGCTCGACTGGGAACTCGCCCACCTCGGCGACCCCGTCGAGGACCTGGGCTGGCTGTGCGTGCGAGCGTGGCGATTCGGCGCGCCTGCCCCGGTCGCCGGTATCGGGACCCGCGACCAGCTTCTCGACGGCTACGAGCGGGCCACCGGGTTCCGGCCGTCGGCGTCCGAACTTCACTGGTGGGAGACGTTCGGAACCCTGAGATGGTTGGTACTGAGCAGGTTTCAGGCCGAACGCCACCTCGGTGGCGCGGAGAAGTCCCTCGAACTGGCGGCGATCGGCCGCCGGGTGTGCGAATCCGAGTACGACCTGCTCGACATCCTGGGCCTGCTCGACGACTCCGTGGCCTTGCCGCCACCTGCCTCGCCGGGGCCCACCGTGCACGACCGGCCGAGCGTCCCCGAGATCCTCGACCTCGTCGCCGAGACACTGGTCGACGACATCGGTCCTGCCCTGGAGGGCAACCAGGAGCGGCAGCGTTATCTGCTGCGGATCTGCGTCAACCTGCTGCGCACCGCCGGACGCGAACTCGACGACGGCGCCGGCGCCGATTCTCTGCTCGGTGACGCGCTCGGTGCGGTCGGTTGCGACTCCGAGGCGGAGCTGTCGGCACGGTTGCGCGAGGGTGCACTCCCCTACCGTGACGACGGCGTGCTCCGCGCGGTGTCGATCGCTGTGTCTGCCCGGCTGCGTGTGGCAAGTCCTCGTCATCTGAACGGATAACCCACCACGACGATTGGAGCCCCGGCCGGATCGACGGTCGGGGCTCCACCCTTGTGGCGCGTGAGCAGTCAGCGGGAGACGACCAGCTCCTTGGGATCCTCGCCCGCCCGTGTCGCCCGCCGGACGTCGCGGCGCGTCCCCGGAATCCTGCTCACCAGCGGCCCCAGTGCCCATCGGACGAGGCTGATCAGACCGTAGGGGAGCACGAAGGTGAAGACGATCAGCGCCGCTCCGTACGCCATTCCCGCCGCCGACTGGTTGATCTCCGCCGTCCACTGCGGCACGTACTGCACGAAGAACGCCCCGAACACGACACCCGGAACGGTGCCGAGCCCACCGATCACGATCATGGTGATGAACGCGATCGCCAACGGGAGGCCGAACGCCTCGGGGCCGACGTACTGGACCACGAAGCTGTAGAGCACGCCCCCGACCCCGGCGAGGGCCGCGCTGAACGCGAAAACCGTCGTCTTCGTGCGGGTGGCCGGGACACCGAGCGTGGTGGCGACGGCTTCGTAGTCCCGGATTCCGATCAGCGACCGCCCGATCCGGCCGGTGGCGAGCCGCCGCACCACGAGGTAAGCGAGCGACGCCACCACCAGGCACAGGTAGTACACCCACTGGTCACGCTCGAGCCCGGTGAACGCCGGCGGCTCGGCGCCGGCGATGTTGATTCCGGCCTGCCCGTCGGTGACGTGTTCGAACCGCTTGATCACCGCGGGGGTGACGAGCGCCAGACCCAATGTGGCGAGCGCCAATTGGAGTCCGTGCAGGCGCAGCGCCGGCAGGCCGAAGAGGTACCCGATCAGATAGCAGACCACGAACGCCACGGGAATCAGCAGCAGATAGGGCACGTCGTGGTTCTCGACCAACACGGCGCTGAGATAGGCGCCGACTGCGAAGAAGAAGCCGTGCCCGAGTGATATCTGACCGGTGTTGCCGGTCAGCAGGTTCAGTCCCAACCCGACCACCACATACACCAGCACCATCGAGCGGTCGAAGTTGACGTACGGCGCCGACACCAGCGGCGCCACCGCGGCGACGAGGATCACCGATGCGACCGCCGACCTCGCCAGCCACCGAGGTGGGTCGAGCTCGGCACGGGGCTGACGAAGCAGTTCGACGATTCTCATACGCGGGCCACCTTCCGTGCGCCGAACAGGCCCTCGGGTTTGAGGAGCAGGACCCCGAGGATCAGGGCCAACGCCACAGCCTGCTTGAAGTCGTGACCGATCCACGAGATATAGGTGCCGGCAAGGTTTTCCGCGACACCCACGCACAGCCCGCCGACGAGTGCACCAACCGGGCTGTCGAGCCCACCGAGGACCGCCGCCGCGAACGCATAGATCAGCGAGGCGGCGAGCATGTTGGGTTGCAGGAACAGTTGCGGCGCCGCGAGTGAGGCGGCGAGGGCCCCGATCGCCGCGGCCAGTCCCCAGCCGATCATCAGCATCCGGCCGACAGGAACACCGATCAGTTGCGCCGAGTCCGGATTGGCGGCCGCTGCCCGCATCGCCAGGCCGATCCTGGTTCGCTGGAACAGAATGAACAGCAGTGCCGCGACCACGGTGACGGCAGCGACGACGACCAGCGACTGCTGGGAGATCGCGACCGGGCCGACGGTGAGCACCGGCCCGGAGACCATCGAGGGGAACTCTTTGCTCTGCACGCCCCAGATCCACCCGGCGGCGCTGTTGAGCACCAGCATCAAGCCGAGGGTGATGATCACCAGCGGCATGTGATTCGGCGCGGACGCCAGCGGCCGGATGAGAACCCGCTCGGCTGCCGCGCCGCCGAGGAAGGCCACCACCATCGCGCCGAGGACGGCGAGATACAACGGCGCACCCCACTGGTGGAACTGCCACGCGAAGAACGCCGAGAACATCGCCATCTCGCCCTGAGCGAAGTTCACGATCCCGGAGGCCCGGTAGACGAGGACGATGCTCAGCGCGAACGCGCCGTACAGCGCACCCCACATGAGCCCGTCCGCCAATTGTTGGAGGAAAACGTCCATGACCACTCTCCTGTGTTCAGTAGCCGAGGTAGGCACGACGCACCGACTCGTCGTGCGCCAATCCGGCGGCGGGGCGTTGGGCGACGACGCGACCGGCGTCGACGAGGACCGCGGACGTGCCGATGTCCAGGGCCAGGTGCGCGTTCTGTTCCACGACGAGGATCGTGGTCTCCGTCTCGCCGCTGATCTTGTCGAGCGCGCGGAACACTTCCTGGGTGATGCGCGGCGCCAGGCCGAGGGACGGCTCGTCGAGCAGCAGCAGTCGCGGCCGGGCCACCAGGGCGCGGGCGATCGCGAGCATCTGCTGTTCTCCGCCGCTGAGCCCACCCGCCTGTTGCCGGCGTCGTTCCCGCAACCGCGGAAAGAAGTCGAACCAGTGCTCGATCGCGCGGGCGGTGGTCGCGGCCGTGGTCGTGTATCCCCCGACGCGGAGGTTCTCCTCCACCGTCAGGTCTGCGAACGTGCCGCGTCCCTGAGGGACGTGGGCCACGCCGAGCCGGGCGATCCGATCCGTGCGCATGCCGGTGATGTCGCGGCCGTCGAAGACGATCTGCCCACTGGTGCGGACCAACTGGCAGATCGATCGCAGGATGGTCGTCTTTCCGGCGCCGTTCGCGCCGAGGACCACGGTCACCTCCCCCGCCGGTACCTCGAAGTCGATGCCGTGCAACACTTCCGCGCGCCCGTACCGGGCGTGCAGGTTCCGGACGGTGAGCAGGTTCATGCCGCACCACCCAGGTACGCCTCCACGACCTCGGGATGGGCGGCGACCTCGGCCGGTTCGCCCTCGGTCACCTTCTGCCCGAAGTTCAGCACCACCACCCGGTCGGAGATCGACATGACCATGGCCATGTGGTGCTCGACGAGCAGCACCGAGAATCCCCGCTCGTCGCGGAGCCGGCGGACCGTCTCCGCGAGTTCGAGAACCTCCTCGTGGATCAGGCCGTTCGCCGGTTCGTCGAGCATCAGCAGCCGCGGTCGCTGCATCAGCGCCCGCGCCAGCTCGACACGTTTGAGGGTGCCGTAGGGCAGGTTGCCGACCGGTTCGCGGGCGACCTGCGCCAGATTCATCGATTCGAGCAGCTGCCATGCCTCGTCGCGTTCGCCGCGTTCCTCCCGCCGGGTGCGCGGAAATCCCAGCGCGGTGGCGAGGAAACCCGCCCGGGTCCGCGCGTAGGCGCCGGTGAGGATGTTGTCGAGCACCGAGATCGTCGGAAACAATCCGATGTTCTGGAAGGTGCGGGCGATGCCGGCCTCCGCGATCGCGTCCGCCGACAGCGCGAGCAGATCGGTGTCACCGAAGGTGATCTGCCCCGAATCCGGTTGGTAGAGCCTGCTGATGCAGTTGAACAGGGTCGTCTTCCCGGCGCCGTTCGGACCGATCAGCCCGACGATCCGGCCCGGCTCGAGGGTGAACGACGGCCCGTCGAGGGCGACGACTCCGCCGAACCTCAGCCGGACGTCGCGCACCGTCAGCGCCGCGCCGGGCCGTCCCGCCGTCATCGTTCGGCGCTGCGCGTCACCACAGCGTCGTAGTGCCAGCTACCGTCGCGGAACGTCATCGGTGCCATCGAAGTGATCGCGTACGGGTACTCCGCGCCGGTGTCGAAGGTGACACCGTCGATGGACAGGTCCGTGGTGACCCCGTGCAGGTTCTGGACGGCGTCGAGCAGGTCGGCGCGCGTGCACCCCTTCATCTGTTCGAGGGCCGCGACCAGGAGCTGAGCGGTGTTGTATCCGGTCGCGGCAATGGTGTCGGTGGACTTCAGCGCACCGGCGTGCCGTTGGGCGAACTCCCTCCACTTCTGCACACCCGGCAACTGGTCGTGGTCGGTGCTGCTCACGTCGTAGATCCAGTAGAACGAATGGACCCCCTCGGCGGCGTCGGGACCGGCGGGTGCGAGGACGAAGTTGGTGTCGGTGGCGCCGGAGTAGATGTACGTCTCCGGTTTCCAGCTCAGCTCGTGCGCCTTCTTCAGTGATTGAGTCACGAAACTTGCGGTGGCGAAGTTGACGAACACGTCGGCGCCGGAGTTCGCGAGGTTGACCACCTGGGAATCCACCGAGGGAGTGGTCTGTTCGTACGACTGCTGCGCGACGATCTGTGTGCCGCTGCCTGCGAGGGCGGATTTCAGAGCGTCGAGGCTGCCGTTGCCCAGACTGTCGTTGGAATACAGCACCGCGATCTTCGCCTGCGGATGATCGCGCAGGATCTGCTTCGCCCGTTCGCCGACCTCCCAGCCGGTCTGAGGATTGACCGCTCCGGCCACGACGGGGCGGGCGTCGAGCGTGGCGAGGAGTTCGTCGGTGCCGGTCATGGGGAACACGAGCGGGACGTTCTTCTGTGTGAGGTAGTCGGCGACGGCGAGGGTCGAGGCGGTGCCGATCAGGTTGTGGATCGCGAATACCTGCTGTTGTTCGACCAGTGACCGGACGTTGCTGACGGTGCGCGCCGGGTCGTATCCGTCGTCGAGTGCGGTGTAGGAGATCGTGCGCGACTTGCCGTCTCCCATGGCCACACCCCCGACGGCGTTGATGTCGTCGAACAGGGCGGATGCGGCGGTCGCCTGCGGTCCGGCGATCGATTGCACCAGGCTGGTGCCCAAGCGGATCTCGCTGTCGGTGATGCCGGGGTCGCAGTCACCTGCGGCGGCCGCGGTGTCGCGGCCCGAACATGCGGTCAGAGCCGCGGTGGCGCACAGGGCGGTCACGCCCACGGCGAGGATACGGTTCACAGTCGCTCCGTAACGGTGAGGGGTGAGTCCGGAAACAGTTCCGGTTCAGGTGTTTTGGGCACCGCTGCGCGGCGGCGACGGGATTCGTCGCCGCCGGTCGGTGGCGTGAGTCAGACGGTCGCGCGGGAGAAGCGTTCGCGCAGATCGCGTTTGAGAATCTTGCCGGTGACGTTCTTGGGGAGGGTGTCGACGAAGACGACCCGCCGGGGCACCTGGAATCCACCGAGCTGTTCCCGGCAGGCGGTGATGATGTCGTCGGCCGTGGCGCCGGCGCCGTCGCGAAGAACGACGACCGCGCAGACCAGTTCGCCCCAGGTGTCGTCCTCGACGCCGATGGCCGCGGCCTCGGCCACCGCGGGATGCCGGTACAGAGCCTGCTCGACGGTCAGGGAGGCGACGTTCTCGCCGCCGCTGATGATCAGATCCTTCTTTCGGTCGACGATGTAGACGAATCCCTCGTCGTCGCGGCGCACCAGGTCGCCGGTGTGGAACCAGCCGTCCGTGAACGCGGCGGCCGTCGCGTCCGGATCCTGCCAGTAGCCGGCCATCACCTGGTCGCCGCGGACCACCATCTCCCCCACCTCGCCGGCGGCCACGTCCCGCATCGTGTCGTCGACGATGCGGATATCCGCCAGCCGCATGGGTTTCCCGGCCGCCGCGAGCAGCTCACTCTCACCACCGGCGGCCCGCCTGTGCGCCTCGTAGTCGAGATGAAGCACGTTGCCGGCCAGTTCCGTCATCCCCATGCCCTGGTAGAAATCGCAGCCGAGGCGTTCGAGTCCCTGACGCAGCACCTGCGCCGGGATCGCCGAGGAGCCGTATCCGATCGCCTGCAGCGTGCTGAGGTCGTGCGCCTCGAGCGTGGGATCCTGGAGAAGGAAGTTGATCATGGTGGGTGCCAGTCCGGTCTGCGTGACCTGCCACCGCTCCACCAGACGCAGGAACGTCGCATTGTCGTAGGTCCGCAGAATGCCGACGGTGCTGCCCATCAGGTGGTTGAGCAACGTGACGTACCCACCGACATGGCAGAGCGGGAAGCAGAACAGGAACACCGTGTCCTCCGGCAACGCCCATTGCAGCGCGGACGAGGTGATCCCGCTGACGAGATTGCGGTGGCTGATCATCACACCTTTCGGTGTGCCGGTGGTACCGCTGGTGTACACCAGCCATGCGAGGTCGTCGGGCGTCGGACGCACCGACGGCGGGTCCGCGGGGCCGGTACCGACGAACTCGTCCCAGCCGATCGTTCCCGGGGTCGCGCCGATCGAGACGACGGTGTGCACCGACGGGATCTGGTCCCGGATCTGCTCGACCACGGTCGCGAACTCGGCGGCCACGATCAGCACCGTCGCGCCGGAATGTTCGATCAGGGCCGCGATCTGGCCGGGGTGCAGCCGGAAGTTGAGGATGGTCAGCGCCATCCCCGCCATCGGCACACCGTAGTAACAGTCGAAGTACTCGGTGCAGTTGGTGGACAGGATCGCCACCCGGTCGCCGGGCGCGGCGACACCGAGCAGAGCGCCCGCGAGCCGCCGGCTGCGATCACGCAGCTCGGCGTAGCTGACCGTGTCGTCCTCGAACCGCAGCGCGATCCGATCGGGATGCTTGCGCGCGCCGTACTCGACGATGTCGCTGACCAGCATTCAGTTTCTCCTCGAGGCAGGTGGGGTGGCGGCGCCGACGGCGGTGTTCACCGGATCGCGAGCGGGTTGATCGGGGACCCGACCCCGCGGGTGAATTGCAGGGGCGGTCCGGCATAGAAGAAGTCATACGTTGAGTCGGCGGCGCAGGCGGCGGAGAGCTCCTCGAAATCGAGCAGCTCGGCGAGCGTCATGCCCATGTCCCGGATGAGCACCATGTGCAGTTCGAACAACGCCCCGGGGTTCTCGCCGGGCATCACCTCGACCGCCCAGTTGTCCGATCCCACCACCGCGACGTCCCGATCGCGCAGCCAGGAGGCGCACGACAGACTCAGGCCCGGCTCACCGGCCATGAACCCGGCCGGGTCGCGATCGGCGAGGAATTTTGCGCGCCACCCGGTTCGGATCAGCACGATGTCGCCGGGGCCGATCTCGACGTTCTGAGCGGCGGCGACGGCGTCGAGTTCGTCCGGTGTGATCGCGGACCCGGCCTCGAGCCAGTCCACTCCACGCGCCCGTGCGACGTCGAGCAACACGCCGCGCCCGGCGATTCCCTTCGCCTGGGTATGGATTCCGCACTTGTCGGCGCCCTTGACGGTGACCCCCGTGCCCGGATGACCGTTGTACAGCTGATCGTCGTAGTGGACGTGGGACAGGGAGTCGTACTGCGAACCGGCCTGCAGCGGCATGAAGACGTAGTCGTCCGCCCATTTGAAGCCGCCGGGAAGCACCTGTTCCTGCCCGTTCTCGGCCATCAAGCGGATCGGGTTGATCCGATTGCCTCCGGGTTGCGGGCCCTCACTGTCGAGGGGAATGCCCAGTTCGTAGATCGTGCCGGTCCGAATCAGCGCCGCGGCGGCCGCCACCCGCTCGGGCGTGATGAGGTTCGTGGTTCCGCGCTCGTCGTCTGCGCCCCACCGCCCCCAGTTGCTCACCCGTCGGCCCAGTTCTCGCATATCGGAAATGGACGTGGTCATCCTGCCTCCTCCGGCATCACAACAATTATGACGTGACAGTCATGTCAACTACGCAGAATTGTGACGCCCAACACCACCGCTGTCAACACCGAGGCGCTCGGACACCTGCGCAGCGTTGAGCGCCGAGCCGAATCCACTGTTCTCAGACACATCCACCGGTGCGCGGGCGTGCAGAACCGCCCGCCGGCAGAAGTGCCGCACGGAGTCACGAACGTCGAGACATGTTGTGGCTCAGTGGCAAGCGTCTGTCACGGCGGAGCGCAATGAGGGGGGTCGCGGGCGCCTGTGAATTGGGGCGCCCGCGACCCGGTGATTGCCGGCGGGTCTCCCCTACGAGCCGGCGCCGATCAACAGGTTCAACACCTGCGCGACGAAGTTCCGCCACAAATCCTCGGCCGACCCCATATCTCACTCCTAACGTGACGCTGGACTGCTGATGTCGCAAGCGGTTGTGAGGTGCGCTATACAAAGGTTCTACTCCAGATCCCCGTCCATCCGGCGCTTCGACGCGCACTTCGGTCACCTCACCTCTGCCGCGACCATCCCGTGTCGTCCGACGCGACGAAGCCGTCCATTTCCAGCAAGGGCAGCACGGCCCGCACCTGCTCGACCGCGACCCCGGACAGCTCGGACAGTTCCCGGACCCCGAGCGGCCCGGCTGCCGGCAGCGCCTCGTACACCAGCAACGCGTCGCCGGACAGCGCATCCAGATCACGCACCACGTCGACGCCGTCCCGCAACCCGATCGGACCGGCCTCCTCCACCACGTCACCGGCGTTCGTGACCAGCCGCGCCTCCCCCTCCCGGATCATCCGGTTGCACCCGGTCGACGACGCCGACGTCACAGGCCCCGGCACGGCCATCACCGGACGCCCGAGTTTGCGCGCCCAGCTCGCCGTGTTCCGCGCACCGCTGCGCCACCCTGCCTCCACCACGACCACCCCGTCGGACAGGCTGGCCACCAACCGATTCCGCGCCAGGAACCGATGCTTGGCCGGTGTCGTACCCGGCGCGTACTCGCTGACTACCGCACCGTTCTGGGCGATCTGCCGCAGCAGGCGGGCATGACCCGCCGGATAGGCACGATCGACCCCGCAGGCCAGCACCGCGACCGTCAGGCCACCGACACCCAGCGCGGCGCGGTGCGCGGCGCCGTCGACCCCGAACGCCGCACCCGACACGACGGTCCAGCCGTCGACGGCGAGGTCACCCGCAATCTCCGCGGTCACGTGCTCGCCGTACCCGCTCGCCGCGCGGGTGCCCACGATCGAGATCGCCCGATCCGTCAGCTCGTCCACCGGCCGCGAACCCAGCACCCACAACGCCAGCGGAGGTCCCTCGTCGCGTGATCGAGACAGGTTTCCGAAACCGAGAAGCCGCCACTGCGGCCATTCGTCGTCGTCCGGGGTCACAAGCCTGCCACCCATTCCCGCCACCAGTTCGAGATCGTGCGCGGCCGTATCCACGTGTGCACGCGCGACGGTGCGCTCCCCCAGCACCTCCGACAGATCACGCTCCCGCACGGCCCGCGCCGCCTCCTCCGGCCCCACCGCCTCGACGAGCCGCGTCAGCGCCGGGCACGGCCCCTGCACCACCTTCGACAGATACGCCCACGCCACCCGGCGCGGGTCGACAGCACCCCCCGAACCGATTGCGCCACTCCGACTTTCCACCGTCACTGAAAGCTCCTGTCCCGAAATCCCAACGCGGTGACGACCTGTTCCGGGCCCGGCATGTCCAACCCCGCCAGATCGCTGACGGTCCACGCGACTCGCAACGCACGGTCGGCCCCTCGGGCCGTGATCAGCCCCTTCCGCAACGCACGTTCCACCGGTGCCAGTGCGGGGCGCGCCAGCCGGAACTTCTGCCGCAGGGCCGGGCCGGGCACCTCGGCATTGGTGCGCCACCCGTAGTCGCTCCACCGCTCACCGGCCGCGGCCCGCGCCTGCGCCACCCGCAGACGGACGTCCTCGGTGCTCTCCCCGACCTCGTCGATGAACGCTCCGGTCGCGACGGCCTGCATCCGCACACGGAGATCCACCCGGTCCATCAGCGGTCCCGACAGCTTCCCGAGGTAACGCCGCCGGGCGGTCGGTGCACACACGCAGTCGGCCTCCCGGGCCGGCGCGCACGGACACGGATTGGCCGCGAGGATCAGCTGGAAACGCGCGGGGTACCGCGCGACTCCGTCGCGTCGCGCGATCCGGACCTCGCCGTCCTCGAGCGGGGTACGCAGGGCCTCGAGCACCTTGGTGCCGATCTCGGCGCACTCGTCGAGAAACAGCACCCCCCGGTGGGCGCGGCTGACCGCGCCGGGCTTCGCGACACCGCTTCCGCCTCCGACGAGCGCGCTGACGGACGCGGTGTGATGCGGTGCGATGAACGGCGGCACGTCGATGAGCGGACGCTCCGGCGGAAGGAGCCCGGCCACCGAGTGGATTGCCGTCACCTCCAGCGATTCGCTCTCGGTGAGGGGCGGCAGGACACCGGGAAGGCGCTGTGCCAGCATCGTCTTCCCCACCCCCGGTGGCCCGGTGAGCATCAGGTGATGCGCTCCCGCCGCCGCCACCTCGATGGCCCAGCGCGCCTCCGCCTGACCGACCACCTCACTCAGATCCGCGCGCACCGGTTGCGCGACCCAGTCCACCGGCTCCGGATACTCGAGATCACGCTCCTCGCGCAGCCACGCGACCGCCGCCTTCAGATCGTGCGCGCCGAGCACCTCCACACCGCCCACCAGCCCGGCCTCGGGCAACGACTGCGCCGGAACCACGACCGTGGCCCAGCCCGCGTTCTTCGCGGCCAGCACCGCGGGCAGGATCCCGCGCACCGACCGCAGCCGCCCGTCCAACGCCAGTTCCCCGAGCAGCACGGTCTCGCGCAGCCGCTGCCGCTTCACCTGTTTGGCCGCGTCCAGTACCGCTGCGACGAGCGCGAGGTCGTACACCGACCCGACCTTCGGCAGCGTCGCCGGCGACAGCGCGAGGATCACCTTCGAATCCGGCCACTCCTCACCCGAATTCGCCACCGCGGCGCGGATCCGGTCGCGCGCCTCCTGCAGCGCGGTGTCCGGCAACCCGACCAGATGCACGGCGGGGAGACCGCGGCCGATGTCGGCCTCGATCTCGACCAGTTGGCCGTCCACCCCCGTCACCGCGACCGAATGCGCGCGCCCCAGCGCCATCAGAACGCGTCCCGGACATGCTCGATCTGCGGCTGCGGACCGTGCCCGATCATGATCGCGACCACGTCGAACCGCACCCGCGACCAGTGCCGGCCGGAGTCCCGCAACCACTCCACCGCCAGTAACCGGATCCGGCGCTGCTTCGAGAACGTCACCGCTTCGGCCGGGGTGCCGTACCCCAGGCCGCGCCGCGTCTTCACCTCGACGAAGACGAGCCAGTCACCCTCCGCCGCAATGAGATCGACCTCGCCGTATCGGGATCGCCAGTTGCGGTCTATGATTTCCATCCCCGCCTCGGTGAGATACCGGGCGGCCAGATCCTCCCCATGTGTACCAAGCGCGAGATTGTGCGCCACGGCAGCCTCCACCCCGTCCCCCGGCGGCCCACCGATGCGAACCGCGCCTCGCATCACCGTGCCCGACAGGAACTGCGGAGGTATCCGCTCGAACTGGGCGAACACATCGGGCTGTGGATGGATCGCAGGTTGTGGACAACTCGGCCCCACAGCGCGAATCCTTACGCGAAACGCACAGGTCAGGCCTGTCAAGCCTGCATACGCCGGGTCAGCCGACGGCGGGCATCCACCGGCGTGCGAGAGCCCCGACCCACTCGGCCGCCGCATCGGGATCCTCGGGTGGCGACTCGACGAGGACGAGTTCGTCGATTCCCACACCGGTCAGCGCCCCGACGTCGGCGGGGTCGGCTTCCCGCAGCGCGACGGCCAGGCGCAATGCCCCGGGGTCGCGCCCCACGTCCCCGCACAGGCGGTGCAATGTCCGGACACGTTCGGCGACCGCGTCGACGTTGTCCAGATTGAACCCGTACCAGCCGTCGCCCCACTCCGCGACCCGCCGCAGCGCCGCGTCGCTGTTACCCCCGAGAACGACGGGAAGGCGGCGCTCGCGCGGGGGTTTCGGATTGACCCGCACCGAATCGAAGCGGACGAAGTCGCCGTCGAACGACGCCACGTCGTCACGCCACAGTGTGCGCATCGCCGCGACGTACTCGGCGGTGCGCTCGCCGCGGCGAGCGAAGGGAATGCCGAGGGCGTCGAATTCTTCCTTGGACCAGCCGATGCCGACCCCGAGCGTCAGCCGGCCGCCACTCAACCGGTCCAGCGTCGCCGCCTGCTTGGCCATGAGCACGGGATTGTGCTCGGGCAGCAACAACACTCCCGTCGCGAGGCCGATCGTGTGGGTCGCAGCAGCGGCGAAGCTCAGCCCGATCATCGGGTCGAGCCAATCCGCCACGGCGGGGACGGCTATCCGGCCGTCGTCCGCGTACGGGTACCGGGAGGCCGACCTGTCGACCATCACCACGTGCTCGCCCGACCACAGCGTGGCGAATCCGTTGCTCTCGGCGGCAACGGCGACCGCGTCGATCACCGAGCGCTGGGCGCCGGCGCCGATTCCGAGTGCGTGCAACCCGAGGCGCATCGGCCGATCGTCCCACAGGTGACCGGCCGGGGTGACCCACTTCCGACACGCTCCTATCCACGCACGTCGAGCTGCGGACATAGTGCTCCTTGAACACCTCGAGATGAGTCCACGTCTCCAGCGCCACGACGCCGTCAATCGTGCGAATGTGCTCCGCGAGGGAATGCAGGTCGCCGGGGAGTCGGCGGTGACGGTACCCATCAGGTCGAATCTGCCGAGCGTGCGCGCCAGGAATTCGATGCCGGGGCAGGGCCACGGATAGCGGCGATCGCGTCGTACAGGTCCCGCTGACCGGGGACGCGAAGTTCGGCGATGATGTTGTACCGCCCGCTCACGGCCGAGATGTAGACGGCGGACTCCGACTCGCAGAGCACCTCGGCCGCCGGGGCCACCGGGCCCGCTACCGCGACCGACACGTGTGCCATCGCCTCGAGACCCAGCAGTTCGGGGTGTGCGACGGCGACGCTGCTCACCGTGCCCGTGTCGAGCAGGGTCTGCACGCGTGGGCAGCAGCTCCCGGCAAGCGCGCCGATTTCGTGGTCCTCGGCGCCGACCCTCTCAGCGTCGACCCGCACACCATCGCCGACATCGAGGTCCGGGAAACCTGGCCACCCTCGCGGTTGCGTGGCTCGGCGACAAGGTCGGCCGGATCCGCGTGGTGATCTAGGGACTGCTGGCCGTCGCCGTGCTCGCGGCACCGCGGTTCCTGGTGCTGACGTCCGGTTCCGTGTTTCTGATCTTCTCGACGTTCGCCGTCATGCGGCTCGTCCTCGCCGCGACGACGTACGGCCCGATCGCGGCGGTGCGGTCGCAGATGCTCCGCCCACCGGCGCGGTACACCAGCATCTCGCTCGCCTATCAGGGTGCGGGCGCGATCTTCGGTGGGCTGTCGCCGCTGGTGTACCAGGCGACGGGCAGCGTGTGGCCGGTGATCGGCCTCCTGATCGGAATGTGCGCGGTCAGCATTCTCTGCCTCCGGGTGGCGCCGCAACACGTGGATCACGTGGACGGTGACACGTCCGTCACGCCGGGTCGCGTTCCGAATTCGCCGGAGACGCACGCGCTGTCGTCGTGGTGAGTCCTGCGTCGTCGAGGGCACGCTGTGTGAGCACACGACCGAGTTCGATCATTTCGGTCGCGCGATGGAAGTCGAGACTCCGGCACGCGGCCCGGGGCACCCGGACCTGGACGTCCGGCGGGTACGCGGCGAGCTGGTAGCGGGCCAGCGTCGCCTGCATCACGTCGAGCGAACGGTTCATCACCGCGAACCGACTGAACTTCGGGACGGCCACCGCCTCTCCCTCGAGCACGGTCTGATCGGCGAGCACCTGGCCGTCCTGTTCGTCCGACGGATCCGGTTCGGTGTGCGGGGCACCGAACCGTCCGACGACAGACCGGACGATGTCCAGGTCACGGAGCTGCGCGGCGCTGCGCCGGAATCGGGACATCCATTCGTCGACGGGCCGGGAGTCCGCGCTGACGTTCTCCGGGGCCGGTGACCGACCGTCCCGATCCTCGGCGCCCAGGCTGATCCCGACGGTCAGGTCGGCGCTCACGGAGACGAGCGGTGCCATCGGCAGAGGGTCGAGGATTCCGCCGTCCGCGAGGACCCGGCCGTTCAGCACGTACGGCGTGATGACGCCGGGAATGGCGATCGACGCGCGGATCGCCGCATCGACGGGTCCGCGCTGGAACCACACAGACCGGCCCGCGGCGAGGTCGGTGGCGACGGCGGTGTACGGAATGGGAAGGTCTTCGATACGGACCTCGCCGAGGATCTCCCGAACCCGCTGCAGGATCTTCTCCGCGTGGATGGCCCCGGGCGCAGACACCGACAGGTCGAGAAGCCGCACCACGTCGAGCTGCGTCAGGCTCACCGCCCACCGGGTGAAGTCGTCGAGCCTTCCCGCAGCGTGGAGGCCACCCACCAGGGCACCCATCGACGATCCGGCGACGCCGACGATCTCGAATCCACGCTCCTCGAGTACCTGGATCGCTCCGATGTGGGCGTACCCGCGGGCGCCACCGCTACCGAGAGCCAGCGCCACGCGCCTCCGTCCGGTCATCGGACGATCCTACGCGGGTGCGAGTTCCGGGCGGTCAGGACAAACCGTTGTCCGGCAGCCGCAGGTCGGGCTTGTCGAGCTCCTCGATGTTCACGTCCTTGAACGTGATGACGCGGACGTATTTCACGAACCGGGCGGGACGGTACATGTCCCACACCCACGCGTCGGACATCCGCAGCTCGAAGTAGATCTCACCGTCGGCGTTGTGCGGCAGCAACTCCACCGAATTGGCCAGGTAGAACCGGCGCTCGGTCTCCACGACATAGGAGAACTGACCGACGATGTCCCGATACTCGCGGTAGAGCGACAGCTCCATCTCGGTTTCGTACTTCTCGAGATCCTCGGCACTCATCGGTCTCGGAGTCCTCCTGCTCTGGTGTGAATTGTCATCATCTCGCACTTCCGGAACTCTTATCCACCCGGTGTAGCAGCGCCGCGATGTTCGACCACGAGCGGCGGTGTTCCGGGCACGGGCCCAGCACCTCGAGCGCCGCCAGGTGGCCCGGCGTGTTGTACCCCTTGTGGATCGCGAACCCGTAACCGGGGTGCGTCTCGTCCATCGCGACCATCACCCGATCACGCGACACCTTGGCCAGCACACTCGCCGCCGCAATGCACGCCGCCGCGGCGTCACCGCCGATCACCGGCAACGACGGGGCCGGAAGCCCCGGGACCCGGAAGCCGTCCGTCAGAACGTAACCGGGGGTGGTCGACAGCCCGGCGACGGCGCGCCGCATGCCTTCGATGTTGGCGACGTGCACACCCATCCTGTCCACTTCCTCGGCGGGAAAGGACACGACGCTCCACGCCACTGCCAATCTCGTGATCGCCGGGAACAACTCTTCCCGGGTCCGCTCCGTGAGCTTCTTCGAATCGTCGAGCCGTGCCAGCGCCGGATACGGCTTCGGCGCGAGCACGCAGGCCGCCACGACCAGCGGTCCCGCGCAGGCCCCCCGGCCGGCCTCGTCGACACCGGCTACCGGTCCGAGGCCGCTGCGGACCAGGGCCGACTCCATCGTCCGCAGACCGGACGACCTGCGAATGATGGTGCGTGGCGGCCAGGAAGTCACTTGCCCTGGATATCGGGTGAACTGATCGTGCCCATCCGCGACGGCGGCAACGCAATGAACACGGCTTTGCCGATGACGTTGTCGAGCGGGATGGTGCCTTGCATGTCGTCACCGACGTGGTACCGCGAGTCCGCGGAATTGCTGCGGTTGTCGCCCATCACCCAGAAGTGTCCCTCGGGCACGGTGACCGGACCGAAACAGCGCGCCGACTTCAGTGCCGTGTCGCACGTCTGGGAGCCAGGGACGAACGGGAAGTCCATGACGACGTAGGGCTCGTCGAGCGGCTTGCCGTCGACCAGGATGCGTCCCTGGTCGTCGCAGCATTCGACGGTCTGACCGCCGGTAGCGATGACACGCTTGACGAGGTCGTTCTCGTCCGGGGGGACGAGTCCGACGAGTGAGCCGAGTTCCTGTGCC
Organism: Rhodococcus sp. NPDC056960; assembly: GCF_042674125.1. Taxonomy (NCBI): domain Bacteria; kingdom Bacillati; phylum Actinomycetota; class Actinomycetes; order Mycobacteriales; family Nocardiaceae; genus Rhodococcus; species Rhodococcus sp. NPDC056960. Next base: position 58,010 of record NZ_JBHURF010000001.1, on the reverse strand, counting down.
CCGCGGATCACCACGTTCGACGACCGCGTCGACACGAAGTCCTGCGACCACGAATCGGGGCCGCGGAACACGATGACATCGCCGGGTTGCGGATCACCGAAGTGGTAACCGATCTTCTCGACGACGATCCGGTCGCCGGTGCAGCCCGCGCACCCGTGCAGCGTCGGCTCCATCGACTCCGACGGGATGAGATACACCCGGGCGACGAACGTCTGCAACAGGAAACTCAGAACGAGCGCGACCAGAATCAGGATCGGCAACTCGCGAAGAAAGGAGCGGGGCTTCTTCTCGGGCTTCGCCGCACCACCGTTCTCGGCGGAAGTGGCGGCCGAATCGCCGGTGGTCTCGGATTCCGACGACAATGCCCGCTCCTTCGAAGAATCTGTCACGAAATCAGATTAGCCCGGCACCGCGAGTACGCAGTGCCGGGCTCATCGGAAAGATCAGCGCTTTTCCTTGATCTTGGCGGCCTTGCCACGCAGATCGCGGAGGTAGTACAGCTTGGCGCGACGCACGTCACCACGGGTGACGACCTCGATCTGCGCCAGGTTGGGGCTGTGGACCGGGAAGGTGCGCTCGACGCCGACACCGAAGGAGACCTTGCGGACGGTGAAGGTCTCGCGGACGCCGCCGCCCTGGCGGCGGATCACGACGCCCTTGAAGACCTGCACGCGCTCCTTCGAGCCTTCGATGACCTTGACGTGCACGTTGAGGGTGTCGCCGGGACGGAACTCGGGAATGTCGTCGCGGAGGGACTTCTTGTCCAGGAAATCGAGAGTGTTCATCGGTGTTCCATCCTTGCGTTTTCGCAGGAGCAGAGGAACCGAGCGGCACCCGGACGTTCGGAGAACACCGGTGCTCGTCTGGTTCGTGCCCAGATCAAGTACTGCTGCCTGGTCCAGGCAACCCGTCCATTGTGCCAGACGGCACCGGGTGAAGAGAAATCGGCGGTGGTGCCGCGTGCACCACGTGGTCGAGTTCCACCTCCGCCGCCACCCTGGCGTGCTCTGCGGCTTCCTTCACGTGCACGGCGCTCGGCGTCCCCGCGATGAAATCCTGCACGAAGATCTTGGCTCGGATCACCGGTCTGCGCCACTTTCGTTCCCGCTCGAGAGCCCGGAGCATCCGCTTCGGCTTGGACGTGTAGCGCCACCGTGCCCACGGCGCGCTCGGCCGACTCAGTCGGAGCGCCCCGATCACCAGGATCGGGAAGACGAACAGGCCCAGCAGCCCGGTCCAGATCTTCCCCTTCAACAGCACCACGGCCGCGATGAGCAGGTTGATCACGGACGACACCGCGATCGCCACCCGAACCCAGGGATCCGGGGAGTCCCGGAAGTCGGTGACGTTGATCAGTTCCAGCGGTCGGAGACCGAGCAACAGCAGACCGGTGACGGCGATCGCCACGAACACCGCGTCGACCGACGTCCTGCCCTCATCCGCCCAGTACACGTCCTGCAGGTAGAAGATCAGCGCGAATTCGTCGAGCACCAGCGCCGCACCGATCCCGAACAACGTGGCGAGGACGGCTCCGGTGGTCTGGGTGCCGTCCACGTACACGGCGATGAGGGAGACTCCCGACACCAGCATTGTCACGACGCCGAACACCACATGGTGAACGTGGTGCCCGCCGGGTTTCACGTTGCCCGGCCACCACGACACCTCCGCGCGGATCATCCGCACACTCAAGCGGATGAACAGGAACGCCGCCAGGAAGCCGAGCAGGAAGAAGAGCAGAGGCAGCCGCCCGTGCCCGACGATTTCCCTATCCAGCCATTCGTACATCGGCATCCACTATCCCAGTAAAGAACTGGTCACTCCACGGGAAAGCGCGGGCTCGTGTCGCGATGGTGACCTCCTATTTGCCGAACCCCGCCTTCCGAAGAGCGTCGGCCATCGAACCGCCCGGCGCCGGCCGGGAGTCACGCCCGCGATCGCGTCCACCCTGCTGCTGCGGCTTGCCGCCCCGCCGATCCTGCCGCTGCCCGCCGCCCCGATCCTGGCGCTGCGCGCCGCCGCCCCGGGGACCGTCGTTCTTGCGGCCGGCCCCGACCTCGTCGTCGAGGCGCAGCGTCAACCCGATGCGCTGTCGGGCCTCGTCCACCTCGAGAACCTTCACCTTCACGACATCGCCCGACTTCACGACATCACGCGGGTCCTTGACGAAGTTGTGCGACATCGCCGACACGTGCACGAGACCGTCCTGGTGGACACCGATGTCGACGAACGCGCCGAACGCGGCGACGTTGGTGACGACGCCCTCGAGCGTCATCCCCGGCTTCAGGTGCGCCACCTTCTCGATGCCCGCCGCGAACGTGGCCGTCTTGAATTCGGGGCGGGGGTCGCGACCGGGCTTCTCGAGCTCGCCGATGATGTCGGTGACGGTCGGGAGACCGAACCGGTCGTCGACGAAGTCTGCCGGGTTCAGGCTGCGCAGCGCGGACGTGTTGCCGATGATCTCGCGCACACCGGTGCCGCTGGCGTCGACGATCTTGCGCACCACCGGGTAGGCCTCCGGGTGGACACTGGACGCGTCGAGCGGGTCGTCGCCGTTGGGGATGCGCAGGAACCCGGCGCACTGCTCGAACGCCTTCGGGCCGAGCCTCGCGACGTCCTTGAGTCCCTTGCGGCTGCGGAACGGACCGTTCTGGTCGCGGTGCGCGACGATGCTCTCCGCCAGGGATCCCGCGATGCCGGACACGCGGGACAGCAGCGGAACCGACGCCGTGTTCACGTCGACGCCGACTGCGTTCACCGCGTCCTCGACCACCGCACCCAGGGACCGCGCGAGCAGCGTTTCCGACACGTCGTGCTGGTACTGGCCGACGCCGATCGACTTCGGGTCGATCTTCACCAGTTCGGCGAGGGGATCCTGCAACCGGCGGGCGATGGACACGGCGCCGCGGATCGACACGTCGAGGTCGGGCAGCTCCGCGGACGCGTACGCGGAGGCCGAGTACACGGACGCACCGGCCTCGGACACCACGATCTTCGTCAGGTTGCCTGCGCCCGATTTCGCGATGAGCTCGGTCGCGAGCGCGTCCGTCTCACGGGAGGCGGTGCCGTTGCCGATCGCGATGAGCTCGACCCCGTGCCGGGCGACGAGGCCCGCGAGCGTGGCCAGCGAGGCGTCCCACTTGTTCTGCGGCTGATGGGGGTAGATCGTCTCGTGCGCGACCACCTTGCCGGTGGCGTCGACGACCGCGACCTTGGTGCCGGTCCGGAAGCCGGGGTCGAGTCCCATCGTCGCGCGGGTTCCGGCCGGCGCTGCGAGGAGCAGGTCGCGCAGGTTGGTGGCGAACACGTCGACGGCGTCCTTCTCCGCCGACTGTCGCAGGCGCATCCGGGTGTCGATGCCCAGGGTGACGATCATCTTGGTGCGCCACGCCCACCGCACGGTGTCGAGCAGCCATCTGTCGGCGGGCCTGCCGCGGTCGGCGATGCCGAACCGCCCGGCGATCCGGCCCTCGTAGACGGTGGGCTCGCCGGGGACGGGTTCCTCCGTGTCCGGCGCCAGGGTGAGGGTGAGCACCTCTTCCTTCTCGCCGCGAAGCACGGCGAGGATCCGGTGCGAGGGAAGCCTGCCGAACGGCTCGGAGAACTCGAAGTAGTCGGCGAACTTCGCCCCTTCGGTCTCCTTGCCCTTGCGGACCGCGGACACCAGCTGACCGCGGTTCCACATCAGGTCGCGCAGCTCGCCCACCAGGTCGGCGTCCTCGGCGAAGCGTTCGACGAGGATCGCGCGCGCGCCCTCGAGTTGCTCGGCCGTGTACGACGCGGGGTCGGTCGAGGGATCGGTGATCAGCGCATCGGCGACGGGCTCGTGACCGGCCTCGCGCGCGATCTGCGCCTTGGTGCGCCGCTTCGGCTTGAACGGCAGGTAGATGTCCTCGAGGCGCGCCTTCGTGTCGGCGGTCATGATCTGCCCACGCAGCTGATCGTCGAGCTTGCCCTGCGAGTCGATCGACTCGAGCACGGCAGCCCGGCGCTCGTCCAGTTCCCGCAGGTACCGCAGGCGTTCCTCGAGCTGGCGGAGCTGTGCGTCGTCGAGCGTTCCGGTGACTTCCTTGCGGTACCGGGCGATGAAGGGCACGGTGGCTCCGCCGTCGAGGAGGTCCACGGCCGCCGCGACCTGTCCCTCCCGGACGTCGAGCTCCTCGGCAATGCGCTGGTTCACGGTCTTGAGAGTCACGGAAATGGACCCTACCGCTACTCTGAGACAATATCGTCGGCGGTGAGGCCGTCAGGGAAATCCCGGGAGAATTTCATGTCCAGGCTGATCCAGTGCCTGACGGTCATGGCCTTCCTGCTTGCGACGACGACGGCGTGCACCATCCCGACCGAGACGAACTCGGTGGTCGACATCCCGGTGACGTCGCCGGCGGTCGCCACTCCCCCACTCCTCCCCGCCGAGGACCCGCCCGCGGGTGACGGCGTCACCGCGAGCCCGGAGCCCGCCGCGGTGAGTCCGGAGCCCTTCCCGTCGGCGCAAGTTCCGGTCTCCGCGCCGCTCGCCGAGCGGATCACGGCGGCGGTCGCGACCGCGGCCGCGGATCGCGGGGCCGACGTGTCGATCGCCGTCCTGGATCGCGCCACCGGTAACTACCTCGCCGCCGCCGACACCGAACCGGTCGAAACGGCGTCGTTGGCCAAGCTCTTCATCGCCGCCCAGATGTATCACCTCGACGCCCTCGGTGAGCGTCCGCTGTCCGACTACGACCGTCTGCTGCTGGCGCGGATGCTGGAATCGTCCGACGACGACGCCGCCAACACGCTCTGGGACGATCTCGGCGGGCCGGATCTCGTCGTCGACGTCGCCGGGCGGTACGGACTCGCCGCCACCACACCGCCCTGGGACGGGTTGTGGTGGAACACCGAGACGACCGCCGCCGACCTCGTGACGTTCTACGCCGGACTCCTGGGCGACCGCGACGGGCTCGGTCAGGGCCGGATCGACGAGTTCGTCGGCTACCTGCGCTCGTCGACCCCCGAGGGAATCGACGGTTACGACCAGCGGTTCGGCGTCCCCGACGGGTTGCCCGGCGAGACCGTCGCCGGGGTGAAGCAGGGATGGATGTGCTGTGTGGGTGACCGGTGGATTCACGTGTCCACCGGTGTGATCGGTGCGGACAGCCGCTACATCGTGGCCGTCGCGTCGCGGGAGGACATCCGCTACGAGGACGACGAGGAGTCGTATCCGGACACCGCGATCACCGATGTCACCGAGGATTCGAGTGCGCAGCATGCCCGGGACACGATGACCGGGGTCGTGAAGTCGGTGTTCCCCACGGGCGTCGTCGACGACTGGGCGCAGCCCCAGGGGTGACGCCTCACCGGCCCGGAAACAGGTTCAGGGCAACAGGTCCGGGCGGCGTTCGGTGGTGCGGAGGAGGGACTGTTCGCGTCGCCACGCAGCAACCTTCGCATGGTCGCCGGAGAGTAGTACGGGTGGGACGTCGAGTCCTCGCCACGTGGCCGGCCGGGTGTAGCTGGGGCCTTCGAGTAGGCCGTCGGAGAACGAATCCTCTTGGTGCGACTGCTGATTGCCCAGCACTCCGGGAATCAGGCGCACGAACGCCTCGGTCATCACGAGCACGGCCGCCTCGCCCCCGATGAGGACGTAGTCGCCGATGCTGACCTCTTCGACGCGGACGCGGCGGGCGGCGTCGTCGAAGACCCGCTGATCGATGCCTTCGTACCGTCCGCAGGCGAAGACGATGTGCCGCTCCCCCGCCCAGCGTTCGGCGGTGGCCTGCGTGAACGGGACACCTGCCGGCGTGGGAACGACGAGCAACGGGTCCGCGTCTCCGTCGCCCGCGGCGAGCACGTCGTCCAGGGCGGGGCCCCAGACCGTCGGTTTCATGACCATTCCCGGCCCACCCCCGTACGGTGAGTCGTCGACGGCCTTGTGGACGTCGTGCGTCCACTTCCTCAGGTCGTGCACCTCGACGGCGATGAGGCCCTTGTCGATGGCCTTGCCCAGCAACGCCGCCCGGAGCGGCTCGAGGTATTCGGGGAAGATGGTGACCACGTCGAGACGCACGGCTACCGACTCACTTCCCGTCGGCGGAGTCACCGAAATCGGGATCCAGCAAGCCTTCCGGCGGGTCGATCTCGACGACGCCGTCGGCTACGGACACCGACGTGACGATGGCGGCCACGAAGGGGACGAGGAGTTCGCCGGGCTGTTCGCCTGCCCGGCGGACCGACAGCAATTCGCCTGCCGCGGAATGCAATACCTCGATGACCGTGCCCACCTCGGTGCCGTCGGCGAGTCGCACCGCCAGTCCCTCGAGTTCGTGATCATAGAACTCGTCGGGGTCGTCGGAGGGTTCGAGTTCCGCGCTGTCGATGACGAACAACGTGCCCCGCAGCGCATCCGCCCCGGTGCGATCCGACACACCCTCGAGGCGCAGCAGAAGCCGCCCGGAATGCTCCCGGGCGGCTTCCACCGTGTACGTATTCACAGCCTGCTCGCGCGGCTTGTGTCCCCGCAGCACGGCACCGACGGCAAATCGATCCTCGGGTTCGTCGGTACGAACCTCGACCACGATCTCACCCTTGATGCCGTGCGACTTGGCGACACGGCCCACCACGAGCTCCACTACGGTGCGGCCTCTACTGATCGGTGTCGATGACGTCGACCCGGATACCGCGGCCACCGATACCGGAGACCAGCGTGCGCAGAGCGGTCGCGGTGCGACCACCGCGGCCGATGACCTTGCCGAGATCGTCAGGGTTGACGTGCACCTCGACAGTGCGCCCCCGACGCCCGGTGATCAGCTCGACACGAACGTCGTCGGGGTTGGCGACGATGCCACGAACGAGGTGCTCCACGGCATCGGCGACGACGGCACTCACTTCTCAGCAGCCTCGGACTCTGCAGCAGCCTCGGCGGGAGCGTCGGCAGCAGCCTCGGCGTCCTCGGCCTTCGCCTTCTTCTTCTTGGGCGTGATGGCCTCGCCGACGGGCTCGTTCTCGGCCTGCGCGAGCGCAGCCTGGAACAGCTCCAGCTTGGTGGGCTTGGCTTCCTTGACGCGGAGGGTGCCCTCGGCGCCCGGCAGGCCCTTGAACTTCTGCCAGTCACCGGTGATCTTCAGGATGGCCTCGACGGGCTCGGTGGGCTGGGCGCCGACGCCGAGCCAGTACTGTGCGCGCTCCGAGTCGACCTCGATCAGCGAGGGCTCTTCCTTGGGGTGGTACTTGCCGATGGTCTCGATCGCACGGCCGTTGCGGCGGGTGCGGGAGTCGGCGACGACGATGCGGTACTGCGGGTTCCGGATCTTGCCGAGCCGGGTGAGCTTGATCTTGACAGCCACTGCTGTACTTCTCCTTCAGTGCGCACACGAGTGTGCCCACGTGTCACGTGCAATTCGGCGACGCGCAGGAATAGCGCGCCCGGTTTTGCCTCCAACCTGTGACCGCCGCGCGGTACGGAACCGGATGCGACGAACAGCGGTTCATTCTGCCAGACGAACACCGCGAGGGGGAAACCAGGTCATCGGGTCTTGACGACGGTCCCCCGCAACACCACGACGTCGGGCGCGGCGAGGGCGTCGCTGCTCGCGCGCGGGTCGTTCCGGAACACCAGCAGATCCGCGGGCGCGCCCGCCTCCACACCGGGATGTCCGAGCCAGGTCCGCGCGTCCCAGCACGCCGCGCCCAGCGCCTCGGCCGGCGACAATCCGACGGCTTTCAGTGCCTCGACCTCGTCGGCGATGCGTCCGTGGACGATCGATCCGCCTGCGTCGGTGCCCGCGTAGATCGGGATTCCCGCGTCGTGAGCGGCCCCGATCGTGTCCTTTACCCGGGAATGCAGGTCGCGCATGTGCGCGGCATAGACCGGGAACCGCGAGGCGGACTCGGCGATCTCCGGGAACGTGGCGATGTTGATCAGCGTCGGGACGAGCGCCGTCCCGTGCGACACCATCAAGTCGATCGTTTCGTCGGTGAGCCCGGTGCCGTGCTCGATGCAGTCGATTCCGGCGTTGATCAGGCCGGGAAGAGCGTCTTCGGCGAACACGTGCGCGGTGACGCGTGCACCTTCACGGTGCGCGGCCGCGATCGCCTCGGCCAGGATGTCGTCGCTCCACAACGGCGTCAGGTCACCGACGGATCGGTCGATCCAGTCGCCGACGAGCTTGACCCACCCGTCGCCGGCCCGGGCCTGCCTCACCACCTCGTCGGGCAGCTGGGACTCGTCCTCGAGGTCGACGGGGAGCCCACGGATGTAGCGCTTGGGCGCCGCGATGTGCTGCCCGGCCCGGATGATCCGCGGGAGGTCGGGGCGGTCGTCGACGAACCGGGTGTCGACGGGCGAACCCGCGTCGCGGATCAACAGCACTCCGCAGTCCCGCTCGGTCTCCGCCTGCGCGATCAGTCCTTCGACGGTCTCGCCGCCGCCACCGCCGAACCTGATCCCGACGTGGCAGTGGGCGTCGACGAGACCGGGGACGATCCAGCCCGAGTCGCAGACGGTCTCGGCGCCGGGAATCGGTTCGGCCGAGATCACACCGCGATCGACCCAGAACTCGACGGGCTGGTCGTCGGGCAGACCGGTGCCCCGGAAGTGCAGTGCACCCATCGGCTAGTTCTTCGGCCGCTTGAACTGGGACAGGTCGATGCCCTCGAGTCCGGGCGGCAACTCGTCGAGGCCCTTCGGCATGTTCGACAGGTCCGGCATCCCCGCGGGGAGACCTCCCGGGGGCATGCCCGGGAACCCACCCGGCAGACCGCCGGGGAAGCCGCCGCGCACCTTCGGCGGGGTCGGCCCCTTGCCGCCCTTCTTGCCCTTCTTGCCCTTCTTGCTGCGCTGCGGCTTGCGCGAACCCGGCATGCCCATCCGCCCGGCCATCGCCGCCATCATCTTGCGGGCCTCGAAGAATCGGTCCACGAGCTGGTTGACGTCGGACACCTTGACACCCGAACCGTTGGCGATCCGCAGCCTGCGGGACGCGTTGATGATCTTGGGGTCGTCCCGCTCGGCGGGGGTCATACCGCGGATGATGGCCTGCACCCGGTCGAGTTGCTTCTCGTCGACGTTCGCGAGAGCGTCCTTCATCTGCCCCGCACCGGGGAGCATGCCCAGGAGGTTGCCGATGGGGCCCATCTTGCGCACGGCCATCATCTGCTCGAGGAAGTCCTCGAGCGTCAGCTGGCCGGAGCCGATCTTCTGGGCGGTGGCCTCGGCCTGCTTCTGGTCGAAGACCTGCTCGGCCTGCTCGATGAGGCTCAGGACGTCGCCCATGCCGAGGATGCGGCTGGCCATGCGGTCGGGGTGGAAGATGTCGAAGTCTTCGAGCTTCTCACCCGTGGACGCGAACAGGATCGGCTGGCCGGTGACCTCGCGGACGCTGAGTGCGGCACCACCGCGGGCGTCGCCGTCGAGCTTCGTGAGCACGACACCGGTGAATCCGACACCCTCACGGAACGCCTCGGCGGTGCTGACCGCGTCCTGACCGATCATCGCGTCGAGCACGAAGATCGTCTCGTCCGGATTCACGGCGTCGCGGATACCCGCCGCCTGCGCCATCAGGTCGGCGTCGATACCGAGGCGACCCGCGGTGTCGACGATGACCACGTCGAACTGCTTGGTACGCGCTTCCTCGACACCCGCCCGGGCCACCTCGACCGGGTCGGCCGCGGTGATGCCCAGCTCGTTGTCGCCGCCACCGATGGACGTGCCGGGGTGCGGCGCGAAGACCGTGGCGCCCGCCCGCTCGCCGACGATCTGCAGCTGGGTGACGGCGCCGGGGCGCTGAAGGTCGCAGGCCACGAGCAGCGGGGTGTGCCCCTGGTCGCGCAGCCACTTGGCGAGCTTGCCGGCGAGGGTCGTCTTACCGGAACCCTGGAGACCGGCGAGCATGATGACCGTCGGCGGTGTCTTCGCGAACACCAGCCGGCGGGTCTCGCCGCCGAGGATGCCGACGAGTTCCTCGTTGACGATCTTGACGACCTGCTGCGCCGGGTTGAGGGCCGCCGAGACCTCGACGCCCTTGGCGCGTTCCTTGATCTTGGCGATGAACGAGCGGACGACGGGCAGCGCGACGTCTGCCTCGAGCAGGGCCAACCGGATCTCACGGCAGGTGGCATCGATGTCGGCTCCGGAAAGGCGACCCTTGCCACGCAGATCCTTGAGGGCTCCGGTCAACCTGTCGGAAAGGGATTCGAACACCGAGTGCGCTCCTGAAGTCATGCGAGTGTGCGGTGGATATTCTCGGGCACCAGACTAGCCGCTCACGCGCGCTCGTTCATTCTCCCCCGCTGCCCTCCTGCTTCTTCGGCTTCGCGAGGGGAACGACACCGAGGATCGCACTCTCGACCTCTTCCCGGCTCGCCCGGGTGTCCCCTCCCCCGAGATCGAGGCAGAACGAGTCGATCACCGACGAACCGAGGGTGGTCACCCGCGCCCACCGGACGTCGGCTCCGCACGTGTCGAACGCGTCGGCCAGCCTCGACAGCAGCCCCAGCCGGTCCTCGGCCCTGAGCTCGAGAATGATCTCCCCGGGGGAGTTCGTGTCGAACCAGATGACCCGCGGCGGCGCCTGCGCGTACTGGACCGGAACCGCGGCCTCGCCCCGCTCCTCCACGGCCGCCACCCGCTGGCTCTCCCGGGTCTCGTCCTCCTTGGCGGTGAGCATCTCCAGCAGGTCCAGCTCGCCCGCGAGGGCACGGATCAGTTCCTGCCGCAGCAGTCCCGCCTGCGGCGGCGCCCCGAACCGCGGGGATACGACGAACGAGTTGACCGCCGACCCCTCGGCGCTGCCCAGCGACGCGGAGAAGACCCGCAGGGAGTGCAGTGCGAGCACGCCCGCCGCCTTCGACAGCAGGCCCCGCTGGTCGGGTGCGATGACCGTGACCACGAAGTTGTGGGGACTGTCGGCGGGGACGAGTGCGACATGCACACCGCCCGTCGCCGCCAGTGCGACGTGTTCCGGGTCGAGTGGATCGGGAGCGGGAAGAACCTCCCCGGCCATGACCAGCCGGCAGCGACGGACGAGTTCCCCGATCAGCGACGACTTCCAGTCGCCCCACACACCGGGACCCGTCGCGAGAGAATCCGCCTCCGCCAGCGCGTGCAGCAACTCCAGCAGCACGCCGTCACCGCCGAGCGTCTCTACGACTTTCTTCACCGTCTCGGGATCGTCGAGGTCACGGCGCGTCGCGGTGTGCGGCAGCAGCAGGTGGTGGCGGACGATCGCGGTGAGGAGCACCACGTCCGACGGCCACAATCCGAGCCGCCTGCCGATCTGCGTGGCCAGTTCGGCGCCGACCACGCTGTGGTCGCCGCCGCGTCCTTTGCCGATGTCGTGCAGCAACGCGCCCAGCATCAGCAGGTCCGGGCGGGCCACACGGGTGGTGAACTCGCTGGCGCGGGCGGCGGTCTCGACCAGATGGCGATCGACCGTCCACGTGTGCACCGCGTCCCGGGGCGGCAGATCCCGGACGGCGCCCCACTCGGGGAGAAGCCGGCCCCATAATCCGGTGCGATCGAGAGCCTCGATCGCCGCGACGGCCCGGCTGCCCGATCCGAGCATCACCAGCAGGTCGTTGAGCGCCTCTTTCGGCCACGGCTCCCGCAGTTCGGGGGCGTTGTCGGCCAGGCGATTCAGGGTGGACGCCGACATCGGCATCCCCGTGGTCGCCGACGCCGACGCCACCCGCAACACCAGGCCGGGATCCTTGGCCGGCCGCGCGTCGCGGGCCAGCACCACTTCACCGGCGTGCTCGACGACGCCCTCGTCGAGGGGCCGCCGAACCGGGGGCCGGCGCAACCGGGCGAGACCGCGCCGCGGCAGGGCATGACCCGCCGTCCGCACTCCGACGTCGACGGAGTAGCTGATGGTGCGCGCGGCCTCGCTGAGCATGCGTGCGAGGTCGAACCGATCCCCGATCCGCAGTGCGGCGCCGATCTCGTCGGCGTCCTGCGCGCGCAGCTGATCGCGCGAGCGGCCGGCCACCCGGTGCAGTTCGGTGCGGACGTCGAGGAGCCGGCGATGCGCGAGGGCCAGTCCCCCACCCGGAGAATCCGGGCCGAGTCCGGGCATGCCGTCGGTGAGCTGCGCGATGGACAGCGCGTTCAGCAGCTGTACGTCCCGCAGTCCACCGCGACCGCTCTTCAGGTCGGGCTCGGCGCGGTGGGCGATCTCGCCGCTGCGTTCCCACCGCGACTTCGTCTGGTCGACGAGCCCGTCGAAGCGGTTGCGGATGTCGGTGCGCCACTGCCGGCGAACCCCGCTGATGAGGAGATTGGTGAGCTCGACGTCGCCGACGATGTGACGTGCCTCGAGCATGCCCAGGGCGGCGGTGATATCGGTGTCCGCCACCTGGAGCGCCTGCGGGATGGTCCGGACGCTGTGATCGAGCTTGATGTGCGCGTCCCACAACGGATACCAGAGTTGGTCGGCGACCTGGGCGACGACCGCCGGGTCCATGTCGTCGTGGAGCAGGAGGAGGTCGAGATCCGAGTACGGCAGTAGCTCGCGGCGACCGAGCCCGCCGACCGCGACGAGCGCGAACCCGCTGTCCGGCTTGATCCCGAGCTCGGCTCCCTTTGTGGTCAACCAGAACTCGTGCAGATCGACGAGCGCGTGCCGGAGCGCCGCGGCGTCGAGCCGCCGTCCGTGACCTGCGGGATTCCTTGCGCCGGGCCCGGTCTCGGGACCTCCGGCGAGCAGTTGTCTGCGTGCGCGGGCCAGGTCCGCCGCTTCGTTCGATCCGCCTGACGCAACCGGCCCTGGTTCCCTCGCCTTGGCGAGGGAACCAGGGCCGGTCTTACCGGACCCGTTGGGGTCAGAGTGCATCCGCGCCGCGTTCCCCGGTACGTACCCGGATGACCGACTCGACCGGCGACACCCACACCTTGCCGTCACCGATCTTGCCGGTGCGCGCCGCCTCGACGATCACCTCGACGACCTTGTCGACAGCGGCGTCGTCCACGACGACCTCGACCCGGACCTTCGGCACGAAATCGACCGAGTACTCCGCACCCCGGTAGACCTCGGTGTGGCCCTTCTGCCGGCCGTACCCCTGAACCTCGCTGACAGTCATTCCGAGAACGCCCGCCTGCTCGAGTCCCGTCTTCACGTCCTCCAGAGTGAACGGCTTGACAATTGCTGTGATCAGCTTCATTTCCTCATCCCTCCTTGCCGGATACACGAGCGGGTGCCGAGGTTCCGCCGAGAGCGGCGAAATCGTAGGCGGTCTCTGCGTGTTCCGACTCGTCCACTCCAAGTGATTCACCCTCGTCGCTGAGCCGCAGACCGATCGTGAACTTCACGATCACTGCGACGACGGCTGTACCGACGAGCGAGTAAAGCAGTACTGCTCCGGCGCCCACTGCCTGACGCCAGAGTTGGTCGAGGCCTCCACCATAGAACAGACCCACCACACCCGCGGGCGCCTCCGACGTTGCGACCAGGCCGACCATCAGGGTTCCGACGATGCCGCCGACCAGGTGGACACCGACGACGTCGAGCGAGTCGTCGAATCCGAAGCGGAACTTCAGACCGACGGCGAGGGCGCAGAGTGCGCCGGCCACGACGCCGATCGCGAGGGCGCCGACGACGTTCACCGAGGAGCAGGAAGGCGTGATGGCAACCAGGCCGGCCACGATTCCGGACGCCGCGCCGAGCGTGGTGGCGTGGCCGTCGCGAATGCGCTCGACCAGCAGCCAGGCGAGCATGGCCGCGCACGTACCGATGACCGTCGTGATGAACGTTGCTCCGGCGATGCCGTTGGAACCGACCGCGGAACCGGCGTTGAATCCGAACCAGCCGAACCAGAGGAGTCCGGCGCCGAGCATCACGAACGTCAGGTTGTGCGGGCGGAAGGGAGTTCCCGGCCATCCCCGGCGCTTACCGAGGATGATGCAGAGGACGAGACCGGCGGCGCCGGCGTTGATGTGGACGGCGGTACCACCCGCGAAGTCCACCGCGGCGAGCTTGTTGGCGATCCACCCGCCCGTCTCGGAGGTGACGCCGTCGAAGGCGAAGACCCAGTGCGCCACGGGGAAGTACACGATCGTCGCCCAGAGACCGGCGAACAGCAGCCACGAACCGAAGCGCAGGCGATCCGCGACGGCACCCGAGATCAGGGCAACCGTGATGATCGCGAACATGGCCTGGAAGGCAACGAACACCGTCGCGGGGATCGTGCCGACGAGCGGGATCGCAGCATCGGCGACGACGGAGCCGGCGTCGTTGGTCTCGGCGAGGTAGGAACCGCCGAACAGGCCCTTCAGTCCGAAGTACTGGAACGGATCACCGATGAAGTTCCCTTTGTCCTCCCCGAATGCCATGGAGTAGCCGTAGAGCACCCAGAGGATGCCGACGACACCCATCGCGCTGATGCTCATCATGACCATGTTGAGCACGCTCTTGGCCCGCACCATGCCGCCGTAGAAGAACGCAAGACCCGGAGTCATGAGCAACACGAGCGCGGCGCTGGTCAGCATCCACGCTGTGTCCCCGGTGTCCGGTGCACCGATAGTGGGGAAATCCACCTTGAGCCTCCTCCTTCTCTGCCCAGCCGGTTGCGGCTGACGACCTGAGAAGAAGATTGCTCAGTTGGTGTTTCGGCTGTGCCACTGGACTGTTTCGCGCTCGTGAACGCATCGGCCTATTTTGTTGCGTCCACGTTTCGCCAGGCGATTTGCAGTCGGTTTCGGACGTCCGGAGCCGTCCGAGACCCCGAGACGGCCGCCGATCCGCCGCTACCCGAGCAGCGCGTCGACGAAGGCGCCCGGCTCGAACGGTGCCAGATCGTCGGCGCCCTCGCCGAGACCGACGAGCTTCACCGGAACACCGAGTTCGTGCTGGACCTGGAACACGATGCCACCCTTGGCGGTGCCGTCGAGCTTGGTGAGCACCACCCCGGTGATGTCGACGACCTCGGCGAACACCCGGGCCTGGGCGAGGCCGTTCTGCCCGATGGTCGCGTCGAGGACGAGGAGGACGTCGTCGACCGACGCCTTCTTCTCGATGACCCGCTTGACCTTGCCGAGCTCGTCCATCAGTCCTGTCTTGGTGTGCAGCCGGCCTGCGGTGTCGATCAGCACGACGTCGACGCCGTTGTCGATGCCCTTGGACACGGCGTCGAACGCGACGGCCGCCGGATCGGCCGCCTCTTTGCCCCGGACCACTTCCGCGCCCACCCGCTCGGCCCACGTCTGCAACTGGTCCGCCGCGGCCGCGCGGAACGTGTCGGCGGCGCCCAGCAGGACGCGCCTGCCGTCGGCGACGAGGACGCGGGCGAGCTTGCCGGTGGTCGTTGTCTTGCCGGTGCCGTTTACGCCGACGACCAGCAGGACAGCCGGGTGGTCGTCGTGCGGGAGTGCACGGATCGAGCGGTCGAGTTCCGGCCGGAGTTCGGCGACGAGGACCTCGCGCAGCAGCGCTCGGGCATCGGCCTCGGTGCGGACGCTGCGCGACGCCATCTGCTCACGCAGCGACGTGACGATCTTCGTGGTGGTCGCCGAGCCGAGGTCGGCGATGAGGAGGGTGTCCTCCACCTCTTCCCAGGAGTCTTCGTCGAGGTCGCCGCCGCCGAGCAGTCCGAGCAGACTCTTGCCCACCGCGGACTGGGACCGGGACAGCCGTCCGCGCAGACGGTCGAGCCTGCCCTCGGTGGGAGCGATGACGTCGAGCGCCGGCTTGGCGGGGGCCGGTTCCGGCTCGGGCGCGACCTCCGGTTCCGGTTCGACCTCGGGCGCGACGACCGGTTCGTAAGTGACCGGCTCCGGCGGCGCCGACGGCTTCTCCGGTGCTTTTTCCGGCGCGGGCGCCGTCTCCGCCGCCGGGGGCGTCACGACCTCGGGTTCCGGTGTGACAGCGGGTTCCGGCAGCACGGGTTCCGGCAGCACGGGTTCCGGCAGCACGGGTTCCGGAAGTACCGGCTCCCGCGGCGGGGCCGTTGCCGTCGCCCCCTGGCTGAAGTTGAACCCGCCGTCCGCCTTGTAACTGCCCGAACGGTCCTTTTCCGCCGTGGTGACCTGTGGTGTGTCCGGCGCCTTCAGCGAGATCTGGCGACGGCGATACAGCAGGGATCCGACGACGAGAACGACGAGAAGTACGGCGAGTGCGGCCGCGATGGCAATCCAGGCTCCGGTAGTCACGCCGCCCATTGTTTCAGGCCGCGGAATTCGGCGCGCACTGCCTTCCCCCGCACACGGTCCCGGCCGGGACCGGGATCAGGCGTCCGCCGCCGCCATGTCCTGGCCACGGAGCCGCTGCGAGATGACGGTGGTGATGCCGTCGCCCCGCATGCTCACGCCGTACAGCGCGTCGGCGACCTCCATCGTCGGCTTCTGGTGCGTGATGACGATCAGCTGCGACTTCTCCCGCAACTGCTCGAACAACCCGATGAGACGGCGCAGATTGGTGTCGTCCAGCGCGGCCTCCACCTCGTCCATCACGTAGAAGGGGGACGGCCTGGCCCGGAAGATCGCCACGAGCATCGCCACCGCCGTCAGCGACTTCTCGCCACCGGAGAGCAGCGACAGGCGCTTGACCTTCTTGCCCGGCGGGCGGGCCTCCACCTCGATGCCGGTCGTCAGCATGTCCGACGGCTCGGTGAGCACGAGCCTGCCCTCGCCTCCGGGAAACAGCTTCGCGAAGACCTGTACGAATTCGCGTTCGACGTCCGCGTACGCCTCGGTGAACACCTGCAGGATGCGGGCGTCGACGTCGGCCACCACCCCGAGCAGATCCTTGCGGGCGGTCTTCACGTCCTCGAGTTGCGTCGACAGGAAGTTGTAGCGTTCCTCGAGCGCGGCGAACTCCTCGAGCGCCAGGGGGTTGACCTTGCCCAGCGTCGCCAGGTCCTTCTCGGCGCGTTTGGCGCGACGTTCCTGGGTGGTGCGGTCGTACGGAATCGGCGCCGGCACGGTGACCTGTTCGCCGCGCTCCTTCGCCTGCTCGTACTCCTCCATCTCCAGCGCGGACGGCGGCAGGGCGACGTCCGGACCGTATTCGGCGATCAGATCGTCCAGTCCGATCCCGTGCTGTTCGAGGATCGCCTCCTCCAGTTGTTCGATCCGCAGCGCGGCCTGAGCGCGGGCGACCTCGTCGCGGTGCACGGCGTCGGTCAGCGACGCCAGCTGTCCGGTCAGCTGACGCACCTTCTCTTTCACCTGTTCGAGTTGCGCGGTCCGCTCGGTGCGGGCCCGCGCGAGTTCGTCGCGGTGCGCCATCGCGGAATCGACGACCTCGCCGAGGTGCTCGGCGACCCGCTGCCCGGATTCGGCGACCGCCGCGGCGACGGCCGCAGCGTTCTGGCGGGCCTTCATCGCACGTTCCGCGCGAGCGCGGGCGTCCCGTTCCACCTGTGCGGCGCGGCGCAGGGAGTCGGCCTTGCCGCGCACCGACTCGGCCCGCTCCTCGGCCGTGCGCACGGACAGCCGGGCCTCCACTTCGACGGCCCGCACCTCCGCCAGCGCCGCGGCAGCCATCTCGCGATCGATGCTCGTCGAGTCGGAACCACCCGTCTCGGCGCCGTCGGGCGATCCGTCCTGTTCCGCAATGCGAAGCCGTTCCTCGAGTTCGGCCAGTGCGGTCAGTGTGTCCTCGCGACCGCTCTCGGCCTTGTCCCGCTGCGCGATGAGCCGATCGGACTCGGCGTGCGCGGCCCGCGCCGCCTGTCCGAGACGGCCGAGGCGTTCGTAGATCGCGGACATCGCGGCGTCGGACTCGTTGAGCGCGGCCAGTGCCTGCTCGGCGCTCTCCTGGCGATCGGCCTGCTCCGCGACCGCACCGGACAGTGCCGCCGACAGTTCCTCCGACCGCCGTTCGGCGCGGGCCAGATCCTGCACCGAGTTGTCGATGGCGGCCTGGACCTCGAGGGTGCTCGGTTGACGGTCCGAGCCGCCGCTCATCCAGCCGGCACCGAGCAGATCGCCGTCGCGGGTGACGGCGCGCACGTCGGGCCTGCGCCGGACGTGCGCGACGGCGTCGTCGAGGGAGTCGACCACGACCACGCCGCCGAGGAGCGCGGCAAGTCCGGTGCGCAATTCGTCGGGGCAGTCGATGACGTCGACGGCCCACCGGGCGCCGGAATCGAGGTGCCCACCGCTCGGTGGGGCCTGATCGGTTCCGATGACGAGGGACGCGCGCCCGTTGTCGGTCTCCTTCAGTGCGCCGACCGCGGTGCGTGCGGCGTCGAGAGATTCGGCGACGACGGCGTCCGCGGCGGGACCCATGGCGGCCGCGACGGCGCCCTCGTAGCCCTTCTCGACCGTGATGAGTCCACCGATCGACCCCCGAATACCGTGCGAGCTGCGGTTTTCGACGAGCCACCCGGCGCCGTCCTTGCGTTCGAGACCCATCGACAGGGCATCGATCCGGGCGCGTAGCGACGCCACTTCCTGCCCGGCGGCGCGCTCCTCGCCCTGGAGTTCCGTGACGCGTTCGGTGATGAGGCGCAATGCCTCGACGGCCCGCTCGTGGTGGGAGTCGAGTCCCAGTTCACCCGCGTCGAGGTCGCCGATCTCGTCCTGGACGACCTCGAACTCGGACTGCGCCGCGTCGCCGCGGCGGCGGGCCTCGTCGATCGCGACGGTCAGCCGGGAGACCTCGGCATCGACGGAATCGGCGCGGGTGCGCAGCGTGTCGACCTGCCCGGACAGCCGGGCCAGGCCCTCGCGACGGTCGGCGATCGCCCGGACCGCCGCCATGTGAGCCCGTTCCGCCTCGGCGGCGGTCTCCTCCCCCAGTGCCAGCTGCTCCTTGGCCGCGTCGAGCGCCGCGCGGGCCATCTCGACGGCTTCGACGAGTTCGAGTTCCTCCGCAGCGATCCGATCGGCGCGGGCCTCCATCTCGTCGGGGTCCTGTCCACGATTGGCGGACGGCTCCGAATCGAGGTGGCGGGCTCTCTCCCGGGCGATGCGGATGGTCGCGTTGACGCGCTCCGCGAGCGCCGACAGCTGGAACCATGTCTGCGCGGCCGCTTCCGCCCCGGGGGTGAGCCGCGACAGTTCCTGCTCATGCCGCCCGAGCTCGAGATTGGCGTCGTCGAGTGCCTCGGTGACCTGGTCGTGCTGCTCCCGTGCCACCTTCTCGTCCTGGGCCTGGTCGGCCAGTTCCTCGCGCCGCGTCACCAGGTCGTCCGCGGCCAGCCGCAGCTTCGCGTCGCGGAGGTCGGCCTGCACGGTCTGCGCGCGGCGCGCCACCTCGGCCTGACGACCGAGGGGTTTGAGCTGCCGTCGCAACTCCGCGGTGAGGTCGTTCAGCCGCGCCAGATTGGCCTGCATCGCGTCGAGTTTGCGGACCGCTTTTTCCTTGCGTTTGCGGTGCTTGAGAACGCCGGCCGCTTCTTCGATGAACGCGCGCCGGTCTTCCGGGCGGGATTCGAGGATCGCGGCGAGGCGGCCCTGACCGACGATGACGTGCATCTCCCGGCCGATACCGGAGTCGCTGAGCAGTTCCTGCACGTCCATCAGCCGGCAGGAGCTGCCGTTGATCTCGTATTCGCCGGCACCGTCGCGGAACATGCGCCGGGTGATCGACACCTCGGAGTAGTCGATCGGCAGGGCGCCGTCGGAATTGTCGATGGTCAGCGTGACCTCGGCGCGTCCGAGAGGGGCCCGCCCGGCGGTGCCCGCGAAGATGACGTCTTCCATCTTGCCGCCGCGCAGGGCCTTCGCCCCCTGCTCGCCCATGACCCAGGTGAGCGCGTCGACCACGTTGGACTTGCCCGACCCGTTGGGCCCCACGACACACGTGATCCCCGGTTCGAACCGCAGAGTCGTTGCGGACGCAAAGGATTTGAATCCCTTCAGCGTCAGACTCTTCAGATGCATGACGGAGAACTTTACCTGCGGTTCACCGTTCGACGAACCCGACGAGGTCGCCGCGCGCGGAATCCCACTGCTCCACGACGAGATCCACCGCGCCCGGCGTGTCGCCGGAACGGAGCAGCGTCAACAGCGCATCCAGCTTGTCGCGCGGTCCCTCAGCGATCACGAGCACGCGTCCGTCCTTCTGGTTGGCCGCGTATCCGACGAGGCCGAGCTCCAGCGCGCGGGCACGGGTCCACCACCGGAATCCCACACCCTGCACGTATCCGTGCACCCACGCGGTCATTCTCTCCATGTCCGTCACGACCGTTCGAGCTTGTAGATCTTCCCGGTGAAGCTGGTGGCGTACAGCGCGGCCGGATCCCAGCCCGGTCCGGCGCCGAACCGCACCGAAGACACGAGGGGCAGCCCCGACGCCAGGGCGCAACTCTCCCCGGTGGCGGGATCGACCCGCACCACCTTGCCGCCGCCGTTGTAGGCGACGTACACGATGCCGTCCGGTCCGACGGTGAGGTCGTCGGCCGCGTTGAGGGGCCCGGAGCCAGGCAACTCGACCGACACGACCGGGCCGCCGAGGTCGTCCTCTCGCAGGATCCGCAACGTGGTGGTCGTGTCGAACGTCGTCACCGTGTAGACGTTGCCGTCGTGGACCGCGAGACCGTCGACGGTTCCGAGATCGGTGCGCACCACCTCGGGTGTGTGGGGATCCGCCGCGGGGACGCGTGTCAGTCCCGCCCCGGAGCCCAGGTTGCGGGCCGTGAGGATATCGCCGTTGCTCAGCCGGACCAGCCCGTTGGGCATGACGAGACCCTCCGCCACCGTCTCGGACTCGCCCGTGTCGAGGTTCACGACGTCGACCGTGCCGTTCGCCGACCCGGTGACGCCCGCCGCGAACGAGTTCCCGGTGGCGAAGTACGCGTCGGTACCGTCCACGGCGATCCCGCCCGGCGCCTCCACCTCGGGCACGACCGGAGTGACCGTGCCGTCGGGGTGGACCCCGTCGAGGGCTCCACCGCCCACCAGTCCGGTTCGCGAGACCAGCATGGTTCCCGAGCCGTCGAAGGCCAGGTTCTCGAGAACGCCCGCCCCGGACGCCACCTCGGACACCGACCACGGGGTGCACGCCCCACCCGGAGGCGAGAACGCCGGCCCGGCCGCGGCCGGCGCGACCACGAGCAGACCCGCGCAGAGCGCCACTCCGCCCGCGAGCGCCGCCAGTTCTCGCCGCATCATGCTTCTTTCTCGACGGTCAACGTCACCGTCGTTCCCGCCTTCAGCGTCCGCCCGACCGTGCAGACCTTGTCGACCGACCGCTCGACGAGCGCCACCAGGCGCTCCTGGGCGTCGGCGTCGAGTTCGCTGAGGTCCAGCTCCATCACCTCGTCCAACTGCGGATACACCTCGTTCTCGCGGTCGGCGGCGCCGGACACCCGGATGGTGGCGTCGTAGTCGTCTCCCAGGCGGCGCGACAGCGGGAAGTCCGAGCTCATTCCACTGCACGCGGCGAGAGCGATCTTCAGAAGTTCCCCGGGGGTGAACACGCCTTCCACGCCCTCGGAGCCGATCAGGACCTCGGCGCCGCGCGAGCTGCGACCGGTGTAGCGCCGCGTGCCCGTCCGCTCGACCCACAGAGTGGTGGGCGCTGCCGTGTCGGAAGTCTGTTCTGCCATGCGGTCAATCCTGCCACCGGCCGGCGCAACGCCAGGTAGGCGGGTGGGGGCACCGGTTTCGCCGCACTTGTGAACGCAGATTCTCGGCAGAGAAAACCGTTGGGCCGTAGGGTGAACCGACCAATGACGCCGAGACGTAGCGGGGAAATACAGATGGGCCAGATCGGTAGTGCGGGAGAGCGCCGGCTTCAATCCGAGCACGGCACCGAGGATCGTGCCGCCAGATTCTACTCGGATCAGGTCCTGGACCATCTCAATCCGACGATGATCGAGTTCGTCGGACGACAGGAGATCGCGTTCATCGCCACCGCCGACGCATCCGGCGAATGCGACAACAGCCTGCGTGCCGGGACGCCCGGGTTCATGCACGTCATCGATCCGAAAACCCTCACGTACCCGGAGTACCGCGGCAACGGAGTCATGGCGAGCCTCGGCAACATCTCGGAGAACCCGCACGTCGGCATCATTCTCGTGGACTTCGTCCAGGATCTGATCGGTCTGCACGTCAACGGCTCGGCCCGGATCGTCGAGGACGCCGTTCTCCGGTCCGAGATCGCCGATCTGCCCGCGGATCACACGAACGGCCGGATCCCGGAACGCTGGGTGGTCGTGGAGGTCGAGGAGGCGTACATCCACTGCCGCAAGCACATTCCGAGAATGGCGCCGGTTCCGCGGCACCGGGAGTGGGGCACCGACGACGTGAAGCGCAAGGGCGGCGACTACTTCGATGCCAAGGCGACACCGCGGCACGACACCGACGGTGACACGTCCGAGGAGAGCGTGACCGCCGAACTCACGCAGGTGATTTCGCCGGGCTTCTCCGCGGCGCCGGCTGGCACCTGGGGCAACTGAACGACGAGCGATTCATGAACTTCTCCCGGCGGATCGCGGTGCCGCACCGTGGGCACGGACGGTCTTCCTGACCGTAGGCGGACAGCGAACGGTCGAAATACCCCGACTCGCCGTTGACGTTCACGTACAACGCATCGAAGGACGTGCCGCCCTGGGTCAGCGCCTCGCGCATGACATCCTGAGCGGCGGTGAGCAGTTCGCGGATCTTGGGACCGCTCAGCCGGTCGGTGAGCCGGTTTCCGTGGACCTGTGCACGCCACAGAGCCTCGTCCGCGTAGATGTTTCCGATGCCGGACACCACGGTCTGGTCCAGCAGCGCGCGCTTGATCTCGGTGTGCTTGCCGCGCATGACCTTCACGGTGGCCGCGAGGTCGAAACGCGGGTCGAGTGGGTCGCGGGCGATGTGCGCGACCGAATCCGGAACGAGCGAACCGTCGACCTCGACGAGCGGCGCGAGCGCCCACCCCCCGAACGTCCGCTGGTCGACGAACCGGAGGTCGAGACCCGAATCGAGCCGTGCCCGGATGCGCAGATGCTTCTCGGTCGGCAATTCCGGTGGCTGGACCAGCATTTGACCGCTCATACCGAGATGCACCACGAGGGCGACCGTGCTGGGTTCGAGGACCAGCCACAGATACTTGCCCCGACGGTCTGCGCTCGCGATGCGTTCGCCGGTGAGCTGCCCGGTGAGATCGGCCGCTCCGGGGAGGTGCCGCCGGATCGCCCGGGGGTGGAGAATGTCGACCGAATCGATCGACGCCCCCACGATGTGGCGTTCGAGTCCGCGCCGGACCACCTCGACTTCGGGTAGTTCAGGCACTGACGTCGTCGGCGGCTACGTCGGGACCGGCGTCGGACAACGCGTTCCACGCCGTGCTCGCGGCCTTCTGCTCGGCCTCTTTCTTGGAGCGGCCGATGCCGACGCCGAGGGGTTTGCCGCCCACGATCACCGTGGCCGTGAACTCCTTGTCGTGGTCCGGTCCGGTCGCGGTGATCTCGTACGCCGGAACACCGACGCCACGCTCCGCGGTCAGCTCCTGCAGACTCGTCTTCCAGTCGAGGCCCGCGCCGAGGCGGGGGGCCCGCTGGAGGAGATCGCTGAACAGGTCGAGCACGACGCGTCGCGCCGTCTCGATACCGTGCTCGAGGTGGATGGCGCCGAGAATCGACTCCATGCCGTCTGCGAGGATGCTCGGCTTGTCGCGGCCACCGGTCATCTCCTCGCCCTTGCCGAGCAGGAGATGGGCTCCGAGTCCGCCCTCGCCGAGGCTGCGGGCCACCTCCGCGAGCGCGTGCATGTTCACGATGCTCGCCCGGATCTTCGCGAGGTCGCCCTCGGACTTGTCGGGGTGCGCGAGATAGAGCTTCTCCGTGACGGTGACTCCGAGGACGGAGTCACCGAGAAACTCGAGACGCTCGTTGGTGGGCAGACCACCGTTCTCGTACGCGTACGAGCGGTGCGTCAACGCCAGGGTGAGCAGCGAAGGCTCGATTTCTACGCCGAGGGCGGCGAGGAGGGACGCATGATCCTCCTCGCCGCCGGCGGGTGTAGTACTGATGTCGCTCGTCACAACGCCTCTCCGTGGAGAACTAGACGGCGGCAGTGACCTGGCGGCCCTTGTATGTGCCGCACGACGGGCACGCGACGTGGGGCAGCGTCTTCTCGCCGCAGCCACGGTTGGGGCAGGTGACGAGGGTAGGCACAGTGGTCTTCCACTGGCTGCGACGCGACCTCGTGTTGGACCGCGACATTCTGCGCTTGGGGACAGCCACTTCTACTTCTCCTCGGCTTCGTTGTTCACAAGATTCTTGCTGGGTTCCGAATCCACGCCAAATTTGGCTGCAAGACCAGCCCAGCGAGGATCAAGTATGTCATGCCCATGGCCAGATTCGGCAATCGCCAGGCGAACGCCACATTCTGGGCACAATCCTTGGCAGTCGTCACTGCAGAGCGGCTGCAATGGCAGTGCAAGGCCGACGGCGTCGATCACGACGGGCTCGAGGTCGATCTCGTCGTCGACGACGTGATAGACCTCACCCTCCTCCGTGGTCTCTTCCGTCGTGCTGTCCGGGTACGCGAACAGCTCCGTGAGAGTGAGGTCCACCGTGCCGGAGAACGGCTCGAGACATCTCGAGCACTCCCCGGCGGTGTCGGCTCGCAGCGAACCGGTGACCAGGACCCCCTCGGACACGGCCTCCAGTCGGAGATCGAGATCGATCTCCGACCCTTCCTCGATGGCGATCAGGTCGAGACCGATGCGCTGTGGCGCCGTCACCACCCGTTCCACGGTGCGCATCGAACCGGGACGACGGCCGAGTTTGACCGTGTCCAGCACGAAGTCCGCGTCCCGACGGGAACGCGATGAGCTGTGGCGATGGGATGACAACAAACTTCACTTTCGAGAAAAGGGAAACGACAAAGGGCAACCACTCCACGATACGCAATCTGCGCGGTGGAGCCAAATTCGATCGCGTGCGCCGTCCGGTGGGACGCTTAGCGGCGACGCTCGGCCCGGCGGTCGTCGACGTCGTAGTCGGACGCGTAGTCGGGCACACCCGAACCCGTCCGCAACTGCTGACGTCCGCGGCCCACGGACCTGATGGTGCCGTTCAGGAAATCCTCGAACTCCGCGAGCTTCGTATCGACGTAGAGGTCGCAGTCCGAGCGGAGACGATCCGACTCGGCGTGCGCCGAGTCGATCACGCGAGCCGATTCCGCGTGCGCCGCCTGCACGACCTCCGTCTGGGACACGAGCCGCTCCTGCTCCGCGGTGCCCTCCGCAACCGACCTCTCGTAGGACGCCTTACCGGACTCGATCATCCGATCCGCCTCCGACCGGGCCCGGCCGGTGAGCGAGTCGTATTCGCGCTGGCCCTCCGCGACGGAGGATTCGGCCTCGGCGCGCGCGTCGGTGACCAGCTGCTCGGCGTGGGCGCGAGCCTCGGCGACCATCCGGTCCGCCTGCGCCTTGGCGTCCGCCAAAATACGATCGGCGTCGTCGCGGGCGTTTTCGATGGTGGAATTCGCCTCGGCGTCGGCACTGGAGATGGTCTTCTCCGCGTTGGACCGCGCCTCCCCCACCAGCTTGTCCTTGTGGTCCAGGACATCCTGGGCGTCGTCGAGTTCACCGGGGATCGCGTCGCGGACGTCGTCGAGCAGTTCGAGGACGTCGCCGCGGGGAACCACGCAGCCGGCGGTCATCGGTACGCCGCGCGCCTCTTCGACAATCGCGACAAGTTCGTCGAGCGCCTCGAATACCCGGTACACAAGCAACCCCAATCGTCATGACCCTCAGTAGGTCGGCGCAGCCGTCTCCGTGCAAGTCTGCCCGACCGGACGCCGAGGGTGCGTCGTGGCAGCCGGTGTGTCGGGTATCAGCTGCTCTCGGCGGCGCGCTCGGCGATCCGTGCGAGGAGCCGCGCGTGGACCTTCTCCGGCAGCATGTCGGAGACGTCGCCGCCGAACGTGGCCACTTCCTTCACGAGCGAACTCGACAGGTAGCTGTACGTGGGGTTGGTCGGGATGAACAGGGTGTCGACACCACTGAGCTTCTGGTTCATCTGCGCCATCTGCAGTTCGTAGTCGAAGTCGTTGGCACCGCGAAGGCCCTTGACGATCGCCGTGATCCCTTGCTGCTTGGCGTAATCCACCAGCAGGCCGTGCCACGAGGACACCCGGACGTTGGGCAGCTCGCTTGTGGAGTCTTCGAGCATCTCGATGCGCTCGTCGACGGTGAACAGGCCACGCTTGTTCTTGTTGACCATAACCGTGACGATGACTTCGTCGAACTGCGCAGCAGCTCTGCCGATCACGTCAAGGTGGCCGTTGGTCACAGGGTCGAAGGATCCGGGGCAGACAGCGCCAGTCATGAGTCCAGACCGTAGCAGGTCGCCAATTCGATTCTCGCCTCGCCGTACTTCTTCGCCTTGACGGGCGCGAAGCCGTCGGGCCAGGCGGTCTCGGGCGATCTCGAGGACCGCTCCAGCACCACGATCGAGCCGTCGCCGACCCAGCCGTTGGACCGTAGATGGCCGAGGACCGTCTGCACCGCCTCGTCGCCGACGGCGTACGGCGGATCCGCCATCACCAGGTCGTACAGGCGGTCGGCGGCGCCCGCCAGCACCGCCGCGACCGGAGCGCCGCGCACTTCGGCGCCGGGCAGACCGACCGCCGTGACATTGTGCTTGATGATCCCGGCGGCTTTGGAATCGGACTCGACGAGCACGACCCGGTCCGCGCCGCGGGACAGCGCCTCCAGGCCGAGCGCCCCCGACCCCGCGTAGAGGTCGAGGACGGATGCGCCGTCGAGGTCCATCCTGGCGTGCAACGCACTGAACAACGCCTCGCGGACCCGGTCCGAGGTGGGCCGGGTCCCGCTCGGCGGAACTCGCAGGCGTCGACCGCCCGCGAGTCCCGCGATGATCCGAGTCACTCGCTCGCGGACTCCCCCGTCGCCACGACGGCGAGGAGGTCGCCGCCTTCCACCTGCTGGACCGACCCGATCGCCAGTCGCGAGACGGTGCCACCGCGAGGTGCGGTGATGGCCGCTTCCATCTTCATGGCCTCGATGGTGGCGATCGTGTCGCCGGCGGCGACGTGTTGACCCTCGGTGACGGCGAGGGTGACCACCCCGGCGAACGGTGCCGGCACGTGGCCGGGGTTGTTCTTGTCAGCCTTCTCCGCGGCGGGAATCTCACTGGAGATCGACCGGTCACGCACCGACACCGGGCGCAGCTGCCCGTTGAGGATGGCCATGACGGTGCGGTATCCACGCTCGTCGGGTTCGGAGATGGCCTCCAGCCCGATGAGCAGCTCGACACCCTGCGCGAGGCGGACCCGGTGCTCGTCGCCGCGGCGCAGTCCGTAGAAGAACTGGTTCGCCGACAGCTGCGAGGTGTCGCCGTACTTTTCCCGGTGCTCGAGGAATTCCTTCGTCGGGCCGGGGAACAGCAGCCGGTTCAGCGTCGCGCGACGTTCCGCGGACGTGCCCGCGAGGGCCTTCTCGTCCTCCGCGGACAGCGGCACCTCGGGCTTGGCGTCGCCACGGCCTTCGAGCGCCCGGGTGCGGAACGGTTCCGGCCAGCCACCGGGCGGGGTGCCCAGTTCGCCGCGCAGGAATCCGACCACCGAGTCGGGGAGGTCGAACTTCGCGGGGTTCTCCTTGAACTCCTCGGTGGAGGCACCGGAGCCGACGAGGTGCAGGGCGAGGTCGCCGACCACCTTGGACGACGGGGTGACCTTCACGAGACGGCCGAGCATCCGGTCGGCGGCCGCGTACTTGGCCTCGACCTCCTCGAACTTGTCGCCGAGCCCGAGGGCCACGGCCTGCGTGCGGAGGTTCGACAGCTGACCGCCCGGGATCTCGTGGGTGTACACGCGCCCGGTCGGAGCGGGCAGCCCGGACTCGAACGGCTTGTACACCTTGCGCAGCGCCTCCCAGTACGGCTCGAGGTCGCACACGGCCTGCAGGTCCAGGCCGGTGTCGTGCTCGGAGTGCGCGGCCGCGGCCACGATCGCCGACAATGCCGGCTGGCTGGTGGTGCCTGCCATCGCCGCCGAGGCGCCGTCGACTGCGTCCGCGCCGGCCTGCCACGCGGCCAGGTATGTCGCGAGCTGACCACCGGGGGTGTCGTGGGTGTGCACGTGCACGGGCAGGTCGAAGTTCTTGCGCAGCGCCGTCACCAGGGTGGTGGCGGCCGGGGCGCGGAGCAGTCCGGCCATGTCCTTGATCGCGATGATGTGCGCACCGGCCTCGACGATCTCCTCCGCCAGGCGCAGGTAGTAGTCGAGGGTGTACAGCTTCTCGTTCGGGTTCGAGAGGTCGCCGGTGTAGGACAGGGCGACCTCGGCGACCGAGGTGCCGGTCTCGCGGACGGCGTCGATGGCCGGCCGCATCTGGTCGACGTTGTTGAGGGCGTCGAAGATGCGGAAGATGTCGATGCCGCTGTTGGTGGCCTCCTCGACGAATGCCCGCGTCACCTTCTCCGGGTACGGGGTGTACCCGACGGTGTTCCGTCCGCGCAGCAGCATCTGCAGGCAGATGTTGGGCACGGCCTCACGCAGCGCCGACAGCCGGTACCACGGGTCCTCGTGCAGGAACCGCAGCGCCACGTCGTAGGTGGCACCGCCCCACGCCTCGATCGAGAGCAGTTCCGGGGTCAGCCGTGCCACGTGCCCGGCGACGTCGAGCAGACCGCTGGTGCGCACACGGGTAGCGAGCAGCGACTGGTGTGCGTCGCGGAACGTGGTCTCGGTGACGGCAAGAGCCTTCTGCTCACGCAGTGCCTTGGCGAATCCCTCGGGGCCGAGGGCGAGAAGCTTCTGGCGGCTGCCGTCCGGCGGCGTGGTGGACAGGTCGATCTGGGGCAGCTTGTCGCGCGGGTACACCGCCGACGGCCGCTCGCCGTGCGGCTTGTTGACCGTCACGTCGGCGAGGTAGGACAGGATCTTGGTGCCACGGTCGGCGGAGCTGCGCAGCGTGAGCAGTTCGGGGCGCTCCTCGATGAACGAGGTGGTGACCCGTCCCGCCTTGAAATCGGGGTCGTCGAGCACGGCCTGCAGGAACGGGATGTTCGTCGACACGCCGCGGATGCGGAACTCGGTGACCGCGCGGCGGGCCCGGGCGACGGCGGTTTCGAGGTCGCGGCCGCGGCAGGTGAGCTTGACGAGCATCGAGTCGAAGTACGCGCCGACCTCGGCGCCGAGGGTGGCACCGCCGTCCAGACGGATGCCGGCGCCGCCCGGGGTGCGGTACGCGGTGATCCGGCCGGTGTCCGGACGGAAACCGTTGGCCGGGTCCTCGGTGGTGATGCGGCACTGCAACGCCGCCCCGCGCAGGGTGATCTTGTCCTGGCTCAGGCCCAGATCGGCGAGGGTCTCCCCCGACGCGATCCGCAGCTGCGACTGCACCAGGTCGACGTCGGTGACCTCTTCGGTGACGGTGTGCTCGACCTGGATGCGCGGGTTCATCTCGATGAACACGTGGTTGCCGCGGGTGTCGAGGAGGAACTCGACGGTGCCCGCGCAGGCGTAGTTGATCTCCTTCGCGAACGCGACGGCGTCGGCGCAGATCTTCGCCCGCAGCTCTTCCGGCAGGTTCGGCGCCGGCGCCATCTCGATCACCTTCTGGTGACGGCGCTGCAGCGAGCAGTCCCGCTCGAACAGGTGGATGACGTTGCCCTGACCGTCGGCCAGGATCTGCACCTCGATGTGCCGCGGGTCGACGACGGCCTGCTCGAGGAACACCGTCGGGTCACCGAACGCCGACTCTGCCTCGCGGGCGGCGGCCTCGATCGACTCCTTGAGCTGCGCCCGCTCGGCGACCCGGCGCATGCCGCGGCCACCGCCGCCGGCGACGGCCTTCACGAAGAGCGGGAACTGCATGGTCTCGGCCGCGGCCAGCAACTCGTCCACATCGGCGGACGGCTCCGACGACGCCAGCACCGGCAGACCGGCCGCCTTCGCCGCGGCGATCGCGCGCGCCTTGTTTCCGGTCAGCTCGAGCACCTCGGCGGAGGGACCGACGAACGTGATGCCCGCCTCGGCGCACGCGGCGGCGAGATCCGGGTTCTCGGAAAGGAAGCCGTAGCCGGGGTAGATGGCGTCGGCGCCTGCCTGCTTGGCCGCGGAGACGATCTCGTCGACGGAGAGGTACGCCCGAACCGGGTGGCCCTCCTCGCCGATCTGATAACTCTCATCAGCCTTCAGACGGTGGATCGAGTTCCGATCCTCGTACGGGAACACCGCAACCGTTCCAGCACCTAGTTCGTAGGCGGCACGGAAAGCGCGGATCGCAATTTCGCCACGGTTGGCGACCAGGACTTTGGAGAACATTGGAGCAAACTACCCCGCCGAAGACAGCCGTGGAGAACAGGCATCCCACAATGCAAGATTCTCCACAAACTTCACAAAGACCCCCCTGACGTGTGCAAATTCTGCAACAGACCCGAAACAGACGTGTGAAGATTTACGTGAAGCGAAGTAAGTTCTCACGTTTTCTCCAGGTATTCGATGCGGTCGGCGTCGAGCGCCGACGTCACCATCGCCGACAGCCCTGGATGGTTGTCGAGTCGCGGGTCCTCCGCGATCACGGACCGCGCGAACTCGGACGCCGCGGCGATGACCTCCTCGTGGCCGAGCAGCGACAACAGCCGCAGCGTGGACGTCGTGCCCGACTGCGCCGCACCGAGGATGTCGCCCTCGCGGCGGGTGGCGAGGTCGAGTTGCGCGAGCTCGAACCCGTCGTTGGTCGACGCCACGTTCGACAGTCGCTCGTAGGCGGGACCGCCCGGATTCATCTCCGTGACGAGAATGCACAGGCCCTGATGTTTGCCCCGGCCGACGCGTCCGCGCAGCTGGTGCAGCTGACTCACACCGAACCGGTCCGCGTCGACGATCACCATGACCGTCGCGTTGGGGACGTCGACACCGACCTCCACGACCGTGGTGCACACGAGGACGTCGATGTCGCCGGCGGTGAAGTCGCGCATCACCGCGTCCTTCTCATCGGAGGGCAGCCGGCCGTGCAGCAGTCCCACCCGCAGGTCCGGCATGATGTCGCCGCTCAGCTCCTCGAACACGTCGACGGCCGATTTCGTGTCGGGCGCTTTCTCGTCGAACGCGTCCTCGCCGTCGCCCTTCTGGCCGTCGCCGATGCGCGAGCAGACGACGTACGCCTGCCGCCCCTCGGCGACGTCCTCCCGGATCCGTTCCCACGCCCGCGTGACCCACTGCGGCTTCTGGGACGCAGGTACCACACTGCTCTTGATCGGCGACCGCCCCTTCGGCAGCTGGCGCAGCGTCGACACCTCGAGATCGCCGAGCACGGTCATCGCGATCGTGCGGGGAATCGGCGTCGCCGTCATCACCAGCAGGTGCGGGCTCAGCCCCTCCCGTGCCCGCGACCGCAACCGGTCCCGCTGCTCGACACCGAACCGGTGCTGCTCGTCGACCACCACCATCCCGAGGTTGAAGAATTCGACGTTGTCCTGGATGAGGGCGTGGGTGCCGATGACGATCCCGGCGTCGCCGGTGACCGCCTCGTTCATGGCCGTTCGTTTGGCGGCGACGCCCATCGATCCCGTCAGCAACGCCACCCGTGTCGCCTTCTCGTGCGCCCCCAGCTCGCCCGCGGTCGCGAGGGAGCCGAGCATCGCCCGCAACGACCGCGCGTGCTGCGTCGCGAGCACCTCGGTGGGAGCGAGCAGTGCGCACTGATAGCCGGCGTCGACCACTTGAAGCATCGCGCGCAGCGCCACGATCGTCTTGCCCGACCCCACCTCGCCCTGCAGCAGCCTGCTCATCGGGTGCGGTTGCGCGAGGTCGGCGGAGATCTCGTCGGCCACGGCGTGCTGCCCGTCGGTCAGCTGGAACGGCAGCATGCTCTCGAACACGTCGGCGATCCCGCCGGGCACCGGCGGGCACTCCGGCGCCAGCCTTTCCGCATTGTCGTGGCGGCGGCGCGCGAGAACCAGCTGGAGCGCCGTCGCCTCGTCGAACCGCAGACGGTCGTGGGCGTTCTCGACGTCCTCGCGGGTGTCGGGCAGGTGGACCGATCGGAGGGCTTCGTCGAGACCGATCAGGTCGCGTTCGGCGCGGATGTTCTCGGGCAGCGGGTCGTCGACGTGATCGAGCTGGTCCAGGATCTGCCGGACGCATTTCATGATCGTCCAGCTCTCGACGTCCCGGGTGGCCGGATAGAGCGGGATCAAGGCACGGTCGAACACGGACATGTCGACCCCCGCACCGGCTTCCTGCGACGCCCGGGCGATGCCGGCGAGGTCGCCGGCCCCGCGGATCCTGCCGACGTTCACGACGGGATCCTCACTGCCCGCATGTGGTTCGGGGAGGATGAGGTAGCTCGGGTGGGTCAGGCTCCACTTCTGACGGAAGTACTTGACCGTTCCCGAGAACATCGCACGCACCCCCGGCTTGATCACGTGCTTGACCTTCTGCGGGCTGAAGAACGTGACGTCCACGTTCTGGGTGTCGGTCGCGAGGACCACCTTGAGCATGCTGCCCGGGCGGTTCTTCATCTTCACGACGGCCGCCGACGTGACCCGGGCGATGATCGTGATGTGCTCGCCCTCCGGCGGGTCCTTCTCCGCGAGCTCGCGGCCCTGCGAGGCGTAGCGGTGCGGGTAGTGCCGCAGCAGGTCTTCGACCGTGCGGATGTCGAACGCCGCCTCCAGTGCGTCGGCGGTCTTCTTCCCCAGCAGATGATCGAGCCGGTCGGACAATGTGGCCATCGAATTCCTCATTCCACCCCGAGTTGCAACAGATCTCCCGGCTGTCCACCCTGGTAGATCATCACCTCGACGCCGGGGTGCCGCTGCGAGATGTGATCGGCCAGATGCGTGTCGAGCCCTTCCGGTGCCTCCGACCCCATCAGGAGGGTCACCAATTCTCCACCGGCACCGAGGACGAGGTCGACGAGTCGACGTCCGGCCGCGACCGCGTCGGGTTCGATCACGATCACCTCGTGCCCCATCAGTCCGATGCCGTCACCGGGTTCGCAGGTGCCCACGTAGGTGAGGGCGCGTTCCCGGGCGATCCGCAACGACCCCCAGCGGGTGGCGGCGGCCGCCTCCGACATGGCGAACGCATCGTCGACGGCTTCGCGCTCGGGATCGTGCACCGCGAGCGACGCGAGCCCTTGCACCATCGCGGACGTCGCGAGGAGGAGGACCTCGTGGCGGGCGTCCCGCGCGGCCGCGCTGACCGCGACCAGTTCCTGGGCCGTCAGCGCGCCGTTGGGGAGGACGAGCACCTCTGTGCGCCCCATCTGCCGGATGATGCCGAGGAGCTGAGCCCGGGTGACGGGGGCGTCGTCGCAGCGGAGGACGGTCGCGCCCTCACTGGCGAACAGTTCGGCCGCGCCGTCTCCGGCCACGACGGCGACGATTCCGCGTTCGCCCTGATCCGGCCTCGTCCGGACCTGCGGCACGAGCAAGCCTTGGTCGCGGGCGTCCACGAGGAAGCTGCTGACCCGGATGCCGTGGATTCGTCCCGCCGCGAGTCCGGCCTCCACGGCCGCGCCGGCGTCCGTGCAGTGCACGTGTACCGACCAGCCGCCGTCGCCGTCGCCGACGATCACGATCGAGTCCCCGAGGTCGTGCAGTGTCGTGCGCAGGTCCGCCATGCGGGACTCGTCCGATTCGGACACCAGGTACATCACCTCGAAGTCCTGAGCCGAGCCGTCGTCGCAGTCGGGTCCGGGTCCCGGATGCAGGTGCGCTGCCTGCGACGCGGCAACGACGACGGGTTCGGGGCGGCGCGCGGACGGTGTCCGTCGCGGAACGTGGAGTGCGATCGGTGGGCGATCCGGCGGCGCACCCGTCACCGCCATGACGAGAGCGTCGAGAATCACCACGAGTCCGAGTCCGCCCGCGTCCACCACCCCGGCGGTGCCCAGCGCCTCGAGCTGTGACGGCGTCCTGGTCAGAGCCGCGGCCGCGGCATCGGCGGCGGCGCGCGCGGTGTCCGCGATCGGCGTCTCGTCGGAAAACTCCGCGGCGGCATCGGCCGCACAGCGCAACACGGTGACGATGGTCCCCTCCACGAGGTAACTCACCGCGTCCGTCACCAGGTTGGTGGCCATCAGCAGTCCCGTCCGGACAGTCCGGGTGTCGACGGCCGGGGTGACCGCTGCTTCCGCGACGCCTCGCAGCACCTGGGACAGGATCACCCCGGAGTTGCCCCGCGCTCCGGCGACGGCGCCCCTGGCGAGTGCGATCGCCACCTGCCGGACATCCTTCGTGCCGCCGTCGGTCCCCGCGTACTCGTCGACCGCACCCAGCGCCGCGCGCATCGTGAACAGAAGATTCGTGCCGGTGTCGGCGTCGGGGATCGGAAACACGTTGAGGCTGTTGATCTCCTCGCACCGCTTTTCCAGTCCCGCAACGGCGGTCCGCGCCCACAACTCGAGGACTCGACCGTCCATCGGGAGCTCAGGGGCCACTGTCGTCCTCTCCGGCCGCAGGTATGGGAAGGTGCCGCCAGACTAGTCGGGGGACGATGACGGGGCCTGCGGTCCGAGCCGTTCCGGACCGGGTTTGGCCAATTCGCACTCGAGCGGCTACTCTTGAACGGTTGCCCCGTACAGGGCGCGCTTGCTGTGTCCTGCCACCATGAGGCCAGCAAATTTCACAGTTCACTATCTTGAAGGAGTTCGCGACTATGGCTGCCGTCTGCGACGTATGCGCCAAGGGGCCCGGCTTCGGTAAGTCGGTCTCGCACTCGCACCGGCGTACCAACCGTCGCTGGAACCCGAACATCCAGACTGTTCGTGCCGAGGTTGCCCCCGGAAACACCCGGAAGGTCAACGTCTGCACCTCCTGCCTGAAGGCTGGAAAGGTTGCTCGGGGCTGACCCGACGCTGCGTGCGATGTCACTGCGCCCCCGACACTTCGGTGTCGGGGGCGCAGTCTTTTTCTGTCCCGGCACCTGCTCGATTCGGCATCGTCGCAACGCATCGGGGCACGACGGGCACCGATCCGGGCCCACGTAGGGTGCAACGGTGACTTCTCTCGATGGACTCAGCAAAGTACAGCTCGAAGACGGCGTCCTGCGCATCACGATCGCGACGGCGGAGAACGGCACCTCGCTCGACGGCGAGGGCATGGAGCAGGGCGCCCGCGCACTCGAAGCGGTCGGCCACGAGATCGGCAGTGTGCTTCTCGTCGGTGAGGGCCCCAACTTCTGCGCGGGCGGCAATGTGCACGCCTTCGCGTCCGCGCCGGTGCGGAGCGACTACGTCGCCGAGGTGGCGCGTGTGTTCCACGTCTTCGTTCGCGCGCTCGATGCCGTGACGGTCCCGGTGATCGCCGGCGTACACGGGTGGGCGGCAGGGGCCGGAATGAGCCTCGTGTGCCTGACGGACGTCGCGATCGGCGGTCCGGGCACCAAGATGCGTCCGGCGTACCCGTCCATCGGTTTCACCCCGGACGGTGGCATGTCCTGGACCCTCCCGCGCATCGTCGGGGACGCCCGCGCACGCGAGATGCTGATCAGCGATACCGTCATCAGCGGTGACGAGGCAGTCCGCCTGGGCATCCTCAGCCGCCTCGTCGGCGACGACGTCGTCCAGGACGAGGCGCTCCGGCTCGCCCGCACCCTCGCCGCCGGCCCGACGTCCTCGTACTCGGGGATCAAGAAGCTCGTCCGCGAGTCACGGTCGCGCACACTGTCGGAGCAGCTCGACGCCGAGGCCGCGTCGATCGCCGCTGCCGCCGACAGTGCGGTGGGACGCGAGGGCGTCGACGCCTTCGTCGAGAAACGGCGTGCCGATTTCGCGTCGGTGAAGTGAAACCGGGACTTACGGCAGCTGCCAGTTCACGGGTTCGGCGCCCAGACCGTCGAGGAGTTCGTTCGCGCGACTGAATGGCCGCGATCCGAAGAATCCGCGCGACGCGGACAACGGTGAGGGGTGGGCCGACTCGATCGTCGGCACTGCGCCGAGCATCGGTTTGAGCGTGGACGCGTCC
Organism: Rhodococcus sp. NPDC056960; assembly: GCF_042674125.1. Taxonomy (NCBI): domain Bacteria; kingdom Bacillati; phylum Actinomycetota; class Actinomycetes; order Mycobacteriales; family Nocardiaceae; genus Rhodococcus; species Rhodococcus sp. NPDC056960. Next base: position 22,211 of record NZ_JBHURF010000001.1, on the reverse strand, counting down.
CGGCCCCACAGAATCGCGACGAGGGGTTCGGGGCGCGCCACGAGAGCGCGGATAGCCTGCTCGGTCACCGCCTCCCAGCCCTTCTTCCGGTGTGAGGCAGGAAGTCCCGGCTGCACGGTGAGGACCCTGTTCAGCAGGAGTACGCCCTGGCGCGACCACGGTGTGAGGTCCCCGGTGGACGGCGTCTGGTAGCCGAGGTCCTCGGTGTACTCGGTGAAGATGTTGCCGAGACTGCGCGGCACCGGGCGCACGTCCGGTGCCACGGAGAAGCTGAGTCCGACGGCGTGACCGGGTGTCGGGTAGGGGTCCTGACCGACGATGAGGACCTTGACTTCGGAAAACGGGTGGGTGAATGCCCGCAGCACGTTGTCGCCCGCGGGGAGATACTCACGCCCGTCGGCGATTTCCGCACGGAGGAACGCGCCCATTTCCGTGATCCGTTCCGACACCGGTTCGAGCGCTTCGGCCCACCCGGCCTCGACGAGGTCCGACAGCGGCGCCGCCATCAGTCGAGCCTGCGGAGGGAGTCGCGGTAGTGGGCCGCGTTGGCGGCGTACATCTTCACGTTCATCTCGAGGTGTCCCTCGGGAACCTCGTAGCCCTGGCGGATTTTCGCGGGGACGCCGAGTGCCATGCTGTGCGGGGGCACCTCGAACCTGAACGGGACGACGGCGCCGGCACCGACCACCGAGCCCGCTCCGATGATCGACCCGTTGAGTACGACCGACCCGGACGCGATGAGGCAGTGGTCGCCGATCGTGGAGCCCTCGACGTGTGCGGCGTGCCCCACGACGCAACCCGCGCCGATGACAGTGGGATCGATCATCGTGCAATGGATCACGGTGCCGTCCTGGATGTTCGTGTCGGCGCCGACGGTGATGGTGCCGTAGTCGGCGCGGAGCACGGCCTGCGGCCACACCGAGGTCCCCGCCGCCAAGGTGACGTTCCCGATCACGACGGCGTCGGGATGGACGTAGGCGTCCGGATGGATGTCGGGTACACGGTCCCCGAGCGCGTAGATAGCCATGCGTGCAACCTATACCGCGAAACTCTGCCAGCCTCCGGCCCCCGGCCGGGTCTCGCCGTCGACCGAGATGCCCGATCCGTCGTGGACCCCGCCGATCCTGGTCCACCCCGCGGGGAGGGGGACGTCTGCCGGGAAGGTCGCGGCGAAGCCGTGGTCCTCTCCCCCGGTGAGCACCCATTCCCAGTAGTCGGCGCCGAGGGCCTCCGCAGCCGCCACCACCTGGGGTGACACGGTCAGGGCGGCCCGGGTCAGGGACATTCCGACCCCGGACGCATCGCAGATGTGCCCGAGATCGGCGAGCAGTCCGTCGGAGATGTCGGTCATCGAGCGCGCGCCACCGTCGGCGGCCGCCCAGGCGGCGGCGTACGGCGGAACGGGAACCCGGTGGACGGCGCGAAGGTCCGGAAAATCCGAGGACCCGCCGAGATGCAGAGCGAGCCCGGCTGCGGATCGGCCGAGGTCCCCGGCCACCGCCACGACGTCGCCGGGTCTCGCTCCCGACCGCTGGATCGGATTCCGGCCACCCAGATCACCGAGGACGGTGACCGAAATCACGACCTGCCCGGCCTGCACCAGGTCGCCGCCGACGACGCCGGCCCCGAGTTCCTCCGCGGCCTCCCCGAGGCCCGCGGAGATGCCGTCGGCGACGTCGATCGGAGTATCCGGAGGCAGACCCAGGGACACCAGGAACGCTGTCGGCCGCGCACCCATCGCCGCGACGTCGGCCGCGTTCTGTGCGACCGCTTTCCGGCCCACCTCCCGCGGCGAGGACCAGTCGAGGCGAAAGTGCCTGTCCTGCACCAGCATGTCGGCCGACACCGCAACCCGGCCGTCCGCCGCACGGACGAGGGCGGCGTCGTCACCCGGACCGATCAGTGTCGACTGCGGCTGCACCCGGCCCTCCACCGCTCGGCCGATCACGGCGAACTCGCCGACGTCGGCGACGGTGAGGGACGGGGTGTGGTCCGGGGAGTCCGTCGATGTGATGGTGTGCCTCCGTGCGCGCCGTAGTGTCGGGTGCCCGCGCATCGGCCGTGGGTCCGGTCGACGGAATGTGCGACTGCGGTACCTTCTAGCTGTGCCGGGACTTCTCGGCACGTGACCGATCAGCGCGCCGAAAGCACCCGCGACTCTACCGAGATCCATGCGGCGCGGAGCAGGGAAGGGCTGGAGCGAGAGTGCAAGCGTTCATCCTGATCCAGACGGAAGTCGGCAAGGCGGCGACGATCGCGAGCGAGATCGCGAAGATCACGGGAGTCCGGACGGCCGAGGACGTCATCGGACCGTACGACGTGATCGTGCGGGTGTCCGCGGACGAGGTCGCCCCCGTCGTGCACGAGATCCGTCAGGTCGCCGGCATCACCCGCACCCTCACCTGCGACGTCCCCGAAAAGTCTGCGAACAAGAACTGAGTATGTCCGACCGCGAACCCGAACAGACCCCACCCGCCCGCAACTCCGACGCGGCGCCACCGGAGCGCCGGAATCCGGCACTCATCGCCACGGCGGTGGCGCTGCCGGTGGCCTTGATCATCGGCATCGTCGTCGCCGCCGTGTTCGCCGGACGGAATCCGGTGAAGGAACCGGTGTCACTGGGCCCGGTGCCCGCGCCGGCGTCCGGCTCGGCGGAGTGCGCCACCCTGATGGCCGGTCTGCCCGATTCCCTGGGCGACTACACGAGGGCGGAGCTCACCGAACCCGCACCGGAGGCGACGGCCGCGTGGCAGCCCGCCGAGGGCGAGCCCCTCGTGCTGCGGTGCGGTCTGGACCGTCCCGCCGAATTCGATCAGGCCTCGCCGCTCCAGGTGATCGACGGGGTCCAGTGGTTCGAGATCTCGGGTGAGAGCGCGGGCATCGATGCGAGCAGCTGGTTCGCCGTCGACCGCGGCGTCTACGTCGGACTGACGGTTCCGACCGGTGTGGGCCCGACGCCGCTGCAGGACATTTCCGGTGCGGTGTCGCAGGCGCTGCCGCAGAAGCCGCTCGATCCGGCGCCCGTCGCGAATCCCTGAGCGCCGGACCCGCCGCGACCCTAGCGCAGGCCGGTGCCGCGTGCGAGGGCCGTGTCGACGAGGGTCGCGACGAGCGTGCCGTAGTCGACGCCGACCGCATCCCACATGCGCGGATACATGGAGATCGACGTGAATCCCGGCATCGTGTTGATCTCGTTGATCACGGGACCGTCCTCGGTCACGAAGAAATCGACGCGGGCGAGACCCTGGCAGTCGAGCGCCGAGAAGGCGCGCACCGCGAGTTCGCGGATCTCCTCGCTGACCGATTCGTCGAGTTTCGCGGGCACGTCGAATTCGCACACGTCGTCGAGGTACTTGCTGTCGAAGTCGTAGAACGCCTCGTCGTCGGCGGAGCTGTCCGGCATCCGGATCTCGGCGATGACGCTGGCCCGCACGTCGCCGTTCGGGAACTCGAGCACTCCGCACTCGACCTCGCGGCCGGAGATCCCCGATTCGACGATCACCTTCGGGTCGTGCCGGCGCGCGTGGGCGACGGCATCGTCCAGCGCGGCCCAGTCGGCCACCCGGGTGATGCCGATGGACGACCCGCCGCGGGCCGGTTTCACGAACACCGGGAGGTGCAGCCGGGCTTTCTGCTCGTCGGTCAGCGTGGCGGTTCCGGGACGCAGGACCACCTGGAACCCGATGGGCAGTCCCTCCGCGGCGAGCAGTTTCTTCGTGAACTCCTTGTCCATGCCCGCGGCGCTCGCCAGCACGCCGGGTCCGACGTACGGGACGCCGGCGAGCTCGAGCAGGCCCTGGATGGTGCCGTCCTCGCCGTAGGCGCCGTGGAGGACGGGGAAGACGACGTCGACCGAGGCCAGGATCTTGCCCGCCTCGCCGTCGTCGAGGGCGACGAGGGCGCCGGAACGGGTGGGATCGGCGGTGAGTGCGAGTGCGGATCCGTCGGCGTCGACGCTGGGCAGTGCCCGGCCGCGGATGGACAGGGTGTCGGGGTCGGTGGACCCGAGAACCCACGAGCCTTCGGTGGTGATGCCGATCGGCACCACCTCGTACCGTTCCGGGTCGAGATTCCTCAGGACGCTTCCGGCCGACACACAGGACACGGAATGCTCGTTGCTGCGGCCACCGAAGATGACGGCTACCCGGGTACGCGGTTTACTCACGACACAGACCGTACCGCCGACGCGCCCCGCTCACCGCACCCACCCACGCCCTCACAGTGCGGAGAGCGCCTGCTCGAGGTCTGCCACGAGGTCCTCGGTGTCCTCGATCCCACACGAGATCCGCACGAACCCGTCGGGCACGGGGTCGCCCCACCGCGCCCGACGGTCGGCGCTGGTGTGGATGCCGCCGAAGCTCGTCGCGGGCACGAGGAGCTCGCTGCCGGCGACGAGCCGATGGAACTGCTCGGCGGAATCGAGCTCGAAACTCACGAGGCCGCCGAATCGTCGCATCTGACCGGCGGCGACACCGTGCGCGGGATCGCCCGGAAGCCCCGGGTACCGCACCCGGTGCGCGGCCGGATGCGAGTCGAACAGACCCGCGAGTGCGAGGGCGTTGGCGCACTGGCGCTCGAACCGCAGGCCCGCCGTTCCGAGACTCCGGTGGGCGAGCCACGTCTCGAACGGCCCCAGCACCGTGCCCGACAGCGCCCGCTCGCGCTCCATCCCGGCCAGGAAATCCGCATCCGATGCGGCGATGTAGCCCATGAGAAGGTCACTGTGACCACTCAAAGCCTTTGTGCCGCTGGCAACTACAACGTCTGCGCCCAGCGCGAGCGGTTGCTGGCCGAGCGGGGTCGCGGTCGTGTTGTCCACCACGAGAACCGCGCCGGCGTTCGCGCACTGCTCCGACACCGCGCGCAGATCCACCACGTCGAGGGATGGGTTGGACGGGGTTTCGGCCACCACGACCGTCGTCCCCTCGGCGGCGGCCAGCAGCGCGGCGGCAGTCTCGCCCGCCATGTCGGCCGTCTTCAGTTCGTGCACGGTGATGCCCATCGGTTCCAGCCGCTCCCGGGCGTACGCGCGCACCTGGTAGTAGCCGTCGGACGGAACGATCACGGTGTCGCCCGCGGTGAGCAGGCTCCTCAGCACGACGGTGACCGCCGACATCCCGGAGCCGACCACGAGAGCGCCCGCGGCGCCCTCGAGCGTCGCGAGTGCCGCCTCGAGATCCCGCCACCCCGGGTTGGAGGCACGCGCATAGGTGTCGGACTCGGTGCCCTCGTCCGCGCTCAACTGGTAGGGCGCCGCGAAGACCGGCCCCCGCTGCATCGGCGAACCGGGAATCTTCTCTGCCGCGACCGCTTTGACGCAGCGTGTCGAATCACCACTCACGCGCTCACTCCGGCTTCGTACGGCGGCCGAGCAACTGGCCGATCGCGTCCTGCACCACGAGACCCTCATGGCACACCCGGTGCACCGCATCGGTGAGTGGCATCTCGACGTCGTAGCTCGCCGCGAGAGCCCGCACCGACGAGCACGACTTGACACCCTCGGCGACCTGCCCGTGGGTGGCCGCCTGGGCGCTCTCGATCGAACCGCCCTGACCGAGACGCTCGCCGAACGATCGATTTCGCGACAGCGGCGACGTGCAGGTGGCAACCAGATCGCCCACCCCGGCGAGGCCCGCGAGCGTCGCGGGCTTCGCACCGAGCGCGACTCCCAGCCGGATGATCTCGGCGAGACCGCGAGTGATGATGCTGGCGATCGTGTTCTCTCCCAAACCGATTCCCGACGCCATACCGCACGCGAGGGCGATCACGTTCTTGCAGGCACCGCCGATCTCGCAACCGATGACGTCCGAATTCGTGTAGGGGCGGAAGTACCCGGTGGCCGACGCCTTCTGCAATGCGAGCGCCCGCGTCGAATCCGTGCACGCGACGACCGTGGCCGCCGGCTGACCGATCGCGATCTCCCGGGCCAGGTTGGGCCCGGACAGCACGGCGACCCGCCCGGGGTCCGCGCCGGTGACCTGAATGATCACCTGACTCATCCGCATGAGGGTGCCCGTCTCGATTCCCTTGGCGAGGCTGAGCATCGTGGCATCCTCGGGAATCATCGGACTCCACACCTGCAGGTTGTCGCGCAGGGACTGCGACGGCACCGCGAGGACGACGATGTCGGCGCCGTCGAGTGCCGCGCGGGCGTCGTCGGTGGCGGTCAGCGACGGCGGCAGGGCGATGCCCGGCAGATAATCCGTGTTCTCGTGCCGCGTCACGATCGACTCGGCGACCTCACCGCGTCGCGCCCACATGGTGACATCCGTCCCGGCCTCGGCCAGGACCTTCGCAAATGCCGTCCCCCATGAACCCGCTCCCAGCACCGCAGCCTTGCTCACACAGCACCCCTCGTCGTTCGTTCCCGATACATCGCCCACAGTATTGCCGATGCCGAGGTCGCACGCTGCCCCGCTACCGAACCGTGGTCGCCGCCCGGCCGGATGCGGGCGCTCGGAGCACCGCCGCGCGCGGACTGGCAAGATATCCACATGAGCACAGCGACCCGAGCCGTGGCGCCGCGCGCCCACGTACTCGTCGCCGTGAAGGAACTTCACGCAGCCAAGACACGCCTTTCGGGCGTCTTCGACACGGCCGACCGCACCGGGCTGGTGCTGTCGATGCTCCGCGACACCCTGTCGGTCGTCCGCGACGTGGCCACCGTCGTGGGTGTCACCGTGGTCACACCGGACCCCGCCGTGGCCCGGCTCGCCCGCAGCGTCGGCGCGCACGTCTACGCGGACCCCGCGCCCGCGGAGAATCGAGAGGGCGAGGCCGGAACCGAGCACAGTCTCAACGCGGCGCTGTCGGCGGCGGCCGACCACGTCCGGCGCACCGAGCGCGGAGTGGACGTCGTCGCCCTGCAGGCCGACCTTCCGTCCCTGCGCGAAGGGGAATTTCGCGAAGCACTCGCGGCCGCGAGAACAGGTGGCCGGTCGGTGGTCGTCGATCACCACGGCACCGGAACCGCTGCGCTGTTCTCCTGCGACCCGGCGGTTCCGCTCGATCCCCGATTCGGACCGGGATCGGCGAAGCGGCATCTCGAGTCGGGGGCGCGGCGCCTCGACGGGCACTGGCCGGGACTGCGCACCGACGTCGACACCGCCGACGATCTCGACACCGCGCAGGCTCTCGGCGTCGGACCCGCGACGCGAGCCGCACTCGACGCTCTCGCACACACCGCCCCCTCCCGCTGCGGAAACGACTAGCTCCGCGCGGTATCGCATTGCGGGTTCCGCACGGTGGAGATGTACCGCACCGCCGAGGGTGTGAATTTGTGCCATCGATTGTCCGTGGCCGAATTCTCGAGGGATGATCATGGAGTGAGTAATCGTGAAGCACTCGACCAGCAGACCGACGTCGACAACACGGAAGGCAGGAACGGAACCGGCGACGGCACCGTCTCACCGAACCCCACCAACGTTCCGATGGCTCCCCCCGCTGCGACCAGTGCACTCACGAGCGCCCTCACCGACGGTCTCCCCGAAGATCGTTATCTCAACCGCGAACTCAGCTGGCTCGATTTCAACGCCCGGGTTCTCGCACTCGCCGAGGACACGTCGCTGCCACTGCTCGAGCGCGCCAAGTTTCTCGCCATCTTTTCGTCCAATCTGGACGAGTTCTTCATGGTCCGGGTCGCGGGACTCAAGCGCCGCGACGAGACCGGACTGTCCGTGCGGTCCGCCGACGGCCTCTCCCCGCGCGAACAGCTGTCGCTGATCGCGACCCGGACGCAGGAGATCTCGGAGAAGGCCGCGCGGGTGTTCCTCGACTCCGTGCGCCCGGCGCTTGCCTCCGAAGGGATCTCCATCATCGGATGGGCCGATCTCACCGACGACGACCGGGCGCGACTGTCCCTGCATTTCCAGGACCAGGTGTTCCCCGTCCTCACTCCCCTCGCCGTCGACCACGCCCACCCGTTCCCCTACATCAGCGGTCTGAGCCTCAACCTCGCGGTGACGGTGAAGGATGCGGTGACGGGCGGCGAACACTTTGCGAGGGTCAAGGTTCCGGACAACGTCGGACGGTTCGTCCGGGTCCGCCGTGACGAGACTCCGTCCTCCATCGACGCGTTCCTGCCCATGGAAGATCTGATCTCCGCGCACCTCGACATGCTCTTCCCCGGCATGGAAGTGGTGGAGCACCACGCGTTCCGGATCACCCGGAACGCCGATTTCGAGGTCGAGGAAGATCGCGACGAGGATCTCCTGCAGGCGCTCGAACGGGAACTGGCGCGCCGTCGCTTCGGGTCCCCGGTGCGGCTCGAGGTCGCGGACGACATGACCGAGCACATGCTCGAACTGCTGCTGCGCGAACTCGACGTCGATCCCGGCGACGTCATCCAGGTTCCCGGACTGCTGGATCTGTCGTGCCTCTGGCAGGTGTACGCCGTCGACCGCCCCGCACTCAAGGACGCGCCGTTCGTTCCGGCAACGCATCCGGCGTTCGGCGAGCGGGAAACTCCCAAGAGCGTCTTCTCCACTCTCCGCGACGGCGACGTGCTGGTCCACCACCCGTACGACTCCTTCTCCACGAGCGTCCAGCGCTTCATCGAACAAGCCGCCGCCGACCCCCAGGTGCTGGCCATCAAGCAGACCCTGTACCGCACCTCGGGCGACTCGCCCATCGTCGACGCGCTGATCACCGCCGCCGAGGCGGGCAAACAGGTTGTGGCGCTGGTCGAGATCAAGGCGCGATTCGACGAGCAGGCCAACATCAAGTGGGCCCGCAAACTCGAACACGCGGGCGTGCACGTGGTCTACGGACTCGTCGGGCTCAAGACCCACTGCAAGACGTGCCTCGTCGTTCGTCGTGAAGGGTCCACCATCAGGCGTTACTGCCACATCGGAACCGGCAACTACAACCCGAAGACCGCCCGGCTCTACGAGGACATCGGCCTGCTCACGGCTGCGCCCGAGATCGGCGCCGACCTCACGGACCTGTTCAATTCCCTGACCGGCTATTCACGGAAGACGCAGTACCGCAATCTCCTCGTCGCGCCGTACGGTGTGCGCCGGGGAATCGTCGAGCGAATCGACGCCGAGGTGGCGCACCAATTGCGGGGCGACGTCGCCGGAATCCGCCTCAAGGCCAACGCCCTGGTCGACGAACAGGTCATCGACGCGCTGTATCGCGCGTCCAAGGCCGGCGTGCGCGTCGACATCGTCGTCCGCGGCATCTGCGCTCTCAAACCCGGGGTTCCCGACCTGAGCGAGAACATCCACGTCCGCTCCATTCTCGGACGGTTCCTCGAGCATTCCCGTGTGTTCCACTTCCGCGGCGCGGACGAATACTGGATCGGCAGCGCCGACATGATGCACCGCAATCTCGACCGTCGGGTCGAGGTCATGGCACAGGTGAAAGATCCTCGGCTCACCGGTCAGATCGGCGAGATCCTCGATTCGGCGCTCGACCCGTCCACGCGATGCTGGGCACTCGGACCCGACGGCCGCTGGGTTCCGTCCCCGGCGCACGGCCAGGAGGTGCGCGACCACCAGGAGGCCATGATGCGGAAGCGGATGGGCACCGGATCCTGAACGCGCGAATCCGCGGCACAAGGAAGGAACTCGGTGAGCAGTTCACCCGGCAAACCGGTCAAAGCCAATATCTTCGCCGCGGGGGCAGTGCTGTGGCGGAAGTCTCCCGATAATCCCGACGAGATCGAAATCGCACTCATTCACCGGCCCAAATACGAGGACTGGTCGTTTCCCAAGGGAAAACTCGACCCGGGCGAGACCGCCGTCGTCGCGGCATTGCGGGAAGTACAAGAGGAGACGGGTATCCGCGGGCGACTCGGGCGGCACCTCGGCGCATTGACGTACCCGATTCCCGGGCATCGCCGATTGAAACGAGTGGAGTACTGGGCGGCAGAGGTCCGTGACGGTGAATTCGCCGCCAACAGCGAAGTCGACGAAATGCGGTGGCTTCCGGTGTCCGAGGTCGCCGATGAATTGTCCTATCCCATGGATCGCAGAATGCTCCGCCGGTTCACGGCGCAGCCGCCCGATACCGCAACCTTGCTTCTCGTGCGGCATGCGAAGGCGGGGAGCCGTAAACGCTACAAAGGCGACGACACCACCCGGCCCCTGGATGCGAACGGCCGGCGGCAAGCCGACGCACTCGTCGCACAACTCGACGCGTTCGGAGCCACCGACATCACCTCGGCCGATCGGACGCGATGCATCCAAACCGTGGAGCCGCTGGCACGCATGCTGGACACGACCGTCCGGTTGGATTCGCTGCTGTCCGAGGAGAGTTACTCCGCCGACCCTGCGGCCGCCCGCACCCGGGTCCGCAAGATCGCCGCTCGCGGCGGAGTCCAGGTGATCTGCAGTCAGGGCGGTGTCATTCCGGATCTTCTCGAGTGGTGGGCCGACGTCGACGGTATCGCCCTTCCCCCGGCACGGAACAGAAAAGCGAGCACCTGGGTGCTGTCGCTGTCCGGTGGCAAATTGATCGCCGCCGACCACATCGACAGTCCCCTCCCCCCTTCCCGCAAAGAGAATTGACACCGCGGACCGGGGGTCTCACTAGACACAGACAGGCGCCGACCCCAGGGGTCGGCGCCTGTCTGTGTTCGGGCGGTCCTGCGTTGTGCTGGTATTACTTGGCGCGCTTCGCGGGGGCCTTCTTGGCTGCGGTCTTCTTTGCTGCCGTGGTCTTGGCCGGAGCCTTCTTTGCGGCGGTCTTCTTCGCTGCCACGGTCTTGGCCGGAGCCGCCTTCTTCGCCACGGTCTTCTTTGCTGCCGTGGTCTTGGCCGGAGCCTTCTTGGCGGCGGTCTTCTTCGCTGCCACGGTCTTCGCGGGAGCCGCCTTCTTGGCGGCAGTCTTCTTCGCCGCCGTCTTCTTGGCAGCCTTCTTCGCGGCGGCCTTGGTGGCGGGCGCCGCTGCGCCGCGCTTGACCGCGGGACCGGTGGCCGGAAGCTTCTGGCCGCCAGCGATAACCGCCTTGAACTGAGCGCCCGGACGGAACGCCGGCACCGACGTCGGCTTGACCTTCACGGTCTCACCCGTGCGCGGGTTACGTGCGACACGTGCCGCACGACGACGCTGCTCGAAGACACCGAAACCGGTGATGGTGACGCTGTCGCCGCGGTGCACCGCTCGGACGATCGTGTCCACGACATGCTCGACAGCTTCTGTTGCCGTGCGCCTGTCCGTCCCCAGTTTCTCGGTCAGAACATCGATGAGCTCTGCCTTATTCATTGAAATTCCTCCGCGAACTAATGGCCCATCATCGGACCGACTACGAACTACGGTAAACCTGAATACCGCAGGAGTCTATGTGCCACGCCAATTCTCATACAACGCGGCACCATTCTCAGGAACTTATTATCTGGGAGACAGGGCTCCGATTCCAACTTTCAGTCGGTCGAAGCAGGCTCCGGAAGTGTCGTTGGTTTCCAAGAAGGCCTTGACTTTTCGAACTCGGAAATGGCTTCTACCTGCCGTAATGTCAATCCAATGTCGTCCAGACCCTCGATCAGACGCCACCGCGTGTAGTCATCAATCTCAAAGGGCACCACGGTGGTTCCGGCGGTCACCGTCTTGTTCTCGAGGTCGACGATCAATTCGAGACCGGGCTGCTCGTCGAGCAACTTCCAGAGCAGTTCGACGTCCGACTGGGCCACCTGAGCGGCCAGCAGACCTGCCTTGCCGGCGTTGCCCCGGAAGATATCCGCGAAGCGAGACGCGATCACGACCCGAAATCCGAAGTCGGATAGCGCCCACACGGCATGTTCCCGGGAGGAGCCGGTACCGAAGTCCGGTCCGGCCACCAGAACGCTGCCCTTGTCGTACGGGGCGACGTTGAGGACGAAGTTCGGATCGTTGCGCCACGCGGCGAACAGACCGTCCTCGAAACCGCTGCGGGTCACTCGTTTCAGATAGACCGCCGGAATGATCTGGTCCGTGTCCACGTTGGATCGCCGCAGTGGGACGCCGATACCTTTGTGTGTGCTAAAGGATTCCATCGAAAAATCTCCTAAATTCCTTGAGTCCTAGACCAGATCTGCCGGCGCGGACAGCGTTCCCCGGACCGCGGTCGCGGCGGCGACGAGAGGCGAAACCAGGTGAGTCCGGCCGCCCTTGCCCTGCCGTCCCTCGAAATTGCGGTTGGACGTGGAGGCCGAACGCTCGCCGGGCGCGAGCTGATCCGGGTTCATGCCGAGGCACATCGAGCACCCCGCCTGCCGCCATTCGGCGCCCGCGGTGGTGAAGATCTCGCCGAGACCCTCCTTTTCGGCCTGCGCGCGAACACGCATCGAGCCCGGGACGATGAGCATCCGGACCCCGTCGGCCACGTGGCGGCCCCGCAGCACGTCGGCCACGGCCCGCAGATCCTCGATCCGGCCGTTGGTGCACGAACCGACGAACACCGTGTCGATCGCCACCTCACGCAACGGAGTTCCGGCCTCGAGGCCCATGTAGGTCAACGCCTTCTCCGCGGCCTGACGCTCGCTCTCGTCGGCGATCTCGGCCGGATTCGGCACCGCCTCACCCAGGGGCAGCCCCTGCCCCGGATTGGTGCCCCACGTCACGAACGGCGTCAGGGCGCTCGCGTCGATGTGGACCTCGTTGTCGAAAACTGCACCCTCGTCGGTCTTCAGCTGCTCCCACGCCGCCACCGCGGCGTCCCAGTCGGCGCCCTGCGGAGCGTGCGGGCGCCCCTTGATGAATTCGTAGGTGATCTCGTCCGGGGCGATCATTCCGGCGCGGGCACCCGCCTCGATGGACATGTTGCAGATCGTCATCCGCGCTTCCATCGACATCCGGCGGATCGCTTCGCCGCGGTACTCCAGGACATAGCCCTGGCCTCCACCCGTTCCGATCTTCGCGATGACGGCCAGAATGAGATCCTTACTCGTCACCCCTTCCGGCAATACACCGTCGACGGTGATCGCCATCGTCCGGAAGGGACGCAACGACAACGTCTGGGTCGCCATGACGTGCTCGACCTCACTGGTGCCGATACCCATCGCGATCGCGCCGAAGGCGCCGTGCGTGGACGTGTGGCTGTCGCCGCACACCACCGTCATACCGGGCTGGGTGAGACCGAGTTGCGGACCGACGACGTGGACGATTCCCTGATCGATGTCGCCCATCGGGTGCAGCCGGACACCGAATTCCTCACAATTGCGCCGCAGCGTGTCCACCTGAGTCTTGGAGACGGGGTCGGCGATAGGCTTGTCGATGTCGACGGTGGGGACGTTGTGGTCCTCGGTGGCGATCGTCAGGTCGGGGCGGCGCAGCGGACGCCCGGCGAGCCGAAGTCCGTCGAATGCCTGCGGGCTCGTCACTTCGTGAACGAGATGCAGATCGATGTAGATGAGGTCGGGGTTGTCTCCCTCACCCCGGACCACGACGTGGTCGTCCCACACCTTCTCTGCCAGGGTGCGTGCTTTCTCCGCCATCTTCTCCACCTCTGTGTGTCCTCTCGCACGGCGAGCTTCGGGCTGGTCCGCTGTGCGCTCGATGTCGTTACCCTCTTCTCGGACACGCACTCGACGTTTGGACGAGGTGCGCTATGATCCCAATATGCGAGAATGTGGTATCGACCTATGAGACAGCATAGCGGCATCGGAGTCCTTGACAAAGCGGTAGGCGTGCTTCATGCCGTGGCCGAGAAGCCCTGCAGCCTCACCGAACTGTGCTCACGCACCGGGCTCCCCCGGGCCACCGCCCATCGGCTGGCCGTCGGGCTCGAGGTCCACCGCCTCCTGACGCGCGATTCCGACGGGCTGTGGTGCCCCGGTCCCGGGCTCGCCGAACTGGCTGCCACGGCCAACGATCCGCTCGTCTCGGCGGCGGCGCTCGTGCTGCCACGACTGCGCGAGATCACCGGTGAAAGTGTGCAGCTGTACCGGCGGGAAGGCACGCAACGCATCTGTGTGGCGGCGATGGAACCGCCCACGGGCCTCCGCGACACCGTTCTCGTCGGAGCGCGTCTGCCGATGAGCGCCGGTTCGGGTGCCAAGGTCCTTCTCGCCTGGGCCGACCCGCAGACGCAGCGCACGGTGCTCCCCGACGCGGCATTCGGCGAGCGTGTACTCCTCGAGGTCCGTCGGCGCGGCTGGGCCCAGAGCGCCGCCGAGCGCGAACCCGGCGTCGCCAGTGTCGCCGCGCCCGTGCGGGACTCCTCCGGTGCCGTCATCGCGGCGATTTCGGTGTCCGGACCCATCGACAGAATGGGCAGACGCCCCGGCGCCCGGTGGGCGGCCGACCTTCTCGCCGCCGCGGAGGCGCTGCACAAGAGGCTCTGATCACGCGCGGCACTTGCGACCGATGCTCACTTGCGACAGGAGAGGCCGATGGGGAAGAACCAACGCTCACAGATCACGATGACGGATTCGGAGATCGCCGAATTCATGGATCGGAGCCGGATCGCCACGCTCGCAACGGTGGCAGCGGACGGCAGATCCCACCTCGTCGCCATGTGGTACGGCTTGATCGAGGGCGAGATCTGGTTCGAGACCAAGTCCAAATCGCAGAAGGCCGTGAACCTGCGACGCGACGACAGGGTCACCGTCCTCATCGAGGACGGTGACACCTACGACACGCTGCGCGGGATTTCGGTGGAGGGCCGGGCCGAGATCGTGGAGGACCCGGACGCGATGTTCGCCGTCGGGGTCAGCGTCTGGGAGCGCTACACCGGGCCGTACACCGACGACCTCCGCCCCGCCATCGATCAACTTCTGCACAAGCGGGTGGTCGTGCGGATCGTTCCCGAGCGCATCAGGAGCTGGGACCACGCGAAGCTCGGCCTCCCCGCCATGCCGGTGGGCGGGACCACGGCCGCATACCTGGCTGCGGCCGACCGCCGCGGCTGATCCTGCCCCCGGCGAAAAAAACGGGAGCATTCCCGGAGCCCGCGGCGTAGCTTCACTGAGTGAACCGACTACCGAGGGAGTTCACCGTGACCGACGCCAGTAACGAGGACACGAAAAAGAAATTCCGCGAAGCACTCGAGCGGAAAAATCATCAGGCCGGGATGTCCGCCGATCACAAGGACGGGCATTCCAAGGTGCACGAGGTGCACGGGCCTGCCGACCACAAACGCGAATTCCGCCGCAAGAGCGGATAAACGACGAATCGTGCGGATAAAAGAAACACCCTCCAACGAATTGGAGGGTGTTTCTCTTTGTAGCCCCGACGGGATTCGAACCCGCGCTACCGCCTTGAGAGGGCGGCGTCCTAGGCCGCTAGACGACGGGGCCAGGAACTTCGTGTTGCTGTGGAAGCTCAGCAAGCATAGCTTCCAGAAGTTCGGAGTCAAAATCGGCCGAACTTCCGCTGGGGTACCAGGACTCGAACCTAGAATGGCGGTACCAGAAACCGCTGTGTTGCCAATTACACCATACCCCAATGGCCGTTCTCGAACCGCTGAGCTTCTGGGCTCTGCGGCCCGCCTCGGGCCGAAGAAGAGATTACCAGCCTACTGCCTGGATTTACCAAATCGTATGGTCAGGGACTGTTTTTGCGCTCTTCTCGGCCCGAGGGCGACGCCTAATCGGCGATGCCGGCCCGTGCCGAGCGCAGACGCGACAGCGAGATATCGCGTCCGAGGAGTTCCATCGACTCGTAGAGCGGCGGGCTGATGTGCGAGCCCGTGAGGGCCACCCGGACCGGAGCGAATGCCTTACGCGGCTTGAGGCCCAGTTCGTCCACGAGAGCGGTCTTGAGGGCCTCTTCCAGTGACGCCGCGTCCCACCCGTCGACCGCGTTCACCGCCGCGAGGGCGGCGTCGAGGACCGGCGCCACATCGGCCCCGAGGTTCTTGGCCGCAGCGGCCGGGTCGATCGCGAAGTCGGCCTCGTCGACGAACAGGAACTTCAGCAGATCCCACGCGTCGGACAGGACCACGATGCGCGTCTGGACCAGTTCTGCAGCGGTTGCGAAGACGGACTCGTCCACGGTCTCCCCGAGATGGCCGTGGAGCGTCAGGAACGCGCGCAGGCGCGCGGCGAAATCTTCGGGCTCGAGCAGCCGGATGTGCTCGGCGTTGATCGCGTCGGCCTTTTTCTGGTCGAACCGCGCCGGATTGGAGTTGACCTTGGAGATGTCGAAGGCCGCCACCATCTCGTCCAGCGAGAACACGTCGTGGTCGTCGGAAATACCCCAGCCGAGCAGCGCCAGGTAATTCAGCAATCCCTCGGGGACGAAACCGCGGTCGCGGTGGATGAAGAGGTTCGACTCGGGGTCGCGCTTCGACAGCTTCTTGTTGCCCTGCCCCATGACGAACGGCAGATGCCCGAATCGGGGCGTGAAATCGGCCACGCCGATCCGCTGCATCGCCTCGTAGAGGGCGAGCTGGCGGGGTGTCGACGACAGCAGGTCCTCACCGCGGAGGACATGTGTGATCTTCATCAACGCGTCGTCGACGGGGTTGACCAACGTGTAGAGCGGAATGCCGTTTCCGCGGGTGAGCGCGAAGTCGGGCACGGTTCCCGCTTTGAACGTCGTCTCGCCGCGCACGAGGTCGACCCACGTCAGGTCGTGATCGGGCATGCGGAGCCGCACGACCGGTTTGCGTCCCTCGTCGAGGAATGCCTGCCGCTGTTCCGGAGTCAGATCGCGATCGAAGTTGTCGTAGCCCAGCTTGGGATCGCGGCCGGCGGCCTTGTGCCGCTCCTCGACCTCCTCGGGCGTGGAGAACGACTCGTAGGCCTCGCCGGCCGCGAGCAGCTTGGCGACGACGTCGAGGTGCAGATCACGTCGCTGCGACTGACGGTAGGGCTCGTACGGTCCCCCGACCTCCGGTCCCTCGTCCCAGTTCAGCCCGAGCCAGCGCAGCGCGTCCAGGATCGCCTGGTACGACTCCTCGCTGTCACGGGCGGCATCGGTGTCTTCGATGCGGAACACGAACGACCCGCCGTTGTGTCGGGCGAACGCCCAGTTGAACAGGGCGGTTCGGACGAGCCCCACGTGCGGGGTTCCGGTGGGAGACGGGCAGAAACGGACGCGAACTTCGCTTGTGGTCATGGCTCACTTGGGTCGACGCTGGGAAAACGGACTCCTACAGGCTAGTCCGCTCCCGATCCCGACACGAGAGCCGTCAGCGCTTGGCGGTCACCGGGTTCGTGAGGGTGCCGATGCCACCGATGGTGACGCTCACGCTCTGGCCGTCGACGATCGGACCGACGCCTTCGGGGGTGCCCGTGAGGATCACGTCGCCCGGGAGCAGCGTCATGACGGCGGACACCCACTCGATGATCTTCGGAATGTCGTGCAGCAGAAGCGAAGTGTTGCTGCGCTGCTTTACTTCGCCGTCCACCTCGGTGGTGATGTCGACGTCGGACGCGTCGAGCTTGGTCTCGATCCACGGCCCGAGCGGGCAGAACGTGTCGTGCCCCTTGGCCCTCGTCCACTGCCCGTCGTGGCGCTGGTGGTCACGGGCCGACACGTCGTTCGCTGCCGTGTATCCGAGCACGACGTCGAGCGCCTTGGCGGCGGGCACGTCCTTGCAGGGACGTCCGATGACAACCGCCAGTTCGCCTTCGTAATGAACTTCGTTGGAGGACTTCGGTAGGACGATCGCGGCGTCGGGGCCCACGATCGAGGTGTTGGGCTTGAGGAAGATCACAGGATCGGCCGGCGCCTCTCCCCCCATTTCGGCGGCGTGGGCGGCGTAGTTCTTTCCGATGGCCACGACCTTGCTGGCAAGGATCGGGGCCAGCAGTCGCACATCGGCGAGCGGCCAGCTCCGGCCGGTGAAAGTGGGAGTGCCGAAGGGGTGCTCGGCGATCTCCTTCGCGATTCGGGACTCCCCGTCTCCCTCGATACTGACGAACGCAACACCATCGGGACTTGCCACTCGACCAAGACGCATGGCGCCGAGTCTATCGGCCCGGGTCCACCGTCGTGCCGGGACGCCGGGGTCCGCGGGGTATAGACTCCACATGTTCCCCAATATATGAGAAGCAAATCCTAGATATTGAGATGACATGACCGCATCGATCGACACGCCGTCCTCCGTCGGAACCGCCCGCAGATGGTGGATGCTCGCACTCGGGATGTTCGCCCAGGCCGCACAGGCGGTGTTCGTCAACGGCGTCGCCTTCCTCATTCCCGAACTGCAGGAGAACCACGGGCTCAGCCTCGCCCGCACCGGACTCGTCGTCGCCGCACCCACGCTCGGCGTGATGCTGACGCTGATCGCGTGGGGTGCACTCGCGGACCGCTACGG
This sequence comes from Rhodococcus sp. NPDC056960, assembly GCF_042674125.1. Classification (NCBI taxonomy): domain Bacteria; kingdom Bacillati; phylum Actinomycetota; class Actinomycetes; order Mycobacteriales; family Nocardiaceae; genus Rhodococcus; species Rhodococcus sp. NPDC056960. Next base: position 4,024 of record NZ_JBHURF010000001.1, on the reverse strand, counting down.
CGAGCGCACGGTCCTGGCCGCCGGGATGGCGACGACTGCGGCGGCGGGACTGGGCGCGGCACTGTCCGGATCGCTCACGGCCACCACACTCTTCCTCCTGCTCGGCGGCATGGCGGCGGCCTCGGCGAATGCGGCCAGTGGGCGCGTCGTCGTCGGCTGGTTCCCGCCCGAACGCCGCGGACTCGCGATGGGTATCCGGCAGATGTCGCTGCCCCTCGGCATCGCCTGCGCGGCGCTGACACTTCCCTCGGTCGCGCACGATCACGGTATCGGCTGGGCGCTCGCCCTGCCCGCGGCCCTGTGTGCGAGCGCGGCGCTGGCCTGCGCACTCTGGGTGGTCGATCCGCCCAGACCGAGCCGCAGCGCCGCGGCGGATCTCGGCATGCTCGCCAATCCCTATCGCGACAGCGGCACGCTGTGGCGCATCCACGCCGTCTCGGTCCTGCTCGTCGTGCCGCAGTACACGGTGTGGACCTATGCGCTGGTGTGGCTGATCTCCGAAAGGCATTGGGAAGCAACGGCAGCGGGGCTGATCGTGACCGTCGCTCAGATCCTCGGCGCGCTCGGCAGGATGGGAGTCGGGTTCTGGTCCGACGTGGTCGGCAGTCGCATGCGCCCGCTCCGCTGGGTCGCCGTCGCCGGCGGTCTGTCGATGGCTGCCCTCGCCGTGACGGACTCGGTCGATTCACCACTGGCGATCGCGGCGTTGCTCGCAGCGTCCGTCGCGACGGTGGCGCCGAACGGCCTCGCCTTCACCGCCGTGGCCGAGATCGCCGGACCGTTCTGGGGCGGACGAGCACTCGGCGTCCAGAACACCGGGCAGTTCGTCGCCGCCTCGATCGTTCCTCCGGCGTTCGGCGCACTGATCGGGATCGTCGGCTTCCCGGTGACTTTCGCGATCGCCGCCGTGTTCCCGGCGGTGTCGATACCACTGATCCCCGTGGCCCGGTCCGAAGACCGGTCCACGGGGATCGAGGACGACAGGGTCGAATCGCGGCCCTAGAGGGCCGATGCGATCCGGTCGCCGACCTCCGAAGTCACAACTTTCGAGTCCCCGCGGGACGCCAGATCCGCTTCGACGGCAGCCTCGATCCGCGCTGCATCGCCGTCGCGGCCGAGGTGCCGCAGGAGCAGCGCCGCGGACAGGATGGCCGCCGTGGGATCCGCGATCCCCTGGCCGGCGATGTCCGGGGCGCTGCCGTGCACCGGCTCGAACATCGACGGGTTCGTGCCCGAGGCGTCGATGTTTCCCGACGCCGCCAGGCCGATGCCCCCCGTGACCGCACCCGCGAGGTCGGTGATGATGTCGCCGAACAGGTTGTCGGTGACGATCACGTCGAAGCGCGACGGGTCGGTGACCATGTAGATGGTGGCCGCGTCGATGTGGCAGTAGGCCGTCTCCACGTCCGGGTATTCGGCCGACACGGTCTCCACCGCACGCGTCCAGATCGCGCCGGCGTTGGAGAGGACGTTCGTCTTGTGGATCAGGGTGACGTGCTTACGCCGGGTCTGTGCGAGCGCGAACGCGTAGCGCACCACCCGCTCGGCGCCGAACCACGTGTTGATCGAGACCTCGGTCGCGATCTCGTGCGGGGTGCCGACGCGAATCGCGCCGCCGTTGCCGGTGTACGGCCCCTCGGTGCCCTCGCGCACGACCACGAAGTCGATGTCGGGCTGCGCCGCGAGCGGCGACTTCGAACCCGGATACAGCTGTGACGGACGCAGATTCACGTGATGATCCAGCGCGAATCGCATGTTCAGCAGCAGCCCCCGCTCGAGCACGCCCGGCGTGACCGACGGATCGCCGATGGCGCCCAGCAGGATCGCGTCGTGCTCACGGATCGCCGCGAGATCGGCGTCCGGGAGCAGCTCCCCCGTCGCGTTGTATCGACGGGCACCGAGGTCGTACTCGGTGGTCTCGAGATCGGGGACGAGTTTGCGCAGCACTTTCAGCGCCTCGGCCGTGACCTCGACACCGATGCCGTCACCCGGAATGACCGCAAGCTTCATGAACGCCTCACTTCACATAGAGCTGTGCGCGTGCCACGACGACGGGGTCGTGGCACGCGCACAGTGGGGATTAGGCCAGGTTGACGAGCTCGATCTTGGTGGCGCCGACGGCGGTGGAGATCGCCTCGCGCACCTCGCTCGGCACCTCGCGGTCGACGCGGAGGAGGATGGTCGCACCCTCACCCTCGGCGTCCTGGCTGAGCTGGGCAGCCTGGATGTCGATGCCCGCGTTGCCGAGCTGCGTGCCGATCTTGCCCAGCGCACCGGGCTGATCGGTGTAGTTGATCACCAGGTTGAGACCCTCGGCGCGCAGTTCGAAGTTGCGGCCGTTGATGTTGACGATCTTCTCGACCTGCTGCGGGCCGGTCAGGGTGCCCGACACGTTGATGACACTGCCGTCGCCGAACACGGCGCGCAGGTCGACCACGCTGCGGTGGTTGGGGCTTTCGGCCGCCTTGGTAACCTCGGCCGTGACGCCACGCTCCTCCGCGAGCGCGGGAGCGTTGACGAACGTGACCGCGTCCTCGATGACGGCGGAGAACACACCGCGCAGAGCCGAGAGCGCGAGCACCTCGACGTCCTCGGACGCGAGCTCGCCGCGCACGTCGACCGACAGGTTGACGGGCAGTTCACCCGACAGCGCGCCGATCAGCACGCCCTGCTTGCGGACGATCTCGAGCCACGGGGCAACTTCCTCGCCCACGGCGCCACCGGAAACGTTGACGGCGTCGGGAACGAAATCGCCTGCGAGAGCGAGCAGTACGGACTTCGCGACGTCGGTTCCGGCGCGGTCCTGCGCTTCGCTGGTGGACGCACCGAGGTGCGGCGTCACGACGACCTCGGGCAGGTCGAACAGCGGGCTGTCGGTGCACGGCTCGGACTCGAACACGTCGAGGCCGGCGGCGCGGACGTGACCGGACTTGATAGCCTCGGCCAGCGCGGACTCGTCGATCAGACCGCCGCGGGCGGCGTTGACGATGACGACGCCCTTCTTGGTCTTCGCCAGGTTCTCCGTGCCCAGCAGACCCTTCGTCTCGGGGGTCTTGGGCAGGTGCACGGAGATGAGGTCTGCGCGCTCCAGCAGTTCGTCGAGGGTGACGAGCTCGATGCCGAGCTGCGCGGCGCGGGCGGCCGACACGTAGGGGTCGTACGCGATGACGTGCGTCTCGAATGCGGCGAGACGCTGCGCGAACAGCTGGCCGATGCGGCCGAGGCCGACGACACCGACGGTCTTGCCGAAGATCTCCACACCGTTGAACTTGCTGCGCTTCCACTCGCGGTCGCGCAGGGTGGCGTCGGCGGCGGGGATCTGGCGGGCGGTGGCGAGCATCAGCGCGACCGCGTGCTCGGCGGCCGTGTGGATGTTGGACGTCGGAGCGTTGACGACCATGACACCGCGCTCGGTGGCGGCGGGCACGTCGACGTTGTCGAGGCCGACGCCGGCGCGGGCGACGATCTTGAGCTTGGTGCCGGCCGCCAGGACCTCGGCATCGACGGTGGTGGCGGAGCGGACGAGGATCGCGTCGGCCTCGGGCACCGCTGCGAGCAGGGCCGGGCGATCAGGTCCGTCGACCCAACGCACCTCCACACCGTCGCCCAATGCCTCGACGGTGGACGGCGCGAGCTTGTCGGCGATCAGAACTACAGGACGGCCTGGCTGGCTCACGTGCAAACTCCCTGAATCGGTGGGTGTGGGGTGTTTTGACCACACACAGCTTAGTCCGCCCTCACAGGGAAAATGCATCCTGGTCTGCGATACCACATAGTGGACGCCTGCGACAACGGAATCGGACACCGAACGCCACCGGCCCAATGTCACATCGGGGGCCTCGAACGAGACCGATGCGGCATCGGGCCGGTGGTGCGGTGGATCTGTAAAGCAGTGAAACCTAGGCGGTTTCGGTGATCGGCCGGTCGACCCAGCTCATCAGGTCGCGCAGCTTCTTGCCGGTGACCTCGATCGGGTGCTCGGCGTTCGCCTTGCGCAGGCCCTCGAGTTCGGTGTTGCCGTTCT